>CANBTT010000048.1 GCA_947372465.1 Burkholderiales bacterium | reverse complement strand
GTTGTTTGACAAATGACCGAGTTCCAGCTTTATTTGCTTCAATATGTTGTGCCATTGATTTTGGCGTGCTCTTTGATTGAGGGCTTTTTTTTCCAAATCAAGTCTGGGTTTGATTGGTATGCGATGCTTGTGTCGCTGAGCGATTTTTTTGCTCGACTTTTTGTTCAGTATGTCCTGCCGCTTTCAATCGCTTCGCCTTTTTTGAATTGGGCACAGGGGCATGCTTGGGTCCATTTTGAACTGAGTGGTTGGTTGGCCTTTTTGGTGATCTTTCTTATTCAAGACTTTTGCTATTACTGGATGCACCGGGCCAGTCACCGAGTACGTTGGTTTTGGTGCAACCATGCGGTCCATCACTCTTCCAACGCCTTGAATTTATCTGCCGCCTACAGACTGGGCATCTTTGGCAAGCAAATGGGCACGCTGATATTTTTCTTGCCTTTGGTGTTGATGGGTTTTTCACCCAACGTGGTTTATGAGATCGTGACCTTTAATTTGTTGTATCAATTTTGGTTGCACGCGACGTGGATCCCCAAGCTTGGAATTTTGGAGAAGGTGATCAACACGCCTTGTTCGCATCGCATTCATCATGCGAGCAACCCTGAATACATTGATGGCAATTACGGGGGTGTACTGATCATTTTTGATCGTTTGTTTGGCACGTACAAGCCTGAGCGAGAGGACCTCATCATTCAGTATGGATTGACAAAGCCCGTGTTGAGTCGCAATCCCTTGGTTGTTCAATTTTTTGAGTGGAATCGTTTGTTGACTGACTTGAGGCACGCAAAATCTCTCAAAGAGGTCTTGGGGTTTTTGTTCAAATACCCCGGCTGGCAACCCAAGTCAACTTGAAATTTTTTGGGGCGCCCGTGTGCGCACATGAGCACTGGGTTTCTTTCTCTAAGAAATCAATGTGCAATCGCAACCGATTTGACCTGGGCCCAGAGTTCCATGCCGACTGCGAGTTTTAAATTTGCAAAAGAGCGTTTGGTGATGTTGGCCAGCAATTTATGGGATCCGCATTGCAGTTGAACCAAACACTGCGAGGGCGTTGATTCGGTGTTGACGTCAATGATTGTGCAGGCCAACACATTTTGAATGCTGCTGCCTTGGGGCTTGTTGAGTGAAAGACTCACATCCTTTGCAAGGATTCGAAGTTGCAGGGTGTCCCCGCAAGAAAAATTGCGGTTCTCAATCCACAGAACTTGATCGCCGACGGCCAGCTTTGCCAAATGCCATTCTTCTTCTAGGCTTTGCACCCTTGCAATGAGAAGGGATCCGGTTTGTTCTCCAAAATCGTAGGTGTTGTGGATGGAGGACATCACATCGATGGTGGGGCCCATGGACTGAATTTTTCCCTCTTCAATGACCATCAAATATTGGGTCAAACGCGTGATTTCTTCCAAAGAGTGGGTCACAAAGATCATTGGAATATGCAACTCGTGCGCAAGTTGATCCATCCAAGGATAGATTTCATTTTTTCTCATCTGATCCAAGGAGGACAAGGGCTCGTCCAAGAGCAACAACTTGGGTCCCGTGGCCAAAGCCCTGGCGATCGCTACGCGCTGCCTCTCCCCTCCAGATAGTTCAGATGGGTGTCGGCTCAAAAGCCGCTCAAGTCCCAAAAGCTCGATGGCCTCCTGCATGGCGCGGTGGGGTGCTTTGGACATGGAACGGGTCACGCCAAATTTCAAGTTGTTCAATACACTCAAATGCGTGAACAGGCTTGACTCTTGAAAGACGTAACCAATCTCTCGCTTCCATGCCGGGGTGAAGTGTTGCTTGCTGGTGTCAAGCCAGCACTGCTGATCCAAGCGTAGCAGTCCTGTGGCATCCTTTTCCAGTCCAGCCAAGCACCTGAGCAGGGTGGTTTTACCCGATCCAGATTTGCCCAAAATACCCACAATGCCTGAGTTTGGCAGTTGTGCGTCCACCTTCAACTCGAAGCCTGCCCTTTTAAGATGAAGTTGAACAGTGATCTCAGTCATGTTGGGCTTGGACCTTGGTTTTAAGCCTTGCGAGGGCCAACAGTGCGAAGAACGAAAAAATGAGCATCATCGCAGCAAGCCAGTGAGCTTGAGCGTATTCCATGGCCTCAACGTGTCCATATATGTTTGTGGAAATCACTTGTGTTTTACCGGGAATGTTTCCTCCAATCATCAAGACCACACCGAATTCACCCAGGGTGTGGGCAAAGACCATGACCCCTGCTGCCATGTAACCTGGTTTTGCCAGCGGCAACACCACATGAAAGAAGGTGTCCATGGGCGAGGCTCGGAGCGTGGCCGCAACCTCCAGCGGCCGTGTTCCCAGGGCTTCAAAAGCATTTTGTAGGGGTTGAACGGCAAAGGGCAGTGAGTAGATCAGAGAGCCGATCAAGAGGCCGGCGAAGGTGAAATTAAGACTCTCTAAGCCGATCAGTTGTGTGAGCTCGCCAATGGGCCCTTCGGGGCCGAGTGCCAGAAGGAGGTAAAAGCCCAGCACACTGGGTGGTAAAACGATGGGCAAAGCGACAAGTGCACCGATGCATGTGCGAGCCCAGGTGTGCTTTCTTGAAAGCCACCACGACAAGGGTGTAGCCAAGATCAAGAGCAGCACAGTGGTCGCGCTGGCCAATTGAAGGCTCAAACCGATGGCCTCGAGCGCAGGGGTGTCGGAGAAGAGGTCTTGCATCGAGAGGCGAGCGTGTTAAATGTCGTAGCCTTGGGCTGCGATCATGGACTTGATGTCTTGGCGTTTTAGGAATTGCATAAATTGAGCCGCGGCGGGGTTGGTGCTCCCTTTGTTCAGCACAATGGCGTCTTGTTCAATGGGGGGGTAAAGCGAGCTTGGCACGATCCAGTAGGACCCCTTCACTGCAGGTGCGTCTTCTCCAAGTTCTGGGAGCTGTGAGTACGCAATGAAGCCCAGCTCAACGTTTTGAGTGCTCACATACTGAAACACTTGAGAAATGTTTTCGGTCAAGATCATTTTAGATTTTAGTGCGTCATAAAGCCCCAAGCGAAGCAAAGCCTCTTGGGCGGCTTTGCCATAGGGGGCCAGTTTTGGGTTGGCAAGCGCGATGCGTTTGAAGCTTGCTTTTTTTAAGACCTCACCGTTTTTATCGATCAATCGCGCGTCTTTGCTCCAGAGCACCAGTTTTCCCTTGGCGTAAGTGATCTGTGAGGAGGGCACCGCCAATCCCGCTTGGCTCAACAGTTGGGGGGTCCGTGCATCTGCTGATAGAAAGATGTCAAAGGGAGCGCCCGCTTTGATTTGCGCATACAGAGCGCCTGAGGCGGCCAGGGCGCAGCGCACTTTGATGTGCGTCTCTTGGGTGAATTGGGTGCCGATGGCTTGAATGGGTTTGGCAAAATTACTGGCCACCGCCACATAGAGTTCTTGCGCACTGCTGGCCAGTGCAAGCCAGCACACGCAAACGACAAGGGGCATTTTGACCAAGTTGAGCATCGCTATTCCTAAAAGGGATAACGAAGTATACTCAAATTTTCTACTTCAAACGCCCGGTACGACCATGACCTCCAACCTGCCCCACTTCAAGGCGGCATTGTCTGAAAACACAGCAGACAAAAGGATCGATATCTTGCGCTCGATCCAAGCCTGCGGTTCGATCTCACAAGCGGCAAGAATTGTCGGTGTGAGCTACAAGGCCGCTTGGCAGGCGGTGGACACCTTGAGCAACTTGGCTGGGGTGCCTTTGTTGGAGAAGGTGGTGGGGGGGGCAGGTGGCGGGGGCACTCGAGTGACCAAAGCGGGTGAACATTTGCTCTATGCCGCCCGAAGGATGCAAAAAGCCAAATCGGACGAATTTTCAAAGATGGCCTTTTTGGAATCGGACCAAGGTCCATATTTGGCGATCAAGGGTTTGCAAATTCGCACCAGCATGCGCAACCAGTTGCCCGCAGAAGTCAAGGGTTTGCGGGCTCAAGGGGGTGCTGTGCGTGTGGCTTTGAGCCTTAGCAATGGCTTGATCCTTTTTGCATTGATCACCAAGGAGAGTGTTCAGTTGTTGGGATTGAAAAAAGGATTGAAGGTCTTCTTGCTCTTTAAAGCCACCGCGGTTCGTGTGAAGACGTCCTTGAACACCAAGCTGGGCGAGAATGTGTTGTCTGGGCAAGTCACGCGTGCGCCCAGGGGGCAAGCGGGGGGAGAAGTCGCTTTATCGCTTGCTCAACAGTTGAATGTCGTGGGTTTTGTGTCTCCCGGTGTGCGACTCAAAGTGGGCGACGAGGTGGTGGTGTGCGTTGAGGAGTCCGCTTTGGTCGTTGCACTGCTTGAGTGAGTTAAAGGGAAAGAACCCTGAGCTTAGGCGGCCAAACTTTCTTGAGGGATGTTGATGATGAAGTTGGTCAAGCCTGTGGTGTTGGTGGCCGGTGACATGTGATGGTTCATGGCCTCAAAGGCGAGCGTCAGGTCTCGTGTTTCAAGAGCCGAGATGATTTTTTCGTGCTGCTCATAAGAGGTTTGTATTTGTCCAAGGGCGCCAAATGCGTGCTTGCGGTAGTAGCCCGTGACGGTTCTTATTCTTAAAACCTCTTGCCTCAAATAAGGGTTTCTTGTGGCCTTGTAGATGATTTCATGAAAGAGCAGATTGGACTTTTGCCATCCCTCGATGTCCTCGGATTGCACGATGCAGGCCGCACTTTGATGAAGTGTTTTAAGGCCAGCGAGCTCTGCCGCGGTCATTCTTTGGCATGCCAATTTGGCCGCGACGCCCTCAAGTTCTGCCAACAACTCCCAAACGGTCAGCAATTGTTGAAGGCTCATTTTGGCGACAATCATCCCCCCCCGCGGCAAACTGGTGATCAAGCCCTGTGCTTGAAGTTTGATCAAGGCCTCACGGATCGGCGTGTGCGAAAGATTGTGCTTAAGGGCAATCGTGTTTTCGTCTATGGAGTCGCCTGGCAGGAGGACCCCATTTTTAATGTCTTGCTCAATGAGCGAGTGAATTTTTTCGCTGGCTTTGATGAATCCAGATTTAACGGTGCGCATAAGGTGGTTTAATTCTTGCTTATCTAAAAATATGTTAAAGATCTATAAATATAATTATAGAATGCATTGAAATAAAATCGCGCGTCATAGGTTCATCTTGTTACGGGGTTCAATTGGCAAATCAAGCATCCGATCACAACTGGGTTTTAGAGGACTGGGTGAGCCACGTGCAGGTCACCTTGAGCCTGAAGCTTGCCAGTGTGAACTTCTCAGATGCGGATATTAAACGATTCTCAAAAACATTCAAGCGCTTGTCGCAAGCGTGTCCTTCGCTGCCCACTCCCAATTCCCCCCAGGCCCAGGGCCTTGAGGAGGAGGATGCTCTTCCTCCAGAGATGCAACAAAAAGACGGCTTGGATTTCATCTCGGTATTGAGTGATGTCTGAATTGCCTGGCACCCTCACCGAACTTCAAGCTTGGCTTGCACAGGGGGCGCTGTCACCTGCAGAAAGCCTACGGATTCAGCGACAACGCATCACATCGTTGGGGAATTTGAGCAATGGTTTCGTGGATGTTTTTGAAGACTCACTGGCAAACCATGAGGTAAAAAAAGGTGTCTTGAGCGGCATTGGACTCGCACACAAAGATATCTTTTCTTTGACCAACAGAAACCCTGGTTTAGGACTGGGTCACGGTCAGATCAATGCCTCAGCACAAAACGCATCTTGCATCGAGTCGCTGCACCAAAGTGGGGCAACCCATTTTGGTGCTTTGCACATGGCGCCCTTTGCTTGTGGTGCAACTTCAAGCAACGAGTACTTGGGTGAGTGCATCAATCCCTTGAATCCTGGTCGGGTCGTGGGCGGCTCCTCCAGCGGCAGCGCAGTTGCGGTGGCGCGAGAGTTGTGCTTTGCGTCTTTGGGCACCGATACGGCGGGTTCCATTCGCATACCCGCAGCGAGCTGTGGTTTGATGGGTTTGAAAACGACCGCAGGACTCATCGATCAAACGGGGGTGAGCGCGTTGGCGCCTGCCTTGGACAGCGTGGGTCTTGTAGCGCGCTCTGCCAATGACATGGAGACGCTTCTCCAGCAAATCAATGCCCAAGACACAAGGCGTCTACCCCACTCAACGGTCTGTCTCAAGCCAGCCGTTGACTTTGAGCGCATTCGCTGTTGGTTGCCGACCCATTTGCTTGACTCAAGTGTTGCCGAGCACATGCTAGAGGTCAGCAAAAGCCTCCAGCATGTGCTCGTGTCAGAGCATTTTGAGGAGGAGGGTGCTCTCAGTGCCCTGGCCGAAGTGCTGCTTTATCAACAAGTGGCACAAACGCATCTCGGCTTGCTCAAAGACAACAGCAAAGAGCGGCCTTGTCCTGATGCGCTTGGCGAATTGGTGGTGCTCGGAGAGTGCGTGCCAAGACAATGGGCCCATCAAGCCCTCTCTTCTAGAGGGGTGTGGCTTCAACGTTTTATCGAACGCTACTTAAGCGATCACGAGATGTTCATGATGCCTGCGATCGGGATTGAATTGCCCTTGGTCGCAGAGGTCAGTCCTAAAAGCCCGCAGTTCATCCCAAAGAAACTGCTGGCCCTTCATCGTTTCATGGGTTTTGTGAATTATTTGGGCTTGCCTTCTCTGGTCTTGCCCATTGGACGCGACGCCCATGGCATGCCCATCAGTGTTCAAGTTATTTGCCGGCCTTACCAAGAGTTGAGCCTCTTGCGTTGGGCAAAATCCTTTGTTGGCGCGCGTTTTGGAACCCAATGCGTGGGCCGTTTGTTTGCTCTCATTGATTGAAAAGACCATGCCTAAAATACAAGCATCCTCCGCATTGTCAAGATTTCGAGTCATCGATCTCTCACGGGTCCGCTCGGGTCCAAATTGCGTGCGCATTCTGACGGATTTCGGTGCCGATGTGATACGTGTAGAGCCACCCCAAGGGATCGATCCCAACGAGGCCTTGTTCGCCTCCAACCGCGAGGGGGGAGATTTTCAAAACATCAACCGCAACAAGAGATCCATGACGCTGAATTTAAAGCGTCCAGGTGCCAAAGCCATTTTGATGCGTTTGGTCAAAGATGCCGATGTGATTGTGGAAAACTGGCGCCCTGAGGTCAAGATCAAGTTGGGGCTGGACTATGAGTCTCTTGCCAAAGTCAATCCAAGAATTATCTTGGCCAGCATTTCTGGTTTTGGTCAAACCGGACCCTACGCGCTAAGACCTGGGTTTGACCAAATCATTCAAGGCATGGGCGGCTTGATGTCGGTCACCGGTCACGAAGAGTCAGGCCCAGTGAGAGCGGGCCTTGCGGTTGCAGATTTGAGTGCGGGTTTGTACGCGGCTTTAGGGATTTTGACCGCTTTGCTTGAGCGGGAAGTGTCAGGTCGTGGACAATGGGTTCATTCTTCACTGCTGCATTCGCAAATTGCCATGATGGATTTTCAAATGGCGCGCTATTTGAACGAAGGCGATGTTCCTGTGCAAATTGGCAATAACCACCCGACTTCAAGCCCCATGGGTTTGTTTGATGCCTTGGATGGGGTGTTCAATCTGGGCGCCTCGGGCGAAGGCAATTGGGTCAAAATGTGTGAGCTTCTTGCCCAACCCCAGTGGCTAGCGGACCCGGAGTTCAAAACGGAGGCTTTGCGTGTGAAGCACCGCCCCCGTTTGAACACCGAGTTGGCCGCTGTGTTTAAAACCAATACCGTGCACCACTGGGTCAATGGATTGAACAAGGTGGGCGTGCCTGCCGGTCCTGTGTACACTGTGCCTCAGGTGTTTGAAGATGAGCAAGTCAAACACTTGGAGGTCACCTCTACACTTGAAGGCGCAAATGGCAAGCAAACCCACTACATCACGCAACCTGTGATTCTAGAAAGAACACCTGCACGTGTTGTGGCGCCAGCGCCAGCATGGGGTGAGCACACCGATGAAGTGCTCAAAGAGGTCGGCTTCACAGAGGCCGAGATTCAACAATTTCACGAGGACCAGTGCGTATAAACATGGACCCAATCACACAAGCCTTCACTGCAAGCGCTGACAAAGTTGAGCGCGATGTCTTGCTCCACGTCAGCGATCACGTGGCCACCATCACCTTTTGCAATGAGCGACGTTTCAATGCCATGTCTTTGTCCATGTGGCTCAAACTTGGAGATCTCTTGGAGACCCTCAACCAAGATGCCTCGATTCGCGCGCTGGTGTTGAGGGGCGAGGGTGAGCGTGCCTTTGTCTCGGGTGCAGACATTTCCGAGTTTGGTGAACAGCGCAACGACCCCGCCTCTGTCGCAAATTACGACCACGCAGTCGCAAGAGCGCAGGGCGCGCTGGCCAAATTCGCTTCTCCCGTGATTGCGGCGATCAGCGGCATTTGCTATGGCGGAGGGCTTGGCTTGGCCTTGGCATGTGATTTGCGTTATGGCTCAGAGAGCGCAAAATTCAGAATGCCTGCGGCCAGGCTGGGTCTGGGGTACGCCTTTGGAGGTGTCAAAAGAATGATGGCTGTGCTTGGGCCCGCAAAGGCCAGTGAGGTGTTTTACACCGCAAAAGTTTTTGATGCAGCACAAGCACAGGCCTTGGGTCTTCTCAATGGTGTCGGTGGGGATGTTTTTGCACAAGCACAGGAAGTGGCCAGTTTGATTGCGCAAAATGCACCCTTGACCATCAAGGCGGCCAAGATGGCCTTCAATGCAGCACTCAATGGCTCCAACGAGAAGGAATTGGCATTGGTGGATGAGGCGGTCAAGGGCTGCTTTAAATCCAAGGATTATTTGGAAGGACGTGCGGCTTTTGCAGAAAAGAGAAGCCCGCTTTTTGTGGGTGAGTAAGGTTTGAACGATAGCGTTTGATTTTTTAATTTTTGGGAGCAATCATGAAGAAATTATCTACTGTGAAGTGTCTTTTAAGTGTTCTGTCACTGTCGGCCCTGTCTGCCATGGCCATTGGCCCTGCGCCTCAGCCCTTGGCTCAAAAGGAAACGCTGAGCGTTGGCTTTGTGAAAGTGGGGCATTTGTCACCCATGCTGAACATGGAGGAGGAGCTTAAAAAGTTCAACATTGAGGTCAAACGAGCCGAATTTGTCCGTTATGCCGACGCCAGAACAGCGCTGTTGTCCAACTCGGTGGACATCTCTGCCGTAGGACCTGGTGACTTGGCCATCGCCGCTTCTCAAGGGAGCAAAAATTTGATTGGTCTCACAGGCGTTGCAAGCTCAGCCAAAAATTTGGTGGTTAAAAAGGGCGTCGTGATCAACGACTGGAAAGACATCGCGGGCAAGAAAATCGGTATTGCACCGGGTTCCGCTGTATGGTTCCAGTGGGCCATGACCTTGATCGAAAAAGGTGTGCCTTACACAAGCTTCACACCCGTCAACATTCAAGGTGGCGGTACCGCATTTGTGCAGGCCATGAAGAGAGGCGACATCGATGCCATGGTGCTGTGGGAGCCCTTTGAGTCCCAAGCCGTGGCCGAAGGCGAGGCTTATTTTGCAAAAAACATGGACTACTCCAAAGCCAAATCGGTGGGCGCTGAACTTGGACTCTTGGCCGCTTCAAAGGAAGCGCTGACCAACAAAAAAGAGGCCATTCGTCGCTTCATGTGGGTCTACCTCAATGCGGAGGAGCAAATGGCCAAGAACAATGAGCTTTTCGCCGATGCGTATTCCAAATTCACGGGCCTGCCTTTGAATGTGACCAAAGAATCGGCCAAATTGATCAAGCTTGGCGGCGTGTTGAACAAAGAGCAAGTTCAGCTTTTGGCCGAGGCTGCGTTCAAGCAAGGCATCGTACAAAAAGATGTGACCCAAGAAGCGGGTGCACTGTACGACGACTCGATTGCTCGCGAATTTAAAAAGTAAGACGCCATGAATCGACTCTTCCAAATCCTACTGGGCTTGATTGTTCCCGTGTTGGTTCTCTTGCTGTGGCAAGTCGCAGCAAGTCAACCCGACATGGCCGGCATCGTGCCAACGCCGCTTGCGGTTTTGCAAGGTTTTGGGGGATGGATTTGGGGGCAACCGGGTCTGGGTCTGAATCCCTATTTGGGCACTTGGGTCTCCAACGTAAGCTATTCAGGCTCACGCGTGGTTCAAGGCTTCTTTTGGGCCAGCTTGCTGGGGGTGCCTTTGGGTCTTTTGATTGGTTGGAGCAAATGGGTCTCCAATTTATTGGACCCCATGATCCAAAGTTTAAGGCCCATTCCCATCACCGCTTGGTTGCCTTTCTCCATCGCACTCTTTGGCATACGGGATGTGGGCAGTATTTTTTTGATTTTCCTGGGCGGCTTTTATGCGGTGGTGGTCAACACAACGCAAGGCGCTAGAGATGTGGACCGCAATTTGGTAAGAGCCGCACAGATGATGGGCAGCACACCGGGTCAATTGCTTTGGCGTGTGGTCTTGCCGTCTGCCATGCCCGCCATTTTTACAGGACTCAGAGTGGGTCTGGGTATTTCCTGGACAGCGGTGATTGTCTCTGAGATGGTGGCTGTCAAGTCGGGTCTGGGCTATGTTTTGTGGGATGCGTACTACGTAGGCCGCATGGACATCGTGCTGGCCGACATGGTCTCGATTGGTGCCATGGGTTTTGTTTCTGACCGATTCATCGTTGCCATCGAAAACCGAGTGCTGAGGTGGCGAATGTTGCAAAACCATTGAGCCGCAATGTGCCCACTGCTACACAGTTGCCTGAACCCTTTCAACCCCATGGACCGAAACTTACAACTATGAACCACGTTGCCATTGATATCAAAGAAGTCTCCAAAAGCTATGCGAGCACGTCAACTGTATTGGCCTTGGATGCGGTTGACGTACAAGTGCAGTCGGGTGAATTTGTCGCTTTGCTCGGGCCATCAGGATGCGGCAAATCCACCTTGTTGAATTTGATCGCTGGTTTTGAGCAGCCCTCTAAGGGCCACTTGTTGGTGGATGGACAAAAGGTCATGAAGCCCGGTCCTGAACGAGGTGTGGTTTTTCAAGAAGCCGCCTTGTTTCCTTGGTTGAATGTTTGGGACAATGTGATCTATGGTCCTAAAACACAGGGACGCGAAAAAAAAGAGTATGAACAAAAAGCCCATGAGATGCTATTGATCATGGGTTTGGAGAGTTTCAAAGAGCACTTGCCCATACAGCTCTCGGGCGGCATGCGTCAACGCGTTGGCATAGCACGCATCTTGACCATGGGCTCTAAAGTGTTGCTCATGGACGAGCCCTTTGGCGCACTGGATGCACAAACGCGTTTGAGCATGCAAGAGTTGCTGCTCTCGGTGTGGCAACAGATCAGACCCACCATTGTGTTTGTCACCCATGACATTGATGAAGCCATTTTTTTGGCCGACTCGATTTATGTCATGTCAGCAAGACCAGGCCGCATTCAAGCAAAAATCAGCGTTGAATTTGAACGACCCCGCAGCGTTGAACTCACCGCAAGTCCTGCCTTCAATCAAATGAAGTTGGATATTTTGAAACAAATCAGGCACTGACACTTCTCTTTTTTTTATTTCTTCTTGACACCATCATGGCAAATCCTCGCATACCTTACCGCTTCTCCAATGACGGCCCTACGCTCAAGCCTCACGCCAAAGGCGCCATCATGGTCCATCTGGTGGTCAATGTGGAACATTGGGAGTTCGATGCGCCCATGCCCAGGACCATCATCACCCCTCCCCATGGCAAAGAGACGGTGCCGGATGTGCCCAACTTCAGTTGGGTAGATTACGGCATGCGCTGTGGTTTGCCCCGCATCATTGAAGCCATCACTGAGCGAGGATTGACCGCTTCAACCAGTTTTAATGCCGGCGTTATCCAGGCTTATCCTCAGGCGGCCCAGGCCATGAAGGATGCCCAGTGGGAGTTCATCGGCCACGGGGTGCATCAAAAGTCCTTGAACCATGCGGGCGCTGAAGGGGAGGTGGTCCACACAGCGCTTGACATGATTGAAGCCTTCACAGGGGTTCGACCCAAAGGCTGGCTGGGTCCGGGTTTGAGAGAAAGTCACACCACCCCCGAGACTTTGAAGGCCGCTGGCATCGAGTATGTCTTTGACTGGGTCGTGGATGATGTGCCCAATTGGATGACCACCCAAGAGGGCCCTTTGCTCAGTTTGCCCTACAACCTAGAGATCAATGATTCCATCATTTATGCGGTTGAAAAGCACGCATCCAATGAAATGTATGACCGCTTGAGCAGCACCTTGGCCTTGTTCAAAAGAGAGGCACAAAAGCGCCCTCGCGTCTTGGCCATTGGTCTGCACCCCCATCTGATTGGTGTGCCGCATCGTTTTGGATCCTTTGAGCGCATGCTCGACTTGTTGATGGCCACACCGCAGGTGTGTTTCCTTCAAGGCCACGACATTGCCGACTGGTTCACAGCGCAAGTGCCCAGTGTTTGAACATTTTTTTGATTTAATTTAGAAAGTATTTCCATGGATTTGAAACTCAAAGACAAGCATGTGATGGTGACAGGTGGCTCCAAAGGCATTGGTATGGCCATTGCGCTTTCATTTGCCAAAGAGGGTGCGATCCCCACCTTGGTGTCTCGCTCACAGTCGTCTCTGGATGAGGCGTGTGCTCGCATCTATGCCCAAACAGGTATCAAAGCACACAGCGTGTCCCTGGATTTGGGGGCCGCTGGTTCGGCCAAAACCTTGGCCGCTCAGTGTGGGTCAGTCGATATTTTGGTCAACAATGCCGGCGCCATTCCGGGGGGCAATTTGTTGGACATCGGGGAAGAGAAGTGGAGACAGTCTTGGGAGCTCAAACTCTTTGGTTACATCAACCTCACGCGTGAAGTCTTGCCGATGATGCAAGAGCGAAAGCACGGCGTGATTGCCAACATCATTGGCATGGCGGGTGCCGCGCCAAGAAGCGCCTACATTTGCGGATCAACCGCAAACGCTGCCCTCATTGCATTCACACAAGCTTTGGGCGCATCCTCCCAAGCCCATGGTGTGCGTGTGTTTGGCATCAACCCCTCGCCCACGAAAAGTGAGCGCATGGAGGGCATGCTCAGAGCACAAGCTGCACAAAAGTTCTCTGATCCCGAGAGGTGGATGGAGCTCACCACACAAATGCCCTTTGGTCGCATGGCCGAGCCCCAAGAGCTGGCCGATTTGACCACCTTTTGTTGCTCACCCCTGTCCAGTTATTTGAGCGGCAGTGTGATCAATGTCGATGGCGGCCAAATGTTTGCCTAATGACGTGACAACCTGGGAGAGGGCGTCCGTTGGCGTTCTTTCAAAAAGAAGCCATTTGAAATCTCAATCTACACTCAATCGAAATGTTTAAAAATCGCAATCCTCAATATGATTTCTCGGATTTAAGAGACGGCGTGCGCTCAGTGGTGTCGCAGTTTGACTCTCGTTATTGGCAAGACCTCGATGAGAAACGGGCGTTTCCTGAGAAGTTTGTTGACGCCTTGACCCAGGCGGGTTGGCTCAGTGCCTTGATTCCAGAGGAGTACGGGGGCTCCAACTTGTCCATGGTTGAAGCCAGCGTGGTCATGGAGGAGATCAACCGCGCGGGCGGAAATTCAGGCGCTTGCCACGGTCAGATGTACGTCATGGGCTGTGTGGTCAGGCACGGCAGTGAGCAGCAAAAGCGCGACTTGCTTCCCCGAATAGCCAGTGGTGAGCTCAGGATGCAAGCCATGGCGGTGACCGAGCCCACAACCGGCAGCGACACGACCAAGCTCAAAACGACCGCGGTGCTCAAAGGGGACCGCTACATCGTCAACGGTCAAAAGGTCTGGACCTCAAGGCTTCAACATTCAGACTTCATGCTCTTGTTGGCCAGGACAACGCCCTTGGCAGAGGTCAAGAAAAAGACCGAGGGACTGTCGGTCTTTTTGGTGGATTTGCGCAAAGAGGTGGGCAAGAGCATCACGGTCAGGCCCATTCGCAACATGGTGAACCACGAGACCAACGAGATTTTTATCGATGGACTTGAAATTCCAGTGGAGAACCGCATTGGTGAAGAAGGTTTGGGGCTGAAGTACATTTTGGACGGCTTGAATGCTGAGCGCATTTTGATCGCTGCAGAGTGCGTGGGGGATGGCTATTGGTTCATTGAAAAAGCCACCGCTTATGCCAACGACCGCGTGGTCTTTGATCGCCCCATTGGTAAAAATCAAGGCATTCAGTTCCCCATCTCGCGCGCCTATGTCAATGTCGAGGCGGCAAGCCTCATGCGTTACAACGCGTGTGCGATGTTCGATGCGGGGGTCAATTGCGGGGCCGAAGCGAACATGGCCAAACTGCTGGCGGCAGATGCTTCATGGGAGGCGGCCAATGTGTGCTTGCAAACCCATGGGGGGTTTGGCTTTGCGGCCGAGTACGATGTGGAGAGAAAATTTAGGGAGACACGGCTTTATCAAATCGCACCCATTTCAACCAACATGATTTTGTC
The DNA here is from genome assembly GCA_947372465.1 of Burkholderiales bacterium. Lineage (GTDB taxonomy): Bacteria > Pseudomonadota > Gammaproteobacteria > Burkholderiales > Burkholderiaceae_C > Limnohabitans. The sequence goes on along the minus strand of CANBTT010000048.1, from coordinate 7,011 downwards.
TTACCTGGGGGAGCACATTCTTGGCATGCCCCGTTCTTATTGAAAGGCAAATGAGCCATGAGCAAGATGCATGATGTCATTGTGGTGGGTGCCGGGCCTGTGGGCTTGTTGTGTGCCTTGGACCTTGCTCGTCGCGGGGTGCGTGTGTGTGTGCTTGAGCTCGAACCCAGCACAACGATTGACTTGAGAGCGGGCACCTTCCATCCCCCAACGCTAGAGATGTTGGCACCCCTGGGGGTGACCGATGCGATGCTTGAAATAGGCATGAAAGTGCCCATTTGGCAAAGCCGAGACTTGGAGGAGGGCTTGATTGCCGAGTGGGACATGTCGATTTTGAAGGACGACACGCCTTACCCCTTCAGGCTTCACTTGGAGCAGCACCGGCTCACGCCCATCTTGCTGGAGATGCTCTCCAAGCACGACAACGCCGAGCTGCTGTTTTCTCACGAGTTTTTGTCGCTGACTCAAAACGCGGATCATGTGAGTGTGTTGGCCAAACACCAAGATCAAGAGAGCCACTTGCTCGCCCATTGGGTGATCGGTGCAGACGGGGGAAAGAGTGCGGTCAGAAAGTCTGTTGGCATTGAGTTTGATGGCTACACCTGGCCCGAGCGCTACAGTGTGGTCAGCACGACGCACGACTTCTCTCATCTGGGCTACGCCGACAATGCCTACGTCAGTGATCCTGATCAATGGGTGGCTTTTTTCCGAATGCCCGACAAAGGTCCACCAGGTCTGTGGCGCATGACCATTCCTGTGGGTCAGTCCTACACCGACGAAGAGATTTTGGATCCAAAATACGCCAATTCGGTTTTTCAAAGGGTGCTCAAAACGCCCCCTGAAGTTCAATACCCCATCGTTCATCAAAGTGTCTACAGAGTCCATCAGCGCGTGGCCAATCAATTCAGGCGAGAACGCGTGCTCTTGGCGGGTGACTCGGCCCATGTGAACAACCCCTTGGGTGGCTTTGGCTTGAACAGCGGCATTCACGATGCGATGAATCTCACGGAGAAACTCTCAAGAGTGGTCCTTGGCGGTGAGAGCAGCGCCTTGTTAGATTTGTATGAGCGGCAAAGAAAAACAGTGAACATGGAATATGTTCAAGAGATCTCCATCAAGAACAAACACAATTTGGAGGAAGCCGATCCTCAGGTTCGCCATGAGCGTTTTGCACAGTTGCGAAAAATCAATGCCAGCGAAGCATTGAGTCGCGAGTATTTGTTGGTCTCTTCAATGATCAACAGCATCAAGAAAGCAAATTCAATTTCTTAATTGAATCAGAGACAAAAAATCCAAGTGTTCATTTTTTATTTGAAGGTCCCAAGATGCATCCATTGAATTTCTCTAAAAGACGTTTTCTCTCTCAGCTTTGCGCCTTGTCGGCCCTTGGCATGACAGTTGGTCATTTTGAGTCTTCTTTAGCACAAACACCCAGTGCTTCCGCCTGGCCTCAAAAACAAATCAAGATCATCGTCCCCTTTGCAGCAGGCGGCAACACCGACGCCATTGCCAGGATCACTGCAGAGCGCTTGGGGCATGCCCTCGAGACCTCGGTCATTGTTGAAAACAAGGCGGGTGCCAATGGTGCGATTGCGGCAGACTTTGTCGCCAAGTCCCAAGCGGATGGCTACACCCTCTTGATGGCGGCCATGCCTGTGTTGGCCATTTTGCCAGCGATCAGCAAAACCAATTACGAGCCCAAGAAAGACTTTGTTCCCGTGAGCATCGTGGGCTCCAATCCTTTTGTGATGGCCATTAGCAAAACGGTGCCTGTGAGCAACTTGCGGGACTTCATTGCCCATGTGAGAGCCAATCCCGGTAAACTCAACTACGCCTCGGGCGGCTCTGGCAGTGTGTCCCATTTGTCAGCAGCCCTTTTTGTCAAACGCGCCAATTTGGACATGACGCACATCAGCTACAAAGGCGGTGGTCCAGCCGTGGCAGATCTCTTGGGGGGGCAGGTGCAGATGTATTTTGGCAATTTGTCTGAGTTGGCCTCCCATGCAAGTGGTGGGTTGATCACCATTGTGGGCGTCTCAAGCGACTTGAGAGCTCGCCAGTTGCCCAATGTGCCCACCTTTGCCGAGTCGGGTTTCCCGGGTTTTAAAACCCTCACCTGGAATGGTATTGTGGCGCCAGCGGCAACACCGGCCGTCGTTGTGAACAAATTGGCGGCCATTTTGAAAGAGGTGGTGGCTCAAGCGGACACGCAAAGCAGGTTGCTTCAATTGGGTGTGGATCCGATCGGCAACACCCCAAGTCAGTTTGCCGAAGTGCTCAATTCAGACATCGGCATTTGGGCCGAAGCGGCCAAGGCCAGCAATTTGAAAATTGAATAAACCCATTCCCTTGATCACCCTCTAACTCACTCAGGAGACCCACGGTGTCCCATACTTTGCATTCCATTCAACACACGCCCTCCTTTGATGTGATGGCCCACCGAGCCAAGGTCGCTGTGGTTGTGCCTGCGACCAATACCATCGTGCAGCCAGAGATGGAGGCGATGAGGCCGCATGGCGTGACGAACCATGTGACCCGCATGCGTTTGCCCCCAAGACCCTATGACGATCAAAAGGAATACAAGAAAGCCTTGGAAACAGAAAAAGGCGACTTGGAGGACGCCTTGGAGTCGGTGCTGTTGTGCGAGCCCCATGTCGTGGCCCATGGGCATTCCATTCACTCCTTTAGAGGGGATGCAGAAGTTGCCTTGAAAGAGCAGGATCGCTTAGAAAAATTGTGTGGCATTCCGTTCGTGACGCCCTCGATGGCCGTCTTGGCGGGCTTGGAAGCCATTGGTCGACCCAAAAGAATTTCTATTCTCACACCTTACTGGCCGCCAGCGGACGAGATGATTGCCGCGTTTTTTACGGCCTGTGGCTATGAAGTGGTGAGCACGCATGGTTTGAAATCAACGGGCCCAACCGCAGTGGCACGTTTTACGCCCGAGCAGATCATGAAGGGCTTTGAGGCGGTCGACCGCTTAGAGGCCGAGGCTTTGATTCATGTGGGCACCAATTTGCCTGTGTCGGCCATGACCCATGAGATTGAGCAAAAATTTGCAAAACCCATGATCGGTGTGAATGTGGCCACTTACTGGTTGGCTTTGAGGCGAGTGGGGATCAAAGATCCCCTACGAGGCTTGGGAATTTTGGCCGAAAAGTATTGATCGAGCAATCCCTTCGCCTGCAGGGGTTCATGGCTTGAGCTTGTTGAGGAGTTGTCCGCAAATGTTGAAAGACCTTGCTGAGGCTCATTTGCGAACGCCCAAGCCCAATCCTCAGACGAGTTTGACCAAGCCCTGAGGGCTTAAAAATAAACGCTGAAGTCATCGCATGAATGGGCTTCTTTAAGTTGTTTCCCTAATTCAAACAGTTCAAAAATATGGGAAGATTGCGAGATCGTTCCCTCTTTGTGAGCGAGAAGCTTCTTTTTCAGGCCTTCTTGGGCTTTGCCCAGTGCGTCGTGGCCCACACGTGTCTCTTTCCAGTTTTTGAATGTTTCCCCTGCAAATCTCCCCAAGCCTATTGATCTGCTCGCTCGCTCTTTGTTTGAGTGGATTGCAGGTGCACGCACAAAGCTATCCCAGTAAACCCATTCGTGTCATCTCTGAGTACGTGGCGGGCAATGGTGGGGACGTCTTTTCCAGACAAATATTGAGCAGCATCTCTGCGCAAATCGGCCAAGCCATTGTGGTTGAAAACAAAGGGGGCTCGGGCGGTTTGGTGGCGGTGGACGCGGCCAGACGAGCACCCGCAGATGGCTACACCTTGCTGCTGGCCTCACAAAACGTACCTGTCACCCGGCGCTTTCTCTCCAAGTCCGAGCCCCTTGACCCCTTCACGGATTTAACGCCCATCGGTGCCTTGTGGCGAACGTCCTTGGTGCTGGCCGTGAACCCGGCGTTCACGTCCAAGAATTTGGCCGAGTTGGTGGACTACGCCAAAACCCATGCCGGCAAACTCTCCTACAGCACCACCGGCATTGGCACACAAGGTCATTTTGCCGGTGCCAATTTCGCCAACATCACCGGCACACAGTTGCTGCACGTGCCCTACAACGACAACCGTCTCATCACCGATGTCATCTCTGGCGAATTGCCCATGACCATTGGGATCATCTCCATGGTGGCCCCCCATGTGAAAGCGGGCCGCTTGAGACTGATTGCTTCTGCTGGGCAAAAACGCTTGGAGATGTTCCCCGATGTGCCCACCGTCACCGAACTCATGCCCGCTTTTGAGCCGCCTCCTACGTGGACGGCTCTGTTTGCGCCTCCAGGACTGCCCAAATCGGTCCTGGATAAAATCTCATCAAGCGTTGTGAAGGGCCTGTCCGCGCCCGAGCTCAAAGCAAAAGCTGCAGGAGATGGCTTTGATTTGATTGGCAACTCACCCGAGGACTTTGCCGCTCAAATCAAAAAGGACATTGAAATTGCTGGCCGATTGGTCAAGACCGCTAAAATTGAACCCACTGACTAAGGAAAAAAATGAAATTATGTCGTTACAACGATGGATCCACTGGCCTCATTGAGGCAGACCGTGTGTACCCACTCGACAGCGTGCTCGCTGCCATGGGTGCGGTCAAAGTGGGTGCTCCCATCCACACCCAAATCCAAGCCCTGAGCGACCCCAGTGTTGCCAGCGCTGCGCGCACACAAGCCTTAAAGGGCGCGTCTTTGGCCTTGTCCGACGTGAAGTTGCTGGTGCCCGTGGACAATCCACCGGCCATTTGGGCCGCGGCCTCCAACTACCGTGCGCACCAAGCCGAGATGATCGCACGCGTGGGCTCCACCGATCGATCAGACCTCACCGCCGATGAGTTGATGGCCGAGATCTTTCTCAAACCCAACTCCTCATTGGTGGGGCCGTCTGGCACCGTGATTCTTCCCAAAATCTCCAAACACGTGGACTTCGAATGCGAATTGTGCGCAGTCATTGGCAAAACCGCCAAGAACGTCAGCGCTGAAGAGGCCTTGAACTACGTCTACGGCTACACCATGTGCTGGGACATCAGCATTCGCGACCCATGGGGCATCAAGCGCCAAAACACCCGCAACATCAGAAAAGGCTTTGACACCTTTTGTGGCGTCGGCCCTTGGATCGTGAGTCGAGAAGAAATTCCAGAGCCCCAAGCGCTTTTTATCAATGTTGAACAAAATGGCGTCAATGTCATGAAAGCCGACACGGCTGACATGATCAACGGCATGAGAGATTTGATCCGTTTTCTCTCCAGCGTCTCCACTTTGACACCCGGCACCTTGATCACCACGGGCACACCCGCCGGCGTCTCAAGATTGGCCGATGGGGACCATTTGCGCGGCACCATCACCGGCATTGGTGTGATGGACCTGCACGTCGTGGCTGAACGCTAAGCCGCTCGCGCTCAATCACAAGCCTCCCAGAAAAAAGGACCCTTTGGCCGCGGTGCCAAAGGGTCCTTTCTTTCGGTTGTCCTGTGGCCCTTAAGGAGGCCCACCCTCGCGTTTTTTAAAACCTGCTTGCGCTGTCACGCGGCTTTTACTTGGCTTTCACTCGGCTTTCACATTGGCAGAGGAGATCACTCGCGCCCATTTCACGATCTCATCGGACAAGAACTTGGAGGCCTCCTCAGGTGTGGAGCCCACCGCCTCGATCCCTAGGCCCTCAAAGCGGGCCAGCATGTCATTGGACTTCACCGCTTTGGCCACTTCTTGAGACATTTTGTTCACGATCTCGAGCGGGGTATTGGCGGGTGCCAAGAAGAGCACCCAAGTGGAGCCCTCAATTGCGGGTCCCCCCGCTTCTTGAATGGTGGGCACCTCCAAGGTGCCGGGCACTCTCTTGGGTGAAAACACCGCCAGCGCTTTGATCTTCCCGGCCCTGACTTGGGGCATCAACGCGCTTGGGGTATCGGTCAAGATTTGAATATTGCCAGCGATCAAATCGTTCATCGCAGGGGCTGTGCCTTTGTAGGGGACGTGAACCATGTCAATGCCTGCGACTTGTTTGAGGAGCTCTTGGGTGAGGTGCGCAGCGGCCCCCACACCAGAAGAGCCAAAAGACAGTTTGCCAGGATTTTGTTTGGCATAGGCAATGAGCTCGCGCACGTCTTTGACGGCCAAGGTGGGACTGGCTGTCATCAGCAAAGGAGCGATCCCAACCAAAGACACCGGCACAAAACTCTTGACCACATCAAAGGGCAGGCGACCCGCGTACAGCGTGGCGTTGGCCGCATGCGCGCCAATCACGGTGAGGAAGGTGTAGCCATCCGGTGCTGAGCGCGCCACGAATTCAGCCCCCAAGATGGAGTTGGCGCCCGCCTTGTTGTCGATCACGATGGACCAATTGGTCTGCTCTTGTACCTTTTGCACAAGCATCCGAGTGGCGCTGTCGGTGATGCCGCCAGGCGGGTAAGGGATGATCCATTTGATGGGCTTGTTGGGCCAAGATTGGGCCAAACCGAGCACGGGGAGCGCCAACAATAGGCTACAAAGGACCCGTCTTAGGCCATGAAGGGGGGCATTAAGGGTGCGGTGTGTGTTCACTGTTCCTCCTGTTGGAAGGCTTGACGTTTTGCTGGCGCACTTTTATGAGGCGTTAAAGCGCGTGATGCGAGCGGCCTGATGTCAAACATCTTATGCGTCTTGGCTTGCATTTTCAAGGGCTGTTTTACTGAGTGGCGATCAATCGGTACAACCAGGCTCCCAGGAGCCAAGGGTTTGTCTTGAGAACATGAGAGCCCAAGCCTGTTACTAAACGCATCGAGTCGCAAGCCGTTGAAACATTTTTCATGGAACAAGGCTTGATTTTTTGAGGGCTAAAAAGTACACAGACCCAGCCAAAGCCCTTAAGATAGATGCACCCCACCTGTGGGCCACTTCAACCATCTGCGGACATTCAACTTTGAGACATGAAAGCGTCACCCCCCATGGCCCTTGATTCTGAATCGTTTGACATCTTGCTCTCGAGTGTCAACAAATACATCCGCGAGCGACTGCTGCCCTTGGAGGACACGGTTGAGCGCACCAACGAAGTG
>CANBTT010000047.1 GCA_947372465.1 Burkholderiales bacterium | reverse complement strand
AGACGGGCTTGAGTTGAGGTCTTTGCCCAAAGATGAAAAACAAGCCCAGGCGTTCAGCGAACAATCGCGATCACGTCACGTTTGCCGGCCTTGAAGGTGTAGACCGTGAGCGCACCATTTTTAATATCCCCCTTGTTGTCAAAGCTGATGGTGCCAGTGATCCCTTTGTAACCCGTCGTTTGGGCCAAGACAGGCAAGTATTTTGCGGGTTCATAAGATCCCGCCTTGACCATGGCCGCCACCATCAAGTTGATGGCATCGTACACATAAGGCGCGTACAACTTCACCTCTGAATTGAACCGTTTTTGGTATTTGACGCCAAAATCATCCATGCCCTTTTTTTGGTTGCCCTCAACACCACCGGCTTCCGCGCAGACGACCTGACCGTCAAGCAATGCGTCACCAGCCAATTTGGCCAACTCGCTCGTGCAAATGCCATCCCCGCCCATGAATTTGGAAGTGATGCCCAAAGATTTCATTTGCTTGAGCATGGGGCCACCCACGGCATCCATGCCACCAAAGAAAATGATATCCGGCTTCTTGGCTTTCAAGGTCGTTAATATGGGCATGAAATCGGTGGCCTTGTCGGTTGTGTACTCCCGTCCTACAACCACGCCGCCAGCGGCTTTAACGGCCTTGTCAAATTCGTCTGCAACACCTTGTCCATAGGCCGTTCTGTCATCAATCACCGCGATGGCTTTGCCTTTGAGGTCTTTGACCGCATATTTACCAAGCACGCCCCCGAGTTGAACATCGTCAGCAACCACTCTAAATGCCGTGTTAAATCCTTGGCGCGTGTATTTTGGGTTCGTTGCCGAAGGAGAAATTTGGGGAATGCCATCATCGTTGTAAATTTTGGAGGCAGGAATCGTGGTGCCTGAATTCAAATGACCAATCACACCCTTGACCTTCTCATCCACCAACTTTTGAGCAACCGCAGTGCCTTGTTTGGGGTCTGAGGCGTCGTCCTCTGCCACCAATTCAAATTTGATTTTTTTGCCACCAATGCTCACACCCTTGGCATTCAATTCATCAATGGCCATTTTGGCACCATTTTCATTGTCTTTGCCCAAATGCGCGATGGGACCGCTCAAGGGTGCGACGTGACCAATTTTAACAATTTGCTCTTGCGCGAAAGCTGGCATCAGGGCAGCAATCGACAGAGAAACACCAAAGAGTGCAACATTTTTTTTAAGGGTCAAACTTGAGTACCGTGTCATGAGAGAGGTATCCTTTTAAGGCTGGTTTTTGAATTGAAGGGTCAGAGCGAATCGAGTTCTTAAAAATTGATCATAATGACGTCGTGAAGACCAAATTATGCATGGACTTTTACACCAAAGTAACTTTAAGGCACGATCTTCTTTAAAAAGCCAAAGGGAGCCATGGCCAGGTGGACATGGGCCGATGCAAAGACGCCTGTGCTTTGTTTGAATTCACCAAAATAGGGCGCTTGTGTGACCGTGTCGCTTGGCGACTTGCCGCCCTTGGGATGAATCACTTTCCGTGGGGATGGTCAAGGGCGTGCGCTGCATCGGACTGCGACCACTCTTGCATGACGTCAGCAAGGGTGGACGCAATCAACTCAGGCAAAAGACGTTCAATCGCCTCAAAAACCCTTAACTGCACCTCATCGCTGAGTGCTTTCATGGCTTGATCGGCCTCCAATGAAGCCTCGCTCGCGGCGGGTCTTGGCCCTGGCTCCAAAGGCTGAACGGGTCTTAAATTGGGCACGCGTTCAAGGAAATGGGGATCCGCCAAGACCTTCAGTGCCAGCAAATCCTCTTGTGCTTTGAGGTCCGAGCGCGAGTGGGACTGCAACTGTAACTGTTCGTCTTGCTGATCGGCAGGGGTGGGACTGTTCATGAAATTTCCCTGGAAGGATGAAAGTGAGCGGACATCAGGCCGGTGTTTTCTGCGACAAGTCGTGACGCTTCATGCTGTAGCCTCTTTCTTGATAAGTCTTCCAGCGCAACCTGGCAAGCGCTTTGTCCTCGTCGTCTGTGCTCACGAGCTCAATGACGCGCTCAAACTTCTCAAAGCCGCTGGCCAGCGTATCTCCAAGACTTAGCAGCACCTCGTGATGAGGCAAGGCGTTCAAGGGACTGACGTCACTGCAAAGCACGATGGGGGAACGTGAAAGCACATAGTCGGGTGCATCGATCATGCAATGCGCCACAAAATCATTGGCACCCACTTCCCACAAGGCCATGTCCAATTCGGTCAAGCGCTCAGTTGGCGCCCAGACCATCACTTTGGCACCAGAAGAGAACGCTTTTCTCAACAAACGGCAAGCGTAATTCAACTTATGGGGCGTGTTGAAATGAAAAGCAATCTCGGTCATCGCGCAGGCCTTAGGCTTTTTTACGTTGTGGCGTGCCGGAGGTCTCAACGCCCACTTGCGCTTCATGAATCAAATAGGAAAGCAACATAGGCACAGGGCGACCGGTTGCGCCTTTTCCGGGGCCAGAGCTCTTCCAAGCGGAACCTGCAATGTCCAAATGCGCCCAATTCATCTTGCCCACAAAGCGCTGCAAGAATTTGGCGGCAGTGATGGAGCCGGCTGATCGATCGGCCACGTTGGCGGTGTCCGCAAAATTCGATTTCAAGCCTTCAGCGTACTCCTCATCCAAAGGCAGCCGCCAGCACGGGTCCAGCGCTCTCTCGCCGGCTCGCATCAATTCATCGGCCAATTTGTCCTCCGTCGCAAAGAGGCCGCTTCTTAGGTGCCCCAGTGCAATGATGCAAGCACCCGTGAGGGTGGCAATGTCGATGATGGCGCGGGGCTTAAAGCGCTGCGCATAAGTCAACGCATCGCACAGGATCAAACGTCCCTCGGCATCGGTGTTCAAGTTCTCAATCGTTTGACCTGACATGCTGGTCACCACATCGCCAGGCTTGACCGCACGGCCATCGGGCATGTTCTCACACGCTGGGATGAGTCCCACAACATTGATTTTTGGCGACAACTCGCCCAAGGACTTGAACACCCCCAAAACACTGGCCGCACCACACATGTCGAACTTCATCTCATCCATGCCAGCGCCTGGCTTCAAAGAGATGCCTCCAGTGTCAAAGGTGATGCCTTTGCCCACAAGGACCACGGGTGCACTGGATTTTGCTGCACCGTTGTAATGCATCACGATGAATCGCAAAGGCTCCTCAGACCCTTTGGCCACCGACATGAAGGATCCCATGCCCAGTTTGGCAACCTCTTTGGGTCCGAGCACCTGAACATTGATTTTTGGATATTTGGCAAGGCTCAAAGCCGCCCGTCCGAGCAAAGTGGGCGTTGCATGGTTGGCCGGCCTGTTGCCCCATTCCTTGGCAAATGCAACACCTTGCACCCGAGCATGCCCCTCTTTGAACGCCTCTTGCGCCTTGGACTGATCCGCTTTGTCCTTTGCACTGGAGCCCATTGCAGCGGCAAACAAGGTCACTTTGCTCAACACCGACGCCTTGGCGCTGGGTTTGGTCGTGGTGTAAATATAGGCATTGTCTGAGACGGTCTGCATGGCTGTCTGAAGGCTTTGTCCATTAACATCGGGCAAATAAACACTCAAATGCATGCAATTGGGCATGGAGGACTTTAATAGGGACATCCCTGCGTTCAACGCATTTTTGAGGTCTTTGGCTTCTCCGGCGCCAAGATGAGCGAAAATGACGGGGTTGGCAACAACGCCTGGCACATTCCAAAGGATTTGGGTGCGTGAGGTTTTGCTTTGAAGTTGTTCGGTTCGAAGACTTTGGGCAATCAAGTCTGAAATTGATAAGCCTTGGGTCGCAGAGGCTTGGCTTGAGCCGGTTTTGGCGGCTTTGAGCTTTCCTGACTGTGCCTGGGCAGACGGGGGAACCAAGATCAAAAGGGCGCCAGTTTTGGCCTGGCTCAGTGCATTCAATGTTGTAAATTTAAGTTCGAAGTTCATAATTCAAGTTTATTCAGTAAGACCCCAATGTTATTCCATTCTTCGCTTCGCCAAGAGCTCATGAAAAGTTTCGGAGCAACTTTGGTGGTTTTGGTCACCATTGTCTTGACCATGATGCTGATCAGAACCCTGGGTCAAGCATCAAGGGGAAATGTCAACCCCTCAGAGGTCAGTCTGGTTCTGGGTTACACCATGCTTGGCCACTTGCAAACCATTTTGACCATGAGTCTTTTTATCGCTGTGGTCTCCACCTTGATGAGACTGTACAAAGACAGCGAGATGATCATTTGGCTCACGGGTGGCTGCCGACTGATTGATTTTATCAAGCCGCTCATGAATTTTGCTTGGCCCATTCTTTTATTGATCTTTGTTTTGGCCATTTGGGTCTGGCCATGGTCCTACCAGCAAAGTCAAGACCTCAAAGACCGGTTTGAAAAAAGGGGGGACTTGGAGCGCGTCGCGCCGGGTCAATTCCAAGAGTCTGCCAATGGTCAACGTGTCTTTTTCATCGAAAAGGACTTGGATGCCGACAAAGAAGGCAAGAACGTCTTCATCGTCACCAATGAGCGTGAGCGTCAGACCATCACGTCGGCCAAAACCGGACGCATTCAATTGATCGACGATCAACGTTTTTTGATGCTCTCAAATGGCCAAAGGCTAGAGATCTCCAACACCGATCAAACCCTCAAAATGAGTGAATTCAAGCAATACGCCACACGAATTGACCAAGACGCCTTTGCAAAAAACGACCCCATCGCCAGAACGACCCCCACTTGGGCGTTGATCAAAAACCCCAGCAAGTACCATCTGGGCGAACTCAGTTGGCGACTGGGCATGGGTCTGGCTGCCTTCAATTTGGTCCTCATTGGCTTGGCTTTGGCCCAAGTCAACTCAAGAGGGGCCAGAGGGCGTCACGGTTTGCTGGCGCTTTTTGTCTTTATCTTTTACGAAAACATGGTCAATTTGGGTCAAAACTGGGTTGAGCAAGGCCGGATTGGGTTTTGGGCCTTGACGCTTGGACTGCATTTAGGGGTGTGCGCTTTGGCTTTGTTTATTTTATGGACCCGACACATTGGGGTGTCTTGGGAATTCAACACCGCGAAGATGGACGTCCTTTGGGGCAGAATCAAAGGCAAGAGGACCGCACCATGAGGACACTGCAGCGGCTCATTTATTCAGAGGTCATCAGCGCTGTCGGCTTTGTGATTTTGGGGTTCTTGGGGCTGTTTTTCTTCTTCGATTTGATCGATGAGTTGCAATGGGTGGGCAAAGGGCTTGGCCTTCAAGGCGGGACGGATGCAGACAAGATTTACCTCGTGCCGCACGCCCTCACCTACGTGGCCCTCATCATTCCCAGCCACATTTATGAGCTTTTACCGATTGCGGTGCTCATTGGCACCATCTACGTCATGGCACGTTTGGCGCAAAGCTCAGAATTCACGATTTTAAGAACATCGGGCCTGGGGCCTGTGATGGCTTTGCGACTTTTGATTGGACTGGGCTTGGCCTTTGTGGTGCTGACATTTGCGGTGGGAGACTACCTATCGCCCTTTTGTGACAAACAAGCCCAACTCCTCAAATCAAAATACTTTGGTCAAATTTCAGTCGGGCAAACCGGCGCCTGGCTCAATGAAAAACAAGCCTTTTCGCACCAAGCGGTCAATGTGGGCTCTTTGAACTCGGACGGCTCAATGAGAAACGTCAAAATTTATGAGTTCAACAACCAAGGGCGCATGATCTCGCTCACGCAATCGAGTTCGGCCGACTTTGCAGTGAACGACGACGCTTGGGTGTTGAATGGCGTCAAACGCGATGAATTTCCCGCCGATGAAAACCCAGGCAATTTAAAATCTGTGACCCGCTTGTCCACTGAGCACCTCAGGTGGCCCACCACCATCAAGCCCGAAATGGTGGCTGTCGCTCTTTTGAAACCTGAACGCATGGGCACCATTGATTTGTTTCAATACGTGCAACATTTGCAAGCCAACGCGCAAACAGCTCAGCGCTATGAGATTGAATTTTGGAAGAAAGTCTTCTACCCCATCAGTTGCTTGGTGATGGTGGTGTTGGCCTTGCCGTTTGCCTACCTGCACTTCAGGACTGGCAACATTGCCACCTTGGTGTTTGCGGGTGTCATGATTGGGATCAGCTTCTTTTTGATGAACAATGTGTTTGGCTACATTGGCAACTTGAACCATTGGGTCCCATGGCTTGCTGCAGCGACACCGGGTATCATCTACACCGTGGTCTCTTTGATGGCCTTTGGCTGGCTTGTGCTCAAGCAATAATGAAGCCGTCTCTTGCTCCATAGAAAGCACCCAATTTTGAAATCCATCATTCTTTTTGCCCACGGCTCTCGAGACCCTTTGTGGCACGAGCCCATCAAAGCCATTGCCAAAGCCATTGAAGAACAGTCAAAAGATGTCATTGTTCGTTGCGCTTATCTAGAGATGACCCAGCCCACCCTCCTAGAATGTGCCCAAGAGCTCGCGTCCCTGGGCGTTCAAGACATCCGCTTGTTTCCTTTGTTTTTAGGTGTGGGACGACACGCACGTGAGGACTTGCCAGAGCAGGCCGAACAATTGAGACAACAACACCCTCACATCCAACTCACCGTCATGCCCTCCGCGGGCGAGATGCCTGAGGTGGTGAACCATCTGGCACAAATGGCTTTACACGCAAGCAAGTAAGCCCAAGCCTGCCTTTTTTTTCCATTCAGCCTTTGGGCATGAACTCGTGCACCAAATCGTTGAACGCCCTGTGGTCCTCGACCTCGGGCAGATGCCCAATGCCCGCCCACTCAAAGAGTTTGGCCTTTGGCAGCCTGGGCATCAAGAGATCGGCATTTTCAGCTCTTGGGTTGGTCGTGTCTTTCTCACCTTGGACGAGCCACACCGGCATCTTCAGGACATGCGCATGATCGGGCGTGAAAAAGGTGCTCAACCTAAAGGACACGGCTCTAAGTAAGCCAGCGGGCTGGTTGGCTCTTGTGAGTTCAATCAGCATGTCTTTGAGGGTTTGTGAGGTGTTGGGGCCCACCAAAGCATCAACGCCGGCATCGGCGTATTGATAGCCGCCTTGTAGGATGCGCTTGGCACGCGCTTCAAAGGCCTGTCTTCTTTCAGCACGCAGCTCTCGCTGACCCACACCTGTCCCGGTGAGGAGCAAGCGTTCAACTCGGTTGGGGAAATCGATGGCAAAGGCCTGTGCCACCACCGAGCCAAAAGAGTTGCCGCAGAGCGTGACGCGGCTCAACTTCAAGGCGCGAAGGAAATCCAAGACCGCATTGGCGTAATCGTGCTCACTTGGTGCTTGTGTGATGAAGGCGTCGCTCAGCCAGTAGCCTGGGGCATTCCAAGCGACCACGTTAAAGCGCTTGGACAACTCGGCCAGTTGAAACCTAAAGTAACTGCTGTTGGCGCCAATTCCGTGCAAAAAAACAATCGCTGGTGCATCCCAGGAGCCCGCTTGCATGTAGGAGAACCGGTCACCCAAGTATTGCGCCCTTGAAGACTCAGGAATGCGCGCAAATCGCGTGGGCGGCAACGCGGGCAGGCCATCCTTGAAGTCCTCAGGTTTCGATCTGAGCAGCTCGGTGTTGTTCTTAGCAAGCGTGTAGTCGTGTGACATAATGAAAACCATTCATTTTTAGACCGATGGACTGATAAAAGATGCTCAACTATTTTCGCACTTCGCTCGCGGGTGGCTGCAAGGCCCTGTGCTTGATCTCGGCCTTGATCCTTGGCTTTAACACTTCCCACAGTCTAGCGCAAGACTGGCCCAGCAAAGGCATCAAAATTGTGGTGCCCTACCCCGCTGGCGGCGGGGTGGACTTGCTGGCCCGAGCGTTGGCCTACAAATTACAAGAAAAATGGCAGCAAACGGTGACCATTGACAACCGACTGGGCGCCAACACCTTGATTGGCACAGAAGCGGTGGCGCACGCGAACGACCCCTACACGCTCCTCTTGACAACCGATGCCACCTTCACGATCAATCCACATCTGTACAACAAACTGCCCTACGATTTGGACCGAGATTTTTTAACCATCACGCAACTGGTCTCCTTTAGCCAAATGTTGGTGGTGGGGCAAAGAACGGGGATCAACTCCATGGCCGAATTGATGGAGGTGGCCAAGGCCAAGCCTGAGGCCTTGTCTTATTCCTCTTATGGCCCTGGCAGTCAGCCCCAGTTGGCCACAGAGCTGTTCAAACAAAAGTCTGGGCTGTCCATCCTTCATGTTCCCTACAAGGGCATCCCTCAAGCCATTGCAGCCGTGGTGGCTGATGAGGTGAGCATGAGTTGGTCAGGCATCGTCTCGGCCAAGCCCTTCATGGCCAACAAACGCATCAAGGCCGTGGCGTTTGGAGGCAAAACCCGCTCCCCAGCTTTCCCAGAGGTGCCCACGATGAGCGAACTCGGTTACCCAGAGGTAGACGCCAATGTCTGGGTGGGTCTGTTTGCGCCGCGCAGTCTGTCGGCTTCCGTGGTTCAAAAAATCAACAAAGATGTTTTAAATGTGCTCAACGAGCCAAGCTTCAAAGCCCAAGAGATTGACGCCAAAGGCTACGATTACTCGGGTCTTGGACCCGATGAGTTTTACAAACACATCAAGGCTGAACTGGGCTCAAGAAGGACGGCGGTGAAACTCTCTGGCGTGAGCCTTTGATGCGCACGCCTGAGCCGCTTGCGCACCCCTTGGAGCCCAAAGTTTGGCTGTCCATGACGCAAGCACAACTGGACTGGGCCTATGACCAGGCCAATCACGCCCCCAACCGGGTCGAGGTTTTAAAAAACATTGCGCTTAAAAGTGAGCGTTCAAGGTCCAAAGTTCCGCAAGCTTTGCGCCTGAGCTATGGCCCAAGCCCCATCGAGTCATTGGACTGGTACCCCTGTGGAGAAGCCAAGGCACCGATTGTATTTTTTGTGCATGGGGGCGCTTGGAAATCGGGCACGGCCAAAGACAATGCACTGCAAGTGCACTGGCTTCATGCCATGGGGTGCCATGTGGTGATTCCTGATTTTGATGCGGTGACAGAGGTCAAGGGTGACTTGTCACACTTGGCGGCTCAGGTGGAGCGTGCGCTCTTGTACACGTTCAAACAGGCTAAAAATCACCTTGCCAACCCAGAGAGAATCATCCTTGTGGGCCACTCCTCTGGGGCTCACCTGAGCGCCTGCATGGTCACCCGCAACTGGGCCCAACAGGGCTTGGAGAAGAACCCAATCGCTGCCTTGTTGTGTTGTTCGGGCATGTACGAGCTCGAACCCGTGAGCCTCTCAGCAAGAAGCCAATATGTGAACTTCAACCCTGAGCGGGTCAATGACTTGAGTCCGCAAAGGCACATTGAATGTTTTCAAATGCCTGTCACCTTGCTGTGCGGCGACAAAGAGTCCCCAGAATTCATTCGACAATTTGAGTCCTTTGCACATGCCTTAACGCTCAGCAACACCCGAGTCAAAACGCATTTGGTCAAGGCCAACAACCACTTTGAAATTTTGGAGACTTTGTTTGATGAACACAGTGTTCACGCCATGGCTTTGAGGGACTTGGTGTTGCAAATGCGAGGCGTTTGAATGCACTTGTGAGACGGGCTCAAAAGAAGGGTTACTTACTACCTATTTGTCTATTTCTTTTTGTGTTTATAATTTTAAGTTATGAACCTGCATCAATTCAAATTCGTCCACGAAGCGGCCAAACGGGGTTTGAACCTCACCGAGGCTGCCAAAGCGCTTCACACCTCCCAACCTGGGGTCTCTAAAGCGATCCTTGAGCTTGAGCATGAGTTGGGGGTGGATGTATTTGCAAGGCACGGCAAACGGCTCAAAAGCATCACAGAGCCTGGGCGTCATGTTTTAAAAAGCATTGAAGTCATTTTGAATGAGCTCAACAATTTGAAACGCATTGGCAACGAATTCAGCTCCAAGGACACCGGCACCTTCTCCATTGCCACCACCCACACCCAAGCGCGTTACGTTTTGCCCCAAGTCTTGACCGACTTGAGGAAAGAGTACCCCAAGGTCAACATCAGTTTGCACCAAGGCACGCCCAGCCAAGCAGCGCAGATGGTGCTCAGCGAAGAGGCCGACATCGCCATCGCCACAGAATCCTTGGCCGACTATTCAGACTTGGTGACCTTGCCTTGTTACGAATGGCAACACGTCTTGGTGATCCCTCCAGGGCATCCTTTGAGTCTGAAGAAAAAACCCATCACGCTCAAAGAGCTGAGCCAATACCCGCTCGTGACCTATCACCCCAGTTTTACGGGGCGACAAAAGATTGACCAAGCTTTTACCAAGCACCACTTGAGCCCCAACATTGCCTTGGAAGCCATAGACTCGGACGTGATCAAAACCTATGTGCGCATTGGCATGGGGGTTGGCATCATTGCAGAGATGGCCGTCTTGCCTCAAATGGATGCCGATTTGGTCTTCCAAAATGCCGCCCACCTCTTTGGAAAGAACGTGGCCCGCGTGGCCTTTAGGAAAGGGGCCTATCTGAGGCAATTTGTCTTGTCCTTTGCCCAACTGCTCAGCCCCAAATTGACAGAAAAAACCATACAGGGGGCCATGACACAGCTCAAAGCGTGAGGCTTTCGTCAAAGACACTGGTAAAACTACTCTGAAGAAAGGGCGCTTTTTGGGTTCAAAATTCAAGTCTTCTTTGAGATGGATTTGCCATTGCCCTCTCCCTCGCCCTCGCGTTCGCGTTCGACGCGTTGATCCCCATTACCCTTTCATCCGTTTTTCTCATGACCCCTGATCTCAACTCCAAATTGCCTCACGTGGGGACCACCATTTTCACGGTCATGTCCGCCCTTGCCCTTGAGCACAAAGCGGTCAATTTAGGACAAGGCTTTCCTGACTTTGCCTGCGCACCCGAGTTGGTGCAACACGTCACCAATGCCATGAATGAAGGCTTGAACCAGTACCCCTCGATGTTGGGTGTGCAAGAGTTAAGGGTGGCGGTGTCGAAAAAGATTGAAGCGCTTTATCACAAAACCTACGACGCAAACAGCGAGATCACGATCACCGCAGGCGCGACACAGGCCATTTTGAGCGCAATTTTGGCCATTGTGCGAACGGGAGACGAGGTCATTGTGCTCGAACCCTGCTACGACAGCTACATCCCCAACATCGAGTTGTCCGGGGGCATTGTGGTCCCAGTGCCCTTGACGCCGGGCAGTTTCAAGGTCGACTTTGATGCCATTCAAAAGGCCATCACGCCCAAAACAAGAGCCCTCATCATCAACTCACCCCACAACCCTAGCGCCACCCTTTGGCGTGCTGAGGATTACCAACGATTGAGCGACTTGCTCAAAGACACAGACATCTTTTTGATCAGCGATGAAGTCTACGAACACATGGTCTTTGCACCCCATCACCACATCAGTGCGGCCAGTTTTCCAGTTCTGGCAGAGCGCGCCTTTATCATTTCAAGCTTTGGAAAAACCTATCACGTGACGGGCTGGAAGGTGGCTTACTGCGCCGCCCCCGCGTCTCTCACCGCAGAATTCAGGAAAATTCACCAATTCAACGTCTTTACCGTCAACACGCCCGTTCAACACGCTTTGGCCAGGTACATGCAAGACCCCAGCCCCTATTTGCAGCTTCCCGCGTTTTATCAAAGAAAGCGCGATCTGTTTCGGGCAGGCTTGGAGCAAACGCACTTCACGCTTCTACCCTGCGAGGGCAGCTACTTCCAGTGCGTTCGATTGGAGGACTTGAACGTGCCTGAAAAATCACTGGGCGAATCCAAATTCTGTGAGTGGCTCACCCAAGAGATTGGGGTGGCGGCCATTCCCTTGTCGGCGTTTTATCGCCATGGTTTTGATCAGGGCATCATCCGCTTTTGTTTTGCCAAGAAGGACGAGACCTTGAATTTGGCGCTGGAGCGACTGGCCAAGCTTTAACGCCGTGCTGACTCAGTCGAGCGGGCCTCAGAGCCTCTTGGTCACTGCTGCAACAAAGCCCATGCTTTCTCAAGCCGCTTGACGCTCACCGGTTGAGGCGTTCTCAGTTCTTGCGCAAAGGCGCTCACTCGAAGCTCCTCAAGCAACCAGCGAAACTCTCGTGTTCGATCGTCCTCTAGGCCTTTGCGCGCCTCCATCCAGCGCCAATACTTGGACTCGAGGGGTTTGATCTCAGACAGCCTCAGTTGATCGCGCGCGGGATCCGATTTGAATTTGTCCATCCTCAGTTGAATGGCCTTCAAGTAACGCGGCAAATGCTGCCACTGCGCATAGGGAATTTGCGAGACAAAGCGGGGCGTGATCAACTTGTTCAATTGCGCCTCAATGTCTTGCGCCGTCTCCAAGGGCAGTCGCAGGTCTTTCAATTTCTTGCGACACACTTGGTGCTCGCTCAAGACCATGTGGATGCTCTTACAAACCTCCTGGGCAATCAAGTTAAAGCGCCCTCGCCCCTCTTGGAGTCTGAGCTCAAAGCTGCTCTTCTCGCGAGGCCAAGGATCGGCCAAAAAAGCACGCTGAACGGACACGCTCAAAATCTCTTTGAACAAAGCGTCACTCGTCGCCTTGGGGCTGACAAGGCTGAACAAGATGTTCATGCTGGCCAAAGCGGGCAAGTTTTTTTGCAAGAATTTGATGGCCTCTTTGAGTTGCAGCACAAACAAGCGCTCTAGCCCTTTGGCAAGCTTCATCTGGGCCACATCGGGCTCATCAAAGACCTCTATTTTGACGCCCTCGCCTTGGTCAACCAAGGCGGGAAATCCCACCAAGGATTGAGGACCACGGCGAATTTCCATGAGTTCGGGCAGGGGCTCAAAATCCCAGTGGGTGTAAACACGATCGAGATCGTGTTCGATCTGTGGGGAGGGCTTCTCGCTTTGAAAAGCTTGGGGTGAGGCCCCTGCTTGATGCGGTGGTTCGCCCGATGCAAGCTCAAACGAGATCGCGCCATTTGCCTGTGCGTTCTCAGGCGCATCTCTTAATTGTGCGGGCTTGATCTGCGTTTTGAGGGTTGCCAGTGCTTGAAAAGCCCCTCGGGCTTGGGTGCTGAGTTGCGCCTTGAGCGTGCCCAGGTTTCGGCCTTGCGCGAGCATGCGGTGGTGCTCATCCACCACTTGAAAGTGACACAACAAATGGGCACTCAAGGTGTCGGTTTTAAAATCCGTTGCCTTCAAATCGAGCTGTGTTTTGTCTCTCACCAATTGAACAATGGCCGTCATGAGTGCGCCGTTGGCAAACTTCTCAGGCGTGGACAAGCACTCATAAAAATGTTGTGCACTTTCAGGCAAAGGCACGAGGCGGGACCTGGGTCTTTGGGGCAGGCTTTTTAAGAGCGCTTGGATTTTCTCTTTGAGCATGCCCGTCACCAACCACTCGGCACGGTCCTCTTGGACTTGGTTGAGGACAAAAAGAGGGATCGTCACACTCATGCCGTCGCGAGTGGCGCCGGGCTCATGCAAGTACTCCACCTTGCAATCCACGCCACCCATGCGAATGGTTGGGGGGAAGGATTGGTAGGTCACCCCTTTGGCCTCGTGGCGCATCAGGGTTTGTTTGTTCATGAGCAAAGGCGCATGGGCCGGGTCTTTGCGTTCTTGCTCTTTGTACCATTTCTCTAGGGTCTGACCGCTGTAGACGTCCTCAGGCAAAAGCTCATCGTAGAAGGCGTAGATCAGCTCATCGTCCACCAAGACGTCTTGTCGTCTGGACTTGTGTTCAATGTCCTCGATCTCGTCGATCAACTTTTGATTGGCCGACAAAAACCGCAACTTGGTCTCCCAATCCAAATGCACCAAGGCCTCTCGAATGAAGATCTGTCTGGCCGCTCGCATGTCCAAGCGTGCATAGGGCACGCGTCGCCCACTGTAGACCACCAAGCCGTAAAGGGTTGCGCGTTCGTAGGCGGCGACTTCGGCGTATTTCTTCTCCCAGTGGGGGTCCAAGAGTTGCTTCTTGAGCAAATGACCGCCCACTTCCTCCAACCAATGGGGCTCGATGTTGGCGATGGCTCGACCAAAGACGCGGGTGGTCTCGACGATTTCAGCCGCAACAATCCAACGCCCTGGTTTCTTTCGCAGATGCGCGCCTGGGTGTTTGTAGAACTTGATGCCGCGCGCACCCAAGTAATGTTCTTCCTCTTCAGGTTTAAAGCCGATGTTGCCCAAGAGCCCTGAGAGCAAGCTCAAATGCAGTTGTTCATAACTGGCCGGTTTGGGGTTGAGTTTCCATCTTTGTTCGTGCACCACGCTCAGCAGTTGAGTGTAGACATCCCTCCACTCTCTGAGCCTTCTGGGGCTCAAGAAGTTTTGTCTCAAAAGTTGATCAAACTGGCGCTGGCTCAAGCGGGGTTGAACAACTTCAGCGGATTTGGCGCCTTGGGCCCTTAAAGGCACGGCTCGCTGTTTGGACTTTGGAGACGAGGTCAAGGCACCCAGTTGTGACTGAACTTGGGCACTGAGTTGAACACTCAACTGCGCGTAGTCTTTGGATTTCATGGCCGCTTGTGGGCTTGCAGGCGGCGGAGAATTTTGCTTTTGCGAAGAACGGGGCTCTAGGCGATTGGGTCTGGGTCCTTGTGCATTCGAAGGGCTTGAAGCCGCCGAGCTAAGCTTGGTCTGCCGGCTGTCTTCTTTGACGTCCTTGGCGTGTTGATCTTCAGCGCGTGTTTTTTCTGCTGGGTGCCCTTTGTCTTTGTCGCCTCTCGCCGCTTTCAACCAATGCCACAAGGTCACGTAACCGGTGAATTCGCTTTTGTCGTCTTTGAATTTGGCGTGGGCCTGGTCGGCCTGCGACTGTTGGGACAAGGGGCGATCGCGCACATCTTGGACACTCAAAGCCGCCGCGATGATCAGCACCTCATCCAAAGCGCTGCGACCTCTCGCCTCTAAAATCATGCGTCCCACGCGAGGATCCAAGGGCAACTTGGACAACTCCTCGCCCAAGGCGGTCAATTGATTGCCCTCGTCCATGGCCCCCAACTCATTGAGCAACTGGTAGCCATCGGTGATGGCTTTGGGTTTGGGCGGCTCCAAAAAGGCAAATCGCTCCACGTCGCCAAGCCTCAAAGACTTCATGCGAAGGATCACGCCGGCCAAGGAGCTTCGAAGAATTTCTGGATCGGTGAAACGACTTCGGCCGATGAAGTCCTCAGCTGCGTAGAGCCTGATGCAAATGCCATTGGCCACACGGCCACAACGCCCGGCTCTTTGATTGGCGGCGGCTTGAGAGATGGGCTCGATCAACAGTTGCTCAACTTTTGAGCGGTAGCTGTAGCGCTTGACACGCGCGAGACCCGAGTCGATCACAAAACGAATCCCAGGGACGGTGAGGGAGGTTTCCGCCACGTTGGTTGCCAAGACAACGCGGCGTTGGGTGTGCGCACTGAAGATTCGGTCTTGTTCGGCTTGGGTCAATCGCGCAAACAAAGGCAAGACCTCTGCACTGGCCGTTCCCACCTGGGACTTCAAGTGGTCTCTCAAGTGATCGGCCGCTTCTCTGATCTCGCGCTCACCGGGCAAGAACACCAGCACGTCACCCCCTTCTAGCGGGTTGCGCCACAGCTCATCGAGTGCGTCCGCGATGGCTTCATTGATTCCGTAGTCCCGAGCCTCCTCAAAGGGCTGGTAACGCACTTCGACAGGAAAGGTGCGGCCCGACACTTCAATGACAGGCGCTGGGCCTTTGGCGGACGCAAAATGTTTGGCGAAACGGTCTGAGTCGATGGTCGCTGAGGTGACGATGATTTTCAGATCAGGCCGTCTGGGTAGGATCTCTTTCAAATACCCCAGCAAAAAGTCAATGTTCAAACTTCTCTCATGCGCCTCATCGATGATGATGGTGTCGTAGGCATTTAAAAGAGGGTCTCCCTGGGTCTCGGCAAGCAAAATGCCATCGGTCATGAGCTTGATGGAAGACGCTGGACCGAGTTGATCGTTGAAGCGCACCTTGTAGCCCACCACATCCCCCATGGGCGTTGCGAGTTCCTCGGCAATGCGTTTGGCAACCGATGTGGCCGCAATGCGCCGAGGCTGTGTGTGTCCGATCCATCTGGGCTTGCTGCCCTTTGGCGCGTTCATTTTGCCTCGCCCAAGCGCCAAAGCCATCTTGGGCAACTGGGTGGTTTTTCCGGAACCCGTCTCTCCCGAGACGATCACCACTTGGTGCTCTTCAATGGCCTTCATGATCTCTTCTCGTCTCATGGAGACGGGCAAAGAAGGCGGGAATTCGATTTTGAAATGAGATTGCGTCAAAAAAATGGCCAAAATTGGTTCACAATCGAGCATTATCTCAGCTGCAAGCCCCAAAATTGAAGTCTTGGAGGCGCTAAAAGGCTCTTGGTCCTCGGATTGTGATTCTTTTTTGTCCTTGCCACGGCACCCTGTCTTGCAGTCCCTCTCGTTTATTTAGATCTCCACGCCCTATGTCCTTGGTTTTTAACTTCACCTTTGTACCCTGGTTCAGGTCGGTGGCCCCCTATATTCACATGCACAGGGGAAAGACCTTTGTCGTGGCCATCTCTGGGGAAGCCATTCATGCGGGCAAGTTGCAATCTTTGGCCCAAGACTTGGCCCTCATTCAGAGCATGGGCGTCAAAATCGTCTTGGTGCATGGCTTTCGGCCCCAGGTCAATGAGCAACTCTTGGCCAAAGGCCACCAGCCCCAGTACGCCAATGGCACTCGCATCACCGACGATGTGGCGCTGGACTGCGCGCAAGAGGCGGCTGGCCAGTTGCGCTATGAAATTGAGGCCGCATTCAGTCAAGGGCTCCCGAACACGCCCATGGCGGGCGCGACGGTCAGGGTGATTTCGGGCAACTTCATCACGGCCAGACCCATCGGCATTGTGGACGGGGTTGATTACAAATCCTCTGGCTTGGTGAGAAAGGTGGACGTTCAAGGGATCAAGCAGACCCTGAACGCGGGCTCGATGGTGCTGCTCTCGCCCTTTGGCTTTTCACCCACGGGTGAAGCGTTCAATTTGGCGATGGAAGAGGTTGCAACCTCTGTTGCGACAGCTCTGCAGGCCGACAAGTTGATCTTTGTGTGCGAGGTGCCAGGCATTGCTTTGAACCCCATGGCGCCCGTCTCCGAGGACAACCCCATTGACACCGAGTTGCCCCTGGACAGCGCAGAGAAACTCTTGGCACAACTCCCCCCAGCGAACCGTCCGGAGGATTTGGCGTTTTATTTACAGCACTGTGTGAAGGCCTGCAAAGCGGGGGTTGAGAGGAGTCATATCCTGCCCTTTGCCGTGGACGGCGCTTTGCTGCTTGAAGTCTATATGCACGATGGCATTGGCACGATGATTGTGGACGAAAAACTGGAAAGCTTGCGAGAGGCATCCAATGAAGATGTGGGCGGCATTTTGCAACTCATTGAGCCCTTTGAAAAGGATGGCACCTTGGTCAAGCGATCAAGGACAGAAATTGAGCGTGACATTGGCCAGTACACGGTCATTGAGCACGATGGGGTGATTTTTGCGTGTGCGGCCATGTATGTGTTTGACAATGAAAAAACGGCTGAACTGGCTGCTTTGACCGTTTCACCTCAATCACAAAACCAGGGTGACGGGGAGAAGGTGCTCAAGCGCATTGAGCAGCGCGCCAAAGCCTTGGGCTTGCAAAGCATTTTTGTTCTGACCACGCGCACCATGCATTGGTTCATCAAACGGGGCTTTATCCCCGTTGAGCCAGACTGGTTACCGGCGAGCAAAAGGAAAGCCTACAACCCAGAACGCGGTTCACGCGTGTTGGTCAAAAAATTGAGTTGAGGCCAAACGCGTCAGGCATTTCAAGCAGGTCTTGGACCTTTCTGCGCGCACCCAATGGGCATTGCATGCGCGACACCTCCAAGTCGTCGTCTGTGATGCGTTCAAGATGGACACTAGCGCTCTAAGAACCGCTCAATCAAGTCGCGTTCGTTAACACTCGCACCATCACGCCTTTCTTCAATCCCTTTGCATCTCACTCCCCCCACATAACGCTCGACCTCAAGGGGCTGTGATCATCATCGACAACGATCACTTTAAATTTAAAATATTTGACAATGTCAGAAATATATGCATAATTTCTGACATGAAAACGACTCAGGCGATCAAAAATGCGATAACAAACATGCCCAATGGCGCGGTGTTTTCAAGTATCGATTTTTTGTCTTGGGGCCATCGAACGGCCATTGATCAAGCCTTGTCTCGCATGCGGGCACAGGGTGCCATTGTTCGGGTGGCAAGAGGCCTTTATGCGGTGAAGGGGCAAGTTGTGGATGCGCGAATGGTGGCCTCTTCGCTTTCAAATAAAACCGGCGAAAAGGTGGGATTCATTGCTTCCGAAAAAGTTGAGTCGATGCTCACGCTCGCGACCTCAGGCGCGTCACGTACATTGAAGACTCAGGGCCAAACGGTCAAGTTTCGAAAAATGAGTCTAAGAAAAATTCAACTTTCATCAAGCCCTCTAGGAAATGCACTGCTTGAACTTTGGATGATCGGAGAAAAAAATCTCACCAAAGTAGATATCCGTCAAGCCCTGGCAGACGTTCAGGAAAAAGACATTGAGCCGTTTGCAATGCTTTTACCTTCTTGGCTGCGCATGGCCGTTCAAGAGACCTTGGCGCCCAGGAAATCCATCAAGATTGGGTTGTCCGGCGCTTACGACTGGTCAAACGCCAACATGAGAGATGATGTCTTGATCTCAAAGGTGCTTGAAAAGCACAAGTTTGAGGACCTGGCTCGATTGTGCATGTACTACGGCATGATCAAAGTCAAAAGAGTGTTCAAGGATCGAGCGTTCGATCCCTTGACAATGATCAGTGTCAAAAGAATGCTCACCAACATCGGCAAAGGCCTGAATCATTTGCGGGAGCACACGCATGCCTGATCTCAAAATGAAATTCATGCCCAAGTTGACGCAAGACATTTTCCAGCGCTTGCAATCCGACAAAAGATTGGCGCCCTTTACCTTGGTTTGTGGCACAGCTTTGGCATTGCAACTGGGTCACCGAGTCAGCGAAGACTTGGACTTCAATCTTTTTGGCAAAAAGTTACCCCTAGGCGCAATCGATGGGGTTTTAGAGGATTGGGTTGCGAGGGGTGCAAGGATTGAAAGTCTCATCACGCATGAACAAAAGACTCGTTTCAAAATCAATACCTCTGAGAACTTGGATCATTATTTACAAGACTACTCGATTGATGGCGCCAAAGTCACCTTCCAATCTCGCGTTGTGGGTGAAAGACCGCAAAAACAAATTGATTACCTTCTCTCAGCCCAAAAACATGAGGTTTGCCCAGAAGGCTTTAAAGTGCTGAGTTTAGAAGGACTTTTTGTCATGAAAAGCATTGTGGTCTATGACCGAGTCAAATCAAGAGACCTCTACGATTTGATGACACTTCTTAAAGATCAGAACTACACCCTTGATGATATTTTCTCAGCCATCAAGACCTACCAACCTCTCAGGAACAATGACCCCGAGCACTTCAAACGCGTCGTGACAGGCATGATCCCATTGGATCAGGATGACGAGGGCTTCAACAGCATTGAATTAAAAGTCAAGATGCCTCAAATTTACAACTACTTTAAAAAACTGATTGACGCGCATGAAATAAAAACCGTGCAAGAACTCAAATCCAGCCCTGATTGAGCGTTGGTCTTTTTCGTGATGGGATCAAGTTGTCTTGGCCGAGGGATGGCTCAACGATCGATAAGTCCCAAAAAGCGCGATCAAACCAAGACCGACAAAGGCAAGAAAGGACCAATTGGCAATGCTGCCTCCTAGGAAAGTCCAGTCCACGACAGAACAATCCCCTCCTCCCCGAAAGATCATCGGAATGGCCCGCTTTAAGGGAAATGTTTCAATCATGCCGTAAAAGTCGCGACCACAACTCACCACCTCTGGCGGGTACCATTGCAACCAACTTTGACGAGCGGCGACATAAGCCCCTGAAAAACTCAAACTGGCATAGAGCAAAAATCCTGCTCGGTGTGCCCATTTGGAGTTTGTCCAAGCAAAACCAAAAGCCACTGGCACCATCAAACACATTGCATAGCGTTGAACGATGCACATGGGACACGGCTCAAGGCCCACCATGTGCTGCAAATACAAGCCAAAAGAAAGCAAGAAAGTGGGTACCCAGGCCAAAACAAAAAGAATCCGCCCAGGTTGATCAAAGAAGTGCGACAAAGCAAGACCATACAGACGAAGGGACATGGGGGGTTCTTTTTTTCAACAACAAGCAAGTTCAAGACACGAGCTTTAAGCATACTCCATTTGGAGGGATTCCTCGTTCCTGAAAGACCTTTGATCGAACGCCACGATGCTCGGATGGGGTTCCATGATTTTTTTAACGGTGTCTTCCACGGATTTATTCACCCTTCTTGAACATCAAGGGGGAATTTGTTTTAAGATAGCCGCTCTTATACAGAAGGAATCTCTTGTTATGGCTCGCACGGTTCAATGCATCAAACTCAATCAAGCCTTGGATGGCTTGGATTTTCCTCCCTATCCTGGCGATTTGGGCAAAAGGATTTATGAAAGCGTCTCCAAACAAGCTTGGGGCGACTGGTTAAAGCATCAAACCATGTTGGTCAATGAAAACAGGCTCAATTTGGCAGACTTGAGAGCTCGACAATACCTCGCGCGCCAAATGGAGAAGCACTTCTTTGGTGAAGGTGCCGATGAAGCACAGGGCTACGTCCCCCCAACAGAACCCGCACCGAACTGATTCGAACTGATTCGAACTGAACGACCGATTCCTCCGCGTTCAACCCCCATGACGTTTTTCATCAAGCCCCTTGATCCTTTCAGGGAACTTGTGTTGAAAGGGGACCAAGCTTTGCTGCCCATGGGGTCCTTGGACGTGGCTTGTGACATCTCCGTTTGCATCGGCTTGTGAGCGCTCCCCAATCAATGGGCCATCCTGTGTTGCATTCAGACCCAGAGGCTGGATTTGAGCAAGTCATCTGGTCCGAACAACTCGAGCCCTTCAACCCACGCTTCAAGGACCTCTACCGATCCAAAGGCAGCCATGGACAAGCCAGCTTGGCGCATTCGCGGCATGTGTTTTTAGGGGGCTGTGGCTTGATCGGCCCAGATCCTTTGTGGCAACACCACGCACAGTGGTGCATCTTAGAAACTGGTTTTGGACTGGGCTTGAACTTTTTGGCCACCTACCATGCCTGGCTCAAGGATCCCCATCGCCCCACCCATTTGCACTACTGCGCCATTGAGGCGCACCCCGTCGCCGTCCAAGACATTGACAAAAGCACCCAAGGGCTCGACGAGCTCAGAGCGCTCAGCCAAGAACTGCAGCGCCACTACTGGGGACTCACCCCGGGCTTTCACCGGCTGACCTTGGGACAAGGGTTTGTGCATTTGACCCTCTGTATTGGCGATGTTCAAGAGATGCTCGTGCAACTGAGCACCTTTTTTGACAGCCTGTATTTGGATGGATTCAAGCCAGACAACAACCCGCAGATGTGGAATGCGCTGACCCTGAAAGGGGTCGCGGCCAGGGCCAAATTT
>CANBTT010000046.1 GCA_947372465.1 Burkholderiales bacterium | reverse complement strand
TTGCCCAAAGCCGGTAAAGCCCGTCACATCCCCTTGAACGACCTAGCCATCCAGACCATCCGAGCTGCCATTGTGATGAAGCAGTCCTACAACCAAGTTGCCAAAGAGAGCCACTTCCTCTTCCCCAACCCAGCCACAGGAGAACCCTTTCAGCAAATCTTCTACTCTTGGGACAAAGCCAGAAAGGCTGCTCACATCGACACCGTCAGGATGCATGACCTAAGACACTCGTTTGCCTCGGCGATGGTCAACTCCGGCATGACGCTCTACGATGTCAAAGAAATCCTCGGACACTCCAACATCAGAACGACAGAGCGATACGCCCACCTCTCGAACTCAAGGCTCAGGCAAGCAGCAGGAGCGGTCAGCACCTTCTATGAGAACCAAGACTGGATTGGAGATGAGCCGGAACTAATCCCAGAAAACTAAAAACTACCCATCGTTTGAGCAAAACAGTATACAAAGGTAGGCGGATGGTACCAACTGAGAATTAGGGGGGTGGGGGTACGGTGGGGTCTGGCTAAGCAGAAATTTGAAAAGGGGGGGATCTGTAAGCGTTTAAAGTTATTATGCAGATGGGCCAAAACAAAAGCGCCTTGAAATGTAGTGGGCGAGTTAAAAGCGTAAAGCCTATGCACCAAAAATGTTGGTACTTTTGTTGGTACTTGGTTATTTAATGAATTAAAAATCCTGTATTTACAGAGGTTTAAGGATGTTTTGTGATCCCCGCCAGCGCACCAATTTAAACCGGTCCATGTCGGACACACGGCTTGACATTTCAGCGTCAAGCCTTCTCTTGGCTTGGGCTTACTTTGTTCAAACAAGGACTTCTTTCTTTGCGTGCGCCCTATGAATAAAATTCAAACTTGGATGAAGTGTGTCGCGCTTTTTATGGTGTGCATGTGTCTGCTGTCTTGTGGCGGGGGGAGAGGCGGGAGTTTGCCCGCTGTAACGGAGATTTTGGTTGACCAAGTTCGGTATGGTCAGACCAGCACCTTTAGGTTGCTTGGCATCAACCTCACGCAAGATTTTCAGGTGAGCATATCAAATTGCACGGGCTTGACCGTCTTAAACGGAGGGAGTGACGCCGAGCAAGATGTTTCTTGTTCGCCAAGCATGGTGGGTGTGGGGCAGATCACGACACAGACAACGGACGGTCGGGTCATGGCCGTCAAATCCTTTGAAGTCCCCAATCCGCAAGTCAAAATCTCCACCAATTTTGGTGACATGACGGTTGAGCTCAATGCGACGCTTGCACCCGTGACGGTCAACAACTACCTCAAATACGTCAACGCCAATTTTTATAACAACACGATTTTTCATCGATTGATCGCCCAATTTGTTGTGCAAGGGGGATGGATAAACACGGCCATGGCCGAGCAAGCGGGTGCTCGTGCGCCCATTGCCTTGGAGTCAAACAATGGTTTAAAAAATACAAGAGGCAGTATCGGCATGGCCAGAACATCGGCCCCGAACTCGGCGTCAACGCAGTTTTACTTTAATCTTGTAGACAACCCCAAATTGGACTACCAAAGCGAGGCAGCTCCAGGGTATGCCGTCTTTGGTCGCATCATAGAGGGTCTGGGCGTGATTGACATCATGGCGCAGATCACAACCGCAAGCTTGTACGGGTTGGAGAACTTTCCAACGTCCAATGTGGTGATCAAGTCAGTGGTTCAAATCAAATAAAAGCAATGCTTGCAAATGAATCAATGGATGGATCCATCGGCATCAATTTCATCGCCTGGGTCCACATCTGCTTTTAATTTCAGGGCTTGTGCATAGAGCGCTTTTTTGGGCAAACCCGTGATCTCAGTGGTCAAGGCAACGGCGGTTTTGAGCGGCAGGTGATCCATTAAAAGCGTCAGCACTTTTGTGTCCACGTCCGTGTCTTCTTTGGGGTGCGTTACAGGGTGAATGAGCAGGGAAAATTCGCCCTTTTGTCGGTTTGCATCTGCCATGAGCCAAGGCAGCAACAAGCAAGCTTGGGTTGAAGTGATGCTTTCAAATTGTTTGGTGAGCTCTCTGCCGACGGTGATGACGCGCTCGTTGAGCACCGCCAGCGCTTTGGCCAAATCAAGGATGCGGTGCGGCGCTTCCAAAATAATTTGACACCGCTCTTGGGCGCAGATGTCTTGAATTTGCCGTGCACGCATTTGCGTCTTTGCAGAGAGAAAGCCAATGAAGATGAAGCTTTGATCATCGCCACTGTGAGCGCCACTGGCGCTCAATAGGGTCGTGATGCTAGAGGGCCCTGGCAAGGGGACCACGCGAAAGCCTTGCGCGTGAACCGAACTCACCAACCGTGCCCCAGGGTCACTGATGCCGGGTGTGCCGGCATCGCTTAAATACGCCACCTTGGCGCCACCCTTGAGGGCTTGAGTGACCTTTTGGGCGCCTTCAAGTTCATTGTGTTGGTGAACAGAAATCCATTGGCTGGACGCGATCTCTAAGCCATAAGAGCGGCAAAGCGATTGAGTGTGCCTCGTGTCTTCGCAGGCGATGAAGTCCATTTTTTGCAAGACAAACAAGGCCCTCAGGCTGATATCGGCCAAGTTGCCAATGGGCGAGGCAATGACATACAGTGAGCTGGAACTCAATGTTTGGTTGGCGACCAATTCTTGCGCCAGCTCAAGCGCTTTGCTGTAGGGAGCACTCATGGATGGAAATAGGGTGAATAAGGGCTTGTGAAATGAGTGTGCTCGGGTATGATACTAAAAAGTAGCTTGATGAGACATCTTAAACGTTTAAGACAATTCTTTTGTGCTTTAATTCACAAAATACAGCTGAAGTGAAACCGCGTTCGAAAATGTGCAACAGTACACAACGTGCCTTTTGTCAATAAAATAAGACCACACACATTTATATCTCTTCAAGATGCTAGAGCAACGAATAGAGCAACAATTCATAGACAGCGCCGACTTGAAGTATCAAGCCGCGCAAGTTTTGTCAAAGCCCATCTCCAGTGCGATACAGGCGATTTTGGCCTGTGTGACCAGTGGGGGCAAGGTGTTGGTTTGCGGCAATGGTGGCTCAGCTGCAGACGCGCAGCACTTTGCCGCTGAGTTTGTCGGTCGCTTTGAGCGAGAGAGGCCTGAGTTGGGGGCCATCTCACTGACCACGGACAGCTCTATTTTGACGGCCATCGGAAACGATTACGACTTTGATCAAATATTTTCTAAGCAAGTCAGGGCCCTGGGTCAAGGTGGCGATGTGTTGCTCGCCATTTCGACCAGTGGCAATTCTGGCAATATCTTAAAAGCCATTGAAGCGGCACATCAACGAGAGATGACCGTTGTGGCCTTGAGTGGCAAGGGGGGCGGCAAGATGGGCGCCAGTTTGAGAGAGACAGATGTACACATTTGTGTGCCCCATGACAGAACCGCAAGAATTCAAGAGGTCCATTTGTTGGTCCTGCATTGTTTATGTGATGGTGTCGATACGCAATTATTGGGAGACCAAGAAGGTAATCAAGTATGAAGAAACAAATCTATTCCAGCTCTTTCACCACAATTCTCATCCTCGCGTGCAGTGCTGCTTTGCAAGCGTGTGCACCCATGGTGGTGGGCGGTTTTGTGGGCGGCACCATGGTGGTCACGGACCGAAGAACATCGGGTGCACAACTTGAAGACGAGGGCATCGAGATCAAGGGCTCCTCAAGAATCAAAGAGTCTCTCAACGGCAAAGTGCATGTCAACTTGTCCAGTTACAACCGACAAGTGTTGATCACGGGTGAGGCATTCAATGAGCGAGACGCCAAATACGTCTCAGAAATCATCTCTCAGGTGGACAATGTTCGCTCTGTGCTCAATGAGGTTCAAGTGGCCAACTTCTCAACCTTTTCAGAGCGCTCTCAAGACGTCTTGATTCAAAGCAAAGTCAAGGCCAGCTTGGTTGACAGCAAAGATATTTTCGCCAGCGCGTTCAAAGTTCACGCCGAAAGAGGCGTGATCTATTTGATGGGTCGTGTCACACAAAAAGAGGCGGACCGCGCAGTTGAGGTTGCAAGAAATGTGTCTGGCGTGCAAAAAGTGGTGAAGGTCTTTGAGATCATCACAGAAGCGGAACTCAAAGGTTTGCTGCCCACGCCAGGCAAGACGCCTGCTCCCAACTCAAAGTAAGTTCAGGCCTTGAGTGCCCCACATGAGACCTGCACTGAAGTGCGGTGGGGCAAAGATCATTTCAGACGTTTGATGAGGCTAGACGTATCGAGCCGATGGCCGCCCATTTGTTGAACGTCAGCGTAAAACTGGTCAACAAGGGCTGTCACTGGCAAGCGCGCTCCATTTCGATTGGCCTCGGCCAAAACAATTCCCAAATCCTTTCTCATCCAGTCCACGGCAAAACCGAAATCAAATTTGTCTTGCGCCATGGTTTTGCCTCGGTTATCGAGTTGCCAACTTTGAGCGGCACCTTTGCCAATCACGTCCAAGACGGTGTTCATCTCTAGGCCAGCCTTCATGCCAAAGGCAACCGCTTCGCTCAAGCCCTGCACCAAGCCCGCAATGCAAATTTGATTGACCATTTTTGAGAGCTGTCCTGAGCCACTGTCGCCCATGAGCGTGAACGCCTTCGAGTAAGCAAGTGCGACAGGTTTGACGTGTTCAAAAGAGGGCGCTTCTCCACCACACATGACGGTGAGTTGACCACTTTGAGCGCCGCCTTGTCCGCCAGAAACGGGCGCATCAACAAAGGCCACTTGGAGACGCTTACAGGCAGCGAACAGCTCGCGTGCGATTTGAGCTGAGGCCGTTGTGTGGTCGACCAATACCGCGCCCGCTCGCATACCGGCCAGCGCGCCTTGCGGACCCAGGATCACAGACCGCAGGTCATCGTCATTGCCAACACAAGAAAAGACAATCTCAGCCTCAAGTGCGGCCGCTTCGGGTGTGGGGGCATGGCTTGCATGAGCGTTTGAGCCAAACTCCTTGATCCATTGCGCAGACTTGCTCGCGGTGCGGTTGTAGACGCACACGTGATGGCCCGCCGCCAGCAGGTGGGCCGCCATTGGATAGCCCATCACGCCAAGGCCAATAAAGGCGATCTTTTTAGGGGGGGTGGATTCGTAGGTTCTGGTTTGAATGCTGGACATGGTGTTTGAAACTCGCAGTAAAAAAATAAGGCTGGCCGTTGCAATGGAAAGATTTTGCCTGAAAAATGCGAGCATTTCTAATCAAGTGTTCAAATCCAGGTGTTTTGGTCTTGAACAAAACGAGGAGTTCGCGTTATATTCAAAGCTTATGAATGAGGCCTCTTCCACACCGCAAATGGACACTCCCTTGCAGCCAGCAAAGGGGGATGTTTCAAGTCGTCAAGGCGCCATTTTGATTCAGCGGTGGCGGGATGTGAAAGCTCGAATTGAGCGGGCGAAAGCCTTGGCCCATCGAGAACATGAAACGGTTGACTTGCTGGCGGTCTCTAAAACCTTTCCCCTGAGTGACATTGTTCAGCTCAAAGCGATGGGTCAAATGGATTTTGGAGAGAACTACATTCAAGAGGCTGTGCAAAAAATCGAGGCTGCAACGCACATGCCCGCCATGCAAGACGCGCGGTGGCACTGTATTGGGCCCTTGCAAAGCAATAAAACCAAATGGGTGGCGCAATGCTTTGATTGGGTCCATGCACTTGAGAGCTCAAAGCACGCTCAGCGACTCCATGAACAGCGCCCAGAGCATTTGCCTGCCTTGAACGTGTTGATTCAAGTCAATGTGGACCAGGGTCAAACCAAGTCTGGTGTTTCGGTGCAGGAGGTTTTGCCGCTCGCCAAAGAGATGATGTCGCTTTCACGTTTAAGGCTCAGGGGGGTGATGACCATGCCTGACTTTGTGCCGCAATACGATGCGCAGTTGGCCTTGCACTTGAAAGGTCGAGCGGTCTTTGAGCTGTTACAAAATGAGTGGGGCCCTGAGCGCATCGACACCTTGTCCATGGGCATGACGCAAGATTTGGAGGCGGCGATACAGGCGGGTTCAACCTTGCTTCGTGTAGGAACAGCGATTTTTGGTGGCAGGGCTTAAAGGTCAAAAACGCATCAAAAGCGGATCAAAAGCGGATCAAAAGCGGATCAAAAGCGTTCAATGTGTGCAAAGGGCAATTGTCCTTGTCGCACCACCATCTTGCCCCCCTCTGCACAGCGGTGCAGCGTTGGGATGACTTTAGAGGGATTCAAAAGCCGCAGAGGATCAAAAGCACTTTTGATGCTGAGCATTTGTTCAAGCTCTTGTGTGGTGAACTGCACGCACATGCTGGAGAGTTTCTCCACCCCCACACCGTGCTCGCCGGTGATCGATCCGCCCATGGCCACGCTGGTTTCCAAAATATCCGCACCAAAAGCCTCTGCTCGCGCCAATTGGTCGGCTTGATTGGCGTCAAACAGTATCAAGGGATGCAGATTGCCGTCTCCAGCGTGAAAGACATTCACACAACGCAAGCCATAGGTGTCTTGCATGGCTTTGATGGCATCCAAAATATCGCCTAAACGTTTTCTGGGAATGGTGGAATCCATGCACATGTAGTCGGGAGAGATGCGCCCGGAGGCGGGAAAAGCATTCTTGCGACCACTCCAAAAGCGCAGTCTCTCTTCTTCACTTTGACTCACAGAGATGCTGGATGCGCCGCAATTCATCAAAACGGCACTCATGCGCTCGATCTCTTCTTGAACTTCCTCGGGCGTGCCATCACTTTCGCACAACAAAATAGCGGCCGCATTGAGGTCGTAGCCTGCATGGACAAAATCTTCAACCGCAGCCGTCATGGGTTGATCCATCATCTCTAGGCCTGCTGGGATGATGCCTGAGCCAATCAGTTGAGCCACCGCTTCTCCGGCGGCCCTGACTTGTGCAAAACTCGCCATGATGCATTTGGCGAGTTGAGGCTTTGGAATCAAGCGAACAGTCACCTCAAGGGTCACCGCGAGCATGCCCTCAGAGCCGATGATCAATGGCAGCAGGTCCAGCCCCGGAGCATCCAATGCGTCGCTGCCAAACGTGACCGCTTGTCCTGAAATGGTGAAGCCCCGCACTTTTAATACATTGTGAACCGTCAGGCCGTACTTTAGACAATGGACGCCACCAGAGTTTTCTGCGACATTGCCACCAATGGTGCATGCAATTTGACTAGAAGGGTCTGGCGCGTAATAAAGCCCATAGGGCGAGGCCGCTTCACTGATGGCCAGATTTCTCACGCCGCATTGGACATCGGCCGTTTTGGCAAAGGGGTCAATGTTGAGAATTTTGTTGAACTTGGCCAGCGACAGAACCACACCGTCGGTGTGGGGCATGGCGCCCCCCGACAAGCCTGTTCCGGCGCCGCGCGCCACCACCGGAAAGCCGTGCTCAAAGCAAGTCTTCAAAATGGCTTGAACTTGATCCTCGGTTTCTGGCAGGACAACGCACATGGGACGCTGGCGGTAAGCGGTTAAACCATCGCACTCATAGGGCGTGGTGTCCTCGGGCGTGAACAAAAGGGCGTGCTTGGGGACCAAGCTCGAAAGGGTCTGGACAATCAAGCGCTGACGCACTGACTTGGCCTGTGGCTCAAGGGTTGAGGTGGTTTCTTGTGGTGCAAACAATGGCGACTCCTAAACCATGCGCAACGGTTGTTCGTACAGTCCCAAACCGCGATTCATTTGAAGATGACGGTTTTGTGGCCATTGATGAGCACACGGTGTTCGCTGTGCCACTTCACGGCTCTGGCCAAAACCTGGCTTTCGGTGTCTTTGCCCATGGTGGTCAAGTCTTCCACTGTTTTGGTGTGATCGACCCTCGTCACGTCTTGTTCAATGATGGGCCCCTCGTCAAGATCGGCCGTGACGTAATGGGCCGTTGCGCCAATGAGCTTGACACCCCGGTCATGCGCTTGGTAGTAAGGCTTGGCACCCTTGAAGCTGGGTAAAAAGCTGTGGTGAATATTGATGGCGCGACCACTTAAATGTTGGCACAAATTGTTGGAAAGAATTTGCATGTACCGAGCCAAGATCACAAGTTGCGCGCCTTCTTGTTCAATGATCTCGATTTGTTTGGCCTCAGCGAGTTCTTTGGTGTCGGCACTCACTGGAATGTGATGAAAGGGGATGTTGTAGCTGGCCGCCAGTTGATAAAAATCACGGTGGTTGCTGATGATGGCTTTGACCTCTATGGGCAGGAGACCGCTTTTGGTGCGAAAAAGCAAGTCGTTCAAACAGTGGCCTTCACGAGAAACCATCAACACGGTGGGCATGGCTTTGCTTGTTTCGTGCAAGGCCCATTTGAGCGACAACTGGGACCCAAACGCTTGAAGGTCTGCTCTAAGGGTGTCGGTGCTTTGTGCGCAAGTAAATTGCACGCGCATAAAAAACAGGCCAGTGTCCGGGTCGTTGTACTGTGCGGCTTCCTCGATGTTGCCCCCTCGTTCAAGCAAAAAACCTGAGACGCCGTGCACGATGCCTGGTTTGTCTTTGCACGATAAGTTCAAAATGTATGCATTCATGTCCGACATTGTAAGATTCGATGGCGGTTTATGAGTAAATTTGAGTAAATTTTCTTGGAGTGAGTGAGGGTTTTGTTCTTAAGGTGCAGATGAAAGGCCCAGGATTTAAGGGCTTGAGGCCCTGAGCGAGTGAAAAAACATCAAAAGGCGCCTG
The DNA here is from genome assembly GCA_947372465.1 of Burkholderiales bacterium. GTDB lineage: Bacteria > Pseudomonadota > Gammaproteobacteria > Burkholderiales > Burkholderiaceae_C > Limnohabitans. The sequence continues at coordinate 13,205 of CANBTT010000046.1, read as the reverse complement.
GCGCTGGTGGCCTTGATTGGCTCAGGGCGTGGGCAAAGATTGAAGAGGCTCTGCGATAATAGAGCGTTGCGACGCCAAGGGGGGTGCGCACAGCCCAGAGGCTGTGCCAGCAGGCCGTCGATTTGTTTTTATTGTTTGGTTTCAATTGCTATTTCGTCCACTTCATTCCAAAGGCCCATGGCGCAAATTGGGCTTGACCCTTGGCACCCTTTGCTTGGCCATGGCATCCACGGCACTGTGTTTGTGGGTCAAAAGTCCATTGCCATGGATGTTGGGGCCTTTGATGTCGGTGGCTTTGGCCACCATTTTTGGTTTTCGAACAAAAAGTTGGCGCCCCTTTAGAAATGTGAGCCAGTTGGTGATTGGGTCCTCGTTGGGCTTGTATTTCAGCCCTGAAATTGGGCAATTGATCGTTTCTTTGTGGTGGGTCATTGTGCTCAGCATCCTGTGGGCCTTGCTGGTGGGTGCCAGCTTTGGCAACGTCTTGTATCGCTTGCATGGCAAAGACATCCCTGGTTTGACCAGGTCGGCCTGCTTTTTCTCTGGCGCCATTGGAGGCGCCTCAGAGATGACCAATTTGGCCGCCAGAGAAAAAGGGCGCACTGATTTGGTCGTGGCCGCGCACAGTTTGAGGGTGATGCTCATTGCCATTGTCATCCCTTTTGGACTCAATGCCTTGGGCTTTCAGGGCAATCCAGTTTTGAGTCCCATTGCCAAAGAGATTGTGCCCATGGGGATGGTGCTGATGTATGGTTTGGCGCTGATGGCTGTTTGGGTGTTGCATCGCTGGGGTCGCGCCAATCCATGGTTTTTAGGGGGCTTGGGTGTTTCGATGGCCTTGTCCCTCACGGGTCACACCTTAACGGCCGTGCCGACTTGGATGGTCAATGCCTCACAGCTTTTGATTGGTGTCAGTTTGGGCGTTCAGTTCTCTGCAGACTTCATCAAGACGGCTCCCAAATGGATGCTGAGCGTGAGTGTGGGGACCCTGTCTTTGATTGCCGTGTGCTGTTTGTTTGCCTTTGGGGTTTCTAAACTGTCAGGCATCGATACCTTGACCATGGTGCTTGGCACAGCGCCAGGTGGGATTGCAGAAATGGCCATCACCGCCAAAGTCCTCCACTTGGGCGTGCCACTGGTGACCACCTTGCAGGTGTGCCGCTTGATTGCGGTCTTGATCTTGGTCGAGCCCTTGTACAAACACCTCTACAAAGAGACGCCCGTGACAGATTCGCCAGAGGTGCTTTAGGAAGTGGGTGGCGTGCGAAGCGACAGCAAACGCTGATCGACCGTGTCTTGGTTTTCTTCCTCAATCAAGAGCCTCACGGGCAAAAACCCCAAACTTGGACTCAACCAAAGACTGAGTTTTTGTTTGTCACCAGGGCTTCTTGGGAGGCGAAATATCTTGAGCGTCGAGACGTCTCCAAAGGGCAACTTTAAAGTGTCTTTTGACTCGAGTCGAAAGGTCCATTGTTCGTTGGTTTGTGCCATCAGGACGGGCAATTTGAGGGTGCTTGTAAAAGGATAGGGCTCGGACAGGCCGGCCAAAAGGGCGCCCACTTGAAAAAAGACACTCAGCGCATCTTGATGAAACTTCTGCAAAGGCACAGTGCTTGCGTTGTCGGCCAATGTGATCAAGTTGCTTTCTAGGTTGATCAAAGCGATTTGTGTTTTGCGGTGCCGGTCGGTGAAGCTCAAAGGCTTCAAGCCCTCATCTGTCAAGAGGCCTTCAGACAACTGTGTGCGAGTTCCAAAGAACAAGGGCATTTGAATTTCAAATGCGGCGTTGTAATGTGTCCCGCTCGTGCGCCATGTGATTTGGGCTTTTGCGTTGTAGTGAAGCCCGTGACTTTGACCCTTGATTTGATAGTCGAGCTGGGTGTTGGGGTTGAACTTGTAGGGCCCGAACTGGACCAAGCTCGGACTTGGCGCGGTCGGTTGAGCCCATCCCTTCAAACTGAAAAAAAGGGCGAAAAGGGCAAAGAGGATCCAAAGCGTGGATTTTTGGGGCCCCAGAAGTGTTTTGGCTTGGCTTGTCAAATGAAACATCTGCATCGTTTGCATATAAAGTGGGGTTGAAAAACACGCTGTACGGCGTTCAAACCCGTTCAAAACTTGAATCCTAACACCTAAAAGCGCACCCTTTGGTCATTAGAATAGCGCAGTCAGTGCAAACCTGGTGCAGTGTGTGCAAGCGATCAAGATGGATTCGAAACAATGAAATTTGCAAGTTATAAAGACGGCTCAAGAGATGGACAACTGGTCGTCGTGTCCCAAGATTTGGAGACGGCGCACTTTGTGAGTGAGATCGTTCACACCATGCAAGAGCTCTTGGACGATTGGAATTTTCTCTCGCCTCAACTGCAAGACGTCTATGTGGCTTTGAATCAAGGCAAGCTCAGGCATGCGTTTGCCTTCAATCCCCAGATGTGCATGGCACCATTGCCCCGTGCATACCAATGGGCCGATGGCTCTGCATATTTGAACCATGTCGAGTTGGTCAGGTCGGCCAGGGGGGCCACTGTGCCCGAGAGTTTTTACCAAGATCCCTTGTTTTACCAAGGGGGGAGTGATGACTTTATAGGTCCGTGTGATGATGTTGTGTGTCCGAGCGAAAGTTTTGGCATTGATTTTGAAGCGGAACTTGCGGTGATCACGGGAGATGTGTCCATGGGCAGCTCTGCTGAGGAGGCCTTGGAGGGTATTCGTTTGCTCATGTTGGTCAATGACATTTCATTGAGAAACTTGATCCCTGATGAACTCTCCAAGGGCTTTGGCTTTTACCAAAGCAAGCCTGCGACAGCCTTTGGTCCTGTTGCCATCACCCCGGATGAACTCGGTGAGGCGTGGGCAGGTGGACGCGTTCACTTAACACTTCAATCCAGCGTCAATCAAAGAAAGGTCGGCATGTGTGAAGCGGGCGAGGAGATGACGTTTCACTTTGGCGAGTTGATCGCGCACTTGTGTAAAACTCGAAATGTGCGCGCTGGTAGCATTGTGGGCAGTGGGACGGTCAGCAACAAGGGCATCGAAAAAAATGGACGAACTGAGTGGCCCAAAGGCTACAGTTGCATTGCTGAAAAGCGAGCCATGGAAACCCTTCAAGAGGGCCAGCCCAGCACGGGGTATTTGAACTATGGAGACCGTGTTCGGATTGAGATGAAACTGGCCAATGGGCTGGCGCTGTTTGGCGCCATTGAGCAACAAATAGCGCCTCTTAAGAAATGAGCCGATGACAAGGCATTGCGACGGCTTGAGTCGATGTGCAGCGCGTGCGCTTTAGAAGATTTGACGCCCATCTTGAAAGCCTTTGATCTCAATGGGGTTGCCAAAGGGGTCGCAAAAGAACATGGTCCACTGCTCACCAACTTGTCCAGCAAAGCGACAGTGCGGCTCAATGATGAATGCCAGGCCTTGAGCTTGCAGACGCTTGGCGAGTGCGCTCCAATCCTCAAAACTCAAAATCAAGCCAAAATGTGGCATCGGTACCCAAATGTCCCCCACCAGGCCGGTCAAGCTTGTTGTAAGAGGCTCACCCAGATGCAAAGAAAGCTGATGGCCATAAAAATCAAAGTCCACCCAAGTGGGCGCGGATCTGCCCTCGGTGCAGCCGAGTTGTTGGGTATAAAAGTCGCGGGCCACAGACAGGTCTGTGACGTGAAAGGAGTAGTGAAAAAGAGCCTGCATGGTGGGGGGAAGGGTGCTAAAGTGAATGGTGGTCGAAATGACGTGGATGAACGATGCTAGAAGCTCATTTTAAAAGAGGATGGGGCGTTTTAGACAGCCAAATCCATGGATGCCTTGCACAGTCGATGTGGGCTCAAATTCGATCAAGGGTAGAAAGTCGTCTGAACAGGACTTGTTCACAATGAATCCATCGGAGAGCGCCACATGAGTGAATCGTCACAATTTGATTTTACAAAGTTTGTCCCAGGCTTTGATTTCTTAAAGCAACTCTCGCAAACAAGCGCTTCCTTGCCTCAAGCGCACCATTGGGTTGCGCCAACAGTGGATCCCAAAGAGATTGAAAAAAGAATTCAAGAGCTAAAAACGGTTCATTTTTGGCTGGAACAAAATACGAAGGCTGTGTTGGCCACGGTTCAGGCACTAGAGGTTCAGTTGATGACCATCAACACCTTGAAAGGCATGAACATGAGCATGAGTGAGATGGCCAAAGGTCTCCAGATCAAGCCGCAAGGCAGCGCGCAAGCCACTTCGACAAAGTCCGCTGGTGCGAGCGCCGCTAAAAAAGACTATTTCTCTCAAAGTGCAAAGACGGGTGCTTCAAGCCCCTCCAGCGAGCGAGTCAAGCAAGGCGAAGACACCGAGCAAGCCTCAGACAAAGGGGGTGACAGCCCGCAAGCGGTGGATCCCATGGCCTGGTGGGGCTCTTTGAGTCAGCAATTCTCACAAATAGCCGAGCAAACATTTGCTGAAATAAAAAAGACCTCCGACCACGTCGCACGCGCACAAGGCGAACGCCAGGACCAACCCAAAAAGGCCTCACCCGTCGAAAAAAAGACAACACAAAAAGAAAACAAGGCGGTCAAGCCAGCAAAGTCTTCGGGCCCCAAAAGCGCTCCGTCCAAGGCGCACAAAAAGGCAAGCCCTCAAGCGCAAGCTTTGGGCAAAGCAAGCCCAAAAGTCGTTCGCAAACAAAGCCCGATGAAGGCAAATTCTGTGTCAAAGACCACTGCCGCAAAAGAGGCGAAGTCTTGGTTCTCGACGCCTCCCGTGTTGAGCCGTGGATCCAGCAAATCCAAGAAAGGTGTTTGAGTTGAAGGGTTCGATCGTGACGGCAACGAGACCGGACACGCCCGCAGCGATGAGGGTGAACTTGGCATGAAGTTGTTTCCATTTGCGCATGCAACGCACCCCAGTGCGGAAATGGCCACGCAGTTGGTTCTCGCTCAACTGCGTGCCCTCATGCAGCAAGCGCCGTATGCGAAGGCACCCAATTTAGGCGTGGTCTACATCACCGATCACTATGTGGCGCAGGCGCAAGATATTTTGGATCACTTGAGTGCCGAGCTGCCCTGGGTCGCCGATTGGTCTGGCACGGTGGGTGTGGGCATTTGTGCCAACAATGTGGAGTATTTTGATGAGCCCGCTTTGGCTGTGATGCTGTGCGAATTGCCGTTTGATCAGTTTGAGGTGTTCAGCGGAGTGGCCCCTTTGAGCACCAGTGTTCAAAACGGATTTGAGCCCCACTGTGCGTTGTTGCATGCCGATGGCCATACGCTTGACTTGTCTGAATTGATCAAAGAATTTGCCCAAGACATGCAAAGTGGCTTTGTTTTTGGTGGCTTGTCTTCAAGCCGAGTCCAAAACGTTCAATTTGCCTTGAGTTCGAGGGGAAATTTAACCGGGCAGTCCAGCAGCAGAGGGGTCCTTTTGGGCGGCATGAGTGGTGTGGTCTTCGGTGAAGGCGTGCCCATGCTCACGCGGGTCACGCAAGGCTGTGTGCCCGTGTCGGGCGAATATGAAATCACTCGATTCGATCAGCTTGTCATTTTAGAGTTGAATGGTCGACCTGCCCTTGAGGTTTTGCTCGAGGTGCTGGGGGTGACACTTTTGGAGCGTCAGGCGGCCTTGTCCAAAGTCAAGCAGACCTTGGTGGCCTTGGTTGACTTGCAAGAAAAGGCGTTGGCCAAAACGGGACATTTTCAAGAGCAAGTCATGGTGCGCCACATCATAGGACTTGACCCCGCTCGAAAAGCCATTGCGGTCGCACAAATTTTGAGTCCAGGCATGCGCTTGAGTTTTTGTGAGCGCAATGTGCAGGCTGCAAAGGCGGATTTGATGCGCATTGGCACGCAGATCCGAGCCTCTTTAGAGCCAGAGGAGCTGAGCTTGGAGATGGCCCAGTCGCTCGCGGTGGGTGAATTCAGTGAGCCTCATCCAGCCAGGCGCATTCTGGGGGCCATCTACATCAGTTGTGCGGGCAGAGGTGGGCCACACTTTGGCAATCCAAGTGCTGAGTTACAACTGCTCAGGCGCTCTTTGGGCGATGTGCCCTTGGTTGGTTTTTTTGCCGGCGGAGAGATCGCCCATCAAAACTTGTATGGCTACACGGGCGTGTTGACCGTGTTCATTGATGATGGACGCAAGGGCTAAACACCACGCTGGCGGTCAAGGGCAAAAGTTTTTACGAACGCTTGGAAGGCATTGTTTTCAAGGGAGAGTCGCACTTCGCTCATGAGTTGCAAATAATAGTGCAGATTGTGAATCGTGTTGAGAACAGACCCCAGCATTTCGCCACATCGGTCCAAGTGGTGCAAATAGGCCCGACTAAAGCCTCCACTGACGCTGCCGTCGTCTCGCCTAAAACCTTTGCATGTATAGCACGTGCAGGTTTCATCAAGCGGTGAAGGATCTTGTTTGTGCCGTGCATTTCTAATTTTGAGGTCCCCAAAGCGCGTGAAGAGATGCCCATTTCTGGCGTTTCGAGTGGGCATGACACAGTCAAACATGTCCACGCCGTCTTGTACGCCTTGCACCAAATCCTCAGGGGTGCCCACGCCCATCAAGTAACGAGGTTTATGGCTTGGCAGTCTGTGGGGCGTGTGCGCCATGATGCGAAGCATTTCTTCTTTGGGCTCGCCAACGGAGACGCCCCCGATGGCATATCCCGGCAGATTCAGCTCAAGGAGTTGATCCAGGGACGCTTGCCGGAGGTTTTCATACATGCCGCCTTGAACAATGCCAAACAAGGCGTTTGGATTTTGCAGGTTTTCAAATTCGCGCAAACACCGTTTGGCCCAGCGAAGACTGAGCTCCATGGAGGCTTTGGCATCCCTCTCGCTGGTCAAAACACCTGCGGTCTCATAGGGTGTGCACTCATCAAACTGCATGACAATGTCGCTGTTGAGGACGGTTTGGATTTGCATGCTCACTTCGGGCGTGAGCATGAGTTTGTCGCCATTGATGGGAGAAGAAAATTTAACGCCTTCTTCGGAAATTTTCCTCATCTCTCCCAAAGACCAAACTTGAAAGCCCCCACTGTCGGTCAAAATGGGTTTGTTCCATCGTTCGAAATCGTGCAAGCCTTTGAATTGTCGGATGACGTCCAGGCCGGGCCGCAGCCAAAGATGAAAGGTGTTGCCCAAAATGATTTGAGCACCCATTTCCTCCAAATTTTTCGGCATCACACCCTTGACCGTGCCGTAGGTACCCACGGGCATAAAAATGGGCGTCTGAACCACGCCATGGTTCAAATGGAGGCGGCCTCTGCGGGCCTGTCCTTCGGTTTTGAGCAATTCAAATTCAAGCATCTTCAAAGACTTTCTAATGGGTTAACGCGTTCTAACAGCATGGCATCTCCGTAACTGAAAAAGCGGTATTGTTTTTTCATGGCCTCTTGGTAGATGTTTTTCATGTGATCAAAGCCACAAAAGGCGCTCACCAGCATCAAAAGGGAGCTCTTGGGCAGGTGAAAATTGGTCAATAAAAGATCAACCACCTGAAATTGAAACCCAGGCGTGATGAAGATGTTGGTGTCTGCGCATTGCTTGCCTGTTTGTGCCCAAGACTCGAGGCTGCGTACACTGGTCGTGCCCACCGCCAAAACTCTAGAGCCACGCGCTTTGCAGCGTTCAATCGCTTGCAGCGTTGCGTCTGGAATGTTGTACCACTCGGCGTGCATTTGGTGGTCTGCAATCAGCTGGGTTTTAACGGGTTGGAAGGTGCCCGCTCCAACGTGCAAGGTGATGTTGGCCGTTTCAACACCTTTTTGTCTCAATGCATCCAGCACAGACTGATCAAAATGCAAGGCCGCTGTGGGTGCCGCTACAGCACCTGGGTGCTTGGCAAAAATGGTTTGGTAGTCGAGCGCATCTTTCTCGTCGTCCGTGCGGTGTATGTAGGGCGGCAAAGGCAAGTGCCCGTGTTGTTGCATGAGCGCAAAGGGGTCCTCTGACAAAGACAGTAAAAACAAAGGCCCGTCGGCTGTGGGCCAACGAGACAGGAGCTTTGCTTTGAAGTTGCCGTGCATGTGGAGTGTCGCACCAAGGGGCGGCTTTTTGCTCACGCGCATGTGTGCAACAACACGATTGAGCACAGGCGGGGAGCTTGATGCCTCGTTGGGCAACACGCGCTCGATCAACAACTCCACTTGACCGCCTGTGGATTTTTCGCCAAAAAGGCGCGCTTTGACCACTTGAGTGTCATTGAAGACCAACAAGTCTCCTTCTTTCAGCAAACTGGGCAGTTGAAAGAAATGACAGTCAATGGCAGGATTTGATCTTGCATCGAGAAGTTTGGAAGCACTTCTGGGTGAACTTGGGTGTTGAGCAATGAGTTGCTCATCGAGTTCGAAATCAAAGTCTTCAAGTTGCCAGTCTTGCCGCATGGGCGAGTTGGATGGGGGAGACACCAATGGATTGATGGACATGCTGCTTGAGGGTTGAACCGACCCGTTCCAAGTTAGAGGAGAAAAAGCACAGGCGAGAAAGGCCCATTCAAGCCCATCTTGTGTGTGATCGAGATGTTTGCCGTGGCCATTTTAAATCATTCCCAAAGACCTTTGAGCCGTCTCTTGTGCCAGGCGCAGAAACCCCTTTGAAAGGGAGATGAGCGCGACAATGAAAACAACAACAAAGTTCAGTACACTCAAGCCTTTCAAAGCCTTCTTTAAGTGTTTGCTTTGACGTTAATTTTGAACATGGCCCCTCCTAAAACTTTATCGGCACCACAAAAAGCACTGCACAAATTGGGATTGGAGTCCCCCTTGTCTTTGGCTTTGCACTTGCCGTTTCGCTACGAAGATGACACGCAGTTGACCCCACTGCGTGAAGCGCAAAATGGTGAGCCGATTCAGTTTGAGGCGGTGGTGCTGAGCCATGAAGTGGTTTATCGCCCCAAACGACAATTAAAAGTAGACGTGCTGAGCGATGGCTTGACGTGTACTTTGCGGTTTTTCAACTTCTACCCCTCTCAACTCAAGCAGTTCCAAGTGGGTGCGACGCTCAGGCTCAAGGGAGAGGTAAAAGGGGGCATGTTTGGTTTGAGCATGATGCACCCATCGGTACAAATTGCAGGTGCTGCTTTGCCCGATACCTTGACGCCCATTTATGCAAGCACTGCAGGCCTGGCTCAAAGCTACCTAAGAAAAGCGGTTCTTTCTGGTTTAAAAAAAGCCAGCGAACTCAGACTCTTCGAGCCAACGATCCCGCCGTCTTTGGAGCCAGCACAGGTCTGGCCTTTGGGGGAGGCATTGCAGTTTTTGCACCTGCCCAAGCGAGGCACGCAACTCCATGCGCTGCAAGACCCCACGCATCCAGCGTGGAGGCGACTCAAGGCGGAGGAGTTGCTCGCGCAACAGCTCTCGCAAATGAAAGCGCGGCTTGCCAGGTCAAAAGTAAAAGCGCCCGTCTTAAAGCTCAGCCTCGGCATGGAGCAGCATCAAGCACCCCCTTTGACGCAAGCTCTCAGAGCGCAATTGCCGTTCGCGCTTACAGGGGCTCAAGAGCGAGTGCTGGGCGAAATCGCAAAAGACTTGTCCCTTGCAACCCCCATGCATCGATTGCTGCAAGGCGATGTGGGTTCAGGCAAAACGGTGGTGGCTGCTTTGGCCGCTGCACAATGCATTGATGCGGGTTGGCAGTGCGCATTGATGGCGCCCACTGAAATTTTGGCACACCAGCATTTTGAAAAGCTCTCCAGTTGGCTTGAGCCACTCTTGACTGCAAGAGGCTTGAAGGTGGCTTGGTTGACGGGCAGTCAAAAGAAAAAAGAAAAAACACTCTCCCTGAGTGAGATTGAATCTGGACAAGCCGCACTGGTCATTGGAACGCATGCAATCATTCAAGACCAAGTGAAGTTCAAGAATTTGGCCCTGGCCATCATTGATGAGCAGCACCGTTTTGGTGTCGAGCAACGCCTCACGCTTAGAAAGAAGAGTCAAGTGGGGGATGAGGTGAGCCATGCTGAGCCTGAGCCAGAGCCTCATCTTTTGATGATGAGTGCCACACCAATTCCTAGAACCTTGGCCATGAGTTATTTTGCGGATTTGGATGTGTCAACCCTGGATGAGTTGCCACCTGGGCGAACGCCCGTGGTGACCAAGTTGTTTGCCGAGCACAAAAGAGCGGAGTTGATCGAGCGCGTAAAACACCAAATCCGAGAGGGCTTTCAAGTGTATTGGGTCTGCCCTCTGATTGAGGAAAGTGAGTCCATGGATTTAACAAATGCGACGCAAACGCATCTCGAATTGAGTTTGGCATTGAAGGCCTTGACGGATCTGGGGGGCGAGGCAAGCGGCGCCTTGAAAGACGCGCAGGTGGGCTTGCTGCACTCTCGGATGCCAGAGGCTGAAAAAAAAGCGGTCATGCATGCCTTCAAGGAAGGTCGCTTGCATGTCTTGGTCAGCACGACGGTGATTGAAGTGGGGGTGGATGTCCCCAATGCATCCCTGATGGTGATTGAGCACGCAGAGCGCTTTGGCTTGAGTCAGTTGCATCAATTAAGAGGTCGCGTGGGTCGCGGCAGTGCGGCCTCGACCTGCGTCTTGTTGTACGCTTTGGGCGAGCACGGCCGACTGAGCGAGACAGCCAGTCAAAGACTCAAAGCCATGCTGCAAACGCAAGATGGTTTTGAGATTGCAAAAAGAGATTTGGACATCAGGGGGCCAGGCGAATTTTTGGGGGCTCGTCAGTCCGGCGCGTCCTTGCTCAGGTATGCCGACCCCTTGTTGGACATGGATTTGATGGCTTGGGCGCAAGCCTTGGCGCCAAAGATGTGGGCTGAGCATGCCCAAATGGCTATGGCGCATTTGGAGCGTTGGCAAACGCTTCGAAGTGAATATTTGAAAGCGTAAGCGCTGGCCCAAACCGCGGCGAGCGAGAAAAAATGTTTTAAACTCAGTCCTCTCATCTTCCTAGGACCTCCATGACGCTCACCGAGTTAAAGTACATTGTTGCCGTGGCGCGAGAGAGGCATTTTGGGCGTGCCGCCGATGCGTGCTTTGTCTCTCAACCCACCTTGTCTGTGGCGATCAAGAAGTTGGAGGAAGAGCTGGATGTGAAGATTTTTGAGCGCAGTGCCAATGAGGTGACTTTGACGGCCCTTGGCGAAGAGATCACACGCCAAGCACAAAGTGTTCTAGAGCAAGCGCAAAACATCAAAGACATCGCCAAGCGAGGCAAAGACCCTTTGGCTGGCCCGTTAAAACTTGGGATCATTTACACCATTGGCCCGTATTTGCTGCCTGAGTTGGTCAAAAACGTCATTTCCATGTCGCCCCAAATGCCTTTGATGCTTCAGGAAAATTTCACGGTGAAATTGCTGGAGATGCTGAGAACGGGAGAGATCGATTGCGCCATCATGGCCGAACCCTTTCAAGATGCGGGGCTTGCGGTGGCCAATTTGTACGACGAGCCTTTCATGGCGGCCTTGCCAAGTTCACACCCATTGGCTTTTCACGACAGCATTGGAGCGCATGAATTGAAAGCCGAGACCATGTTGTTGCTAGGCAATGGGCATTGTTTCAGAGACCACGTTTTGGAGGTGTGTCCTGAGTTTGCTAGGTTTTCAAGCAACGCCGAAGGCATCCAGAAGAGTTTTGAGGGCTCGTCCTTGGAGACCATCAAACACATGGTGGCCGCTGGGATGGGTGTGACGCTGGTGCCGAGATTGAGTGTGCCCAAAGACGCCTTGGCCTTCAAGCCCAAGAAGAACAAAAAACGCCAAGATCAGTTCGTTCGTTACTTGCCCATTGTGGACGGCATGGATGCGCCACCAACGCGGCGTGTGGTCTTGGCCTGGCGAAAGAGTTTCACGCGCTATGAGGCGATTGCCGCCTTGCGAAATGCCGTCTATGCTTGTGATTTGCCAGGTGTCAAGCTGCTCACCTAAGGCGCCAAACATGCAAACTCAAAGTGGTCAAGAGCAAAACGGGGTGCAAACAGATCTCAGTCTAAAGCGCGCTGGTAGAAGTCGCAGACAGCTGTACATGGATTTGATCCGTTGGGACAGGCCTGCGGGTTGGCTCTTGCTGCTTTGGCCTTCCTTGTCGGCATTGTGGGTGGCGCAAAAGGGTTGGCCAGGGTGGCATTTGCTGGGGGTCTTTGTGCTGGGGACGATTTTGATGCGCAGTGCGGGCTGTTGCTTGAACGATGTCGCTGACCGAGACTACGATCGACACGTCAAAAGAACGGCCGAGCGGCCTGTGACCAGTGGTTTGGTGAGCGTCAAGGAGGCCTTGTGGCTGGGACTGCTGTTTGCATTGATGTCTTTTGCTTTGGTCTTGAGCCTCAATCCAGTCACCGTTGTTTGGTCCTTTGTGGCGCTTGGCGTGACGCTTTTGTATCCCTATGCAAAGCGATACATCGCCATGCCACAGGCCGTGTTGGGGGTGGCTTTTAGCTTTGGCGTGCCCATGGCTTTTGCTGCGGTGCTTGGAGAGGGCGAGGCCTTGGAAAATGCATTCGCTGTCATGCCTGGCATTGCGTACTATTTGCTCTTGGGCAATTTGGCGTGGGTCATGGCTTATGACACCGAATACGCCATGGTTGATCGCGACGATGACTTGAAAATTGGCATGAAAACTTCAGCCATCACCTTGGGCCAATTGGATGTATGGGCCGTGATGCTTTTTTATATTGTTTATTTAATGAGCTGGACGCTTTTGTTGCAACCTTATCGATTGGCATGGCCCTTTTATGTGTGCATGCTGGCGGCGTCTGTCCAAGCCGTGGCGCATTATTTTTGGATCAAGGACAGAAGCAGAGAAGGCTGTTTTAAAGCGTTCAGAGCCAACCATTGGCTGGGCGCCACGGTTTTTTTGGGCATTGTTTTGGGTTTTTGCTTGCAATAAAAAAGCGAAGCATTGCGCACAATGCTTCGCCAGAACAATCGCTTAAAAACACGCGATGCATTAAGCGGGCTTGTGCTTTTTCTTTTTGCCGTGTTTCTTTTTCTTGGACTTCTTGTCCTTTTTTGTCGCTGAAGCGGGTGTTTCAGACTGTGCTTGAGGAGCGGGGCTGGCCGCAGGCGCAGCACTTGTGCTGATGGTTTGTGTGGCCGCTGGCGCAGGCGTTGGGCTTGTGGGCGCAGGTGTGGCAACGGCGACCGGTGGCTTTTGGACAACGATGGGCATGCTCGGGGTGGTCTGGGTGGTTTGAGCTGTCGCATTGAGCTGAGCGGCAAAAGAAATACAGACCAAAGAAAGGGCGAAAAGAAGTTTCATGAGAACACCAAAAATTAAA
>CANBTT010000045.1 GCA_947372465.1 Burkholderiales bacterium | reverse complement strand
TTGATCCACCATGAAACTCACTCCCCTACGACTCTCTAGCACCCAAGACCATTTCGAGCGCGACTTTAAAGCGCGCCTGCATTGGTCTGCGGACACGGACGAGGCCATTGAAGTGCGCGTGCAGGGCATTTTGGCGCGAGTGAAAGCACTAGGGGACACGGCACTTCTCGACTACACGCGCGAGCTCGATGGCATCGATGCCAAGCGCATGAGCGATTTGAGCTTGGGGCCCAAAGACTTTGAGGCGGCCTTCAAGGCCCTGCCCGCGGTTCAAAAAGAGGCTTTGCAGGCCGCCGCCGAGCGGGTGCGCCGCTACCACGAGGCCCAAAGAAAAGCCAGTGGTGAGAGTTGGAGCTACAAGGATGAGGACGGCACCTTGCTTGGACAAAAGGTGACGGCCTTGGACCGCGTGGGCATTTATGTGCCAGGCGGCAAAGCGGCCTACCCATCAAGCGTCTTGATGAACGCCATTCCAGCGCACGTCGCCGGGGTGGGCGAGATCGTGATGGTGGTGCCAACCCCTGGGGGCGAGAGAAACGCCCTGGTCTTGGCCGCCGCCCACGTGGCCGGCGTGCACCGCGCGTTCACGCTTGGGGGCGCGCAGGCTGTTGGGGCCTTGGCCTATGGCACTGAGACGGTGCCCAAGGTGGACAAAATCACGGGGCCAGGCAACGCCTATGTGGCGAGCGCCAAGCGACGCGTGTTTGGCACCGTGGGCATTGACATGATTGCAGGGCCGAGTGAGATTTTGGTCTTGGCCGATGGCACGACGCCCGCTGACTGGGTGGCCATGGATTTGTTCTCTCAGGCCGAGCACGATGAGCTCGCGCAAAGCATTTTGCTCTGTCCTGATGCGCACTACATTGAGCGTGTGCTGGCCGCCATGCAAAGGCTCTTGCCCACCATGCCCAGAGCAGCCATCATTTTGAAATCCATCAACAACCGCGGGGCCTTGATTCACACACGCAGCATGGAGCAGGCGTGTGAGATCAGCAACGCCATTGCACCGGAGCACTTGGAGATTTCCTCTCGCGATCCGCATGTTTGGGAGCCCCATTTGAAACACGCGGGCGCCATCTTTTTGGGCGCTTACACGAGCGAGTCCTTGGGCGACTACTGTGCGGGCCCCAACCATGTGTTGCCCACCTCAAGCACGGCCCGATTCAGCTCGCCCTTGGGGGTGTACGATTTCCAAAAGCGCTCGAGCTTGATCGAAGTCAGCGCCAAGGGGGCGCAAGAGTTGGGTCGCATTGCCAGCGTGCTCGCCCATGGCGAAGGCTTGACTGCGCATGCCAAAGCGGCCGAGATGCGGCTCAAAGAGGAGGCGTCCGATTTGGGTCCCGAGGATCTTGCGCTCTTGAATCAGTTGCAAGCCCCCAAGCGCTAAAGCGCCTGTCCATGCCCTTGATGTTCACTTTTCCAAATACACCCAGATGATGAATTCAAAGCAGCACCTGCCCGATTTGCGTTTCATTCGAGATGAGGTCAAGGCCTTGTCGGCTTACCATGTGCAGTCCTCTTTGGGCATGATCAAGTTGGATGCGATGGAGAACCCCTTCACCTTGCCCGCAGACTTGCAAACCCAGTTGGGTCAGACCTTGGGGGCCTTGGAGTTCAACCGCTACCCAGGTCCTGGCATTGAGGCCTTGAAGGCGCAGTTGGTGGACCATGTGGATGTGCCGCCAGGGCACGACTTGATGCTCGGCAACGGCTCGGATGAATTGATCTCTTTGTTGACGCTTGCCTGCATGAAAAAGGGCGCCGTGGTCTTGGCACCCGAGCCTGGCTTTGTGATGTACGCCATGAGCGCCCAATTGATGGGCCTGACCTACATCGGGGTGCCCTTGAGGGAGGATTTTGAGCTCGATGCCGAAAAAATGCTGGACGCCATCGACTTGCACAAGCCGTGCATTGTGTACTTGGCCTACCCCAACAACCCCACGGCGAATTTGTGGGATGCAAAAGTCATTGAACGCATCATTGAACGGGTCAGCAGCTACGCGGGGGTGGTGGTCTTGGATGAGGCCTACTCGCCGTTTTCTGGGGACTCTTGGCTCTCTCGCATGAGGCATGATCCCAGCGCCAACGCGCAAGTGATCTTGATGCGCACCTTGTCCAAGTTCGGCTTGGCTGGGGCGAGGCTTGGGTATTTGGTGGCCCAAAGCCCTTGGGTTGAAGAGCTCAACAAGGTGAGGCCCCCCTACAATGTGAGCGTCTTGAACGCCGCATGCGCATCTTTTGCCCTCGAGCACCGAGCCGTGTTTGAGGCGCAAGCCGAGCACATCAAGCGCGAGCGCGAGCGGCTCTTCACGGCGCTGCAAAATACAGCTGGCCTCACGCCTTATGCAAGCCAGGCCAATATGATGCTGGTCCGACTGAGCGCAGACCCCTCTGATTCGGGTGCTCAAAAGGTCTTTGAGGCCTTGAAGGCCCATGGGATTTTGGTGAAAAATGTCTCCAAAATGCACCCGGTTTTGAGGGGATGCTTGCGACTGACCATTGGCACGCCTGCAGAAAACGACGCCCTGATCAAGGCCTTGGGCCTGATCTGCGCCCAACTGCACTAGAAAAAAGTACGCGCCGGGGCACCAGACTGCCTTAAAATAAACACCCATGAGCACACCAAGAACAGCGCAAGTCACGCGCCAAACGGCAGAGACCCTGATTGATGTCCAAATCAATTTGGATGGCACTGGCCTGTCCAATTTGAACACGGGCATTGGCTTCTTTGATCACATGCTTGATCAAATCGCCCGCCACGGCCTGATTGACTTGGACATTCAAGCCAAGGGCGACTTGCACATCGATGGCCACCACACGGTGGAAGATGTCGGCATCACCTTGGGCCAAGCCTTTGCAAAAGCCTTGAGCGACAAGCGCGGTATTCGACGCTACGGGCACGCCTATGTGCCCTTGGACGAGGCCTTGAGTCGCGTGGTGGTGGATTTTTCGGGTCGTCCAGGCCTCGTGATGGATGTGCCCTTCAAAAGCTCGGTGATTGGCGCCTTTGACACGCAACTGACCTATGAGTTCTTTCAAGGTTTTGTGAACCACGCCTTTGTCACCTTGCACATCGACAATTTAAAGGGCGAGAACGCCCACCACCAAGCCGAGACCGTGTTCAAGGCCTTTGGTCGAGCTGTTCGGGCGGCCTTGGAGCTCGATCCACGGGCCCCCCATTTGATGCCGTCCACCAAAGGCTCGCTGTAAAATTGATCTTGGGGTGGACACTGGCTTGGTGCAGGCTTAAAGCCTTGGGGCATTGAAAGCAGATCTTGATTGGTTTGTCGGTGTCTTGCCCTTTCAAGCCCTTCGCGCCATCTGCCTGCAAGACCTGCATGAATTGTTCACAGACCGTTTTTACTTTTCTCAATCCTTCATGAGCTCCTCGCATGCCTAAAGTCGTTGTCATTGATTATGGAATGGGCAATCTGCGCTCAGTTGAGCAAGCCCTCAAGCACGTGGCTGCGCCCTTGGGGTTTGAGGTGAGCATCACGCACGAGCCCGATCTTGTGCGCGCGGCCGAACGCCTGGTCTTGCCCGGTCAAGGCGCCATGCCCGACTGCATGGACCACCTCAAAGCATCTGGGCTGTTGGAGGTCTTGTTGGAAAGCGTTAAAAACAAGCCGCTTTTTGGGGTCTGTGTGGGCATGCAAATGCTCTTGGACGAGAGTTTTGAGAGTGACAGCGATGCGCCCACCCCGTGCCTGGGCTTGATGCCCGGCCAGGTCAAGCGCTTTGAGCTTGAAGGCCAATTGCAAGCGGATGGTGCGCGTTACAAAGTGCCGCAAATGGGCTGGAACCAAGTCCATCAGGTGCGAGCGCACCCGATTTGGACGGGGGTGCCGCAAAACAGTTATTTCTATTTTGTGCACAGTTACTACGCTCAACCGTCCGATGCGCACCACACTGTTGGGGAAACTGAGTACGGTGAACGCTTTACCTCTGCCATAGCGCGCGATAATATTTTCGCAACCCAGTTCCATCCTGAAAAAAGTGCCGACAAGGGCTTGGCCCTTTATAGGAATTTTTTGTCCTGGACGCCTTGATTTTTTTGTTTTTTATTCGTTCGTGTCATTCCTGGACCCTGTGTCACTTTTGTTTTGACATCTCTGTATCTAAAGCACACTTTTAACCATGTTATTGATCCCCGCCATTGATTTAAAAGACGGTCACTGTGTTCGCCTCAAACAAGGTGACATGGACCAATCCACCACGTTTTCAGAAGACCCCTCTCAAATGGCACTCAAATGGGTTGACCAAGGGGCGAGGAGACTGCACTTGGTGGATTTGAACGGCGCCTTTGCCGGCAAGCCCCAGAACTACAACGCCATTCGCGCCATCTTGAAAGCCGTGGGAGATGACATCCCTGTGCAACTGGGGGGCGGTATTCGGGATTTGGACACCATTGAGAAATACATCGATGGCGGCATTCGTTACGTGATCATTGGCACCGCGGCCGTTAAAAACCCAGGCTTCTTAAAGGACGCCTGCTCGGCCTTTGGGGGACACATCATTGTGGGCCTGGATGCCAAGGACGGCAAAGTGGCAACCGACGGGTGGAGCAAATTGACCGGTCACGAGGTGCTTGATTTGGGAAAGAAGTTTGAAGACTATGGGGTGGAGTCGATCATTTACACCGACATTGGCCGAGACGGCATGCTCTCGGGCATCAACATCGAGGCCACGGTTCGATTGGCACAGGCCTTGAGCATTCCCGTGATCGCGTCCGGGGGACTGTCCAACATGGCCGACATTGAGCAACTCTGCGCGGTTCAAGACGAGGGCATTGAGGGCGTGATTTGCGGTCGTGCCATTTATTCAGGCGACTTGGATTTTGCGGGCGCACAGGCCCGAGCAGACGCATTGGACGATCTTTAATGCTGGCCAAACGCATCATCCCTTGCCTGGATGTGACCGCAGGTCGGGTGGTCAAGGGCGTGAACTTCGTCTCCTTAAGAGATGCGGGAGATCCCGTTGAAATCGCGGCCCGCTACAACGAGCAAGGGGCCGATGAGTTGACGTTTTTAGACATCACGGCGACCAGCGATGAACGCGAGATGATTTTGCACATCATTGAAGCGGTTGCCTCCCAAGTCTTTATTCCCCTGACCGTGGGCGGGGGCGTGAGAACCGTTGAAGATGTGCGCCGCCTCTTGAATGCCGGGGCCGACAAGACGAGCTTCAACTCAGCCGCCATTGCCAACCCGCAAGTGATCAAAGACGCTTCGCGCAAATACGGCTCACAATGCATTGTGGTGGCGATCGATGCCAAGAAGCGCTTGCCAGCCGAGGAGGCCAGACTGGACGCCCATGGACTGCCCCTTGGGCCGGGGTGGGATGTGTACAGCCACGGCGGGCGCAAATCGGTGGGTCTTGATGCGGTGCAGTGGGCGCGCCAGATGGCGGCCTTTGGCGCGGGCGAGATCTTGCTCACCTCCATGGACAAAGATGGCACCAAGTCGGGCTTTGATTTGGGCCTGACCCGTGCGGTGAGCGAGGCCGTGAACGTACCCGTGATCGCATCCGGTGGCGTGGGCAGCTTGGAGCACTTGGCCGATGGCATCCAATTGGGCCAAGCCGATGCGGTCTTGGCGGCGAGTATTTTTCATTACGGCGAATACACCATTCAAGAAGCCAAAGCGTGCCTCAAAGCACGCGGCATTGCGACACGGTCTTAAATTTTTACATTCCTTGAAGGTTTTTTCACCATGGTGAGCAATTGGATTGAGCAAGTGCGCTTTGATGCCCAAGGGCTTTTGCCCGTGATCGCGCAAGAGGCGAGCACGAAAGATGTGTTGATGTTCGCCTGGATGAACCAAGAGGCCTTGGAGCGCACCTTGGAGAGCGGCCAAGCGGTTTACTTCAGCCGCTCTAGAAACCGACTTTGGTACAAGGGCGAGGAGTCCGGTCACGTGCAACGGGTGCAAGAGATGCGACTCGATTGTGACCAGGATGTCTTGCTCTTGATGGTCACCCAAGAGGGCCATGTGCCCTCGATTGCCTGCCACACGGGACGACACAGTTGCTTTTATCTCAAAATGAACGAGGCCTTGGGGTCTTCCAAAAACAAGGCCCCGTCCATTGCGCCTGAATGGCTAGCCGCTGAGCCTGTGATCAAAGAACCCGCCAGCATTTACAAGCAGCCCCATGCCTAAGCGGGCTTGGGACGCCATGCATTGCATGGCATTGAATTTTTAACTTTTTTTATTCACCAATCTTTATGTCCACCCCCTCAAACCTTGAGCGACTCCAAGCTGTGATCGAGTCCAGAAAACCCAAGCACGGCGGCGACCCCGAGAAGAGCTACGTGGCCCGACTTTTGCACAAAGGGCCGGACGCCATTTTGAAGAAAATTGGGGAAGAGGCGACCGAGGTTGTGATCGCTGCGAAAGATTTGGCGGTCGAAAAAAATGAGGCCAACGCCCAGGCCCTCATTGGCGAGATGGCCGATCTGTGGTTTCACAGCATGGTGGCCTTGGCCCACTTTGATCTGTCCACCCAAGACGTGCTCGCAGAACTTGCCAGGCGCGAGGGCTTGAGTGGCTTGGAGGAGAAGGCCTTGAGAAAAGCCCTCTCTAGAGAGCAAGCGCAAAATGAAAGCCCCAACCTCTAAGATGCGCGCCTGCTTTGTGCCAAGCGGATCCATTCCTTTTTTACAGTCCTATCAATTTCACCGACCATGAGCACCTCCCACACCTCTTCCTCCTCGGCGCATGCAAGCGATGAGCACTGCATCTTTTGCAAGATCGTTGCGGGCACCATCCCTTCAAAAAAAGTGTATGAAGATGAAGACCTCTTGGCCTTTCATGACATCAACCCTTGGGCGCCGATTCACTTTTTGATCATTCCCAAAACGCACATTGCGTCCATGGCGCAATTGACCCTGTCGCACGAAGCCCTCATGGGCAAAATCATGGTGAAAGCGGGCGAGTTGGCGCTTCAAGAGGGGGCCGTGCCCTACCCCGAGGGCGGCTTTCGCACCGTTGTCAACACCGGTCGCCATGGGGGCCAAGAGGTGCATCACTTGCATGTGCATGTGCTGGCGGGTGAGCGCCCGTGGCAGAAAATTTAAGTCCTTCAAGGCAAAGCCCTGCGCTTTGATTTTTTTGCGAAGCGCTTTTTGAATGCAAAGCGCCTAAAGCGCCTAAAGCACCCAAAGGGCTCTTTTCTTTTGGGCTTTTGGGCTTTTTAAAGGTTTTTGATCCCTTTGGGCGGTTTAGTCGCCCTCTTGGATAATAGAATAAGACCCACTGAACATTAGAAAGCGCGTTGGGCGTTTTTTTCATCAAGCTTTAAGGGAGAGTGTTTCATGGGTTCATTTTCGATATGGCATTGGCTGATCGTTTTGTTGATCATCATTTTGGTGTTTGGAACCAAAAAGCTCAAAAATATCGGTTCTGACTTGGGTGGAGCGGTCAAAGGCTTCAAAGACGGCATGAAGGATGGCCAGGCTCCGCCTGAGGAGCCTGCCCCTGGCGCGCAAGCCACCAGCACACCGCCTGTGTCTCATCAGCCCGATCAAAACACCATCGACGTTCAAGCCAAGCACAAAGTCTAAGACCCCCCAAAGTGTTCGTTTCATCCCTTTCAAACCCATTGCGACGCCATGATTGATCTTGGTATTTCAAAATTGGCCTTGATTGGTGCGGTTGCACTGATTGTGATTGGGCCTGAGAAGTTGCCAAAGGTGGCGCGCACCGTGGGTGCTTTGATCGGCAAGGCGCAGCGCTATGTCTCGGACGTCAAGGCCGAGGTGAACCGGGCGATGGAGCTCGATGAGCTCAAGAAGATGAAAGAGACGATGGAGTCGGCCGCACAAAATGTGCAGCAAAGTTTCAACGACACGGCCCATGCGTTTGAGAAAGATTGGAAAGACGCGACCAGTGGACTGGACTCGACCGATCTCATGACGAGCACATCGATGGGCTACGAAGCGCCTCTTTACATGCCCCAGTACCGCCATCCCGGTAAGAAGTGGCGCTTAAAGCAGACGGCGACTCCGAAGTGGTACAAAGCGCGCGTGGGTGTTCGCACCAAGGCCTTGTCGGGCGCTGCAAGGGTGGCGCGTTTTAGGCCACGCAAGGACTTTGGCCTAGGCTCCAGCAACCCCTAACCCGCCCGTGAGGCATTGAGAGCGATCATGACGCCACCGTTCTCGCTGCATCCGAATATGTTTCAACCCAAGATTTTGCAGAGCCTTTCATCTCCCTTCTATGTCTGATCACCCCCCCTCATCCACCTCGCTTGCCACGCAACATGACGCCTCTGCTGAGGTGTCGACGGGCCTTGGCGAGAAGCCCGAGCAGCAACAAAAGGACGAGTTGCAGGGTTCTGAGCAGCCCTTTGTTCAACATTTGATCGAGCTCAGAGACCGTTTGGTCAAATCCGCCATCGCGATTGCCGTGGCGGCGATTGCGTTTTCTTTGTATCCCGGTCCTGCGGACTTGTACGACATTTTGGCGGCGCCCTTGGTGGCGCATTTGCCAGCGGGCACCACGCTCATTGCAACGTCTGTGATCTCCCCGTTCTTGGTGCCTTTGAAGATTTTGATGATGGCCGCCTTTTTGGCGGCCTTGCCCGTGGTGCTCTACCAAGTCTGGGCCTTTGTGGCGCCTGGACTTTATTCGCACGAGAAGAAATTGGTGCTGCCCTTGGTGGTTTCAAGCACGGTCTTGTTTTTCTTGGGGGTCGCTTTTTGTTACTTCTTTGTGTTTGGCCAAGTGTTCAAATTCATTCAAAGCTTTGCGCCCAAAAGCATCACCGCGGCCCCCGATATTGAGGCCTATTTGAGTTTTGTCTTGACCATGTTCTTGGCCTTTGGCATGGCCTTTGAAGTGCCCATTGTGGTGATTGTGTTGGCACGCATGAATATTTTTTCAATCGAGAAGCTCAAATCCTTCAGATCCTATTTCGTGGTCTTGGCCTTCATTGTGGCGGCCATCGTGACCCCACCCGATGTGGTCTCACAACTGGCCTTGGCCATTCCGATGTGTTTGTTGTATGAACTGGGCATTTGGGCGGCACAAATCTTCATCAAGACCACCCAGGCGCCAGACGCGAAGGACTGAAAAAGACCACAGGCCCATGGGGTTTTGAAGGGGCGTTTTTTTCTGCATGAGAGCGCCCCTGTAGAGTAGAGGTGCTGGGGCCAAGCAGCACATGGCTTGAACCCCTCCGCACCTCGCCTGCACGTCACAAGTTTGAACTTACGGTGTTTAAGATGAAAAAATTATGGTCTTTGTTTTCTCAAGTGGTGACCGTGTTGTTGGCGGTGTGGTTCATTCTCGTGACCTTAAAGCCTGAGTGGCTTCACCAAAACCCAGGGTTTTCTGGTTTGAGTTTGTCTCAAGCACCTCAGCTGAGCACGGGCAGCGATGTACCGATTGCGATGCCTGGCAGTTTCAGCCAAGCGGCCAAAAAAGCCTCACCCGCCGTGGTGAGCATCAACACCAGCAAAGTGCCAGAAAAGGGCGTGAACAAAAACGACCCCTGGCAGCGGTTCTTCTTTGGTGAGCGCGAGGAGGCCCCGTCTGCGGGCCTGGGTTCTGGTGTGATTGTGAGCCCAGAGGGCTACATCTTGACCAATTACCATGTGGTGGAAGAGGCCGATGAGATC
Organism: Burkholderiales bacterium; assembly: GCA_947372465.1. Taxonomy (GTDB): domain Bacteria; phylum Pseudomonadota; class Gammaproteobacteria; order Burkholderiales; family Burkholderiaceae_C; genus Limnohabitans. The sequence continues at coordinate 13,209 of CANBTT010000045.1, read as the reverse complement.
GAGGTGAGTTTGACCGACGGCAGAAAGGCCAAGGCGCAAATCATCGGCGTGGACCCGGATTCGGATTTGGCGGTGCTCAGAATCAAACTCGATCGCTTGCCGGTGATCGTTTTGGGCAAATCAGAGAATTTGCAAGTGGGCGACCAGGTCTTGGCCATTGGCAACCCCTTTGGTGTCGGTCAAACCGTCACCAGCGGGATTGTGTCGGCCTTGGGGCGCAACCAATTGGGGCTCAACACCTTTGAGAACTTCATCCAAACGGATGCGGCCATCAATCCTGGCAACTCAGGCGGCGCCTTGGTGGATGTGAGTGGCCATCTGATGGGCATCAACACAGCGATTTTCTCCAGATCGGGCGGGAGCATGGGCATTGGCTTTGCCATTCCCGTGGCCACGGCCCAACAGGTCTTGGAAGGCATTGTTCGCGATGGACAGGTCACCCGAGGGTGGATTGGGGTCGAGCCCACCGACCTCACGCCCGAGCTCATGCAAAGCTTTGAGGTCAAAAACACCAAAGGGGTGGCCATCACCGGGGTGCTGCAAAATGGACCCGCGGCCAAGGCAGGCATCAAGCCTGGAGACGTGATTGAGCAAGTGGGCGCAACACCTGTGACACAGGTCGCAGAACTCTTGAGCGCTGTGGCCGGCTTGAAGCCGAACAAAACGGTGGAGTTCAAAGTGAGACGAAAAGATCAGCAGTTGGTCTTGGCGGTGACCCCTGCACAGCGCCCCAAAACCAAGCCGCAGTCGCTTCGTTGAGCGGCGGCTGAACCGTCGCAATGAAGTCCAGTGAGCCATCGGTCATGCGATTTTTTAAGCGCTCAATTGGAACCCTTGGTCCTTCAACACAAAAGTTTCATTTCTATGCAAGGCCTCAACCATGATCTTACGTGAAGAGCTCAAGCAGTCCTTGGATGCGCTTTTGGAATGCGCACAATTCAAAGATTATTGCCCCAATGGGCTTCAAGTCGAAGGCAAGCCCAAGATTGAGCGCTTGGTCACTGGCGTCACGGCCTCTCTTGCCTTGATTGAAGAGGCCATTGAACTCAAAGCAGACGCGGTCCTTGTGCACCATGGGCTCTTTTGGAAAAATCAAAGCGGGGTGGTCACAAGTTGGATGAAGGCGCGCTTGTCCAAATTGCTGGCCCACGACATCAACTTGTTCGCCTATCACTTGCCCTTGGACGCTCACGCGACGTTTGGCAACAACGCGCAACTGGGTGCGGCCTTGGGCTTGGAGCCCAGAGGCCATTTTGGCGAACAACATTTGGGGCTGCTCGGCACGAGCGTCTTTCCTTTGCAGAGCATTGAGGCCCTGGTCTCGCGTGCACATGGGGCTTTGGGCAAAGCGCCCTTGGTGGTGATGCCCAAAGGCTTGGACGCGCAATTGGATTTCAAAGCACAAGTCGGACAAGACCCGGTGATTGCCTGGTGCACAGGGGGTGCGCAAGGGTATTTTGAGTCGGCCATTGAGGCCGGCGCCCATGTCTTCATCACAGGAGAAATCTCTGAGCCTCAGGCCCATTTGGCCAAAGAGTGCGGTGTCGTGTACATGGCCTGTGGGCACCATGCGACTGAGCGAGGGGGTGCGAGGGCCCTGGGTGAGTACCTGGCCCAAACGCATGGCCTCGCACACCACTTCCTTGATCTTGACAACCCCGCATAAGAGATGACTTCCAGCCCCTTTGCCCCACACGCCAGCCTAGGTTCGACGCCTTGGATCGGTGTAACGCTTGGCGACCCCAGTGGGATCGGGGCGGAGGTGGTGATCAAGGCCTTCTTGAAGGAGCCCCAGACGCTTGAACACGCGCTGGTCATTGCTTACGAGTCGGTGCTCAGACGGGCCATGAGCTTTGTCCCAGGTGCGGACCGATTGACCCTCGTGCACATGCGCTTGGTGCGACAAGGCAAGGACGGCAGCGCTTCAACCCCTGGGTGGCGGATTGAACGCACCGGCAGCGAAGTCTCCCGTGCAGAGCACACGCCCGTGCATGTCCTTGACATGGCGGCCCTGTCCGAGGACGCCAAAGCGGTGTTTTTAAGCCATCAATTGAACATGGCAGAACCTGCGCTCGCCTCCTTGGGCCCTGTTGGACAGATCAACGCGCAAAGTGGTGAGTTGGCGGCAAGGGCCATTGTTTTCGGGGCACGTGCTGCCTTGCACGGACTCACCCGGGCCTTGGTCACGGCCCCCATTCACAAAGAAGCCTTGGCCTTGGCCGGCTGGCCTTACCCTGGCCACACCGAGTTGCTGCAAGCCGAATGCGCCCACTTTTTGGGCACTGGCCTTGATCGCTTGCCCGTGCGCATGATGCTCAAAAATCATGAGTTGGCAGTTGTGTTGGTGAGCATTCACATCTCTTTAAGACAAGCCATTGAGCGGGTTACCTTTGACAATGTGCTGAGCACTCTCTTGATCACGAACGAGAGCCTGACGCGCAGTTTGGGGCGCGCGCCCAGGATGGCGCTCTCGGCTTTGAACCCCCATGCGGGTGAGGGGGGCTTGATGGGGCATGAAGAAGAAACGGTCTTGACGCCTGTTGTGTTGAAAGCCAAAAGTTTGGGGCTGGCGGTCGAGGGCCCCTTCTCACCCGATACCATCTACATGCGAGCAAGGCAGCTGCGTCGCGCGCAAATGGGGCTTGCTGACCCAGGGGCCCGTGCGAAAGAGGAGCCCTTTGATGCGGTGATTGCGATGTACCACGACCAGGGCTTGATTCCGGTGAAATATTTGGGGCTTGATGAAGGGGTCAATGTGACCTTGGGGCTGCCCTTGGTGAGAACCAGTCCAGATCACGGCACGGCCTTTGACATTGCGGGCACGGGACAGGCCGATGCGGCGAGTTTTTTGCAGGCGTACAAAGAGGCGCAAAAAATGACCCCTTGATCCAAGGGTGTTGGGCTTTGCTCAATCGCTCAAAAAACCACAATAAAAACAAGCGCTTGCTCCGAGTGCTGCGTTTTCATTGGGGCGGTTTTTGACATTATTTAAGCCCCTTTTGTGGGCCCCTCTTGAATCTGAGGGGCACTCTCAGATACAATTAGAGGTTAACCCTAGCGTTGTGGTTTTTGTGTGAGGACATTCATGAGTGACAACAAGTCGATCGATTCAAGTAAAAGAACCTGGCTGATCGCCACCTCCTGCGCGGGCGCAGTGGGCACAGTAGCGACCGCCATTCCTTTTGCCAGTTCTATTCAACCCTCTGAGCGCGCAAAAGCCGCAGGAGCCTCCATCGAGGTGGACATCTCAGGCGTCAAGCCTGGTGAAAAAATCACCGTCGAGTGGCGCGGCAAGCCCGTGTGGATCATCAGAAGAACACCGGAACAAATTTCGGCTTTGGCCTCTGTTGAGGGCCAACTGGCAGACCCCAAGTCCGAGAGAAAGCCTTCTGAACTGACGCCTGAGTACGCGCGCAACCAAGCCCGCTCGATCAAACCTGAAGTCTTTGTCGGTGTGGGCATTTGTACGCATTTGGGATGCTCACCCTCAGACAAGTTCGTGCCTGGTGCGCAACCCTCTTTGCCCGACGACTGGGCTGGCGGCTTTTTGTGCCCCTGCCACGGCTCCACCTTTGACATGGCCGGTCGCGTTTACAAAAACAAACCCGCACCCGACAACTTGGAAGTCCCACCCCATATGTACCTCTCTGACAACAGGTTGTTGATCGGTGAAGACAAAAAGGCTTGATTAGAGGCACGAACAGAACATGGCACACTTTAAAGAAATCTCCCCCAACGCCCCCATGGGTGAAAAGCTCTTGAATTGGGTGGACAACCGTTTCCCCGCTTCTAAGCTGTACAAAGAACATTTGTCCGAGTACTACGCCCCGAAGAACTTTAACTTCTGGTACTTCTTTGGCTCCTTGGCCATGTTGGTCTTGGTCATTCAAATTGTGACCGGCATCTTCTTGGTCATGCACTACAAGCCCGAAGCCAGCATGGCCTTTGCCTCCGTGGAGTACATCATGCGCGATGTGCCCTGGGGTTGGTTGATTCGCTACATGCACTCAACAGGCGCCTCTGCCTTCTTTGTGGTGGTGTACATGCACATGTTCCGTGGCCTCATTTACGGCTCCTACCGTCAACCCAGAGAGCTGGTGTGGATCTTTGGCTGCACCATCTTCTTGTGCTTGATGGCCGAAGCCTTCATGGGGTATTTGCTGCCTTGGGGACAGATGTCTTACTGGGGCGCGCAAGTGATTGTGAACCTCTTTTCTGCTGTGCCCTTCATCGGTCCTGATCTGGCCTTGTTGATCCGTGGTGACTTTGTGGTGGGCGACGCAACGCTCAACCGCTTCTTTAGCTTTCACGTGATCGCGGTGCCCTTGGTCTTGGTCGGTTTGGTGGCTGCTCATATCATCGCTTTGCACGAGGTGGGCTCAAACAACCCGGACGGCGTTGAGATCAAGGCCAACAAGGATGCCAATGGCATTCCATTGGACGGCATTCCTTTTCATCCCTATTACACCGTGCACGACATCTATGGTGTGGGCGTGTTCTTGATGGTGTTTTGTTCGATCATCTTCTTCGCGCCTGAATTGGGTGGCTACTTCTTGGAGTACAACAACTTCATACCCGCAGACCCCTTGAAGACACCTGCGCACATTGCACCGGTTTGGTACTTCACACCCTTTTACTCCATGCTCAGAGCCATCACCAGCGAGATGGTGAATGTCTTGATTTTGATCGTTTTGGGCTCCGCTGCATGGGTGGCTTTGAAGACCCACCTCTCGACCGTTCTCAAAACCGTGGCGGTGCTTGCTGCGGGGATTGTTTGTGCGATGATGTTCTCCATCGATGCCAAATTCTGGGGTGTGGTGGTGATGGGGGGTGCCGTTGTGATTTTGTTCTTCTTGCCGTGGCTTGACCACTGCGAAGTCAAATCCATTCGTTACAAGCCTGAGTGGCACAAAATCATGTACGGTATCTTCGTGATCAATTTTGTCGTGTTGGCTTATCTTGGCGTGCAACCCCCCTCCGCCATTGGTGAGCGTGTGTCTCAAGTGGGTACCCTGTTTTACTTTGGATTTTTCTTGTTGATGCCCTGGTGGAGCAAGATGGGTCAAACCAAAGCGGTGCCTGAGCGCGTGGTTTTTCAAGCGCATTGACCCACACGTTCTTTCCAAGCGTACGCCAAAGGCTCATCATGAAAAAAATACTTCTCTCTCTTCTCCTGACCATTTGTTCCTTGACCCCGGTGCTTGCCAATTCCGATGGCATTGCATGGGACAAGGCGCCCAACAAGACCAACGACGTGGTGGCTTTGCAAAACGGCGCCAAACTCTTTGTCAACTATTGCTTGAATTGCCACGCAGCGGCCTACATGCGCTTTAATCGCTTAAAGGACATTGGCCTCACCGAGTCGCAGATCAAAGAAAACTTGCTCTTCACCACGGACAAAGTGGGCGACAACATGAAGATTGCCATGGACCCCAAGCAAGCCAAGGAATGGTTCGGTGGCGTGCCGCCTGACCTGACGGTCATTGCACGCTCGCGTGCTGGACACGGCGGCTCGGGGGCAGACTATTTGTACACCTATCTGCGCTCTTACTACAGAGACGACACCAAGGCGACGGGCTGGAACAATTTGGCCTATCCCAATGTGGGCATGCCGCATGTGCTTTGGCAACTCCAAGGCGAGAGAAAAGCGCTCTTTGAGACCGAGCACGAGCACGGTCACGAGGTGCATGTCTTCAAAGGGTTTGAGCAAATCACACCCGGCACCATGAACTCTGTTGAATACGACCAAGCCGTTGGCGACTTGGTGGCTTATTTGCAGTGGATGGGCGAGCCCTCACAAAACACACGCGTGCAAGTGGGTGTGTGGGTCTTGATGTTTTTACTGGTGTTCACTTTCTTTGCTTGGAGACTGAACGCGGCCTACTGGAGAGATGTCCACTGACTCTTTTTCAGTGTTTGAACCTTCCTGCACGCTGAAGCGCTCCCAAGGGAGCACGCCAGCATGCAGGCCCATAGAGTGATAGGTTGGAGACCCATCACTCTTTTTGATTTTTAGGAGACTACCAAATGATGGTGTTGTACTCTGGGACCACATGTCCCTTTTCCCACCGTTGCCGTTTTGTTTTGTTTGAAAAAGGCATGGATTTCGAAATCCGTGACGTTGACCTTTACAACAAGCCTGAGGACATCAATGTCATGAACCCCTATGGGCAAGTGCCCATTTTGGTGGAACGCGATTTGATTCTCTATGAATCCAACATCATCAACGAGTATATCGATGAGCGTTTTCCTCATCCACAGTTGATGCCCGGTGACCCAGTGGACCGTGCACGGGTGAGACTCTTCTTGTTGAACTTTGAAAAAGAGTTGTTCACCCACGTGACCACCCTTGAGACCCGAAACGTCAAGGGCAATGAAAAGGCACTTGAGAAAGCCAGGTCTCATATTCGGGACCGATTGACACAGTTGGCGCCGGTCTTTTTGAAGAACAAGTTCATGCTTGGAGAAAACTTCTCGATGCTGGACGTGGCCATCGCCCCTCTTCTTTGGAGACTGGATCACTACTCGATCGAGTTGTCCAAGAACGCAGCGCCCTTGCTGAAGTACGCAGAGCGTATCTTTTCAAGACCGGCTTACATTGAAGCATTGACGCCTTCTGAGAAAGTCATGCGCAAGTAATTCTGCAAAAAGCACTTGAGATGAACTTTGAATAGCGAGTGAATGCCATGGCCATCAGTGACAGTTTGTCCACCCGCCCGTACCTGATACGGGCCATTTTTGAGTGGTGTGTTGATCAAGGATTGACGCCTTACTTGGTGGTCATGGTGGACGAGCGCGTGAAGGCGCCCAAGGAATTCATCAAAAACGGCGAGATCGTTTTGAACATCGGTCCAGACGCCACAGGCGGCTTGCAGCTTGGCAACGACTGGATTGAGTTCAAGGCACGGTTTGGTGGTGTTGCAAGAGACATCTTGGTGCCTGTGGACCGTGTGGCCGCGATCTATGCAAGAGAGAACGGTCAAGGCATGTCATTTCCAAAAGCACCCCCTGCTCAAGCTGCTGGCTTGAATTCAGTGGATTCAAGCGTTGACAAAGACATCGACACGCATGCTCAATTGCCCAGCGAGAAGCCGCCTGGTTTGCAAATGGTGTTCTCAAGCGACAAGTCATCCGAAAAAGTGGATGCACCCCAAGGCGATGCTGGTGAAGAACCAACACCCACACCGCCAAGTGCTGGAAATTTGAAATCTCATCTCAAAAGAATCAAATAAAGGCCAATCATCTAGTAGAATACGTCTCGGTCAGCCGATTTAGCTCAGTTGGTAGAGCAACCGCCTTGTAAGCGGTAGGTCGTCAGTTCGAATCCGACAATCGGCACCATCAGTTAGTTCAAAGGCAGTTAAGTTTCACCACTTAGCTGCCTTTTTCATTGGGAAATCAACAAGTTAAGCGTTCAGTTCATACAGGTTCATACATTGACATCCACAAGCAAAGTGGGGTACAAAGTGGGGAACAAATATCAGTTTTGATGATTTTTAGGGTTTTGTTCCCCTACTTAACCCAAATTCCCCTTAAGGATCAATATGTTAACTCCGTTGAAATGTACTCAATCCACCTGCCCTGATAGCAAGAAGCTCATCAGGCTGTGGGATGGGCAAGGCTTGTACCTTGAAGTCTCCGCTGGAGGATCTAAGCGGTGGTTTTATCGATTTAAGTTGGACAAGACTGAGAAGCGACTGGCAATGGGAAGCTTCCCAGATGTTTCACTTGCGAAAGCCAGAAGCGCAAGGGACAAAGCCAGAATCTCTAAGTCTGAGGGTTTGAACCCCATTGAGGCAAAGAAGAAGAAAAAGTTGATTGGCAGCTCAATCACCAACAACACATTGCTTCTTTGCGCCGAAGAGTGGCTAGACAATCACAAAGAGAACTGGAGCGAGTCGCACTATAAGAGAGAGCGCAGAAACATTGAAAAGGACTTGGCACCCTTTTTAGGTCAACGAGACATTGCCTCCATTGAACCCGTTGAACTCCTAAACGTCATCAGAAAAGTGGAAGCAAGGGGTGCATTGGATGTCGCCCACAGAGTTCATCTGACGGCTCACAGCATTTGGGCCTATGCGGTCGCCACATCAAGAGCCAATAGAGACATCACCGTTGATATAAAAAAAGCACTCAAGCCTCATATGAGGAGAAACTACCCAGCAATTGTCGATGAGGCAGAGTTTGCTCAACTCTTAAAAGCAATGTCCTCTTACTCCGGTGGCGTGGTTGTCAAAGCAGGATTAAAGCTGGCAGCTATTTTGTTTCAACGACCGGGCAATCTAAGGGCAATGCGATGGGCTGATTTGGATCTGAAACAAGGACTGTGGACGATCCCTTCGATGGACATGAAAAGACTCAAGAAGGAAAAAATCAATGGGCAGCCTCACGTTGTGCCTTTGCCCAGACAAGCTCTTAGATTATTGAATGAGTTGAGCCAAATAACCGGCAATGGTGAATATGTGTTTCCCGGTCTTCGAGACCGTAAAAAATCCATGTCTGAGGGTGCATTGAATGCTGCATTGGCTTCTTTGGGCTACAAGGGAAAGCACGTTTGGCATGGATTTAGAGCTTCGGGCAGGACACTGATAAGACAGTCTCTTAAATACGATCCTGATGTGATTGAAACGCAATTGGCTCACAAAGGACAAATCACCCATGGCGGAGCATATGACAGAACAACTTTCATTGATGAGAGAACCAAAATGCTTCAAGACTGGGCCGACTACATCGATCAGTTGACTTTCAATAAACCAGTTGAACATTTAAAAAGGGTGGCTTAATATGAATATTCTGGAGATCAAGAAAGGCAGGTCAGGCGATCCAATTGCTCGAGCCATTGCCAAAAGATACGTAGAATTATTTGAAGAAGCTGCTCATCAACCGGATGGTAAATTATGGGTGGAGTTTGAGGAAGATGGGTTAACACAGACCACAGTTGCTGTAGATATAAACGATCCCAAACCGTTACTTGACATACTCAAAAATTTTGCATCCACAGGATACTTTGAAGGGGAATTACAAGATAAAGTTCGCTTCATTGAAATGTCAAAAATTTATGACGAATATAAACATCTTAAAAAAACTTATACCCCCGAGGCTTCTGTAAATATTCTTGCAGATAAATATGACGTCTCGGAAGTAACAATTGAAAGACGAATCACAGCAATAAATAAAGTTATAAACTCTTCAAATGGAGGCTCGATTTGAAGAGTAAATAGCCGAAAAGTGCGGGATGATGAACCATCTAAATAACGGCTTATTAAAGCCTGATAAGGTGGGGAAAATGGCTATTTTTCGAATTGGAGCTGTAACTAAAGAACTTGGATATGGCTCACACACGAGCATTTACGAAAATATCCGTATGGGTCTTTTTACAAAATCTGTAAAAATTAGTAGTCGCTCAGTTGGTTGGCCTGATTATGAAGTTAGAGCAATCAATAGCGCTCGAATTGCGGGCGCCTCTGAAGAACAAATACGTGAATTAGTTAATAAGCTTCATTTAAAAAGAACTGAATTATTTCAGGCAATTGAGGCTGGCTTATATGAGTAAATTACAGAAAAAAACGGACTTGTCCATTTATTTGGTTACAAATATTAAAACAGCAGCTGAAAATGATTTGATCTATGACAAATTTGGCATTGACAACGAGGACGACTACGTGCTTATGGCTTCTATTAAGCAGGTTGGTATTCGAGAACCTTTGACATTAACCAGTGATTACTATGTAGTCAGTGGGCACCGTCGATTAGCCGCAGCAAAGCGCCTTGGCTTAAAGGAGGTTCCAGCAAGAATGACCGAAGACCACTTTGAGCTTATGAGTTACAAGGATAGGATGGCTCTATTGCGCTTGCATAACTGTCAACGTAGCAAATCACCAAGCGAGCGCATTCGTGAAAAAATGCTTGACATTGACCCTTCGAATGCACACGTTGAATTGATTAAGCGGCGAATTAAGAATCGAAACAGGACTGACCCAAATTGCGTAATTGTCAAAATGGGTAAAAGAAAAAAACGCCCAAAAATCACAACTTTGCAATTTCTTGAAAAGGTTACGCAGATTATTGCAGATAATAAAGCATATTGGCCACTAACAGATCGGCGCATTCATTACCTATTGCTAAATGACCCTCCACTTAAGCATGATAAAAAACCAGATTCGAAATATGAAAACGATAAAAATTCCTATAAAACATTAACACACCTATTAATTCGTGCTCGGTTGTCGGGCGAGATTTCAATGAGCGCCATCGAAGACAGTACGCGGCCAATCCAACTGGCTGGCGGTTTTGAGTCGTTGGAGCAATTTGTTGGTCAGGAAGTAACAAATTTTCTAAACGGCTATAGCAGAGAACTGACAATTGGTCAGCCTGACCACATTGAGATCATGCTCGAGAAAAATGCTCTTCGCTCAGTAGTTGAATCTGTAGCACAAGAGTACTGTATACCTGTAACAACTGGAAGGGGGTTCTCATCACTGTCTCCTAGATACGAACTTCAACAGCGATTTCTTAGGTCTGGAAAATCACGTCTTGTTTTACTCATGCTCACAGACTTTGACCCAGATGGAGAGGTGATTGCGTCGTCTTTTGCGCGCTCTTTAAGGGATGATTTGGGTCTTATAAATATCGAAGCAGTGAAAGTTGCGTTGAATGCTGACGATGTAGCAAAATACAACCTTCCAAGCGATATGGATGCAAAACCATCAAGCCCCAATTACCAAGCATTTGTAGAACGATTTGGTACTAAGGCAGTTGAGTTGGATGCAATACCTGTTAAATTGCTGCAACAAAAACTAAGGGGAGCTATTGAACAGTACTTGGATATGGATGAATTCAATTCACAAGTAAGACTTGAGAGTGAAGATGCAACGGAGATTGAAGCTTATCGATTGATATTGATGGAGACCATCACCCCTATCAAAAAAAATCATTCAGATACCCCACCTCCACCTACCCCGTCCATTTGACCTTAGGAGTCCCGTAATGGCTACGCATACTGTTCCACTCAAGCTCACCCGTGCAGAAATCAGACGCCGTATTGATGCGATTCCAATTACTCGGAAGCAGGTGCGTCTGATGCAAAGAGCAATCCAAGAACTCCAGCATGAAAATGCGCGGCTACGATACATGTTGTGTGTTCGGTAGAAGTCATGCGTGGAAAATCAAATGACATTAACAGTGTTAATGAGGGCATGCTGACCACCGCTGGGGGCAAGATCGTTTGTCGGCGGTGTAGTGCCATGTCTAAACGCACCAAACTTCAGTGTGGTGGGCCAGCCATTAAGGGGAAAACCAAGTGCAAGTTTCACGGCGGTCTTTCTACTGGGCCAAACTCCGAGCTAGGTCGCCAAATCTGCTCCGCCGCCAAGACTGTCCATGGAAAAGATACACGGGTTGCACGAGAAAAGCACCGACTCATCGCCATTAAAATACGCCTTTGTGCAGCCCTTTTAGGTGTACCGTGGAGGAGTGATGCTGGTAGTAAAAGACTTTGAAATCCTATGTAGGGGGTCTTTTGATCACCCTCTTGAATTAGTGGCACAGCACCTCATGGGCCAGTCAGATCAAACAGCGTTTGACAAGCAACGTAACTACGCAATCCGCTCTTTTGATTCATCTGGCGGCACGTTATCTAGACACGGTGAGCCGACTTTCTTCAGTTTAGACGCTTTGTTTCTTGTAGGGGCACAAAATGGCCATTGATGCTTCTCATGTTTTAACAATCCCTCTCTTCAAGATTAATCTGCCTCGCAGCAGTAGGTTTGACGGGCAGATCCATCAGTTGGTTGAAAAGTCGTTTGAACTTGAAAATCGAGAGCGAAAGATCCGCGACAAAACGCTACTTGCACGAACTGAAACAGCACGCTTGTTTATTGAAGGTCTTTTTCAGGCCGCCTGTTGCCACACGCCCGATACGGCTGTAGCAGTTCCATTGAGCCAGCGTTTTTATAAAGAGCGCTCATCTGAGAAAATATCAGGCTATTCCTATCGCAACGTCAAGGCCTGCGCTGATGCTCTACAAGCCCTTGAATGGGTAACAGTGCACAAGGGTTTTGTTGATATGGGGGACTTCTCATACCCGACAACTCTTTCGGCAATTGGGGACTTATTAGCAGCATTCACTCCCCACACAAACCTCTGGCACAAGTTAACCCTAAGCGGTGATCCGATAGTCCTTAGGCAAAAAGATAGTTCGGGCCATCGTACAGAACTCATTCCTCCTGTTAATGCTGAGACCGACCAAATTAGGTCAAATCTGATGGCTTTGAATGAATTCTTCTCAAGCCAAGTTATCTGCCTTAACTGTCCAAATTGGCAGCTCAAAAAACTTGTTACACGTATGGCAAAGCAGGGTTACCAATATGAGACCTCTGGAGAGGTTAAACGTCAACGAGCCCGACCATTGAACTTTTCTCAAGTTTTAATTCGGCGTATTTTCGCCAAAGGCCGGCTTGACCGCGGAGGTCGGTTTTACGGCGCTTGGTGGGAATACATCCCAAAGAACTTCAGAAGGTATGTGACTATCAATGGTCAGCCAACAGTTGAGGTAGACTTTAAAGAGATTCACCCACGAATCCTCTATGCTCTTGCTGGGGCTGTGCCGCCTGATGAGCTCTACGATTTAGGCATCCGCGATCCCAATATTCCATACGACGCCACTAAGGGGCACTATAAAAAGCAGCGTGACATCATCAAGAAATTTATCAACGCCCTAATCAATGACGAGAGGGGAGTACATCGGCTTTCACAGGCAAGGTCTAAAACGCTGGGTTTATCTCATGATGACTTGGTTCAGCTTGTGTTTGAGCGCCACCCCATCATCAAATCAGTGCTCAACACAGATACAGGCCTTTACCTCCAATTTCTTGACTCAGAAATTGCAGAGACGGTGATGCTCGACTTGATGTCTCAGGGTATTGTTGCCCTTCCTGTACACGACTCATTTCTTGTACGTGAGGAGTTTCTGCCAGACCTGCGGCGAGCCATGTCACGCGCATTTGAGAAAGTGGTTGGAACTCCTGCCGCCCTAAAGGCCGAGGAGCTAGCCAAGGACGGGTTTAAATACCTACAAAAGGCTAAGAAAGCAAATATGACAGAGCTCATAGAGGAGCACTTAGGTTCGGTACACCAACGCTATGTCAATTCGTGGCGATTACAAAATCCTGTAGTTAGCCATCAAAACTTATCGTTCTATAAGCCATGGTT
>CANBTT010000044.1 GCA_947372465.1 Burkholderiales bacterium | reverse complement strand
ATCGAAGGCAAGTTCGTCAAGCAGTCGGGCGGACGCGGCCAGTACGGGCATGTCTGGCTTCGCGTTGAGCCGCAAGAGGCGGGCAAGGGTTTCGAGTTTGTCGATGCGATAAAGGGCGGCTCGGTCCCGCGTGAATTTATTCCCGCCGTCAACCGTGGGCTGGTTGAAACGCTGCCCAACGGAGTTCTGGCGGGCTTTCCCGTCGTCGATGTCAAGGTCACGCTTTTCGACGGTTCGTACCACGAAGTCGATTCGAACGAAAACGCGTTTCGCATGGCGGCCTCAATGGCATTCAAGGACGGGATGCGCAAAGCCACTCCCGTGCTGCTTGAGCCGATGATGGCGGTCGAGGTCGAGACGCCGGAAGAGAAAATGGGTGACGTCATGGGCGACTTGTCGTCGCGGCGCGGCATCATCCAGGGGATGGACGACATTGCCGGTGGCAAGGTCATCCGCGCCGAAGTGCCGCTGGCAGAAATGTTCGGCTATTCGACGACAGTGCGCTCACTGACTCAGGGGCGCGCAACCTACACTATGGAATTCAAACACTACTCCGAGGCGCCGAAAAACGTCGCCGAGGCAATCATTAACAAAAAGTAACGGGAATCCATCATGGCCAAGGGCAAGTTTGAGCGTACGAAGCCTCACGTGAACGTGGGGACGATCGGTCACGTAGACCACGGTAAGACGACGCTGACGGCGGCGATAACGTCGGTGCTGTCGAAGAAGTTTGGTGGCGAGGCGAAGGCCTACGACCAGATCGACTCGGCACCGGAAGAGAAGGCACGCGGCATTACGATCAATACCGCGCACGTTGAGTACGAGACGGAGAACCGTCACTACGCGCACGTTGACTGCCCGGGCCACGCGGACTACATCAAGAACATGATCACCGGTGCGGCGCAGATGGACGGCGCGATCCTGGTGGTGAGCTCGGCCGACGGCCCGATGCCGCAGACGCGCGAGCACATCCTGCTGGCGCGCCAGGTGGGCGTGCCCTACATCATCGTCTACATGAACAAGGCGGACATGGTGGACGACAAGGAGCTCCTGGAGCTCGTTGAGATGGAAGTGCGCGAATTGCTGTCCAAGTACGATTTTCCGGGTGACGACACGCCGATCATCATCGGCAGTGCGTTGAAGGCCCTGGAAGGGGACAAGAGCGACATGGGCGAGGGCTCGATCTTCAAGCTGGCCGAGGCGCTCGACACGTATATTCCGCTCCCGAAGCGCGCGATTGACGGCCCGTTCCTGATGCCGGTTGAGGACGTGTTCTCGATCTCCGGTCGCGGTACGGTGGTGACCGGGCGCGTGGAGCGCGGCGTGGTCAAGGTTGGCGAGGACCTGGAGATCGTGGGTCTGAAGCCGACGCTGAAGACGGTGTGCACGGGTGTGGAGATGTTCAGGAAGCTCTTGGACCAGGGCCAGGCCGGTGACAACGTTGGGGTGCTGCTGCGCGGCACCAAGCGCGAGGAAGTGGAGCGCGGCCAGGTGCTCGCGAAGCCCGGTTCGATCAATCCGCACACGAAGTTCGAGTGCGAGGTGTACATCCTGTCCAAGGACGAGGGCGGGCGTCACACGCCGTTCTTCAACAACTACAGGCCGCAGTTTTATTTCCGTACGACGGACGTGACCGGGGCGGTGGAATTGCCCGCAGGCACGGAGATGGTGATGCCGGGCGACAACATCAAGATGGTGGTGACGCTGATCGCCCCGATCGCGATGGAGCAGGGCCTGCGCTTTGCCATTCGCGAGGGCGGCAAGACCGTCGGCGCCGGCGTCGTTGCCAAGGTCATCGAGTAACGGGCCGGGGTAACGGACTCAAGGTTCAACCGCAGGCCAATAGCTCAACTGGCAGAGCGTCGGTCTCCAAAACCGAAGGTTGGGGGTTCGATTCCCTCCGCCCCTGCCAATCGGCCGAAGCGCTAGGCGCATCGAGCTGTTGGTTTTTTTAGTGTTGATGCTTTCTCATGAAGCCCGCCAATGACTTGGCGGGCTTCATGTGTCTAGAAGACGGCGTTTTTTAACCATGGAAATGTTCAGCTGATATGGCCAGTACAAATGTTGAAACGGTGACCAGCTTTGCCGACAAGGCCAAGTTGGGCCTTGCTGTGGTGCTCCTGATTGGCGCATTGGTTGGTTTTTATGTGCTCTCGTCTCAGGGCGTCTTGGTGCAGTGGGGCGTTTTGCTGGCTTGTTTGTTGGCCGGCGTTGTGGTTTTTCTCACCTCCATTCATGGGCGTGAATTGATGGGCTTCTCCAAAGAGGCTTATCGCGAAGTGCACAAAGTGGTGTGGCCCACAAGAAAAGAGGCCACACAAATGACGCTTTATGTGTTTGGATTTGTTTTTATCATGGCTTTGATGCTGTGGTTCACCGACAAGACCCTTGAATGGGTGTTTTACGATTTGATTTTGGGTTGGAAAAAATAATGAATGATCTCCCAATTGACCCCATGACAAATGCCGGTGTTGGCGTCGAGATGACGCAAACCATCACCTCTTCGGTGGTGAATGCCAACACGGGTGAGGACGGTGTGTTTTCACTGGCGCCATCAAGCAACCCAGATTTCAGGTGGTATGTCGTTCACGCTTATTCCGGTATGGAAAAAGCGGTAGAGCGCAACATCATTGAGCGCATCCAGCGCTCAGGCATGCAGGGCAAGTTTGGTCGTATTTTGGTCCCCACCGAAGAGGTGGTTGAGATGAAAAACGGTCAAAAGAAAACGACTGAAAGAAGGTTCTTTCCAGGCTACGTTTTGGTTGAGATGGTCATGGACGACGAATCTTGGCATTTGGTCAAGCACACCAACAAAGTCACCGGCTTTGTGGGCGGCGCCAAAAACAGGCCTGCACCCATTTCACAAGATGAGGTGCAAAAGATTGTCTCTCAAATGCAAGAAGGCTCAGACAAGCCTCGCCACAAGGTGGAATTCATGGTGGGTGAGTTGGTTCGTGTGAAAGAGGGCCCATTCACCGACTTCAACGGCTCCATTGAAGAGGTCAATTACGAGAAGAACAAGGTTCGTGTCTCGGTGACCATTTTTGGTCGCGCAACCCCAGTTGAGCTTGAGTTCGGGCAAATCGAGAAGACCTGAGCGGACGGATTCAAAGCCTGATGGCTTTGAAGGGTTTTTAAAAAACTTGCCAAATTGGCAAATTTCGAATATAAACGAAGGTTCCCCTTTTGACCATGTCTTTGGGGAACGTTTGAAATTGGACCAAAAGCTTATTCGACTCGGCTTTTGATGAAGTCCACGGCCAAGGCGCTCTCATGGAGACTTTGGCTCAATCAGAGTCAACAACCCCGGGGAGCTGAGCCCAAGTGCTTGGCGTTTGAACCCGCAAGGAGTAAAAAATGGCGAAAAAAATCGTCGGTTTTGTCAAGCTGCAAGTGCCAGCCGGTAAGGCCAACCCATCCCCCCCCATTGGACCAGCTTTGGGCCAGCGTGGTTTGAACATCATGGAATTCTGCAAGGCATTCAATGCCCAGACCCAAGGTGTTGAGCCTGGGCTGCCTTTGCCTGTGGTGATCACGGCCTATGCTGACAAATCATTCACATTCATCATCAAGACCCCTCCAGCGACCACTTTGATCAAAAAAGCGATCAAGTTGGACAAGGGATCTGCTAGACCTCACACCGATAAAGTGGGCAAGATCACGCGCGCTCAATTGGAAGAGATTGCAAACACCAAAATGAAGGACATGACCGCTGCTGATTTGGATGCAGCTGTGAGAACCATTGCGGGTTCAGCACGTTCGATGGGTGTGACTGTTGAAGGAGTCATCTGATCATGGCATTGACCAAAAAACAAAAAACGCACGTTGGAAAAATTGACTCCAACAAGTTGTACGCATTGACGGACGCTTTGACTTTGGTCAAAGAGTTTGCCACTGCAAAATTCGACGAGTCCATTGACGTCTCCGTTCAGCTTGGCATTGACGCCAAGAAGTCCGACCAAGTGGTCCGTGGCGCTGTTGTGATGCCCAACGGAACAGGTAAAACGGCTCGTGTTGCTGTGTTTGCACAAGGCCCCAAGGCCGAGGAGGCTTTGGCCGCGGGTGCTGACGTGGTGGGCATGGACGATTTGGCTGCTCGCGTGAAGGCGGGCGACATGCCTTTTGATGTGATCATTGCTGCACCCGATGCGATGCGCATTGTGGGTACTTTGGGTCAGATTTTGGGTCCACGTGGTTTGATGCCCAACCCCAAAGTGGGCACGGTGACACCTGATGTGGCCGGGGCGGTAAGAAATGCCAAGGCAGGTCAAGTGCAGTTCCGTGTTGACAAGGCCGGTATCATTCACGCAACGATTGGTCGGCGCTCATTTGAGAGCGACAAGTTGCAAGGCAACTTGGCCGCATTGATTGATGCGTTGAACAAGTCCAAGCCTGCCAGCAGCAAGGGCGTTTATTTGCGCAAGATGGCTTTGTCCTCCACCATGGGTGTGGGTGTACGGGTTGACTTGCAAAGTTTGTCGGCCTAAGCGAGACGCTTAGGGCTGAAGAAGAACACTTGAGGATTGAAATGCATCCGTGCGTTTCAGTTCTTTAGGGTGGTGGGCCAAGAGAGTGGGCGCACAGGTTGAAAGACCGAGCTTGATTCTCCTGGGCCATCCAAGACCGTTGGCGTGCTGAGCGATCAAAAAAAATCGACTTGAAGCAATTCAAGGCCTTTTTAAGAGAGCGCTGCAGTGCTTAATGGCTTTAAGCCAACGCAGATGGCGATCCCACTGTCCGAGAATGCGTTTAAACACATTCAAGTACACAACGATCGCTTAAACATTAGGCAAATGGGGTTGGGTTTCTGATGGGTTTTGAAGCCAAAAAAGCCAAGCTTTTTTGTTGACGAGAGACCTCAACAGACCACCTCAAATTTAAGGAGTAGACCTTGAGTCTGAATCGCAGTGAGAAAGAAGCTGTCGTCTCTGAAGTGACGGGCCTCGCCAAGGAAGCGGAAACGCTTGTGTTGGCTGAGTACCGTGGCATCACAGTGGCAGACATGATCAAACTTCGTTCTAGTGCTCGCAGCCAAGGCGTGACATTGAGTGTTTTGAAGAACACTTTGGCGCGTCGTGCAGTGAGTGGTAGCACCTTTGAGATCGTGGCTGACCAAATGACAGGACCATTGATTTATGGTTTTTCTGTTGACGCCATTGCCGCTGCCCGCGTGGTGGCCGACTTCGCTAAAACCAACGACAAGTTGGTGATTCGCGGTGGTGCAACAGCAGGAAGAGCCTTGGACGTGGCTGGTGTCAAGATGCTCGCAAGTGTTCCTAGTAAGGAAGTCTTGTTGGCCCAATTGTGTGGACTTCTCATGTCTCCCATCTCCCGCACAGCGGTGGTTTTGGGCGCATTGTCAGCACAAAAGGCGGGTGCCGAAGCTGCGTGATGCGCGCTTTGAGCACAAGGACTTGATTTGAACAGTTCAAGCACAGCGTAAAAAAAAGAGTTGAGCGCAAAGCACACTGTGGCGCGACAACTCTAAAAGTAACAAACAAATTTTAAGATTGGAAAACAAAATGTCATTTGATAAAGACGCATTTTTAACAGCCCTTGACAGCATGACTGTTTTGGAACTCAACGACTTGGTGAAAGCCATTGAAGAGAAGTTTGGCGTGAGCGCTGCTGCCATGGCGGCTCCCGCTGCGGCAGGTGGTGGCGCAGCGGCTGCTGCTGAAGAGAAGACAGAATTCAATGTGATGCTCTTAGAGGCGGGTGCCAACAAAGTGTCCGTGATCAAGGCCGTGCGTGAAATCACTGGTTTGGGCTTGAAAGAGGCCAAAGACATGGTTGACGGCGCTCCTAAAGCGGTCAAAGAAGCTGTCTCCAAAGCCGACGCGGAAGCCGCCAAGAAGAAGCTGGAAGAAGCTGGCGCCAAGGTCGAGCTCAAGTAATTGTGCGGATCCCGCCTCAATGAGGCGGGTGGCCAAAAGGGCTGAAGTGTGTCTTGGACACCCTTCGGCCTTTGGTCTCAAACGGGTGCGTATTTATTGCGCTCCTTTTGAGAGAAAAACCAAAAAAGGCAGTGGCAAGAAAGTAGCCAAAAACGCAGACCCACGAGGGGCATGTTTTTTTGAGTGTTTTCTGACCCCGACTGCAGAAAACCCTTGGTTCGGGTTGAGTGCAATGCTCAATCGTCCGCCAACGCTGGTAGTGGCCAGCCGCCAAGAACGGGCAACTCAATTGGTTTTGAGTTGTTCTTGATCACAGTCGCCGAGAGATATCTAGCCCGGAGAACTCATGGCCTATACATTTACCGAACGCAAGCGCATCCGCAAGAGTTTCGGCAGCCGCGACAGCGTGCTCGAAGTCCCTTATTTGTTACAAATGCAAAAAGATGCGTACACCGCCTTTTTGCAAGCAGATTCGGCGCCCAAACAAAGAAGCTCTGAAGGATTGCAAGCCGCTTTTGAAGCCGCATTCCCCATCGTCTCACACAATGGTTTTGTTGAGATGAAATTCTTGGAGTACAACTTGGCCAAGCCCGCATTTGATGTGCGTGAATGCCAAACCCGTGGACTCACCTTTGCGTCCGCGGTTCGTGCCAGAGTGCAATTGATCATTTATGACCGCGAGAGTTCAACGTCACAATCCAAAGTGGTCAAAGAGGTCAAAGAGCAAGAGGTCTACATGGGCGAAGTGCCTTTGATGACCGACAAAGGCTCCTTCATCATTAACGGCACTGAGCGCGTGATCGTGTCTCAGCTGCACCGCTCTCCTGGTGTGTTCTTTGAGCACGACAAGGGCAAGACGCACAGCTCTGGCAAGTTGCTCTTTAGCGCTCGCATCATTCCCTACCGTGGTTCATGGTTGGACTTTGAATTCGACCCCAAGGATGTTTTGTACTTCAGGGTAGACCGTCGCAGGAAGATGCCTGTGACGATTTTGCTCAAAGCCATTGGATTGACGCCAGAGACCATTTTGGCCAACTTCTTTGTCAACGACCATTTCCATTTGATGGACACGGGCGCGCAAATGCAATTTGTGGCCGAGAGACTGCGTGGCGAAGTTGCACGATTTGACATCACCGACAAGTCGGGCAAAGTCGTGATTGCCAAAGACAAGCGTGTGACGGTTCGTCACACCCGAGAGCTCGAGCAAAGCAACACCAAGTTCATCAGCGTGCCTGAGGACTTCATGGTGGGTCGCGTCATTGCAAAAGACATTGTGGACACAGAGACGGGCGAGATTGTTGCCAAGGCCAACGATGAGCTCACAGAAGTTCTTTTGAAGAAACTCAGAAGCGCAGGGGTCAAGGACTTGGAGTGCATTTACACCAATGAACTCGACCAAGGCGCCTACCTCTCACAAACCTTGAGAGCGGATGAGACGGCCGATGAGTTTGCAGCACGCGTAGCGATCTACCGCATGATGCGCCCTGGCGAGCCGCCCACAGAGGACGCGGTGCAAGCCTTGTTCCAGCGCTTGTTCTACAACAACGACACCTACGACCTCTCAAGAGTGGGTCGCATGAAGTTCAATGCAAAAGTGGGCAACGAGGGCTCTACAGGCCCCATGGTGCTCACCAATGACGACATTTTGTCGGTCGTGAAAATTTTGGTGGACTTGAGAAATGGTCGCGGAGAAGTCGATGACATCGATCACTTGGGCAACCGCCGTGTGAGATGTGTGGGCGAGTTGGCAGAAAACCAATACCGCACAGGTTTGGCCAGAATTGAGAAGGCTGTGAAAGAGCGTTTGGGTCAAGCCGAACAAGAGCCTTTGATGCCCCACGACTTGATCAACAGCAAGCCCATTTCTGCGGCCTTGAAAGAGTTCTTTGGTGCCTCTCAGTTGTCACAGTTCATGGACCAAACGAATCCCTTGTCTGAGATCACCCACAAGCGCCGTGTGTCGGCCTTGGGCCCAGGTGGTTTGACCCGTGAGCGTGCAGGCTTTGAGGTGCGTGACGTTCACGTGACCCATTATGGCCGTGTGTGTCCCATTGAAACGCCAGAAGGTCCAAACATTGGTTTGATCAACTCTTTGGCGCTCTATGCCCGTTTGAACGAGTATGGCTTTATCGAGACCCCTTACCGTCGAGTGATCGAAGGCAAGGTGACCATGACGATTGATTACTTGTCTGCCATTGAAGAGGGCAAATACGTGATCGCGCAAGCGAACGCGGCCCTGGACAAAGACGGCAAGCTCGTGGACGGTTTGGTGTCTGCGCGTGAAATGGGTGAATCCATTTTGTGTGGTGCAGAGCGCATCCAGTACATGGACGTCTCGCCAGCGCAGATCGTCTCCGTGGCCGCGTCCCTCGTGCCCTTCTTGGAGCACGATGATGCGAACCGCGCCTTGATGGGTGCGAACATGCAGCGTCAAGCCGTGCCAGTTTTGAGGCCTGAAAAAGCCTTTGTGGGCACAGGCATCGAGCGCGTTGCTGCGATCGACTCGGGAACCGTGGTGACCGCAACCCGTGGTGGTGTGGTTGACTATGTCGATGCCACTCGCATCGTGGTGCGCGTGAACGACAAGGAAGCGCAAGCCGGTGAGGTGGGTGTTGATATTTACAACCTGATCAAGTACCAGCGCTCCAACCAAAACACCAACATCCATCAGCGTCCCATTGTTAAACGAGGCGATGTGCTGTCCAAGGGCGACGTGATTGCCGACGGCGCTTCAACCGACATTGGTGAGTTGGCTTTGGGCCAAAACATGTTGGTGGCCTTCATGCCTTGGAACGGCTACAACTTTGAAGACTCCATTTTGATCTCAGAGCGCGTGGTTGCCGAAGACCGCTACACCTCCATTCACATTGAAGAGTTGGTGGTGATGGCGCGTGACACGAAATTGGGTGCTGAAGAGATCACCCGTGACATCCCCAATTTGTCTGAAACACAGTTGAACCGTTTGGACGACTCAGGGATCATTTACGTGGGCGCTGAGGTGCAACCTGGCGACACCTTGGTGGGCAAAGTGACGCCCAAGGGTGAGACCACGCTGACGCCGGAAGAGAAGCTCTTGAGAGCCATCTTCGGTGAAAAAGCCAGCGATGTGAAAGACACCTCTTTGAGGGTCGATCAAGGCTCACAAGGCACGGTGATTGATGTGCAGGTCTTCACCCGTGAAGGCATCGTGCGCGACAAGCGCGCACAGCAAATCATTGACGATGAGCTCAAGCGCTTCAGACTTGATTTGAACGACCAGTTGAGAATTGTGGAAGCCGATGCGTTTGACCGCATTGGTAAGCTGCTCAGCGGTAAAGTGGCCAATGGCGGACCCAACAAGTTGGCCAAGGGTGCAAAAATTGAACGCGAGTATTTGGAGTCGGTGGAGAAATTCCATTGGTTCGATATCCGTCCCGCCGATGACGAAGTGGCCTCACAGCTTGAGAGCATCAAAAACTCTTTGGCACAGACGCGTCACTCGTTTGACATGGCGTTTGAAGAAAAGAGAAAGAAGCTCACCCAAGGCGACGAGTTGCCTGCAGGTGTCTTGAAGATGGTGAAGGTCTACTTGGCTGTGAAGAGACGCTTGCAGCCGGGTGACAAGATGGCCGGTCGTCACGGCAACAAGGGTGTGGTCTCCAAGATCGTGCCGGTTGAAGACATGCCTTACATGGCCGACGGTACCCCTTGCGACATCGTCTTGAATCCTTTGGGCGTGCCCTCCCGCATGAACGTGGGTCAGGTGTTGGAAGTGCATTTGGGCTGGGCGGCCAAGGGCATCGGGCACCGCATTGGTGACATGCTGGCCAAAGAGGCCAAGGCGGCCGAGATGCGCGAGTTCCTTGAGACCTTGTACAACACCACCGGCCACAAAGAGACCTTGAAGAACTTGAGCGATCAAGAGGTCTTGGGCATGGCGCAGAATTTGACGACAGGCATTCCTTTTGCGACCCCCGTCTTTGACGGTGCGTCAGAGGATGACATCCGCGCGATGCTCAAATTGGCCTACCCCGATGCAGTGGCTTTGGCCAAGGGCTTGACCGCCCCACGCACACAGGCGCATTTGTATGACGGGCGCACGGGAGACGCGTTTGATCGTCCGACAACGGTGGGCTACATGCATGTGTTGAAGTTGCACCATTTGGTGGACGACAAGATGCACGCACGCTCAACGGGTCCTTACAGCTTGGTCACGCAGCAGCCGCTGGGTGGCAAGGCGCAGTTTGGTGGACAGCGTTTTGGTGAGATGGAAGTTTGGGCGTTGGAGGCTTACGGCGCTTCCTACACCTTGCAAGAGATGTTAACCGTCAAGAGCGACGACGTTCAAGGTAGGACCAAGGTCTATGAGAACATCGTCAAGGGTGAGCACGCGATTGACGCTGGCATGCCCGAATCATTCAACGTGCTGGTTAAAGAAATTCGCTCACTCGGTATTGATATCGAGCTCGAGCGTTCTTAAAGTCAAGCAGGCAGTAGCAAAGGATTTAAAACCATGAAATCTCTCCTCGACCTGTTCAAACAGTTCACCCCTGATGAGCATTTTGATGCCATCAAAATCGGAATTGCCTCACCAGAGAAAATCCGTTCTTGGTCTTTTGGTGAAGTTAAAAAGCCAGAGACAATCAACTACAGAACCTTCAAGCCCGAGCGCGATGGTCTGTTTTGCGCAAAGATTTTTGGCCCCATCAAGGACTACGAATGTTTGTGCGGCAAATACAAGCGCTTAAAGCACCGCGGTGTGATTTGCGAGAAATGTGGCGTTGAAGTCACCCAGACGAAAGTCAGGCGTGACCGCATGGGCCACATTGATTTGGCCGCCCCTTGTGCGCACATTTGGTTCTTGAAGTCTTTACCAAGCCGTTTGGGCTTGGTGCTTGACATGACCTTGAGAGACATTGAGCGGGTGCTTTATTTTGAAGCCTATGTGGTGACCGATCCTGGCATGACGCCTTTGAAGAAATTCAGCATCATGTCAGAAGACGACTACGACGCCAAGCGCCAAGAGTTTGGAGATGAGTTCATCGCAAAAATGGGTGCCGAGGGCGTTCGCGATTTGCTTGAAGCCATGGAGTTGGACGTTGAGATCGAGCGCTTGAGAGGCGACTTGACGGGCTCTGAAGTGAAGGTCAAAAAGAACGCCAAGCGCTTGAAGGTTTTAGAGGCCTTCAAGAAATCGGGCTTGAAGCCCGAGTGGATGGTCTTGTCTGTTTTGCCCGTGTTGCCACCCGATTTGCGTCCTTTGGTGCCATTGGATGGGGGCCGCTTTGCGACCTCTGACTTGAACGACCTGTATCGCCGAGTGATCAACAGAAACAGCCGTCTGCGTCGACTCCTGGAGTTGAAGGCGCCTGAGATCATTGCCAGAAACGAGAAGCGCATGCTGCAAGAGGCGGTGGATTCGCTCTTGGACAACGGTCGTCGCGGCAAGGCCATGACGGGCGCCAACAAGCGTGCTCTGAAGTCTTTGGCCGACATGATCAAAGGCAAGAGCGGTCGTTTCCGTCAAAACTTGCTGGGCAAGCGCGTTGATTACTCAGGTCGCTCCGTGATCACCGTGGGTCCAACCTTGAAATTGCACCAGTGCGGTTTGCCCAAATTGATGGCCTTGGAGCTCTTCAAGCCCTTCATCTTCTCAAGGCTTGAAGCCATGGGCATTGCAACCACCATCAAGGCGGCCAAGAAGGAAGTCGAATCCGGCAGTGCGGTGGTGTGGGACATCTTGGAAGAGGTGATCAAGGAGCATCCCGTGATGCTCAACCGTGCACCGACCTTGCACCGTTTGGGCATTCAAGCCTTTGAGCCGATTTTGATCGAAGGCAAAGCCATTCAATTGCACCCCTTGGTGTGCTCAGCGTTCAATGCAGACTTTGACGGCGACCAAATGGCCGTTCACGTGCCCTTGTCGGTGGAGGCGCAAATGGAAGCCCGCACCTTGATGCTGGCCTCCAACAATGTGCTGTTCCCAGCCAATGGTGAGCCCTCCATTGTGCCCTCGCAAGACGTGGTGCTGGGTCTTTACTACACAACACGCGAGCGCATCAATGCGCGAGGCGAAGGCATGATCTTTGCCAATGTGCCCGAGATCCAGCGTGCTTTGGACGCCAATGTCGTTGAGTTGACCTCAAAGATCAATGTGCGTTTGACCGAGTGGACCAAGGACAAGGAGAGTGGTGAGTTCACCCCTCACACGGCCATGGTGGAGACCACGGTGGGACGTGCCTTGTTGTCTGAAATTTTGCCCAAGGGCTTGCCGTTCAGCAACTTGAACAAAGCGTTGAAGAAGAAAGAAATTTCTCGCTTGATCAACACCTCTTTTCGCAAATGCGGCTTGAAAGAGACCGTGGTGTTTGCGGACCGTTTGCTACAAAATGGTTTCCGTTTGGCCACCCGTGCGGGCATTTCGATTTGTATCGATGACATGCTCGTGCCTCAAGAAAAGCACCGCTTGATTGAGGACGCAGAAAAAGAAGTCAAAGAGATCGAGCAGCAATACGTCTCCGGATTGGTGACGGCAGGGGAGCGCTACAACAAGGTGGTGGACATTTGGGGCAAGACGGGTGATGCGGTCTCCAAAGTGATGATGGATCAGCTCAGAAAAGAAAAGACCATTGATCGCCACGGCAACGAGGTCGAGCAAGAGTCCTTCAACTCCATCTACATGATGGCCGACTCTGGCGCTCGAGGCTCTGCTGCTCAGATTCGCCAATTGGCGGGCATGCGTGGTTTGATGGCAAAGCCTGATGGCTCCATCATTGAGACACCGATCACGGCCAATTTCCGTGAAGGCTTGAACGTGCTTCAGTACTTCATCTCAACACACGGTGCGCGAAAAGGTTTGGCCGACACGGCGCTCAAAACAGCGAACTCGGGCTACCTCACACGTCGTTTGGTCGATGTGACGCAGGACTTGGTGGTGATTGAGACCGATTGCGGCACGCAAGAGGGCCAACTCATGCGCGCGATCGTTGAGGGCGGTGAAGTCATCGAGTCTTTGAGAGACCGGGTCTTGGGCCGCACGGTCATCGATGAGGTGATCCATCCCGAGACGCGCCAAGTCATTGTGCCGGCTGGCGAAATGCTTGACGAGGACAGTCTGGACGAGATCGAGAGCTCAGGCGTGGACGAGATCAAAGTGAGAACAGCGCTCAATTGCGCCACACGCTTTGGCCTGTGCGCCAAGTGCTATGGACGAGATTTGGGCCGAGGCGGCTTGGTCAACATCGGGGAGGCTGTGGGTGTGATTGCTGCGCAGTCCATCGGTGAGCCAGGGACACAGTTGACCATGAGAACCTTCCACATTGGTGGAGCCGCTTCTCGTGCAGCGGTGGCCTCCAGTGTTGAGGCCAAGTCCAACGGTGTGATTGGCTTTAACGCAACGATGCGTTACGTGACCAACTCAAAGAGTGAGTTGGTGGTGATCTCTAGATCGGGCGAAATTGTCATTCACGATGACAATGGACGCGAGCGCGAGCGCCACAAGGTGCCATATGGTGCAACGCTCACGATCAAAGCCGATCAACAGATCAAGGCCGGTGCAATTTTGGCAAACTGGGATCCATTGACCCGACCCATCATCACAGAGTTTGCTGGGCAAATTCGTTTTGAGAATGTGGAAGAGGGTTTGACCGTTGCCAAGCAACTTGACGAAGTGACGGGTTTGTCCACCTTGGTGGTGATCGATCCCAAGCGCCGCGGTGCCATCAAGGTCGTGCGCCCACAGGTCAAGCTGATCGATGCCTTGGGCAAAGAGGTGAAGATTCCTGGCACCGATCACTCGGTGACCATTGGTTTCCAAGTTGGCGCCTTGATTCAAGTGCGCGATGGTCAAGATGTGGGCCCAGGAGAGGTGCTTGCACGCATTCCTGTTGAAGGTCAAAAGACGCGTGACATCACCGGCGGTTTGCCCCGTGTGGCCGAGCTCTTTGAAGCCCGCAGTCCAAAGGACAAGGGTGTTTTGGCCGAGATGACGGGCACCGTCTCCTTTGGTAAAGAAACCAAGGGCAAGGTGCGCATGCAGATCACCGACCCAGAAGGCACCGTGTGGGAAGATTTGGTCCCCAAAGAGAAAAACATTTTGGTCCACGAGGGCCAAGTGGTGAACAAGGGCGAGAGCGTGGTGGACGGCCCAGCCGATCCACAAGACATCTTGAGGCTCTTGGGGATTGAGGAGCTCGCCAGGTACATCGTTGACGAAGTTCAAGACGTTTACCGCTTGCAAGGTGTGAAGATCAACGACAAGCACATTGAAGTGATTGTGCGTCAGATGCTTCGCCGTGTGGTGGTGGAGAACTCTGGTGACACGTCCTACATTGCTGGAGAGCAAGTGGAGCGCTCTGAGATGCTCAACACCAACGAGGCCTTGCTTCGCGAGGACAAGATCCCTGCGACTTACAGCAACTTGCTCTTGGGCATCACGAAGGCGTCCTTGTCGACCGACAGCTTCATCTCTGCAGCGTCCTTCCAAGAGACCACCCGTGTCTTGACCGAAGCGGCCATCATGGGCAAGAGAGACGAGTTGCGTGGCTTGAAAGAGAACGTGATCGTGGGCCGTTTGATTCCTGCGGGCACGGGCATGGCCTATCACCAAGCCAGAAAAGCCAAGGACTTGATGGACGAGGCCGAGAGACGTGCCATTGCTGAGACCGAAGCCCAAGAGCTTGAAGACGCTCAAAACGGCACAGAAGAAGCCTTGGTTGCTGAAGGCGAAGGCGCCGCGGTGGACACCACGCACATGAGCGAAGGTGGCGTGCAAACGACGCACACCTCTCCTGACCAATCCGATCAGGACTGATGCTGTAAAGGGCAGGGACGGGTGGCTGTCCCAAAGAAGGGGCTGGTTTGATTGAGTTCAGGCCAGCCCTTTTGACTTGAAGGGCCCAAGCAGGCTTGGGGCCTTCAAGCCCTAGGGCATCCGATGCAAGTTGTGGCCGCTGCTGCGCTCTGGTCGCTGCATGGCGTCGCCAAGCTTGGTATGATTGCCAAGACACGTTGTCGACGCCTTGTTGGGCTCGATGAGTTTAGAACCCTTCTACAGGTCACACGCCATCCTTATGTTCAACAGCGAGTGGTTTTGGTTATTTTTGGCGCTGCTCATTTTCTGGGCCTTGGGCGCGCACAACCGCTTGGTGCGTTTGCGAGCGCAAGTCTCGCAGCGTTTCTTTGCCTTGGAGGCGCTTCTTTTAAAATACCCAGATGTGGTGAGTGAGGCCGTGACGGCGGCGGCTGTGGCGCCGCTTGGTTGGCGATCAACGGTGGGATTTGATTTGGGCGCAGAGCATTGGGGGCGACTGCAAGAGGCGGCCAAGGAGGCCATCATTGCCTTGGCGCGCATGAACGAGCACCCCTTGAATGCACAGTCCTCGGTGGAGGTCAATTTGGCGGTCAGCACCTTGGCCTATGCTTGGCATGTGCTCGTGCACCCCGATGTGTTTTTCTTGTCGGTGCCTGAAGAGCTCAGAAAAAGATGGCACGAGATCGGTGTGTTGACGCAACCTGAGCTTGAGCGCTTTAACTTGGCGGTGGACGATTACAATGAAGCCATTCAACTCTTTCCGGCCAGTTTGCTGGCCAAAGTCAAAGACTTCACGCCGGCCAGGAAGTTGGGCTTTGAGATGAGCCCGCAACTCGGTCCCGGCGTGTCCCCCGAGCCCGATTTGTTCACCACCTCCACCCTTTAAATGCTGCCTTGGCAAGGGCCCCAATCGCGTTCGTCCCGCTTGCCTGAGCGCTAAGGTCCTTGAGGGCTTGGTGGCGCCAAGAGTCCCCCCACAAGAGAAAGCCAAACCGTTTTGAACACCTCCTATTTTGCGCCCAGAGCGCCAGCCCCCGACTCGCAAGACGCAAAGAGCCCAGTGCTCTCTAAGCCCTTGTGGCAACTCTTGAACCTCACCGCCAAATCGGTGCATGAGGTGATGCTGGGGCGTTCAGCCACGGCGGTGCTGTTGGGCCTGGACCTGAGTTTCAAGCCCGGTGTGCAGTCCCTTCTTTTTTTGAGCCTGAGGCAATGGGGCTTGGCCAAGGCCATCCGTGCGAGCTTGGTTGCAAAAAAACCGACCCCACAGATCGATCACTTGTTGTGTGTGTGTTTGGCCTTGATGTGCGATGAGAACGATCTCCCCTATGAGCCCCACACCTTGGTCAATCAAGCGGTGCAAGCGGCCAAAGCGAATGTGAACACAGCGGGTCAAAGTGCCATGCTCAATGCGGTCTTGAGGCGTTTTTTAAGAGAACGTCAAGAGATCTTGGATGCCGTCAGCGAGCAAGCCGAGGCCAAGTACAAACACCCGCTTTGGTGGATCAAGCGCTTGCAAATAGACCACCCCAATGACTGGGCGCACATTTTGGAGGTGGCGCAAACGCCAGCGGTGATGACCCTGAGGGTCAATGAAGCGCAGCAAACGCGGGATGCCTATGCCTTGGAGCTCGCGTCAGTGGGTCTGCAGGCAAAGCCCATGGGCGACAGTGCCTTGGTCTTGGATCAGCCCGTTGGGGTGCAGCGCTTGCCTGGCTTTGAGGCCGGTGCGGTGTCGGTGCAAGATGCCAACGCACAACGGGCCGCGCCGCTGCTCTTGGAGGCCTTTGATGAGCTCAGACTTGCAAGGCTTTTGGCTTTGCAAGGGCAAGCGTCGCAAGCGGGTGGCCCAGAGGGGCCCAAACCCATGGCGTCTGAGTCGCCCAAAGCACTGCCCTTGTTTTCCATTCTGGACGCCTGCGCTGCGCCTGGGGGGAAGACGGCCCATTTGCTCGAGCTTTTGTCGCCAAAGCACAAAGGCAGGCCCTTGGCTTTGAGAGCTTCGAAGGATTGGCAAGTGGAGGTGCATGCGGTGGAGCTCGAGCCCAAAAGAGCGCAAAAGGTGGTGGAGAGTTTGGACCGGGGTCGCCTCCAAGCGCGGGTCTGGGTGGGAGATGCGGCCAAGAGCGAGGCGTGGACCCAGCTCAGTGGCGCTGCAGGCCTTGCGCCCCCGATGAGCTATCAAGCCATTTTGCTTGACGCGCCCTGCAGCGCGTCGGGCATCGTCAGACGGCACCCCGATATCAGGTGGCTGAGGCGAGCCGATGACATTGCGCGGCTCTTTGAGGTGCAGTCTCGTCTCTTGAAGCACTTGTGGGCGCAGTTGGCACCTGCCGGTGTGCTCCTTTACTGCACGTGTTCGGTTTTCAAGGACGAAGGTGAGCGGCAGATAAATTCGTTTCTTAAGCACAACAGTGATGCGAGTAAACTTCCGTCACCAGGACATTTAATTCCGCAAAAAACCGCAAACGACCCCACTCTCTTGGACAATCAAGCCAGTGATCAAGATGGTTTTTATTACGCTCTACTCCAAAAGTCCCCCAGCCCTTGAGGCGGGACAAGCCGCGTCCCAAGCAAGCACACCTTTCGCTGGGACGTTTTGGAAGGCTTTCCTTGGCCTGTGGATGGGGCTGTGGATGTGTTTTTGGGGCCCGTTGGTGAGCGCTCAAAGCACGAGCAATGCGGTGGTTCAGATGAGCGACTTCAAGTTTGAGCGCCAAGACGAGGCCTATTTGCTCTCCAACACCCTCAGTTTTGAGTTGCCCCAAGCGGTTGAAGACGCCTTGTCCAAGGGCATTGCCTTGTATTTCATGGCCGAGGTGCAAGTGGCCAAAGAGCGGTGGTATTGGTACGACAAATACTTGGCCCGTCAAGAGAGACACTACAGGCTCAGCTACAACCCCTTGTCCAGACGTTGGCGCTTGGTCACCTCCTCCAAGCCCATCGCCAACTCAGGCCTGGGCGTCACGATGGGCGTGGCTTATGACGCTTTGGGAGAAGCCTTGTCGGCCATCAAGCGCACGACCGATTGGCGGGTGATCGAGGCCACCGACATTGAGCCCGGTGGCAAATACCGCTTGGATTACCAATTCAAATTGGATTTGACCCAGTTTCCAAGACCCTTTCAGATTGGCACACTGGGTGAGAACGATTGGACCATGAATCTCAAAAGAAGCCAGGCGCTTTCTTTTGAGTCGCCCAAGCTGCCTTGAAGGGGGCGCTCAGACCCTTGAAGCGCACCAACCCGCGATGAAGCCCACCCTTAACAAGACTTTTTTTTACATGTCCCGATGAGTCGCATACTTGGCACCGATGTTTCTCAAAAGACCTTGCGCTGGGCGTTTGGAGTTGGGGTGTTTGTGATTTTGGCGCTGGGGATGGTGCTTTTGTTCCTCTTGACCCAAGCGACCCAAAGATGGGATTTGTACGAGCAGAACTACACCACACTCTTTGTGCTCAATGCGGTGGTGGCCACCTTTTTGTTTGGTGTCATCTTGTGGATCATTGTTCGCTTGACCCTCAGGTGGCGAGCTGGGAAATTTGGCTCACGGTTGTTGGCCAAACTGGCCTTCATTTTTGTGGTGGTGGGCTTCATTCCCGGTCTTTTGATTTATGGGGTCTCTTACCAATTTGTGTCTCGTTCCATTGAGGCGTGGTTTGATGTGAAGGTGGAAGGCGCACTGGATGCGGGCTTGAACTTGGGGCGCGCCACCTTGGACGCCTTGGCCAATGATTTGGGCAACAAAACCAAGACCGCCGCGATGCATTTGTCGGAAGCCTCTTTTGCAGGCGGGCAGAGCCGCAAAAGTGCCGACGAGGCCGATCAACAGCGTCCCGAGAACGGGGGCCAGCGAATAGGACTCAGTCCCAAGGCGTCACCAAAGACCTCCTACGAATTGGATGCAGGGGGGGCTTCTTTGGGGCTTGAGGGCATGAAGCCCCCAAGAGAGGCCAAGGAGCCAGGCCGAGAGGGTCTCGCGCTGCCACTTGAAGAGGCTTCGATGGAGCGCCGTCGCCCGGGGGCATCACAGACAAAAAGGTTTTCAGGCGCGGCGCTCGAACGCCTCAGAGAGCAGCTCGGTGCTGAGGAATTGATCATTTGGTCCTCGGACATGACGCCCTTGGCCACAGCAGGGGGCGAGCCTTACCAGTTGAGCCCAGAGCGGCCCAGTGCCGGACAATGGCGACAACTCAAGAGCCAATCGGTGTTGACCGTGATTGAGGGCTTGGAGGACGCGCCTGCGCACCCCGAGGTTCGGCCTCAGATCAAGGCACTGGCCCTGATCACGAGCCCAGGCCTGAACCTTGGACTGCGTGCCATGGTGGAGCCCGAGGTCTTGCAAGTCACCCAAAGGCTGCCCCAGACCTTGGTGGCCAATGCCTTGGCCCTGCAGGCGGCCAACTTGGAATACCAAGAGCGGGCCTTGGCGCGAGAGGGGCTTGCGCGCATGTACATTGGCACGCTCACCTTGAGTTTGTTCTTGTCGGTGTTTGGTGCCGTGCTCTTGGCGGTCCTCTTGGGCAACCAATTGGCAAGACCCCTACTTTGGTTGGTCCGTGGGGTGAGGGATGTGGCGGCGGGGGACTTGCGTCCCAGGCCCGTGCTCACGGGCTCGGATGAGTTGGACGGTTTGACGCGCTCGTTTTCTCAGATGACAACGCAACTCTTGGACGCCAGACAAACGGTGGAGCAAAGCTTGGAGCAGGTCAATTTGGCCAGGAGCAATTTGCAAACCATTTTGGACCACTTGACGGCAGGCGTGATGGTTTTGGATCACCAAGGCGGGATTGTGTCGACCAACCCAGCCGCCACCCAAATTTTAAAAATTCCCATGGCCGCCTTTGTGGGGCAAGCGCTCAATCAGATCGAGGGCCTTGAGGTGTTTGCAAGTCAAGTTTTGGCACAGTTTCAAGGCTTTGAGCTCGAGCGGGGTCAGGGGGGGCAAGACTATTGGCAGCAGTCTTTTGAGATTCAATCCTTTGCACCAGAGGGCTTGGGGGCCCTTCATCCAGGGGCCATTGGATCTCCTGTGCCAAGGCAAGCCCACGCCTTTGAGGACTTTAAAAAGAAGGGCTTGACCAACATCATTGCGAGAGGTGCTTCTTTGCCCAACGGGGCATGGTTGTTGGTCTTTGATGACATCTCTGAGATTGTCTCGGCCGAGCGTGCGCAGGCCTGGGGAGAGGTCGCCAGACGATTGGCCCATGAAATCAAAAACCCATTGACGCCCATACAGCTTTCTGCTGAGCGACTGCAGATGAAACTCACGGGCAAGTTGCAAGCGGTGGAAGAGGGCATTTTGAACAAGTCCGTCAAAATGATCGTGGACCAAGTGGATGCCATGAAGAGACTGGTCAACGAATTCAGAGACTACGCTCGACTGCCCCAAGCGCAGTTGCAAAGCTTGGACTTGAACGCTTTGGTGAGCGAGGTGGTGCAGTTGTATGGTGCGAATGTGGAGGACTTGCAAGAGCTGCGGTCCGATCAAAGTCAAGGCCAAGCGGCAGCGCAAGAGCAAGAGACCCCTCCAAGCATGGGTGCGGTCATGGCGCACGCCAAAGCCATCGATGCAAAAGGCTTGGCCATCGAAGCTTTCTTGGACACCCGTTGCCCCAACATTCAAGCCGATCCCTTGCAGCTCAGGCAAGTGGTTCACAATTTGATACAAAACGCGCAAGATGCAAGCGACGCAAAGCCCTTTGGGCGCGTGCGTTTGTCCACCCAATTCAATGCGGCGTCCTCCAGGGTGCGTTTGAGGGTTGAGGACTCAGGGGGGGGCTTTCCAGACTTCATTTTGAAGCGGGCCTTTGAGCCCTACGTGACCACCAAGGCAAAGGGCACGGGTTTGGGCTTGGCGGTGGTCAAAAAAATAGCCGATGACCATGGGGCTCGCATCACGCTCAGCAATGTCGAGTCGGATGGGGCGATCGTTGGGGCGCAAGTGTCTTTGTCATTTGCAGTTGCGCAAGCACAACAGAATGTGGTCTAATAATCACCATGGCAAATATATTGGTTGTTGATGATGAGTTGGGAATCAGAGACTTGCTCTTTGAGATTCTCAATGACGAAGGTCACACGGTTGAGTTGGCAGAAAACGCCGCTCAAGCGCGGCAAGCTCGTCAGCTTGCTCGTCCCGATTTGGTCTTGCTCGACATTTGGATGCCAGACACGGACGGTGTGTCTTTGCTCAAAGAGTGGTCAACCCTTGGGCTCTTGAACATGCCCGTCATCATGATGTCTGGGCATGCCACCATTGACACAGCGGTGGAGGCCACGCGCATAGGTGCCTTGGCTTTTTTAGAAAAACCCATCACCCTTCAAAAGTTGCTCAAAGCGGTCGAGCAAGCCTTGCAAAAGAAGCCCGCACCCATGGGGTCTAAAAGCGCAGTTCAAGCAAGCACGACCTTTGGTGCAGGCGCCTTGGGTGGCTCAGGGGCGCTTTACCCGCTGGGACAACATCCTTTGAAAGCGCAGCCCAGTGGCAACTTGGGTGCGAGAGCCTTGTCGGGTGCGCCTCAATCGAACATGGTGACGGGTGCACAGCAAAGTGGCGCTTTTGCGCAAGATGCACACGACTACGGTGCCCAGTCGAGTGCCCACTTAGGGGGCATGCATTTGTCGGCCACGCAACAAGTCTTTGAGCTCGATCAGCCGCTCAGAGAAGCAAGGGACGCGTTTGAGAAAGCCTACTTCGAGTTTCACTTGATCCAAGAGGGGGGCTCCATGACCCGGGTTGCGGAAAAGACGGGCTTGGAGCGCACGCACCTTTACCGCAAGCTCAAACAACTCGGTGTCGATTTGTCCAAGACGAAACGCAGTCTAGGGCACTGAGCTTGTTGAGCACCAGCTCAAGGCGCTCAAGGGCTTGGCGCAGCCCGAGCCAACACATACAACAAACGGTCCCCGTGGTCTGAGAGTTCGGGGCAGTTGGGCTCGCTCTTGTAGGCGGCCCACGCAAGCAAGCATTCACGGGTTTCGGGCAAGAGCTGCGCTTGTCTTGCTTTGGCCAAGTCCAATGCGGCCTCACTGGCGCGCGCGCGTTCGGGTTTGCCAACGGCCAACAAGTGTGCGGCGGTGTTCAGGTGTTGAATTTCACGCAAAAGCCGCGCTTGTTCTTCTAGGACTTGGGGGCTGATGAGTCGGCGCATGGAAAGTGTTGAGACAAGGTGTCGTTGAAAGTGTAAGCCCATGCATCCTAACACGCAGCACACCCAGGCTGTTCACGCTTTGGCCTAGAACTCGCCGCGAAGGGTGGGGGGAGTGCGGCGCTTTATGGGGTTTTTACCTCGGTGCTCAAGGTGAAGAAAAGCTATACTTTTGAAACATTCAGTCCCTGCGTTTATTCATTTTTCAAGAGGTGTCAACATGACAGAAAAAGCAAGACGGTCCTTCATTCGAAACGCTTGGGGTGCGAGTGCGGCGGCGCTCTCGACTTTGGCCGCGGGCTCGGTGGCCAGCAGCGCACAAGCAGCAGGCGTTGAGTTGGGCGGCAAAAAACCGGTTTTTAATGTGCCTCAAGTGGTGTTGCCTGTTGTTGGAGGCGAGGAGCTCTATCCCATTCGTCGCATTTATTGCATTGGCAGAAATTATGCGGCGCACGCCAGAGAGATGGGCTCGGACCCCACGCGCGAGCCTCCCTTTTTCTTTCAAAAGCCAACCGACGCCATTCAGTATGTGCCCACCGGATCTGTGGTGGATCACCCCTATCCGAGCTTGACCAAAAACTACCACTACGAAGCGGAGTTGGTTGCAGCGATCGGCATTGGGGGCAAGAACATTTCCATCGAGCGCGCGCTCGACCACGTGTGGGGATACACCTTGGGGCTGGACATGACCCGGCGCGACTTGCAGCGCGCCTTGGGGGATGAGAAAAAGCCTTGGGAAATCGGCAAAAGTTTTGATTACAGCGCACCCATTGGGCCCATCCACAAGGTGGCCAAAACAGGTCACTTCAAGGAAGGCGCCATTTGGCTCAAAGTCAATGGTGTCACCAAACAAAGTGCCAATTTGAACCAGATGATTTGGTCGGTGGCTGAGCAAATCAGCAAATTGTCGGAGGCGTTTGAGCTCTTTCCTGGCGACATCATTTATTCGGGCACGCCAGAGAATGTGGGCCCCGTGGTCAAGGGCGATGTGATTGAGATGCACATCGATGGTTTGCCCAATTTGAGCGTCAAGATCGTTTGATTTTTTTAAATGTTGTTCATGCCTCCTTAAGGTTTTTTCATGCAATCCAATGAGATCCAAGCCGCCCAAGGTTACGCTGGGGACATCACCGCTCAGACCGCCTTTGAGTGGATGCAAAAGGGCCACTGTGCCTTGGTCGATGTGAGAACAGACGCTGAGCGCGAGTGGGTGG
>CANBTT010000043.1 GCA_947372465.1 Burkholderiales bacterium | reverse complement strand
CTGCACTATTGACCGCCGCTGCGACTGACTACACCAAAGTATATGATGGGACGACCAATGCAAGCACGGACCTGACCATTACCGCAGGACTGGTTGGGAGTGAGACAGTGAGGGCAACGGGGACCGCCACTTTAAACAGCAAAGACGTGAATGAGGCCAATAGTTTACTGGTGAGCACAACGAGTTTGGCCGATGGACTCAATGGGGGATTGGCAAGCAATTACTCTTTGTTCGCTGGGCAAGTATCAAATGCCACCGTGACGCCAAAAGCACTGAGTGCAAGCGTTTCCGCGCCTCAAAAAGTCTACGACGGATCTGCTGCGTATACCCCAAGCCTGAACATCACATCGGGACTGGTTGGCACTGAAACAGTCAATGTCAGAGGCAGCGGCACTTTTAACAGCAAAGATGTGGCTGCCTCCAACACACTGACCGTTCAGTCCATCCAGTTGGACGATGGCAGCAATGGGGGCTTGGCCAGCAACTACAGTTTGTCTGCAGGACAAACCGTTGCGGCGAGAATATTGCCTGCACAGTTGACGGCAAGTCTCACCGCGCCGGCCAAGGTCTATGACGGGACAAGGACAGCCGCACCCACTTTGGTCATTGCATCAGGTCTGATTGGGACTGAAACTGTCAATGTGAACGCAACGGCTTTGTTCAATTCCAAAGATGTGCTCGCCGCCAATTTGGTGACGGTGAATGCGGTGACTTTGCAAGATGGCTCCAATGGGGGACTGGCAAGCAATTACAACCTGGATCCAACTCAAAGTGTGGCGGCAAGAATCACACCCGCACCTCTAAGCGCCAGTGTAGTTGCGCCGAGCAAGGTGTATGACGGCACAACGAATGCAACTGCTGCATTCACAATCACGTCTGGTTTGATGGGCGCAGAGCAATTGAATGTGACGGGCGTTGCAAGCTTCAACAGCAAGGACGTGGTGAGTGCCAATTTGTTGACCGTTCAATCCGTGGTTTTGGCGGACGGTGCCAATGGAGGGCTGGGCAGCAACTACAGTCTTGCTGGGGGTCAAACTGTGGCCGGCAATATCACGCCAGCCCCTTTGACTGCAAGTGTCACGGCACCCAGCAAGGTGTACGATGGTTCGGTCCTTGCAAAGCCCGTCGTGAGCATCTCCTCCGGACTCATTGGATCAGAAAGTTTAAACATCGTTGCCATGGGCTCTTTCAACAGCAAGGACGTTGACTTGGCCTCAAGGGTCACGGTCAACACACTGAGCGTGTCCGACGGCTCAGGCGGCGGCTTGGCCAGCAATTACAGTCTCAGTCCCGGACAGTCCGTCCCCGCTAAGATCACACCAGCACCTCTCACGGCCTCTGTTTCTGCGCCGAATAAAGTCTATGACGGCACGCTCAATGCTAGCGCCGTCCTGAACATCACGGCAGGCTTGGTCGGATCTGAATCAGTGACTGCAACAGGCAAGGGCACCTTCAACGCCAAAGATGTGGCCACTGCAAATTTATTGACGGTGCAATCTGTGGCCTTGGAGGATGGCAACAACGGTGGCAGGGCCGTCAATTACAGTTTGAGTCCTGGCCAGACCGTTGCTGCAAAGATCAGTCCTGCCTCTCTTGGCGTGACTCAAATTGCTTCTTCAACCTCCACCTATGCCGAGCCCATCAAACCAGGAGAGGCGCTTCTTTCAGGTTTGATCGGGTCTGACAAGGTCACGGCTGTCGTGGAGTTGGCCGATGCGGTGTACAGTTCTAGCCAGAATGTGGCCGTGGGTTCCTACAAACAGGTAGCGAACGCTTTGGTGGGGGCAGATGCCAGCAACTACAAACTCAAAGGGGCCACCACCAGCACAGCCAATTATGTGGTCAGTCCTTTGCCTTTGGCGGGCACCATTGCCAGCAGCAGCTCCACTTCAGGCGCCAGTTTGGTGCCTGGCTCAGTCACCTTAAGCAACGTCATTTCAAACGATTCGATCGCGAATGCAGAGGTTGCGGTGGTCATTCCAGGCGACCCCGTTGGTAGCAAGACAGGCAACACCGTGGGTGTTTTTGCGGGCAGCCAGAAAATTGCGTCTTTGACAGGGCCGGATGCAGCCAACTACAGTTACGCCAACGTGGTGGGCAACTATCAAGTCAAAACTGGGTTTTCAAGCGGGTCAATTTATCCAAGGGAAATGAGCTCTTCGGCGGTGAAGCCGGTGGTGTACAAAGTCACGCCCTTGGCCCCGCCAGCCGAGCCCACCAGCCGTCCTCAAGCCATCGCGCAAGATGTGAAAGCTTCGGGCGCACAACTGGGCTCGAGCAGCAAAGGAGTTGAAGAACCTAAAACGACACTTGCTCAAACAAACAATGACGTGGCGCCAAAGGTCCTGACTGCGCCCGAGACAAAATCACTGCAAGTTGCCAGTTCAGAAAAA
Organism: Burkholderiales bacterium; assembly: GCA_947372465.1. GTDB lineage: Bacteria > Pseudomonadota > Gammaproteobacteria > Burkholderiales > Burkholderiaceae_C > Limnohabitans. Next base: position 22,674 of record CANBTT010000043.1, on the reverse strand, counting down.
AACACGGCCAAGGTTTCAACCGTGCGCCAGCGCAGTTCTACCCAAGGAAGCACTTTGCTTGCTCAATCCTCCAGCTTGGCGTCAAGTTTCGCGCCAGGTAACGCCCTTGGCAACGCCCCAGGCATTGCTTCTCGAGATGCAAACATGGGGCTGCCCACAGACAGCAAGGCGTCATTGCTTGAGGAAAAATCAAGCATTCCTGAAAGCACGCCGTCAACCAAGGTCGAAACCGCCAACGCCTTGGAGGAGGATTTCGTTGCTCCCATTTACGCGGTGATCAGGGAGGTGCTAGAGAGTGAAGTGACCTACCAGGTGGTTGGCGGTGTGACCTCGGTGGTGGTGGTGAGCAATGCCTTGTTGACGGCGGCGTCAAAGCTCGGTCTTTCCAATTTGGCTGGAAACTTACCGGCTCGCTTGCCCGTGAACATTCCCACCCCTTCTTCCTCCATGATCAGCAATCGCTTCAACCCCAAACTGATGAGTCGTCTTTGAGGGTTGTACGTCTTGGAGGGGTTTATCGACTGATGGAGGCTTGGTAAGCAACATGGATCATGGCGTTGATCTCATTGAGTACTTTTTTGACGGTGGTGAACGACAATTTGTATTTTTTATCAATGAAACCGTCATTGTCGATGTAGATGCTGGGGCCAGAATAAGTCATCAACTCGGCTTTGAACTTCATGTCCAAGGGGTCAATGTCTTTGGGGAGCTCCAGTCCACCAGTTTTACAAACCTTGACCCGGTTGACCAAATGTTGGTCTTTGATTTGATGGTAGACCTCGGTTTGGCTATGGGTGGAGTCGCCCCCTAGTTTCTCAAACACCATGAGGTCTGGCATGGCCATGTAATGTTGGATTCTCTTGCCCTTGGCAGGAACCACTCTTTCCAGGTACCGCAAGCCCAATCGGTTGAAGTTTGAAATGGGATGGACTTTGTTGATGATGAAGATGCCCTCTAAAAAGTAGCTCAAGAAGGCATCAAAATCTTTGTAGTCTGAGGTTTTGAAGGTGAGGCATTGCGCATTCAAAATGAAGTGACGGGTCTTGCTCTTGTTCGAAAAAATGTACGAATTTTGAATGCTGGGGACCAGCATCTTTTGATCATCAACCTCTTGCACTTGAAGGGTTTGGCTTTTGATGTTGGCGCTATCGGCGTAATTGGCCAAAACAAAGGCCACCTGAATGGCATGGACCAGGTCACTCAAATTGTCGATGGGGTTGAACCGAATCTCCGCAATGGAGAGGTAATTGAAGCGGTTTTTATCACTGGACATGCACTTATTCTACGAAGGTGAGTTTTAAAACCTTGCATGAATTTGTAAGTTTCCCTACATGATCTTGGCTTGCAAAGCCAAGCCCAGTTGGTCAATGACTTCCGACCAATCCGCATCCTTTCCAAGTTGTTCTTTGAGGAATTGACTTTGATCGCTTGTCCAAATGGCGGATTCGAACACAGCGATGCTTGCATTGATGGGGCGATGCTCCTTTAAGAATGACTCAATCGATTGAGGGTCACTGTGAAGGCCCAGTTGCTTGAACAGGTCTGAAAAGGAGTGGTAGGCTTTGTCCATGGGGGGCTCTTCTTTTTGGCTTTCAAGTGCTCGGGTTTTTGTTGTTGAACCCATGGTCAAGCCCAAGAGGTGTTGTTTGGTTTTTTATCACTTTAGTGCAAAACCAGGACTCGGTCTGTGCGCTCGCTCACCTTGTCATTAAACATTCATATATTTCCAGTACAATAGAAGTATGAATGAAAAAGACGTGATCAAAGCACTGGCTGCTCTGGCTCAAAGCAACCGACTTCAGATCTTCAAGACTTTGGTTGTGAAGGGGCCCGAGGGGATGACGCCTGCAATTTTGGCCCAAACGCTTGGATTGCCCGCAAATACATTGTCCTTTCATTTGAAGGAATTGATGGGTGCAGATTTGATTTCCCAAGAGCGCATGGGGCGCAACTTGATATACCGAGCCTCGTACGACCGAATGAACACAGTTTTGGCCTTTTTGACCCAGAACTGCTGTGAAGGGCAAGTCTGCGAAGGCTCAAAATCTTCAGAATTTAAATGTTAATTGGAGCGTTACTGTGCATACATCGTCACCTGTTTTAAATGTCTTGTTTCTTTGCACCCACAACTCGGCCAGGAGCATTTTGGCCGAAGCCATGCTCAATCATTTGGGACAAGGCCGTTTCAAAGCATATTCAGCGGGGAGCAGTCCTCGTGAGAATCAGACCCCTAATCCCCTGGCCCTGGAAACATTGAGTCACGCAGGCATTTCGACCGAAGGCTTGAGAAGCAAAACTTGGGATGAATTTGCACTACCCACTGCGCCCCACATGGATTTGGTGATCACGGTCTGTGACAATGCGGCCGGCGAGGTGTGTCCCTATTGGCCGGGTCAACCTGCCACCGCCCATTGGGGCTATGCCGATCCATCAGAAGTGCAGGGTGGTGTTGAAAAACAAAAAGAAGCCTTTAAGCAAACACTTCACTTGATTGGAAAACGTTTGGAAATTTTGGTCAACCTCCCCGCAGACAGCTTGTCGCGCCTTGCCATTCAAGACACGGCGCGTGATTTGGCTCAAAAACACTGAACACACCATGAACCAAGAATCAACAGTCGCTCCCATGGGGGTGTTTGAACGGTACCTAACCCTTTGGGTGTTTTTGTGCATCCTTGTTGGGATCGCTTTGGGGCAAATGTCTCCAGACCTCTTTCAAGCCATTGCAAGGCTAGAAATTGCACAGGTCAATTTGCCCGTGGGCTTTCTCATCTGGGTCATGATCATCCCGATGCTGGTGAAGGTTGACTTTGCTGCCCTGGGCGAGGTGCGAAACCACATCCGAGGCATTGGCGTGACCTTGTTTGTCAATTGGTTGGTCAAACCTTTTTCAATGGCTTTTTTGGCGTGGTTTTTTATTCGCCATGCGTTTGCGCCCCTTTTGCCTGCTGAGCAACTTGACAGTTACATCGCGGGTTTGATTTTGTTGGCCGCCGCCCCATGCACGGCCATGGTCTTCGTGTGGAGTCGCCTGACGGGCGGAGACCCTTTGTTCACCTTGTCTCAAGTCGCGCTCAATGACAGCATCATGGTGATTGCCTTCGCACCCTTGGTGGCTTTTTTGCTCGGACTGTCAGCCATCACCGTGCCTTGGGACACTTTGCTCACGTCCGTGGTGCTCTACATTGTGGTGCCAGTCATTTTGGCGCAGTGGATGCGAAAGTCTTTGCTGGCCAGGGGAGAGGCTGTTTTTGAGAGCGTGATGGCAAAACTTGGTCCGTGGTCGATCACCGCTTTGCTCGCGACCTTGGTCCTCCTCTTTGCCTTTCAAGGCGACGCCATTTTGAAGCAACCTTTGGTGATTGCGCTCTTGGCGGTTCCCATTTTGATTCAAGTGGTGTTCAATTCAGCGCTCGCTTATGGGCTCAACCGTGCTCTAGGAGAAAAACACAATGTGGCTTGTCCATCGGCCCTCATTGGCGCTTCCAACTTCTTTGAGTTGGCCGTTGCAGCAGCCATCAGTCTCTTTGGTTTTAATTCAGGGGCAGCCTTGGCAACCGTTGTCGGTGTTTTGATTGAAGTGCCTGTCATGCTCCTCGTGGTCTATGTTGTGAACCACAGCAAGACTTGGTATGAACGCAATTCTTTGCCAGACAAGACATGAGCATGCCTCAAAACCATGAACTCCAAGCCATGCAGGTCTCATCGCATTTGGATGCGACTTGCTTTGAAGTGCCCAACTCGAGTGCGCTCAATGCCAAGCCTGCATCGGCCCATCGACCTCGAATTTTGATGCTGTACGGTTCCCTCAGAGAGAGATCCTACAGCAAACTGTTGACGCTTGAAGCGGCCAAACTTTTAGAGGCCATGGGCGCTGAGGTGCAGGTCTTCAACCCTTTGGGCCTGCCGCAGCCCGACGCGGAGCCGGAAACACATCCCAAAGTCCAAGCCTTGCGTGAGTTGGCGGCTTGGTCAGAAGGCATGGTCTGGAGTTCACCAGAGCGACACGGCGCAATGACCGGGATCATGAAAAGTCAAATCGATTGGATTCCCTTGTCCATGGGCGCCGTTCGACCCACACAAGGTAAAACGCTGGCTTTGATGCAAGTCTCGGGCGGCTCCCAATCCTTCAATGCGGTCAATCAAATGAGAATTCTTGGGCGTTGGATGAGGATGCTCACCATTCCCAACCAAAGTTCTGTTGCAAAAGCATTTCTTGAGTTCGACGAAGCAGGAAGAATGAAGCCCTCGGCCTATTTCGACCGGGTGGTGGATGTGATGGAGGAGCTGATCAAGTTCACCCTTTTAAGCAGGGACGTCGCCCCTTACTTGGTGAGCCGCTACAGCGAAAGAAAAGAATCGGCTCAAATGCTCTCCCAAAGAGTGAACCAAGCAGCCATTTGAGTGCCGCCTAAGGGTCAGCGTGCTGAGCGCTTTTGAGCCTTAAAATAGAGACTTCGTGTGGCCTTGGTGCTGAGTAGACGTTTTCTTAACATCCACTTAAACAGGGCACACTTGATCAACGCCTTCTCAAAGTGTCTACCATGTCCATCAAAAATTTACTCAACGCCCGTTATGGCTCCACGCAACACCCCTTGGCTGACTTGAGCAGCGAGGCATTGAACGCTCTACACACGGAGACCTTTGAAGGCTTGCTGAAGCATCGATCCGTTCGTGCCTATGAGACCCGAGCCGTCCCAGAGCACACCGTGGAGATGATGGTGGCTGCGGCTCAATCCGCATCGAACTCCTCAAATTTCCAGACCTGGAGCGTTGTGAGTGTCACCGATCCGGAGCGAAAAGCACGCTTGAATGCCGTATCTGGCAATCAAAAGCACATTGATGCCTGCCCATTGTTCTTGGTTTGGATCGCCGATTTGGCAAGACTCAGGTCCCTCGGAGAGCAGCGCCAAGTGCCACACGCCAGTTTGGACTACTTGGAGTCCTTTTTGGTGGCCAACATCGATGCTGCTTTGGCGGCTCAAAATGCAGCGGTCGCTGCCGAAGCGGCGGGCCTGGGTGTTGTGTACATTGGGGGCATACGCAACCAGGCCGATGTGGTGGCCAAGGAGCTTGGGTTGCCGAGCTCTAGTTTTGCTTGTTTTGGGATGTGTGTGGGCTATCCTGACCCCAGCAAACCCGCCAGCATCAAACCAAGACTGCCCGTCTCAGCGGTTCTTCACAAAGAGCAATACGATCAAAATGCCTTTGATGTCGCAACCCGTGAGTACAACACGATCATGAACCGTTTTTACACGGATCAAAAGATGAACACGCCGGGTGAGTGGGACCTTCACACCCTAAGCCGTCTCTCAGGAGAGAAGGTCTTAAGGGGGCGAGAAAATCTGAAGAAAAACGTGAACCATTTGGGCTTCGAGCTCAAATAACGCGAGTCGAGGGCGCTGAAAGCGCTGGGGCCAGCAGCTCTTTTGCATGCATTCTCCCAGCGCCAAGCCTGGGCTGTAGCGGGTCGGGGCTTGGGTCAACGACCAGAGCGCTGGGGTGTTGCCATCCAAACGACTCACCCCAGCCTCATCATGGGTAGATGGCAGGGATGTCACTGGTTCAAAGATGACCTCACCTAGCTTGCTTTTTAGGGCGCCACACTTCTTGCTCTTCTTTTGCACACAAGCGCCACTGAGCGCCAACCGCACACCGCGCTTGGCGTAATGAGCTTCGCTCATATAATCTTTGTATGACAGAAACGACTATTTTTAAAGCTTTCGAGCACGACAACACAGTTTATCACTGCCTTGATTTTGAAAAACTGGACAGTCTTTGCCCTGGATTTCATTTCCAACAGTTGCCCTTCTCACTCAGAGTGCTTTTGGAAAGCAATCTTAGAAAAAGTGCAACGCTTGAACAGCAACTGACTTTGCTTCAAAAATTTAGCATCCGCTCCCAAGTCTCTAATGTCGATGTTTATGCCACAAGGCTTCTTTTACAAGATTACACGGGCATACCCGTTTTGGTCGATTTGTGTGCACTTAGGCAAGTTGCTGTCGAGGCGGGTCTGAGTGAAGATTCAGTCAATCCGTCCATTCCCATCGATTTGGTGGTCGATCACTCCATCGTGGTGGATGATTTTGGTCGAGCCGCGTCAAAAATGATCAACTCGAACAATCAATTTTCAAGGAACAAGGAGAGATTTACTTTTTTGAAGTGGTGCGCTCACGCATTTGAAAATACCCGAATCATCCCACCAGATTCGGGCATCTGTCACCAAGTCAATTTGGAGTCCTTGGCCAGCGGGTTTTCAATTTCTAAGATCGAGCAAAAAACTGTGATGTCCCCTGAGCTTGTGATTGGAACAGACAGTCATACGCCGACCATCAATTCGATCGGTATTTTGGGCTGGGGTGTAGGGGGTATTGAGGGACTGACCACCGCCTTGGGGCATGCGATAGAGTTGCCGATGCCTGAAGTCATTGGTGTCAAACTCATCGGAAAACTCTCGCCCACCATCAAAGCCACCGATTGCGTCTTGACCTTGACCTCTATATTAAGAAAGCACGGTGTTGTTGAAAAATTTGTGGAGTTTTTTGGACCTGGCATGGGCTCTTTAACAGTCACGGACAGGGCAACCATTTCGAACATGGCCCCTGAGTACGGCGCAACGTGTGCCTTCTTTCCGTGGGATAAGCAAACCGTGGCGTTTTTTAACTTGACAGGTCGGAAAAACACAGCGCTCTTTGAATCCTATGCCAAAAGATCTGGATTTTGGTACGAGGCCAATAGGGAGGATGTTGTTTACTCCCACGTGATTGAAGTCGATCTCTCAAGTATTTTGCCCGTGTTGGCCGGTCCCAAAAAACCAGACCAAATGCAAACATTGCAAAGCGTGCCACAGTCTTTTCTTAAAGAATTCACAGCGGAAGCAAAGGTCAACGAATCGGCATTTCCTGATGGGGCCTTGGCCCTGGCGGCCATTACAAGTTGCACCAACACGGCAAATCCAGACCTCATGATCACCGCCGGTCTTTTGGCCCGCAACGCCTCAAATGCAGGCCTCACTGTTGCGCCCTGGGTGAAAACCTTGTTTGCCCCAGGCAGTCTGACGGTCAGTGATTACTTGAACGCAAGCGGACTGCAAACGTTTTTAGATGATCTGGGCTTTTATGTGGATGGCTTTGGTTGCACCGCTTGCATTGGCAATTCGGGTGCCTTGATCCAGGAGGTTGAAGACGCCATCAAAAGCAAGGGCCTTTGCGCCGTTTCAGTTTTGTCAGGCAATCGAAATTTCAGTGGTCGCGTGCAGCAGTCATTGAGCTTTAACTATTTGGCCTCTCCACCTTTGGTTGTGGCCTATGCATTGGCAGGAAAAATCACCGTTGATTTAAGCAGTGAACCCATCGGATGGTCTTCAGGTAAATCCATTTTTTTAAAGGACATTTGGCCAAAGGATGAAGAGGTCAGATCTTTCATCGAGCGGTTTGTCAAACCCCATTTGTACCTGGAGCACCGAAAAAACATAGGCATGGGCTCTGAGCAATGGGCGCGGCTTGAAACCCCTTCCTCCAAGGTCTACGCATGGAGCGACCCCAGTGGCTTTGTTGCCAGGCCACCCTTCTTTGTGCAAGGTGCGCACTCCAAAGCGCCAAGTCAAGAGATCCATGACGCAAGGGTACTTTTGTTGCTTGGGGATGGCGTCACGACCGATGACATTTCACCGGCCGGCAATATCCAAAAAAACACTTTGGCTGGAGACTATCTTAAAAACTTGGGCCTCTCAGATGCTCAGTTGCACACCTTTGGCGCGAGACGCGGTAATTGGGAGGCCATGCTGAACGGCGCCTTTACCAATTTGAACCTCGTCAATCAATTGGCGCCTGAACTGAGAGGCGGCTTCACATGGAATCATTTGACCCAAGAAATTCAACCGGTTTTAAGGACGGCCGAGCACTACCAGTCACTGGGGGTTGATGGCGTGATTGTTGCGGGTAAGAGTTATGGTGTTGGCTCTTCTCGAGATGATGCGGCAAGAAGCACGCGTCTTCTTGGCGTCAGAGTGGTGATCGCTGAAAGCTTTGAGCGAATTCATCGCTCCAATTTATGCGCGTTCTCAGTCCTTCCCTTGCTTTTTTTAACGGGGGAGAGCCGTGAGAGTTATCTACTGGATGGCTCAGAAACCCTGTCCTTTGATTTTAGGAGCGGTTTTCCTCTTCAGGGGCAGCGAGTTGAGGCGCTTGTTCAAAGGACAGATGGTAAAAAGTTCATCATGCCACTTCTCAGCGCTTTGAGGGACGAGGAGTTGACGTACTTCTTGGCTGGAGGCGTCTTGCCCAAGTTGTCACAAAATATTTTGGAAAGTGTGTAATTCATGTGTTTTAGAAAAGTATTGATTTCCATTTTCTTCTTGTGCTTGCAGACTTTGGCTCAGGCGGATGTCCCTAGAACAAGCATTTATGTGCCTTTCACTGCAGGTGGCACGGTTGATATTTTCGCCAGAGTCATCGCTCAAGAATTGTCGCAAAAGTCAAATTCATCCTTTATGGTTGAGAACAAACTTGGAGGAGGGGGGATCATTGCAACGAACACGGTGGCCAAATCCAAGCCCGATGGCTTGACTTTGCTCGCCTTTCACCAAGGCATTGTTTACAACAGTGCGCTGTCTTCAAGTTTGCCCTATGACTTGCTCAAAGATTTGGTCCCCATTGCCATCGTTGGCGTCACACCCAATGTTTTGGTTGTGCCTGCAAATGCACCCTACAAGTCATTTGGTGAATTTGTAAGTTTTGCAAAAGCCAACCCCATGGTGCTCAATTACGGCTCAGCTGGCGTTGGAAGCAATGGGCATTTGGCCATGGAGATGCTGGAGTCTGCTGCAGGTATCAAGTTAACGCACGTTCCCTACAAGGGCATGCCTCAAGCGGTCGCCGATGTCGCCGGCAACCAAATTCAAGCGGTGTTGACGACATTGCCAGCCGCCATTCCATTCATTCAAAGTGGGAAAGTCCTGCCCTTGGCAACCACGGGCCTTAAGAGGTCATCGGTACTGCCCAATGTACCCACAATCATTGAGCTCGGTTACAAGGGTTTTGTGTATGAACCGTGGTACGGTTTTTTTGGGCCCTCAGGGATGAGTGCGGACAATGTCGAGAGAATCAGCAATTTAATTGTCAATGCGTCCAATAACCCAGAAATCGCAAAGAAGTTAACCATTGAAGGCATTGAGATGCGTGCGACTGGCAATCAAAAATTTAAAAAGATACTTGTAGATGATTTTGCGGTTTGGGGCGAAACCATCAATAAATTGGGTATCAAGGGGCAATAATGCTTGGCGCGGGTCCTATAACGCATTAAAGCAATGTGATATGAAGGGATTTGGTCACAACACCACAAACAGCCGTCAATTGAAACTTTAAAATTCAGCGGGTAGGATATGAAAGAATAATTGAATGCAATAGCGCATCGAAATTACATTCAATAGCAATGCACTTTTTTGATTTTTTTATGTTCATTGCCAATACATTGTCAGAAATAGTTGTAGCTAAGGGTGTGACTTCAGTTGTTGATCAATTTTTGTCACATTTGTTATCACGAAAGTCTGATCTCTGTCCGATTTAGATCATAGGGTTCAGGGAATGTCACTATATTAAGTCGCGATTATTTTTAGATAATGTTCTTTTATCAGAAAAATGTAATCTGCAATGGTTTCGACAGAAGATTTATCTCCGAAAGCTGGGTCAGAGGTCACAGGTGTAGATTTAAGGCGATTAAGTTCCGAAGACTTTAAATTTATTTCCAATCTTTGTTTTACGCGTGGTGTGGTGGTTGTGCGTGATCAATTTTTGGATGCCAATGAGCTGGACCAATTCTCTAAATTGTGGGGTAAACCTTGGCTAGGCCCACTGTTGCCTTCACTTCCCGGTACTGAGGCAGTTGCAACCATCAAAAATCGGGGTAAGTTGGGAACGGTCACTGAATATTGGCACAGTGACTCCACATTTGTCGAAAGTCCACCTGCCGTGACACTCCTAAGCGCTGTGGATATTCCTCCTGTTGGCGGAGATACCATGTGGTGCAATCAATACAGTGTTTATGAATCACTTTCTGAGGGGCTGAAGCGTTTGATCCATCCTCTAAAGGCGGTTCATTATGATCGTCAGCGGTTCAATGAAGTTGAAGGAAGAGCGCCTTATCTTGGTTGCGTCGCTCACCCTGTGGTCCGTTTGCATCCTAAAACGGGTCAAAGAAGTCTATTTATCTCTGGTCAAGCTGAACACTTTGAGGACATGACCGTTGAGGAAAGTGCAGGTTTACTTCAGTACTTGCTTTCTCGATTGGGGCAACCCGATCATGTGTATCGGCACCGCTGGCGCGCGGGTGATGCTGTGATTTGGGACAACCGATGTACAACGCATTATGCTATTCATGACTATGGACAGTTCCCAAGGCGACTGCACCGGATCACAGTTGAGGGTGAAAAACCAATGATGGACAAGAATCCGCCATGAAGCAACGATTGGTAAAAGGTATTTATTGCATTTCGGCGCTTGAATCTTTGTGCATGAAGAAATGGTTACTTTTTTCGTGCTTTGTTGCGGGTAATTGGATGCTCGTATTTTCTTGCATGGGAGCCGAATTGGCCCCACAAGCTGGCTCTGTAAAATCAAATTCAGTCAATGCCAGCTCTTTATTAGCAAGCCAGTCTGCCGCACCAGGCGCACCTTTCCCAACTAAAACCATATCGGTCATCGTTCCTTTTCCGCCTGGGGGGACGACAGATGTTTTGGCACGAGAAGTTCTAAAAAAGATGCAGTCCAATTTCAAAGTCCCCTTGGTCGTTGTCAATAAAGATGGCGCATCTGGAACTTTGGGATCAGAACTTGTGAGTCGATCAATTGGAGATCCTCATGTATTGTTGCTGACTGCTACGCACCACGTGATCAACCCATCGCTTTTGAAAAACATGCCCTACGATACGCGTAAAAGCTTTACGCCCATATCGTTAATTGCTTCTGCGCCCAATGTGCTAATCGCAAACAGTGCTGTGCCCATCAGCTCTGTTTCGGAATTGATTCGATATGCAAAAGAACATCCGGGGGCTCTCAGCTTTGCTTCTAGCGGTGTTGGTGGTGCCAATCATCTGTCTGGGGAATTGTTCAAAGTGATGGCGGGTGTTGATATGCAGCACATTCCTTATCGAGGAGCTGCGCCGGCGCTTAACGATGTCATTGCAGGGCATGTGCCTTTCATGTTTGATGGTTTGGCCACAGTATCCAAGCACTTGTCTGAAGGCAAGATCAAAGCCATTGCAATCACCACCCTCAAGCGCTCTCAATTGGCACCCAATTTGCCAACGATCAGTGAGTCGGGTATCAATGGGTTTGAGGTAAGTTCTTGGTTTGGTTTGTACGGCCCGGCTCAACTTTCCTCTGTTGCAGTGGAGAAATTGTCTCAGGAGGTCCAGATGGCCCTCAATTCCAACGATATTCGTGATCTATTTTTAAAGCTGGGGGTGACGCCAGGCGAAATGGATGTACCAACGTTTACGGCGTTCGTCGATGAAGAAATGAAAAAATGGTCCCAGGTCATCAGCAATGCAAAGATACCTAGACAATGAAACTTATCAGTGTATTTAAAGCAATTGATACCATTGCAATCGATTGATTCAACGTAAAATTTAACCATCCAATGGATTCAGTCCCTCGCTATTACGACAGTCTTGATTTCCAATCCCTGTGGGCACAATATCCCACTGGTACTGACTTTCTACAGTCGACTTATTTGTTTTCTAGTGATGAAATTTGGTCGCTTCAAAACAAAAGATTTCTTGATCAAATGGTGCGAGCTTGGCAAATTCCCTTTTACCAGCGCCATTGGGCAAAGGTGGGAATGCTAGCTGGTGACATCAAAAGTTTGGAAGACTTGAACTCGATTCCGCCCTTTGATGTTTCAGACCTAAGAGATGCAATCGATCGTTCACCCCCTTGGGGTGATTTTGTTGCGCTGGACTTAGAGAAAAACAAGCCCATGCCTCTGGTGCTTCAGACCAGTGGAGGGACCACCGGATTGCCTCGGGCCATGCTGTATTCGCCTAAGGACCGCGAGGTCATGAACATCAATACGGGACGTCGCCTCTACATGCAAGGCGTGAGATCTTTTGACGTCATTCAGGTCATGCTCTCTTTAGGGCTATCGAACGGTGGTTTTTTGGTAAGAGAAGGCATTTGGAAATATTCAGGTGCTGTTCCAGTCATGACTGGCTCAGGCGCACAAACATCTACACGCCGTCAAATTGAGATCATGCAAGCCTGGAAAACACGTCATCTTGTTGGTTTTCCTGCGTATATTCGCAAGGTCGGTCAAGTCATGAAGGATGAGTTGAATTTGGACCCAAGGTCCTTAGGCATCAAGAGTTTAATTTTGCATTTGGGTGTTGATGACCGTGCATCCCTTGAGAAGCTTTGGGGGGCAAAAGTGTATGACACCTACGGGACCAATGAATGTGGATCCTTGTCGGCAGAGTGTGAGCACCAAACAGGCTCTCATGTTTTTGAGGACTCATTTGTCCTAGAAATCAAAGATTTAGAAACAGGTGAGGACGCTTTGCCGGGTGAGAAAGGTGTCATTTATCAAACCACATTGTTCAAACATTTGGCCCCACTCATACGCTTCAATTCTGCCGATATCTCAGCATGGAGTCCAGGCGCTTGTGCATGCGGGAGCCATCACAAGCGCCTACAGAGAATTTTTGGTCGAAGCGATAACATGATCAAACTGAGAGGCACAAACGTATTTCCTGAGGCAGTTGGTGCAATTTTGGCCAAGCAATCGGATGTGAACGGTGAGTATGTTTGTATTGTTGAGGATTCTGGTGAAAATCTAGAGGAAAAAATGACCGTTAAGTTCGAGCTTCTTCCAAGCGCAGATAACGCATCTTTGATTGAGCAAGATTTCGCCTTGGCTTTGAAGGAATCTTTAGGGGTCAAGTTGCTTGTTCAATCTGTCCCGGTTGGGAGTCTTGATGCTGTTACAGGCTTGTCAAGCCAATCAAAGATCAAGCGTTTAATTGATTTAAGAAAAACCAGGAGCGTTAAGTGATTCAGCAATTTTTTGACTGTCATTCCCATTGGGCGACTGACAAAGGCTATCTGTTTAGAACGCAAGCCGAGAGGGATCAACAGAAAAAAATCTGGCAAACTGATTTTCAACTCTTTTCTGAAGACGAACAAGCTCAGTACTTTAGAGATCAAAAGGTTCAAACGATTTTGGACATCTCATGGATCAAAGATCTTTCGCTAGAAGAGATGAAGCCCTACCATGATTATGTTTTTGATGTTCAATCCAAAAATCGCGACGTCATGTTTGGCCAATGGATGCAGTTTGATCCACGCCGGCACGGCATACAAGCAGTCAATGAATTTCAGCGATGCGTTGAAAAACGAGTTGGCTTTGTGGGCTTGTGTGTCAACGGTCAGGTCACAGGTGTGCCAGCAAGTGACCCCTTGTGGGACCCCTTTTACAAGGCCAGCATCGATGCTGGCTCACCCGTGATGATCTTGGCTGGTTTAACCGGTATTGGTCAAGGGCTTCCCGGCGGAAAGGGCATTGTCCTAGATGATGGCCATCCTCGCCATATCGATAGGGTCGCTGCACGCTATCCGGATCTTAAGATCTTGGCTGCAAGGCCGGCTTGGCCTTGGCAGGACGACATGCTGGCCATTTTGTTGCATAAACCCAATGTGAGCTATGAATTACACGGTTGGGGACCCAAGCAATTTACGCCAGCGCTTAAAAAAGAAATCGGGCGACGTATGCAAGATCGAGTCATGTTTGGTTGTGATTTTCCTGTGCTCAGGTATGAAAAAGTCATCCAAGACTGGACGGCTGAAGGGTACAGTGAAACTGTGCTTGAGAAAATTTTATGTACAAACGCGCAACGCTATTTCTCTTAAGGAGTGGGATGATGGTACTCAAGATGTTGAAGACAATGTTCACTTTTTTCTCTTGCTTAATTTGCTTGAGCGGCCTCTTTGTACATGCTCAAGTTATAAATGAATTTCCTCAAAGGGCTGTTAAATTGATCGTTCCCTTTCCTGCAGGCGGTGCAACCGATGTGATGGCCAGACTTGTTGCTCAAAAGTTGGGCGATGTTTGGCTTCAGCCTGTTGTGATCGAAAACAAAGCCGGCGCTACAGGCGCTGTAGGCTCTGTGTTTGTGGCTAAATCAGCCCCTGACGGCTATACGATTTTGATGGGAACTGGGACAACCCATGCAGTGTCTCCTGCCACCAATCCCAACTTGCCATACAGTTTGCGTGACTTTGCACCCATCTCTTTGGTTGCAACATTCCCCAACTTACTGGTCGTCCATCCATCTTTGCCAGTCAAAAGCATCGCCGAACTCATTGCCTATTTAAAACAAAATCCAGGTCGGGTTAATTTTTCAAGCACAGGCAATGGAGGATCGGTGCATTTGGCATCTGAGCTTTTCAAGCAAGCCACAAAAACCGATATGGTGCACATCCCTTACAAAGGGAGTGCTGAGGCGTTAAATGACCTGATGAGTGGGCAGGTGCAACTCACCATTGACAACTTCTCAACGGTTTGGCCCCTTGTTCAAACCGGTAAACTCAGAGCTTTAGGGGTCGCGAGCTTGGAGCGCTCTCCGAGTGCACCTGATGTTCCAGCCATTGCCGAGACCATCCCTGGTTTTGAAGCGAACACTTGGGTGGGATTTTTTGCACCTGTAGGAACACCTTCAAACATTGTTCAAAAAATCTCTTTGGACACTCAAAATGTATTAAAAGATGGTGCAGTGATGCAAAAATTCTTGTCAATGGGTGCGCTTCCATCTGGTAATCAACCCGATGCATTCAATGCTTTTGTGCAAAAGGACACGCAGCGCTGGAAGACTGTCGTGACGTCTGCTGGAATAAAAATAAATTAGAAAAGCTTTTAAGCACTGTTTGGGGTTTATCAAATCAGCGCATTTCATTCGTTTTCGTTTTGGGAAAGGTCTTCATTTTTCCCTGATTAAACGCTTACTGTTTGCTTGAATTGACTTTCCCTTCTTTCTTCAATCCTGCGGATGCGGCTACTTTGCGCCACTTGTCAATTTCTTTTTGAATGAAACTTTTGAACTCTGCCTGCGAGTTGCCAATCAGCTCCAATCCTTCTTCGTCAAAGATTTTGGTCAATTCGGGATCTTTTAAGATCAGAACAATCTCTTTGTTCAAGAGGGTTTGAATTGAAAGAGGGGTGTTGATTGGTGTGACAATGCCATACCAAGTGGAAGACTCATACCCTTTCACACCTGCCTCAGCAATGGTGGGCGTGTCTGGCAGCATGTGAGAGCGGTTTTTACCAGTGACAGCAATAGGGATCAATTTCTTGGCCTTGATCAAAGGCAGAGCTGTAGAAATGCTTGCAAATGCGAACGTCACCTGACCTCCAACGACATCTGCCGTGGCCTGTGACATGCCTTTGTAGGGCACATGGATCATCTCAATGCCTGTGAGTTGATCAAACAACTCCCCCGATAGATGGCTGCCTGTTCCTCGGCCTGCAGAAGCGTAGGTGAGCGTTTGTGTGTTGGATTTGGCATTCTCAATGATTTCTTTGATACTTTTCGCACCAAAATTTGAGTTTGTACAGAGTACAAAGTCTTGTAAGCCAACAAGCGTAATCGGTGCGAAATCGCGAATGGGATCGTATTTGACCTTGTCAAAACTCACATTGGTGGCCAGTCCTGCAATGGTACCAATGAGCAGGGTGTAGCCATCTGGTTTGGCATTGGCCACGGTCTCTGTCGCAACCGTGCCGCCACCTCCGGGTCGATTGTCAACCACCACCGCTTGCCCCAATTTGTCACCCAAGCGTTGTCCAATGTTTCTTGCCAAGCGGTCTACGCTTCCCCCCGCTGCAGAGGGCACAATCAAACGAATGGGCTTATCGGGGTAGTGTTGTGCTTGAGCCGGTACAAAGGTCAAAAGCTGCAATGTGAGTGCAAGCAGCAAAGCGTTTAAAAGCGATTCATTCGGTTTCATAGGATACCCATCAGGAAAGTGGAGCGCGCGAGCGTGTTGCAGTTCAAAACTGCAGGAGTTTGTCTTCCAGCGCTCGCATGTCAGCGTAGCCCATCAATTTCATGATGTCCTCGATAGAGGCGAGCAAATCAGGGCGATCAATGGGCTCACCCGTTTCCATCACCCCTCGCATCAGGCTCAGGGCTTGTTGCATGGCATGTATAGATGCCGCCGGCAGCATTCTGGGGAGGCTAATTCTCCTGACACCCAGTGCTTTGAGGGTTTTGATGGGAATGAGTGGTGTGGTGGGGCGGTTTCTGATCCCAAAACCCATGTTGACGGTCACCGGTATACCGGCTGCTTCCACAATAGCAGCAATTTCTTGCTCAGAGTGGACTGCATCGGCAAAGATCATGTCTGCGCCAGCTTTGGCGTAGGATTTGACGCGTCTGCATGCAGCCTCTATGCCCTCTGTCGCAATGGCATCTGTTCGAGCAATGATGACAAAGGCGTCGTCTTGTCTTGCCATGCACGCGGCTTCAATTTTTTTAAGCATTTCTTGCTCGGAAATGACCTCTTTGCCCAGCATGTGCCCACATCGTTTGGGACTCACTTGGTCTTCGATATTGACACCTGCAACGCCTGCCTCTTCAAAAATCTTGACGGTGTAGTGCACATTCATCGGATTGCCATACCCCGTATCGGCATCGGCCGTGATGGGGATGTTCACTGATCGCGCTAAATTCCGGCAATGATTGGCATTTTCCGATAAGCCCATCATGCCGGCATCGGGCACGCCAAGGATTGCGTTGGAGACCGCGGCGCCGCTCGTCGCTGCGGTTTTAAATCCTGCGGCCTCAACCAGCCTCACACTGTAGCCGTCGTAGACGCCAGGGGAGACGATGAATTCGCCACTGTTTAAGAGGGCGCGGTAAATTTGAGCTTTTGCTGACATGGTGTACTGCTGTTGAAAATTGAATAATTTTACGCTTTGAAATTTCAAAAAAGTCGTTGATCCAGGCTCTCTTGAGAGTTCATCTCACTTTACATGCCATCAATATAGGGTTTACGATGGTTTTTGGGCTTGTGTTTTTTGTCGTTCTTCAAGAATGTTAAAGTGGCATCTTTCAATCTTGCAAGTAGCAGCAATTCCAATGAATGTCAGTCATGAGTTCGACCCGGTCGATTATATTTTCAAGCACAACGATGGCATTGCTTGGCAAGGGATAGATCTTCCCCTCGCGCTTGTAAAACAGGGCAAGCAACTCGCAGAAATCCCTTATGTCATCAGAGTTTTTTTAGAAAACGTTTTGCGCTCTAATCTTCAAGGCAAGTCGGTGTCCAAAGAAGAGATCGATTTGTTGTTTCATTGGTCGAGCCACATCGGCCAAGATATACCCCTGTTTGTGACGCGCGTCATTTTGCCTGACTCCAGTGGTTTGCCGGTCTTGCAAGACATTGCCGCCATGCGCGACGCCTTGTCTCGCATGGGAGGAGACCCAAGTGTGCTCGACACCGTTGTGCCAGTTGATTTGATCATTGATCACTCCTTGCAAGTGGACCATTGGGGGGCAGCCGACTCGGTCGTGAAAAACATGCGAGTCGAGATGGACAGAAATCGTGAACGGTACTCGTTCATCAATTGGGCACAACAAGCTTTCAAGGGCTTGCGCGTTTTCCCGCCTGGCAGCGGCATCATTCATCAAGTGAATTTGGAGCGAATCGCCAGCGTTGTCACTGAGCAAAAAACCAATCAAGCCCATTGGGTGTGTCCTGAATTTGTCATTGGAGGAGACTCTCATACCCCGATGGTCAATGCGCTTGGGGTGCTGGGTTGGGGAGTTGGTGGCATCGATGCCGAAGCCGCTTTGCTCGGACTCGCTTACTCCTTTCCCATTCCTGAGGTCGTGGGTGTGAAATTGACGGGGATTGCATCTGCATTGGTGTGGACCACTGACATCGCACTCTTGGTGACCGAGCGTTTGAGGCACGAGGGGGTGACCAATTGCGCTGTTGAATTTTTTGGACCTGTTGCGCAAAACATGCCGATTCCTGAGCGCGCCACACTCGCTAACATGGCGCCTGAATACGGGGCAACCTGCGGTTATTTCCCAGTTGATGATCGAACCCTTGAGTACCTTAAAGTCACAGGACGAGCGCAGTCGCAAATTGATTTGGTCAAAACATATTGTAAAAAAGCGGGCTTGTTTCGAGCTGAAAGCTCAATCGACCCCATCTATTCAAGGGTCATCGAAATTGATATCAGTCAGGCTGTGCCTTCGTTGGCGGGTCCCAGGCGTCCACAAGACCGATTGCCTTTGCCCAAAGTCGCTTTCGATTTTAGGCTCCGCTTGACCCAAGCCATCGCGCAAGATGGATTTGGCCCCTCATTGGCCGACACCGTTCCAGGTCAGATCCCCACCGGTGCTGTGGTGATCGCGGCCATCACTTCTTGCACAAACACTTCCAACCCTGAAGTCATGGTTGCAGCGGGGCTTGTCGCTCGCAATGCAGTCAATCTCGGTATATCGCCTCCCAATTGGGTCAAAACTTCTCTCGCTCCAGGCTCCCCCACAGTCATCAATTACTTGAAGAACTTGGGACTGATGAAGCCCTTGGAGCAACTGGGCTTTTACTTGATCGGATTGGGCTGCACGACTTGCGGGGGCAAGTCCGGGCCCTTGAGTCCTGAGGTGACACAAGAGATTGAGTCTAGGCAGTTGGTCACTGCCGCAGTGGTTTCAGGCAACCGCAATTTTCCGGGCCGAATTCACAAGCTCGTGAGGGCCAACTACATTGGTGCACCTTCCTTGGTGGTGGCATACGCCTTGGCAGGCAAGATCGACATCGATTTTGATCTCGAGCCCATTGGTGTCAATGCAAGGGGTGAACAGGTGTTTTTTAAAGACATTCAGCCCAGCAAGGCCGAGGTGAACGAACTGGTGTCACAAATGTATGCGGCTGGCGATTTACTTTTGGCACAACAAGACAACCCCTTGGCGGCTAGCAACTGGTCCGAGTCAGATCAGGTCGGGAGTCTTTACAAATGGAACTTGGCCTCAGAGTATCTCAGAGAACCGCCGTTCTTTTCGACGAAAGCAAAAGCGGACAGCTCTTTGGTTGAACTGATTGAGTCGCTCAAGCACGCGCGTGTCTTGGGCGCCTTTGGCGACTCACTGACCACCGATCACATCTCCCCTGGCAGTGAGATTCCTGTCGATACACCTGCTGGGCAGTATTTGATCAGCAAGGGCATCACCCAGAAAAATTTCAACTCTTTTATCGCCAGGCGAGGTAATTTTGAAGTGATGGCGCGTGGTACCTTTGCCAATGTTCGAATTCGAAATGCATTGACACCAGACAAAGAAGGGGGGGTTACCCTTCATTTTCCAACTGGGCGAATGATGAGTATTTTCGAGGCCGCTCAAGAGTATTCGAAGGAGGGCGTGTGTGGGATCATCTTGGCCGGTAAGGAGTATGGCACGGGCAGCAGCCGAGATTGGGCGGCCAAAGGCACGGCACTTCTTGGTGTGAAAGCCGTGATTGCACAATCTTACGAACGGATTCATCGTGCGAATTTGATTGGCATGGGGGTCTTGCCCCTTTGCTTTGAGGACGGCGTGAGTTGGCAAAGCTTGGGACTTGATGGCTCAGAAACCTATTCCTTCAGCCAAATTGAGCCTGGCATTTTAAAGGGGGAGCCCATTGAAGTGAGCGCTGAACATCAAAAGGGACATGGCATCGTTTTTAGGGTCAAGGCTCAAGTCAATACCTCTGCCGAGCGTGAATTGATTCGACAGGGCGGAATCCCGCAAAGCATCATCCATTCATTGAAAGTCAAAAGAAACATGGAAGCTCCTTTGTAAGTCGTGTGCTCTTCAAGTCGTGCAACGGCGTTGAATGAACTTCAAAGTTCGTGATGCACATTCATCGGCGTGACTTGCCGCTGCGTGGTAGGAGTCCCCTTTTAAAATCTGTAACTCCGAGCCAACTATTTGTGATTGCCACTTCGCAATGTCCTCTTCTTGACCCAGGGCGCTGAGCTCTGTGCTCATCACCAAAGTGGGGCATTTGATTTTTGGGAGATCCGCTTCTACATTGGAGGATGGGATTGTTTTCATGAACCCAATTTGGGATTCAATGGGTGTTTTGCACATGAGATCGATCCACCAAGCAACCCCCTTGCTTGGAAATTCACTGCCGAGTCTTTTCTTCATAGAGTCTGTGGCCCATCTTTGGATGCCATGCTCCTCAAATTCTTGATTCCATGCGATTGTTCTAGCCGAGAGATCACCTCTGTTGGCCGCTGGTGTTCCAACCAAGGTCATAGACAAAACTCTGTCTGGAAATGAGGCGGCCAGTCGCCTGGCAACGGTGCCCCCTAATTTTGCGCCCACCAGGTGAAATTGAGATGTCTCTAATTGATCCATGAGTGCGATAAAGTCACTGACCAACTCGTCCAATGACCATTTGTGATCTTTGGGCATTGGTGTGGAAGCACCAAAGCCACGCATATCCGGTCTGATGACTTTGAAATGTCTAGACAATGTGGGGACCCAAGCAAACCAAGCATTGCTGCTCTCAGCGTTCCCGTGAAGCAATAAGATCACTTCATTTTTTTGCCATGGATCCGTGAAGTCATCAACACGGTAGTGCATCTTTAAATTTAGATCGATACAAGCGTATGGCATTTGATTTATTGGCCCGATGCATGGTTCAAGAGAGGGCTATCTATTTCCAATTGTAAGATCCAATCACTTGAAACCAAGAAAACTAAAGCGCAATGAAGGGTGGCAAAAACGGTTTATTCCGTTTTCATGTTCACACTTTTGATCAGCGCTCCCCATTTCGCGGTATCGCTTTTCAGATAAGCACCCAGTTGAACTGAATCCATGTACATGGATTCAGAGCCTTGCTTTAACAGCGTAGACTTCACTTGTGGATCATTGCTGATTTTTTCAAGCTCTTTTGACAACCTTTGAATGATCGCTTGAGGTGTTTTACTCGGGGCGAAAAGACCTGTCCAAGAATTGACCTGAAAGCCCTCTAGGCCTTGTTCACTGATGGTGGCAAGTTCTGGCAAGATCTCTGAGCGCTTGGCCGTGGCTATGCCAATCGCTGTTAGCCGCCCGCTGCGAATATGCTCTTCAAGTGCAGTCAGGCCTGTGCACATCATTTCAACTCGCCCACTGAGCAAATCGGTCATCGCCTCAGCAGAACCCTTGTAGGGTATGTGAATCATTTGAACGTTTCCCATGTATTTAAAAAGCTCTCCGCATAAATGAGGGGAGCCTCCTGAGCCAGAAGACGCAAAGTTCAATGCATTTGGTTTTTTTTGAGCCAAGCTGATGAGTTCTTTGATGCTGGTGATGCCCACTTTGGCATTGACCACCATCACATAAGGCGTATTGGCAAACATACCAATGGGGGCCAAATCTTTGATAGGGTCATACCCTAAATTTTTGTTGATATTGGGTCCGACTGACAGGGGAGCGGCAACACCCACGAGCAAGGTGTAGCCATTGGGTTGAGCTTTGGACACCAAGATAGAGCCCAAGTTGCCACTTGCACCAGGTCGATTTTCAGCGACAACTTGTTGACCGAGTTGTTCAGACAATCGACGGGCTAAAAGGCGCCCCAAAATGTCATTTGTGCTAGAGCCTGCAGGGTAAGGGATGATCAGGGTAATGTGTTTGTCTGGATAGGTGTCTGCTGCAATTGCCGATTGGGATAAAAAGCTCGCAATGAACAAAAATGAACAAAGCAAAGTGCTACCAAGACTTGGTTTGATTGATCGACGGTGAAACATCCTGGAGAGTTCCCTTGTGACTGTTTTAACTTGCAAAAATTTAGGTGTACTCACGTAAAAAGCTCAACACCTCAGCAACGACTGAGTCGGGTGCTAAAAAGTGGATCCCGTAGTCGAAGCCTTGAAGTTCAACCAGCTTTGCACTTGGTAGCAAGTCGCACATTTCTTTCATATGTGTTTTTCTTCTGGGTGTGCACTTTGACCCCACAATCAGCAAAGTCGGTGCCTTGATTTGGGGCAGGGTGGGCGTCAGGTCCACGTTAGAGAACAACTGAAAAGCTTTAACAGCCATGTACGTGGGCGTTTTGGCCATTTCTGTTGGAACCCATTCAGCCATGCCTTTGGGGGCCTTGTTCATGTCCATTCTGTACTGAAGGGTTTGACGGCACCACTCAGCAACGCCGTATTTGCTGATGGCTGTCGCCTGATCGGCTTCTCCCAGTGCATAGGTAGAAATGGTCTCGTCACCCATTTTTGCCGCGGTATTGAGCAAGGTAATTGAGGCGATGCGCTCAGGGTGTTCAATGGCAGCAACCAGGCCCAAGGCTCCCCCTGTTGATTCACCAACCCAATGTGCCTTTTGTATGCCTAAGGCATCTAAAAGACCAATGGCGTCCCCAGCCAACATCTCCTTTGTAACCGGGGCGTCTGGTGGCGGTTTGGTCGTGTCGCCATACCCTCGTGCGTCCATGCTGATCACCCTGTAATGGCGACCCAATAAGGCATGCCAGGCTTTCCAAAAATTTGTGTTTCGGCAGTAACCTGGGTAGAGCAAAATGGTTTCGGGTTCTTGCTCATTCCAAGGGTCAGTGAAGTCAGAAAGCTCGTAGTGAATATCAAGTTCACCGACTTTGGCAAAAAGTTTGGTCATGGGATTGTTTGATTTAGGTTTTA
>CANBTT010000042.1 GCA_947372465.1 Burkholderiales bacterium | reverse complement strand
GAGTCGAGCCCTCGATTATGACACTTTATTTAATAACCTGTCAACCCCGGGGGTCTTTGGCCCCAAACTGGTTTAAAAACCAATCTGAAGCCGAGCCCTCGATTATGACACCAATCCCATCCAGGTGTCAACACCCTTTCGATAATTTTCTATCAATTCTCTTCGCCAGCCTTTCTTGCCCTTACAAACACCCCGTCATCACAAGCCAAGGTTCAGTGCCTCAAGCACTCACGCATCTTTCTCAACGCTCAGATAAACATCGATAATGCGAAGATGTCATTAATACAACTTCAACGCGCACAGCTCGCCTTCGGCCACGTTCCCCTTTTGGATCACGTGGATTTCGCCATCGAACCCCAGGAACGTGTTGGCCTCATCGGCCGAAATGGCACTGGGAAATCTTCCATGCTCAAGATCCTCGCAGGCATTGAACGCCCTGATGACGGCACCCTTCAAATGCAGCAAGGCCTCAAATTGGCCTATGTGGCGCAAGAACCCATTTTGGTTCCCACCCAAACGGTGTTTGAATCTGTCAGCGAGGGCTTGCGAGATGTCCGCGATTTGATTGACCAGTACTCATTGGGACAAGGCGACCTTGACGATTTACAAAACAAAATTGAACACCGCGATGGCTGGAACTGGTCTCAACGGGTTGACGAAACCATTGCAAGGCTCAAGCTCGATCCCAACAAGATCGTGGGCACCTTGAGTGGCGGACAATCCAAGCGGGTCGCGCTGGCGCAGGCACTGGTGACCGCGCCCGATGTGCTTCTTTTGGACGAACCCACCAACCACTTGGACATTGACTCCATCGTTTGGCTTGAAGACCTGCTGATAGATTTCAAGGGCAGCATCTTGGCCATCACCCATGATCGATTTTTTTTAGACCGAGTGGCCACAAGAATTGTTGAGCTCGACAGAGGAAAAATCCTTTCTTACGAGGGCAATTTCGAAAAATATCAACTCCTGAAACAAGAACAACTGACACAAGAAGCCGTCATTCAAGCCAAATCCGACAAGCTGCTAGCTCAAGAAGAGGTCTGGATCCGCAAGGGTGTTGAAGCACGGCGCACACGCAGTCAAAGCAGGATTGCACGGCTTGAAGATCTTCGCGCCACTCGACAAGCTCGACGCGAAGTGGTGGGTCAAGTCAAGCTCGAAATCGACAAGGGTGCACCAAGCGGCAAACTCGTTGCGGTCTTGGACCGCGTCTTTAAGGCCTACCCTGACTCTTCTTCTTCGGTGGATGGCGCCAAGAAGGACATTGTGGTTGATTTCAGCGCCACCCTTTTACGAGGCGACAAAATCGGCATCATTGGGCCCAATGGTGCAGGAAAAACCACTCTTCTTAAACTCATCCTTGGCGAACTTCAGCCTGACAGCGGAGACATCAAATTGGGCACCAAGTTATCGGTGGCCTATTTTGATCAACACCGCGAAAAGCTCGATCTCAACGCCAGCTTGGTGGACTTTATCAGTCCTGGCAGTGAGTGGATAGAAATTGGCACGCAAAAAAAACACGTCAAAAGTTATTTGACTGATTTTTTGTTCTCCCCTGCAAGAGCCAACTCACCCGTCAAGAGCCTCTCAGGTGGCGAGAGAAACCGATTGCTTTTGGCCAGATTGTTTGCCAGGCCTGCCAATGTATTGGTGCTCGATGAGCCGACAAACGACTTGGACATCGACACCTTGGAGCTCCTCGAAGAGCTCATCCAAAATTACGATGGCACCGTCTTCATCGTGAGCCACGACCGCGCCTTCATCGATCAAGTGGTGACCAGCACGTTGGTCTATGAAAACTCAGGACGCTGGAGAGAATACGAAGGTGGCGTTCAAGACTGGCTCGTCCAGGCTCAACGCGCCAAAGAGTTTGCCGCGTCAAGTGCCACAACAAAAACATCCGACAAAACCCCCTCCCCCCCAAAAAACACGGCCAACACAAGCCCAGCAGGTCAAGCCTCCTCAAAAGACAAAAAACAAGGCGGCGTCAAACTGTCGTTCAAAGAGCAAAAGGAATTGGATGCTTTACCTGAGATGATGGCGCAAAAGGAAGATCGACAAAAAGAAATACACCACATCCTGAGTGATGCAAAAATATTTCAAAATGACCCCTTGAAGTCCAAGGCGTTGGCCCAGGAATTGACACACTTGGAAGCCGCCCTTGCTCAAATGCTTGAGCGTTGGGAGGCGTTGACGCTCAAACAAGAAGGCTTGGCAGGATAAGAAACTAGGCCTTAAGGGTGTCCAAAGGCAAGCTCAACAGCTCAAGAATTAAGCGACTCAAGGACACGCTTGCATTGTCAAGAAGGGCTTGCCCTTTTGCTGCGCTGGCTTGGCTTAAATCGCCAACGGCACCACTTTCGTTGTAATCTTGAATCATCCAGCCAAGCTTTGCACTTTTAGAGTTGCCCAATATCGGGTATTTTTTCGAGCGCTCCTTTGCGGTGGAGCCAAAATTCTGAAAAGCCGCTGTGTCAACCAACTCTGGATGCATCGCCATCACCATTGAAGTCTCAACGGCCCCAGCATGAATCCCAAAACGGTGCTCCTCGGGGTCGAAAAGCTCTTCAACCCCTTTTTCGATTGGCAACTGATACCAACTCGAACTGTAAACCAAGATATTGTGCTTGGCTCTCAATTCCCTCGCCACAATATCGATCAAGCCCTGGTGTCCACCGTGAGCGTTAAAGAGCAACAGTTTTTTTACGCCTGTTCGCGCCAAACAATCTCCCAACTCCATCCAAGTTTTGATGACCAACTCTGGAGAATGGGTTAAAGTGCCCTTGAATGATTGATGCTCCGTGCTTAATCCGACCTGTTGCGTTGGCAACACCAAAACAGGCGTGTCTTTTTCTAACAAATTCAACGCAAGTCGAACGATTTCTTGGACAATCATGCAGTCCACAGACAAAGGCAAATGAGGGCCATGCTGTTCCGTTGCCCCAATGGGCATCACGATCAAATAATCTTCTATCGCACATTGCTCGAAATCCCTTGTGCTTAAATCTGACCAGTATTTTGAACCGTTGTCCATCGTTGCTCCTTATAGACCCCAACACATTCCCATGAAAAGCTTTATTTTCACCCTGACACAACTGAAAAGCTTGACGCTTGAGCACCTTAGAGCGTGCCTAGTGAGTGCAGGCCTGCTCCTCATTGCGCCTTTTTTAACGCCCTCTTGGGCTCAATTGTCCAACATCGCAGGCACAAAAAGTGTGACGTCTTCAAACACGGTCAAAACGGGTCAGGTCACGGCCATTTTGCGACTGTATGCCCCATCCGGCCTAAAGGTCGACTCAAGCACAGCACAGCAATGGCTTGTTCTTGAAATGACACATGCGCCTGAATGGCACACCTATTGGAAAAACCCAGGCGACGCAGGGCTAGCCACTCAATTATCATGGACAACACCTCAAGGTCTCTCAGTTGGCTCCACGCTTTGGCCTCGTCCCGAGCGCATTGCCCTTGGAGACTTGATCAACTTCGGGTACCAACATCAAACCGCTTTATTGGCACCCTTGATCTTACAAAAGCCCCTCCAAGACTTCTCTAAGCCCGTGGTCGTCAAACTCCATGCCAATTGGCTGGTGTGTCGCCAAGAATGCATCCCACAAGAAGGCGACTTCCAAATGGCCTTGTCAGACAACAGCACCGACATTGCTGGCAATCTTTTGGCTCAACGCGTGCTAGACGAGCAGCCAATTCGCATCCCTTTTGCAAAAGCTGTTGCATTCGCGGGCAAAGAATCCCCCCATCTCTTAAGCCTGCAAATTCAAGGACTGCCTGAAGCCCTGACAGGGCATCAGTTTGATGCTTTCCCTGAACAAGCAGAGCTGTTAAAAACGCTGCCCTTGCACACGATCCAAGGGACCCAAAAGTGGTCCAATGCGACATGGATGATCGACTGGCCGGTCTCAGAGTTGAGGGCAGAAAGTCCCAAGGACTGGTCGCTCATGGTCGTGGACCTCGCTTCAAGCCCCGATGCCCCGAAAAGCTACAGGCTATCTGTTGAGATGCAGACGCCCTGGCCTACCGCGATGACTGAGACGCAAAATCCAGACACGGCTCAAACCTTGATCAAGAAGGCGCCAGTTGACACGCAAAACGCCCTTTCTGTGCTGGGTCTACTGATCGCACTTTTAAGCGCTTTCTTTGGCGGATTGATCTTGAACTTAATGCCCTGTGTTCTACCCATATTGGCCATCAAAGCGCTTTCCTTTCTTCCAAAAGAAGATGATGCTCATTTAAAACAGAGGTTTTTAGCTGAATTTTATGCCCTGGGTATTTGGTTCACCCTCATGGCTTTGGGGGGCTTGATTTTGCTGCTTAGAGCAGGTGGCGCTCAATTGGGGTGGGGCTTTCAATTGCAGTCCCCGTACTTTGTTGTCTTTTTGTGCGTTTTATTTACCCTCATCGCATTGAATCTCTGGGGTATTTTTGAAATTCGACAAGCCATTCCAACATTTCTCAGCTCTATGGGCTCCAAACACCTATTGCTTGAATCATTTTTAAGCGGTGCATTGTCTGTCTTGATCGCATCCCCCTGCACAGCACCCTTCATGGGCGCATCCATTGGACTGGCTTTTAGCATCCCCACTTGGCAAGGCATGCTTTTATTTTCAATGCTGGGTCTTGGCCTGTCCTTTCCCATATTGCTCATCGGCTGGTTTCCAAAAGCGGTGAACTTTATTCCTAAACCGGGCGCCTGGATGGTGACTTTTAGAGCCTGCTTGGGATTTCCCATGGCGCTGACTGTTTTGTGGCTCTCTTGGGTCTTGGCACAGCAAGCGGGCATCACAGCAATGGTTGTTGAATTGATGCTTTTGATCAATTTAAGTGCCTGCGCTTGGGCATTCAGTCTTCAAAACAAAGCGCATGGCACACGCGCTTGGTCAAGAAGAGTCGCCTGGGTGTTGCTCCTGATTTTCATTGGGCTTCAAGGTCTTTGGGTGCAGTGGGTGAGCTCCTCTTCTGAACTCGCCTCCATTGCACCCAGTGGCGAGCGCTTCATGAGCCAAGGTGATGTTAAGAGTGGACCTGTGGAATTGGGATCTGAGTCAGACCTGATGTGGCACGCTTGGTCAAAGCAGGCCGTGAACGCTGAACTCGCTCAAGGCCATGCCGTCTTTGTTGACTACACCGCAGCATGGTGTCTGAGTTGTCAATTCAATAAACTGACCTTCCAAAAGGACCGTGTGCAAGCCGCTTTTAAGTCCAAAAATGTCACACTCTTTCGAGCAGACTGGACCCGACAAGATCCCGCGATCACCCGGTCATTGAATGAATTTGGGCGAAATGGCGTACCCGTCTATGTTTTGCTCAAGAACAAGCAAGCTCCTCATTTCTTGTCTGAATTCGTGACTGAAGAAGAAATACTGAAGGCCTTGGATGCTTTATGAATGGGTGGGCAGGATCCATGCATCGAGATCCAGCGCCTTTGACACAATGAGCAGGGGTCCCGTAAGAGCTCTATTTGCTTTGAGTGCCATCTGAGCTTTCCTAAACTCATTCTTCAAGGCTTAAAATACCTTTATTAACCTGAAATGCTCTATGTATCCAGCTCTCAAAAATGACAGTTTTTTAAAAGCATGCTGGCGCCAAGCCACTGATCACACCCCGATTTGGCTCATGCGCCAAGCGGGTCGATATTTGCCGGAATACAAAGCCACCCGCGCAAAAGCGGGTAGCTTTATGGGACTTGCAACAAATGTTGCTTATGCGACAGAAGTAACCCTTCAACCTCTAGACCGTTACGCCTTGGATGCGGCCATTCTCTTCAGTGATATTTTGACTGTCCCAGATGCCATGGGACTGGGATTGAGTTTTGCTCAAGGAGAGGGGCCAAAGTTTGAAAAAGTTGTGCGTGATGAAGCGGCCGTTAAAGCGCTTGAAGTGCCCGACATGGGCAAGTTGCAGTATGTGTTTGACGCGGTCACGTCTATTCGCAAAGCCCTTGATGGGCGGGTCCCACTGATCGGTTTTTCTGGCAGTCCATGGACCTTGGCATGCTATATGGTTGAAGGCGGCGGTTCTGACGACTACCGATTTGTCAAACAATTGATGTACAGCCGCCCTGATTTGATGCACCAAGTCTTGAGCATCAATGCCGACGCTGTCGCCTTGTATTTAAACACGCAAATTCAAGCCGGCGCACAAGCCGTGATGGTCTTTGACAGTTGGGGAGGCGTATTGGCAGATGGCGCATTTCAAAACTTCAGCTTGGCATATACCAAACGGGTGCTCTCCCAACTGATCAAAGAGCACGAGGGGGTCAAAATTCCAAGCATCGTGTTCACTAAAGGGGGCGGCATTTGGCTCGATGAGATGAAAGACCTGGATTGTCAGGCCCTGGGCCTTGACTGGACGGTGAATCTGAACAAAGCAAGACGCACTGTGGGTGGCGAAGTGGGTGGTCCAGGCAAAGCGATTCAAGGCAACCTGGATCCCAATGTCTTGTTTGCACCCCCCAAACAGATCGAAAAAGAAGTCAAGGTTCTTTTGGATCAATTTGGGACGCCGCACATGGACAGCAATGCATTCGGGCCGACCCACATCTTTAACTTGGGACATGGCATCAGCCAATTCACCCCTGTTGAGCATGTTTCAGCCCTTGTCGACACCGTGCATGCGTACTCAAAATACCAAAGAAAACCCCTTTAAAGGACTTGAGCTTCCTTGCTTGGCGCCCAGTCTTGTGCAGGTTTTACGCTTCTTGGCTTGTCCATGTTGTGGACTTGGAGCGAAGCTGAATAAAGGCCCATCCCTTCAAAAAAGTCAAGAACTATGGCCTACTTTTTTAGACTTATGCACATTTAATGGCAGCAATTTTAAAAATGAAGTATTAAGTTCTCGGCGCTTAGAAATCTTGAGAACGCCTGCTAAGTATATGTTTTATAAGCGGTTTTCAAGATTGCGGCGAAAGATACTCCGTTACAACCCTGATTAAAATGAGCTCCATTGTTTAAATTTTCTCCTCACTATCAACAAAGTTATCCACAGAATTTGATGCGCCCATCAAAACCTCTAAAAATCAATGACTTATGTATTGTTCTGAATAAATTATTGAGAATTCAAGCGTAATATCACCTTTCTCATGACTTACATACTTCAGGTTTTGGTCCATACACCGGCTCATAGCAAATTGAGCGGACCTTTAAGTTACACATCGGCCTTACCACTCGCAAGGGGAAGCATCGTCAAGGTCCCACTTGGAAAGAGAGAGGTTCTTGGTGTGGTTTATGGGCACGAAGAGGCCAACACCCAAGCAACGCAAGACACACCCGCCTTTACATACAAAGAAATTATTTCGCACACCACCGGCCTGGGTCCATTGCAAGAAGAGTGGCTGCAGCTTGTTGAGTTCACCTCCTCCTACTATCAACGCTCCTTGGGCGAAGTTGCCATAGCGGCATTGCCGGCTCAACTCAAGACGTTAACAGGGGATCAAATTCAAAAAAGAGTTGATAAGTGGCAATCCAAACATTTGGCAAGCAAAAACGCACAGCCATTGGATGAAACGGTCGACTCAAATCGAACGCCCACGTTGAGTGCGGAACAAAAAAACGCACTTGAAAGCATTGAGCACAAACAAGGACCTTTTTTGCTATTTGGAGCGACTGGGAGTGGCAAAACAGAGATTTACTTAAAGTGTATCGAGGCCTTGTTGGAGCAAGACCCCATGGCGCAGGCGTTGATCATGGTGCCGGAGATCAATTTAACGCCACAGTTAGAAAACAGAATTCGCGCGCGATTCAAAGTGCAATTGGGCTTGGGTGGAATCGTCACCATGCACAGCGAAATGACGCCGGCGCAAAGACTCAACGCATGGATGGCAGCACACCTTGGCCAAGCCAAGATTGTGTTGGGCACACGAATGTCCATCTTTTCTTCCATGCCACACTTAAAACTGATCATCGTTGATGAGGAACATGATCCAAGCTACAAACAACAAGAGGGGGCCAGGTACTCCGCAAGAGATTTGGCTGTCTATAGAGCCTCTATCAACAAATGCAAAGTGATCCTCGGCTCAGCCACCCCCTCACTTGAGAGTTGGTACCACAGTCTCGCGCAACTGCCCATGCTCAACTCAGAGGCAAAAAATATAAACAAACGGGCTCGCTACACGCGCATTGAGATGCCAACGAGAATTGGTGAGGCACTTCTGCCAGAACTCAAAAGGGTGGACATGAATTTTCAGCCAAAATTCACGCGACTCTCGGCCCCACTGGTCAATGCAATCAGAGAAAAAATAAGCAACTCGGAGCAAGTTCTCATCCTTCTCAACAGAAGAGGTTACTCGCCAGTTCTTTACTGTGCGTCTTGTGGGTGGAAAAGCCAATGTGAGCAATGCAGTGCTTTTAAAGTGTTTCACAAGGCAGATAGAACACTGCGCTGTCATCACTGTGGAGACACACAAAAAGTACCCCGTCAATGCCCAACATGTTCCAACCAAGACATCAATATGCTGGGCATTGGCACAGAGAGAATCGAAGAAACCCTAATGGAGTCCTTGTCTGATTTAAGAAGAAAGGATGGTTCAGAGATACAAATTCTTAGAATCGATGCGGACTCTACCAAAACAAAAGACAGCTTGAAGAACCAACTTGATTTGGTGCACAGTGGTGCTGTTGACATTTTAATTGGCACGCAGATGATTGCCAAAGGTCACGACTTTCGACGCGTCTCAATGGTTGCTGCCCTTGAGGTCGATTCAGCACTTTTTTCAAATGATTTCAGGGCAACCGAGCGTTTGTTTGCTTTATTGATGCAAGCGGCTGGTCGAGCTGGGCGAGATGCAAGCTTTAAAGCCAACAAGGCGCCAGAATTATGGATTCAAACTTTCACACCACAGCACCCGATTTTCCAACACTTGAAAGACCACGACTACCCGGGATTTGCAAACGCTCAATTGAACGAACGACAAGAGGCCAATATGCCCCCATTTTGTTCGCAAGCGCTGATCAAATCGGAGTCCAGAACACAAGAAAATGCACAAAAGTTTCTCAATGAAATCAAAGCATTGGCTCTAGAAACCATACACTCGATGACGCAGCGTCAATTGCTGCCAATGGATGAGCACATTTTGATCTACTCCCCCATTCCAATGAGCATGAGAAAAGTTGCAAATGTCGAGCGTGCTCAGCTACTGATAGAGAGCAAAAGCAGAAAATTTCTTCAAAACTTCTTGCTGGAGCTAAAAGAAAGAATGAGCCTGAACCATCAACGCTATACCACAGTACAAAAGTGGGTGATCGACATTGACCCTCACACCCTATAAGAATACTTCAACAAACCATGGCTTAACTAAAAAGTTAATATAAAAATGCCCATGAGAAGGGGCAAAAAAAATAAGTACGCCGCTAAAAGCTTCAAAAGGAATTTTTGAAGCAAATAGAGATAACATACATATCACAGCAAAATGCCAGACAAAGCCAGTCATCCACGGTATCGAAGCCGCCGATATCCTAGCAAACTTGTTTGACCGCATTGATATCTCGAGCAGACCAAAAAACACCCACTCAAGCATCAAAGTTTCAATAGTTTTGGCTTTTGTCAAAAAACCTGCTCTTTCTACTCTTTGTTTTCTAACTTCATTTTCCATACATGTCATCTGGCTTAAATCCTTCGCAACAAGAAGCGGTCGTTTACGCCCATGGGCCATTGCTGGTCCTCGCTGGCGCAGGATCAGGAAAAACCAGGGTCATCACTTTCAAAATTGTCCATTTGATCCAATCTGGCTACAAACCAGAAAGCATTGCAGCCATTACATTCACCAACAAGGCTGCGGCTGAGATGACGGCAAGGACAAAAAGCTTACTTGGCTCCAAAGGGCAAAAGGTTCTGATCTGTACTTTTCACTCACTCGGTGTCCGAATTCTTCGACAAGATGGCCAT
This sequence comes from Burkholderiales bacterium, assembly GCA_947372465.1. GTDB lineage: Bacteria > Pseudomonadota > Gammaproteobacteria > Burkholderiales > Burkholderiaceae_C > Limnohabitans. The sequence continues at coordinate 15,521 of CANBTT010000042.1, read as the reverse complement.
CGACTGGGCTTCAATCAACAATTTAGTATTTTGGACTCGGACGATGTTCTGAGTTTAGTAAAGGATGCGGGATCTACAACCGATCTTGCAACAGCCAGACGATGGCAATGGGCCATTTCAGCACACAAAAATAACGGTTTGAGTGCAGATGAAGCTCTGAACTTGGCCTCCAATGAGGCTGAAAGACAGGTCGCGGTCGTGATGCAAAAATACGAAGAACGATTGAGTGCATACCAAAGTGTGGATTTTGATGATTTGCTTAAACTGCCACTGGTGCTGCTGCAAAAATTTCCAGAAGTTAGAGAATATTGGCAGTCACAACTCAGGCACCTCTTGGTTGATGAGTACCAAGATACCAATGTCACACAGTACGAACTCTTGAAACTTTTGGTGGGATTTCCAAACCATGACGAGGCTCGCTTTACGGCGGTTGGCGATGACGATCAATCCATCTATGGCTGGAGGGGTGCGACACTTGATAATTTAAGGAGCCTACCGGTCGATTTTCCTAATTTAAAGGTCATCAAATTAGAGCAAAACTATCGCTCCACCGGTGCCATTTTAAAAGCAGCCAATCAAGTCATACAACTGAACCCCAAAATCTATCCTAAAACCCTGTTTTCGGAACTGGGCGAGGGTGCACCCGTCCTTGTCTCAGAAGCAGACCATGAAGAACACGAAGCCGAGCGTTTGGTCTCTAAAATTTTAGCGATCAAATCAAATTCCGGCAATTTAGCGATCACAAAACCCATTGAATGGCGTGACTTTGCAGTGTTGTACCGAGCCAATCACCAAGCTCGGATCCTAGAACAATCCCTCAGAAAAGCACAAATACCTTACAAAGTTTCTGGTGGACAAAGCTTTTTTGATCGAGCTGAGATCAAAGATCTGTGCTCATGGATGAGGCTCATTTCCAACAACAAAGATGATCCAGCTTTTTTGCGTGCGGTCACCACCCCCAAGCGTGGAATTGGACACCAAACGCTAAAACAATTGGGGCAATTTGCAAGTCAATTCAAACTTTCACTTTTCGAAGCCTTGTTTACCAGCAGCTTGTCAACAAGTCTATCGACAAAGGCAATTGCAGGCCTGCATGAGTTTGGGCGAATGGTCAATGACCTTGAATACAAAGCCAAACACATCCGTGGGTACGCTGAAGCCATTCAATTTTTAAACGAGTGGCTTAAGGAGTTGGAGTTTGAAAAACATCTCTACGACTTAGAGGACAATGAAAAAGCCGCGGCATCGAGATGGACGAATGTCCTCGAGTTTTGTGAATGGGTCGCCAAAAGATGTGGGGGGGTTAAAGAGGACTTTGACAGCAGCTCAATGATCACCGAGACAAAAAGTCTTTTAGAAGTCATACAAACCATAGCCATTCTTTCTACACTCACTGAAAAAGAAAAAGACAACGATGTGGTCACACTTTCAACACTCCATGCCGCAAAAGGCCTTGAGTGGCCGCATGTGGTCATGATTGGTGTTTCAGAGGGTTTATTGCCCTTTCAAAATGATGCTGACTTGGAATCAGATGCAATCACCCTGGCTTCAAAAATTGAAGAAGAACGCCGTCTCATGTACGTTGGCATCACAAGGGCCCAGAGAACATTGACCGTCAGCTGGAGCAAGCGAAGAAAAAAAGGAAAAGAATTCGTTCAAGTTAAACCCAGTCGCTTCATTGCAGAAATGTCACTTGAACTCAATAAAGTTCAAGAAGACCCCAGGGAAAAATTACGCGCTCTTCGGGCCGAGTTCGCCCAACGTGTTTCTGAGACCAATCAGTCACCATGAATGATCAAATCAAGTGCGAACATTGTGCATCTTTTCAAAAGTAGCCTTCCACGCAAATAAAAGCCTGAAATTGATTCAACAAAAATTTGTATTTTAAAATTTTGAATTGTGGCTTCATCTCTTAAATAAAAGGCGGTACTCCAAAGCGTCAAATTCAGCTCTGGACAGCAAGTCATTGCCAAGATTTAAATGTTTTTTCACTTTCATTTAAAATCTATTCTCAGCTTTAAATTGAAAACTGATGAATCAATTGGATTCTTTACTACTCAAACGACAATTTTTAAAATTTTATGTTGCCAACCATTGAACATCGACTTGCTGCAGAAATTTCTGCAAAACCAGCGCAAGTTTCAGCCGCCATCACTTTAATGGATGAGGGCGCAACCGTTCCTTTCATTGCGAGATACCGAAAGGAAGTCACTGGTGGATTGGATGACACGCAACTAAGACTTTTAGAAGTACGTCTTGGTTATTTACGGGAGCTCGAAGATCGCCGAAAAACTGTCATAGCTTCCATTCAAGAGCAAGGAAAAATGACGACAGATCTTCTTAAATTAATCTTGCTTGCAGAAGATAAAAATCGCCTTGAAGATCTCTACTTGCCCTTTAAGTTAAAACGCCGCACAAAAGCTCAAATCGCCATTGAGGCAGGATTGGAGACCCTGTCCAATGATCTTTTATCGAATCCATTGCTTGACCCTAAAGTAGAAGCCCTAAAGTACATTCGATCGCCTTTCTCTTCCGATCAAGGTGAAAATCCTGGGGTTCCAGACGAAAAGAGTGCGCTTGATGGTGCACGTCAAATTTTGATGGAGCGATTTTCGGAAGATGCAGAATTGTTACAAAATTTACGCGCCTACTTGTTGGACCACGGTGTTGTTGAATCAAAAGTGATTGAGGGCAAGGAACAAGAAGGTGAGAAATTTTCAGATTACTTCAATTATTCTGAAGCCATTGTGCAAATACCGTCTCACCGTGCATTGGCTTTGTTGAGAGGCCGTCGTGAACAGATATTGTCCGTTGACCTTCGCTTAGACACAGAAGAAGAAAAGCCCGCTTGGAATGCTGATCACAACCCCTGCGAAAAACGCATTGCGATGCATTTCAAGATAAGAAATGAAAATCGTCCTGCTGATCAGTGGCTTTTAGACACTGTGCGCTGGACTTGGCGGGTCAAATTCGCCTTGCACCTTGAGTCGGAGCTCATGGGCTCTCTCAGAGAACGCTCTGAAACTGAAGCCATCAATGTGTTTTCTCTTAATTTAAAAGCACTTCTTCTCGCAGCCCCCGCTGGACCCAAAGTAACAATTGGGCTTGATCCAGGTATGCGAACTGGTGTCAAGGTTGCTGTAGTGGATGCAACAGGTAAAGTCGTAGATACTGGGGTCATTTATCCCCATCAACCTCGAAATGACTGGATGGGCTCACTGCATACACTTGCACAATTGGCCATAAAACACAATGCAAGCCTCATCTCTATTGGAAATGGAACAGCTTCACGTGAGACGGACAGGTTGGCTCAAGATTTGATCAAAGCGCATCCAGAGTTGAATTTAAAAAAGATTGTTGTGTCTGAAGCAGGGGCATCCGTTTATTCTGCATCTGAATATGCATCCAAAGAACTGCCAGAATTGGACGTCTCTTTGCGCGGAGCGGTTTCGATAGCGAGACGCTTACAAGACCCCTTGGCCGAGTTGGTCAAAATTGATCCAAAGTCAATAGGCGTAGGTCAATATCAACATGATGTGATGCAAAACCAACTTGCTAAATCTTTGCTGGCAGTTGTTGAAGATTGCGTCAATGCTGTTGGTGTTGATGTCAATACGGCCTCAGCTCCTTTGTTATCCAGAGTCTCAGGCTTGTCCAACGCAGTGGCCGAAAACATTGTTTCTTTTAGAGACAAGCACGGTGCTTTTCAAAATCGCAAAGATTTACTGAATGTGCCGCGATTGGGCGATAAAGCCTTCGAGCAATCAGCAGGTTTCCTGCGCATCATGAACGGACTCAACCCGTTGGATGCTTCTGCTGTTCACCCTGAGTCTTATCCATTGGTTGAAAAGATTTTAAAGGATATCAAAAAAAATGTGGCTGAACTAATTGGGGACAGCGCCCTTCTTAGATCCATATCTCCAGAAAAATACAGAGACGACCAATACGGTGTTCCAACAGTCATTGATATATTAAAAGAGCTGGAAAAACCTGGCCGAGATCCTCGACCAGAATTTAACACCGCTACATTTAAGGATGGGATCGAAGCAATCAGCGACTTAAAGCCTGACATGATTCTAGAAGGTGTCATCACCAACGTTGCGGCATTTGGAGCGTTTGTCGACATTGGGGTTCATCAAGACGGACTTGTTCATATTTCTGCCTTGGCCAATACGTTTGTTAAAGATCCCCATGCCGTTGTAAAGGTAGGCCAAGTCGTCAAAGTCAAAGTACTGGAAGTAGATGAAAAACGCAAACGGATTGCTCTTACGATGCGATTAGCCGATGAGTCGAGAAAGCCCGCTCCAGAAAACTTTCAACGCGAAAGCCATGGCAATTCTCCCAAAAAGCGAAATGTTCAAGAATTTGGCAATGCGATGACCGCAGCTTTTGGTAAGGTAAATAAGTAATCGACACAACACTCCCAACTTACAAAATCTTTGGCAATATGGCTCAATTTGGGAGATGAGTAGCGGCATTCCTGCGATTGAGAATGCCTGTATGTTTGTCAATGTGGCGTCTTTAATTCGGAGGTTTTATCCAGTGTAGTCTTAAATTTTTAGGGGAGAAAGAAAAAGTCTCCGACAACTTGATCGTAAATAGCTGGAACCTGTTCATGGCCCACGGATTTAGCAATTTGGACAACTTCATTGCGGACATTTCTGACCATCTTATCGATCGTTACACCAGGTTTTTGCATTTCCTTAAGAAATACGCGAGTAAACAAACCATTCTTGTTCCTATCGTTAGGCCCCACCTTGTCTAATGCTTGCTGACCAGTACCCGCTGAATAAATAATCATTTGGCCTGTTGCAGCTGATGTCGGCGCCAAACCTCTGGTTGAGAAATTCCGGCTTACGGTTTTGAAAGGATTGTCTCGACAGGCATCAATCATGGCGACCGTTAGTTTCGCACGCTTTTCTGTCATATCATCCAAAATTCTTTGGAGTGGCATCGCGTCATCTCGGATCTGCTCTTCGCTTTCACCACCTGTATCAATAGGTATCAAGTAATTGGTGGTGCCTAACTGAACGCCATGTCCCGCGTAAAAGAAAAGAACTTCATCCCCTCCTGAAATTTGATTTTTGAAAGCACGAAATGAGCTTTTCATTTCCTTTTCTGTCAAATCAAGTTTCAATGTTACTTTGAATCCAACTTTCTGCAGCCCCTCAGCTATTGCCTTGGCGTCCTCAGTTGCATTTTCAAGCTTTGTAACTGATTTATAGTTGTTATTTCCAATGACCAAAGCATATCGATTCTGAATTGATGCAATTTTTGTTTGTTGTTCTAGCTTGGCTTTTTCTTCATCTAATTTTTGTCTTTGAGCCACAAGCCTTAGCTCTTCAGCTTTTTTAGCATCCTCGATTTGCTGCATCAATGCACTTAGTTTGGCTTGACTGGTTTTTCTCTCCTCCTCTTCCCGCAAGCGTAATTGTGCAATCCTTAACTCTTCAGCTTTTTTTGCCGTTTCAATTTCTTTGGCCAAATTCGCTAGGCGAACTTGAGAGGCTAAAAGTTCTTGATCTTGGGCACGTCTTAAAGAGGCTTGTTTTTCAGCCTCTTTTCTATCTTGTTCTTCCTTTAACTTCAGGCTAGCAATTTCTTTGGCCTGCGCAATTTTAGCTTCTTCCTCTTTTTGTTTTTGGGAAGTCAATAGAAGCTTTTGTTCTCGTTCTTTTGCTAAAGCCAACTCTTTGGCCTGAGCAAGTTTCGTTTCCTCTTCTTGCCTGAGTCTTGCAGCAAGTAAAAGCTTTTCATCTCTCTCTTTTAAATAGGCCAATTCTTTGGCCTGAGCAATTTTTGCTTCTTCTTCAAGTCTTAATTTGGTCGCCAAAATAAGCTTTTCCTCCCTCTCTTTGATAAGAGCCAACTCCTTTGCTTGTGCCAACTTAACTTCTTCTTCTTGCTTTAATTTAGCAGCCAACAATAACTTCTCTTCTCTTTCTTTTAAGAGGATTGCCTCCTTTTCAGCTAAAAACCTGTTTGGCTCATCAATACGTTTTATGCCAGAGTTGTTCTGAGAAGCGTCATTTAGAGCTAGCGTTGTACTTTGGTTGGAGTCCGCTCCTTTGAAAGGCATGCTTGAGTTTGCAATTTGCCACTCATACTTTGAAGTGATTTGAGTAAATTCAGCACGTGATAATTTGGTTCTTCCGTTGTCAATAAGTACCAAGCATTTACAGTCTTGCGTTGGAGAAGACCCTATTTCCTTTAACTTCTGATCTAATTTACTTTGACATTTAGGCATCGCTTGAAAAGCATCGTTCCCACTCCAATCCCAACTCATTTGCTTGACATATGGGCATGAAAGTGGATTAGAAGGGGTCGAGATAGCGTAGGTATTGATTGATCTAATTTTTGAAATAAAGGTTAGGGAACTGTCTTGATCCAAAACACCCTTCATATTAAATAAAGGAAACTCCTTTAAGCATGACGTAGAACCATCTCCAAACGTTACTTTAGGGTCACTAAAACCACAGGAAACGGATTGCCCATGCGCAAAGCCAAGCGCAAAGCCAAGCGCAAAATAAATCGCCAAAAATTTAAGAAAACAAGAGATGAAAATCTTCATATCTTTATAGGATATCGCACTTCTGATGAGAAGTAAATTCAGAGCATTGAAAAACAAGGACAAATTGCATACAAAAGAATTACTAAGATCTCGCTGGCATTCTATTTTTCCCGTGTTTACCATGGATGTAATCAATTGCGTGAAAGCACTTGGGTTTTCCAACAACGATTAAAAGGATCCCGAAAGTAAATTTAAATAAAATCAAAGAAATCAATTTTTAGTACTCATTGTAGGAATAAAGATAAAATTTAAACTGAACGGGTCTTTTCTGTTTAATAAAAATACAGTACTAGACTAAAAAGAAATCTTTTTATCGTCGGACAAGCATACAAATATTATTTATCGAATATCAAAAAACTTAATATACAAAACATTTAAATCTAGAAATTCATATTAAAGAATAATAAAAGACAATCATTAAAAATGGAAAATAAATTCCTACAGTTTTGTATCCACCGATTTGCAGTCATATCGCATCACAAAATCAAATTACTTTTACTATTAATCATTGGTTGTTGGTCTAGTCTTGGTGTTTTGCTGAACTACCAAGATTCAGATCTTGAAAAATCAAGCTTTGACCAATTGATTAGAAGTCGAATAGTTACGCCAAAGCCAGATCCCAAAATAATCGTCATCGATATTGATGAAAAATCTTTAGATGTACTGAAAAATGAATTTGGTAGATGGCCTTGGCCAAGGGAAACATTAGGGGGCTTGTTGGCTTGGATTGAAAAACAAGGGGCACAGGCTGTTGTGTTTGATATATTGTTTGCAGATTTAGATCAACTCAATCAAACATCTGATTTTTCCTTTTCCAAGGCAGTTGAAGAAAGTAAGTCAAGCTTCTTTCCGATTCTTCGACTCAATAAAATAAATGACGATATAAGCCAAGTGCATGCGAACGACTTAATTGGATTTGCCAGCAACCCCGAGAACTCTAACAACAATCCTACAATCGCAGTCATACCGCCAGTATTTAAAACGATTTTAGATACGAAAAGGATTGGATATCACAATATTTATCCCGATGCCGACGGTGTTAATCGGAGTTATTTACTTTGGGAAAAAAAGGACGACTGGGTTTTAAATTCACTGCCAATGAGAATTGGGCAAGAGTTCGGCTGGAAGACACCAAGATCACAAAAAGTTTTGATTAATTTTGACAACGAACCCTATTCACACAAAAGCATTCCTTTTTACAAATTATGGGAATTGTCTCAAAGCAAAAAAGGACAAAGTCAATATGAGGAGCTACAAGATTCTATAGTCCTCATTGGATCCACTGCAACAAACCTTTTTGATGTAAAACCCACACCCATTTCTACCATTCATCCAGGCGTGCACGTATTGGCCAATATCATTGATAACTTTAAAAATGAACAATTCATTTACGAGTTGCCAAAAAGTGTAAAGCTATTGGTTTTATGGCTGGCACTCTTATTCATGGGGCTGGCAAGCGAAAAATTGCCTGAAGGAATGATGAAATTTAGTATTTTTATCATCCCGACCATATTTTTGGGAATCAGTTTTTTTAGCTTAAATGTTGGTAGTATTTTTATTGATCTCACACTTTCGGCTTCGCAAGCCTTATTATTTTTCAGTTTGATAAGCTTATATATCAATTGGCGATCAAGGTATTGGGCACAATTTAATCCTCTAAATTTATTTGAAAAAGATGCGGCTCTTTATCAATCAAGTTTAGTAATGTTATTGCAAAGGGGAAATACAAATCAGCAAGAGGTGATCTCTAAAATTTCTAGAATTTCTAAATACTCAAAAATACGACAACTTGGCTGGCTCAATGAATTAAGTAATGTTCAGCCTGCGATTTACATTGCAACGGTTTATTTTGAAGATAAAAACAGCGCAGATAGTTTGGTACTAAATTTTAATAAAATAGTCAATATAAATATTAATAAATTATATTTTTCTAATGTTTATGAAAAATTGACAGGATTCAATTTTCAAATGAAAAGCAGCGACAATCAATTAGAACATCCAATTGAAAGAGGGCTTCCAGAGTTAGAATTACAAATCTGTTACGACGCTTTCCAAGCTTGGTCAAATCCCAGTAAATAAAAATTATTTCTCAAAAATGAAAAAATCACAAACTCTATGCGGCAAATTATTTTTGATAGCAACATCAATTTTTTTGGCTTTCTCAACTACGTTACTTCACTCGGAAGAATTGAGTGAACAACAAATGATTGATGCATTAAAGCCAAAAACACAAAGCTCCCCAAGAACACGTAGCCTTAGGAATTTAAATGTCGAAAAAACGGGCGCTGATATTTCGAGCAGTGAACCATCGCCAAGTTTATCTTTGACCATTGGATTTGAGTTTAATTCAAACAAATTAAGTCCTGAAAGCATGGACTCCTTAATGACACTTTCCAAAGCTTTAAATTCAGAGCAGTTGAGAGAATTGCAATTTAGGATTGAGGGGCATACAGATGGAAAAGGGAAACCCGATTACAACTTGAAACTTTCGCAACTCAGAGCAGAGGCCGTTAAATCCTATTTAGAGAAAAATGGTGTTTTAGACACAAGGATGGCCCCTGAGGGAAAAGGTGACAAGGAGTTAATAAACAAGGATGATAAGTTTGCTGCGGAAAATAGACGCGTTCAAATCGTAACTTTAAGCAAATAAGATGCTCCGATAAACGATCTAAAAATAACACCACTCTCAAAAATATGAACCCCTTAATGAATCACAGAATAATTAGAACTCTTTATATTCAATTAATTGGGGTCATGTGTGCGTGCATTTATTTCAATGCATTCTCTGAAACAATGACAACGACCAGAGATTCGGATTTAAAAGATGATCGTTTTTTAGATGCAAATACATTGGCTAAGGTGCCATTTTCTTCAACGGTTGAATCAATTAAATTTGAGTCTGGTTGGGTTCAAGTTAAATACAATAATAAAGTTGGTTGGCTAAGGGCAATGTCTTTAAGGGGGTCTAGTGAGGTCCAAGCTTCATCCTTGTCGAAGATGGAAACAGGACGTTCTGGACAAAAGAACTCCATGTCTACAACTGGTGTTCGCTCTTTGGCCAAGTCTTCGCGTCATGCTTTGATAATAGGTGTAGGTCAATACAGCGCACCCAATATACAAGCACTTGCTGGGGTTGGAAATGACGTAGAAAGTGCACACAAAATGGCCGTTAATATGTTGATACCCGAAGAGAATATTCAATATTTAAGGGATAAAGATGCCTCTGCGTTAAACATTGAAAACGAGATATCAAAACTAGAAAGCCGAGTCAAGGCCGGAGATAGGGTATTTATTTATTACTCAGGCCATGGAACAAGGTGGCCTGATGCCGAGTCTAATGGATCCTGCACCGAGGGTCTTTTAGCATCTGATGGCCAAGCACTCAGCAATAAACAAATGAGTAATTTGTTAGGACCAATTGCTAAAAAGACGGACAAGATGATGGTGTTCTATGATGCTTGCCATTCAGGTGGGATTGCGAATCAACCGTTCAAAACTCGATCCTTGTTGGCCAACGCATCCGTCCTGTCTCCTAAGTTTTCTTCTGCAGGTACCAGTGAGACGTGCTCTCGACCAAGCAATATGAAAACCAGAAGTTTATCTGGAGAGCTGCATAAAGAAGGGGTCATGCCAGAAAATGTTGTATTCATTGCTGCGAGTCGACCCGATGAAGTTTCGTTTGACGACTCCAAAAAGGGCGGTCTTGCCACAACTGCATGGCGTGATTGCTTTCTTGGCGAGGCAAAAGATTTAGATCAAAGTGGTGCAATTTCAGTTGAAGAAATCACGAGTTGTGCTCAAGATAAAGTTGATGCAAATTTGTCTAAATATCCAGACATATTGGGTCAAAAAATGACAATTGGGGGAAATAAAGGTTTTATTCCCGCCTTCTTTAATCTTGGTTTTGCTTCACAGGAACAGACACCTATACTTCCATTGCAAGCACCCACCAATCCTATGGTTTCTCTGGCAAGTGTGAGCAATACACAAACCAGTGGTGATATTGACGTTAATTTAGTCAAACTCCTGGATAGCAATCCCGGCAAAGAATTAGACAAAGGTTTAGAAAACCTAAAACCAAATGTTGCAAATAGTGGATTAAATGCATCATCTGAACTCAAGGAAAATACAAAGCCATTGGCTCAAACTAATCTGCCAAGTCTGGCTGTGCCAGAGATTGTTACAAGCAATAGTATCAACATCGAACCATCTCTGGCAAAGCCAACAACAAAACCTGTCTCACCAGCGCAAATCTTGAAGCAAATTTATGATCAAAGAGATTCAACCAGGGAACTTAAAGTTTCTCTAAGTCAAAGTTCACTAAGAATAAATCGTGACCCACTTCAGTTCACGGTGACATCAAAAAATGAAGGTTATGTATACGTTGCTCTAGCCGGTTCTGATCAAAAAAGTCTTTATTTAATTTATCCAAATACAATCGATTCAAATAATCAAATTTTGGCAAATCAAACGATTTCTCTACCTCGGTCAAAGTGGAGAATAACAGCAGGGGGACCCAAAGGCATTGATACTTTATTGGTATTGGTCACAGATTCGCCAAGAGATATCAGCCAATTAAAGTCTGTAAAAGAAGGGCCCTTTCTAAAGTCATTGCTGTCCAAAGAGGGAAAAAGTCAACTCCAAAATTTATTGAATAATTCGGAAAACTCGGACCAACAAATATGTCAACAGGGTGGGAAAACCAGAAATCTGCAAGTTTCTGTTGTTTGCTCTGATGCATTTTCAGCGCAATTATTGCAAGTTGAAGAATATTGACACAACGCCCTTTTACTTTTTAGGAACTAAAAATTTGTAAACAGGGGCATTTGTTAAATCTGAGATGGCGTTGTCAATATTTTTGATCAAAACCCCTGAGCTTGAAGAGACAGATTGAACCTGCATTAAAGTTGACTTTATGCCATCTTCAGGATCGTTGGCTTGTTCAACCAATTTTTTGGTAACTTGTAAGGTCTGCTCCAGAGTGAGTACGGTTGTTTGCAACTCCTTTAAAGTTGCTTCTGCTTGTTTGGCAACTGGTTGCAAGGTAGACATGGTACGTTGAGTTTCCATCAAAACCGCAGGTAAACCACTTTCTTTATTTGAGATGAGCGCTATCAGTTTGGTTGTTTCTTGAATGGCCTCTTTAGATTGGTTCAATGATGAAACAATTCCAATTTTCGGATCTGAAAGTTGTTCTAACAACAGATTTACTTTCGACAGTAATGGGTCAATCTTTTTTGTTAAATCAGAAGCCACATCCTCTTTATAAACAGTGATGACATCGTTCGGTTTTAAGATCTCTTCATTTTGATTGAAGTTAGTTAATACGAGTTCAGTCGTAACAATTTTTTCCTTGGATATCTTAAGTTGAATACCCTTTCTAAAGAAACCAATAAACTCATCATCCACGGCCACCTCAATATCTACTCCTCCACTGGACTCAAGCGTCAACTTAGACAGCTGACCAATTCTGAATCCTTTATAGGTTAATTTAACACCGAGTCTTAAATCAGCAGAGTGATCTGTATTAAGTTTAAAGATTGTTTGATGATTGAAATAGCCTTTAACATAGCTTATAGAAAAAACAAGTATAAGACCCGCAAATAAAATAATCGTTGATGTAGTTGCAAGCTTTGAATATATAAAATTTTTTAATAGCATGGCGATGACTTTATATCAAAAAATAGATGTCCAAAAATTCAAGAATCAGAAGAACTGAAAACAACAATAGAAAAGATCTAACAAGACCCTTGGCAGGATCATTGAATTTCAAAAATGTGGTTTTATTTTCAAACAAAATTAGAATTGCCATTAAAACACTTTCAAAAAAAAGTCGCTCAAGTCCACGCTTAGATACTGTCCAGTCAAAGTCAATAAGCAGGCTTTTAATGTGTTCCAATGAATTACCTTGATTCGCAATCTCGAGCGCAATACAAAAGCCAAAGAGAGCAAAAAAGTTAAATAATGCCCAGGCTAATATGGCTGCCCAAACAAAAATTAGGATGAAATTTGTTTTTAAATTAAAAACAAATTGATACTGTTTAGTCGTTAAGTGAGTCCATTGCAATAGCATGGATGATCGCAAAGCTAAAAAACCTAATACAGCGATAGTTGGTAACTTACCAAATAAAATTTGTATGAGTAAAAACTCTACCCACTCGACTTGATCTGTTAAAAGCTTATTAAAAAGCAAACCAAATGAAAATCCAATTAACAGAGATATAAAACCAGAAAAAACAAAAACTCCATCAGAAATATTAGTGAATAGTTCTGATGGGGTTAATTTCATTTTGAAGAATTACTTTTGGAAAAAATTATTTTCGTAATCAAAATCTCTCCCTTGGAATCTCGCTCTAATTGAATAGTTGCATTTCTTCCTTTGGTTACGTATTGATTGTTACTCTCCATGAGTTCTAAAATATTTTTAATTCCAGACCATAAACTTCCAATCAAACTTATAAGCGCAAATGGACTTTTGGGTACCATTTCATTAGGCGGAGGTTCAATTGTTATTGTCCCTCCATTTTTTTCAACCGCAGTTAACCAGTTTTGAATTCTTTCAGGTGTTTTATTAGGGCTAACCTTTTCATAAAATCCAACTTCAACATTGGTCACATCACTTGAAAGCATAAAGTTCATGTCTTTATCAAATTTAGTCATATCAAGGAATTGAATCCTTTTAATTTCAGAAGAAGGTTCAGTTGTTTTATCTTGAGCATTTGCAAGATTGAATATAAAAGCAAGCAAAAAAAAGTAGATATATTTATTCATGAACTTTTGAAGTGTAAATTTTGTTAAGTCTGCATAATATCCCAAATTAGGCATTCTTGGTGTTGATCATAACTGCGCTACAAGCAAAGCGCAAAGTAAACAGATCTTATTGCTCGTCCTTTGGCAATACTGCTGAGTCCGAAATCCACTTTTTTGCTTTGTCAAAGTCCACAACCACCATAAGAATCTTGTTCTCCAAAGTCTTGCGCCCTAGGGCACCCTCCAATTGTTTAATCCTCCTCATGGCCTCTTGAAGCTCAGAGGAAAGCACAACAGCCTCATTGACCCCAACAGCCACCAAGGAGCCTTCAATATAGGCCTTTCACCATTGAAAGATTTGATTTGCTGCAATGCCCTATTTCCTGGCAACGACAAAAACAGAGTTTCCAGGCGAATTGGTCTTTCAAATAGTTTCAACCTTTTGCTGAAGAGTCCAGCGCCTTCGACGCTGGACACTGGGCAATTTCTCTACTGGGGTATTTCTTAAATTAGACATAGGCATATACACATCAGTATTGCTAGGGGTTATTTTAAGGAAAACCGGCGGATCTGCAACCAATGGGGCTACTTCTGGTAGTGTCTTTTTAAACGACACTTTCTGAAATTAAATTGTATATTTCAAACAAAATTACTTACCTAAATTATAAGAAACCAATTCGTATTTTTCATTAAATAAAAAATCACCATTTCGTCTTCTAACGTATCGATCGCGTAAAATTGGTATTCCAATTCCTGGCTGAAACCAATATGTATTTTTAATAAAATTCCCATTTTCTTGAGTAGAACTTACTTCTACTTTATAAACCTTAAATTTCCCAGCAATAACTTCTATCTCTTCGGCTGCTGTTACTTTCAGATTGTCTGTTCTGTTTTGTTTGCGTCTATTGAATGTCATTATCGATTGAGCCGTCCATTTTTTTCCAATTTGAAATGTGTCGCCAGGCTGAAATGGTACGGGAGGATCAAACTCATATAAACCATCTGATGCATATGACTTGACTGTTGCACCGTCTAAGGTTGTAACTGTTTTCTCATTGCCTAATGTGCTGGAGTTATATACCAATCCATTTTCTATGCTTTCCACCTTGACTTGATATCTCTTAATTTCACGCCCATTGAAATTATCTTTGATGGCAATTACGTACTCGTCTCCAACTCTGAACCTTGCTTCTTTTGAACTTGATATAAATCCATCTTTATCAGCTTGTGCTGTGACTTTGGCCTTTTGTAGTTGTTCAACAGCAAACACAGCCTGCTCAGTGATGAAACCACTTGGGTACTTGTTGAGGAATGCGTAGAAGTCATCAACATTCTTGCTGTCTTTGATCTTGTCCCAATCGGCCTTTTGAATCTCAAACTGTTTGTCCACTGACTCTTTCCTGAGTCGGGCTTCAAGTTCTGCTTGTATTTTGGCTTGTTCGATTTCTTTGAGTCTTTGTGCCTCTGCCAGCTTTGCTCGCTCCAGTGCTTGTACAGCGTCTTGTGCTTTCTTTCTTTCAATCTCGGCAGCTAACGCCAATTGTCTTTCACGCTCTCTACTTTCAGCTTCTGCTTTCTCCCTAGCTTTTTGCTCTTGAATCTTTTGAGCTTCTATTAACCTGATTCTTTCAGCTTCTCTATCTTGAGCAATTTGAATCTCCCTCTTCTTGGCCGCTTCGGCTTCTGCTTTGAGTCGTTCTTCCTTCTCCTTGGCTTCTTTTGCTTCTCTAATTAGATCTTCTGGGTTGAAGGTATGTTTAGCACCGTCATTGAAGGCAAAGTCATCTTCTAAGCTACTGGAGTCCCAGGGGATTTGTCTACCCTGGCTCTTTTGTCGTACTTGAAGTCTTACTCGTTTGAAGACATCTTCGATCTTTGCTGGCTTTTGGAGCTCTTTTATGAGGAATTGGGTAAAGAGTCCATTCCCACTGGTCTCATCCCCATCCTCAGCCACATTGCCTGGGCTTGTCGCAAATGCCAAGTATGTCCCTGGAGGAGCATCCAATTGAGCCAAGCCCTTGCCACTGGCTTTGTCCGTAAAAGGATTGTCCCTGCAGGCATCCAAAACAATGATGTTCATCCTTGTATTGGAAGTCTTGAATGTCTTGATCACCGTCTCGATGTCAATCGTCTGATTGGCCACATCCTTGGATGAGTTCAACTTGGCATCCACTGGCACCATGTAGTTGTGCCAGTCCAG
>CANBTT010000041.1 GCA_947372465.1 Burkholderiales bacterium | reverse complement strand
TAACACACAAAACCCCCTCCAAGGAAAAGAACTGCGCCGACAAAGAAAACCCGTGCACCGCTCGCACAAACACCATAAGCTTGGTAGCATGCAGGGGTGAAACATTACGAAAACTTCCCCGTCGCCTCTTGGCTGTGCCCGCCCAACCTGAGAGCGCCCATCATGGCCATCTACAATTTTGCGCGAACAGCGGACGATTTTGCCGACGAAGGCACCCTTTCGCCGGCCCAGAGAATGGCGCTCTTGAGCGCTTTCAAAGAAACACTTAAAACGTGCTTGCATGAGCCACAAAAACTCTCTGGTCCTTACCAAGCGTTGTTTTTAAATCTCTCAACTGCCATCACCACCTTCAATTTGCCAAGCGAGCCTTTGTTCAAACTGCTTGAAGCCTTTGAGCAAGATGTGCTCTACACCCAGCAAGGCAAGCGCTATGAAAACCAAGAAGCCTTGCTCAGTTATTGCGCCAAATCTGCCAACCCCATAGGGCGCTTGCTGCTGCATTTGTACGGCATTCAAGAAGCCGATTCACTCAGAAGAAGTGACGCCATTTGCACTTCGCTGCAATTGATCAACTTCTGGCAAGACTTGAGTGTGGACGTCCCAAGGGGGCGATTTTATTTGCCCGAAGGCTGCGAGCTGGAACAAGAGTTGAGCTTTGCACATGCCCTGATGATCCAAGGCGCCCCTTTGTGTGATCGGGTGCCTGGCCGAGCTGGGTGGGAGCTGAAGATGGTGGTTCAAGGAGGGCTTAAAATTCTTCAAAAATGCAGAGCGGTCAACACCTTCATTCATCGCCCACGCATTGGACTCATGGATTTTCCATCCATGCTCATGCGAGCGATGTCTTAAAGCGCCCCTCCAAGGGGAGCGATCCTCAAAAGTGTCCCTGAAAAAAACAGTTCAAAGACGCATTTTGAAAAAAAGCTGGGCCTTCAATGGCACAATCTCTCTCCATGACGCCTCAACAGTACGTTCAAGACAAGGCTGCCTCATCAGGCAGCAGTTTTTACTATGCTTTTCTATTTCTGCCCAAGCCCAAAAGATTGTGCATCACCGCCTTTTATGCATTTTGTCGTGAGGTCGATGATGTCGTGGATGAAGTCACTGAAATGGGCATCGCCGCCTCCAAATTGGCTTGGTGGCGCCAAGCTGTGCTGGATGCCTTTCAGGGTCAAATTCACCACCCTGTGTTAAAAGCCTTGATGCCTTGGACGGCCGAGTTCGGCATCCAAAGCCACCACCTTTTGTCCATCATTGAAGGCTGCGAGATGGATTTGACCCAAACCAGGTACTTGGACAGGGCTGGACTTGAGAGATATTGTCACCTAGTGGCCGGGGTTGTGGGAGAGGTCTCGGCACTGATCTTTGGACAACGCTCCAAGCAAACCATGCAATACGCCCACACATTGGGGCAGGCGTTTCAGTTGACCAACATCATTCGCGATGTGGGTGAGGATGCGCTCAGAGGCCGCATTTACCTACCGATCGCGGATTTGCAAAGCTTTGATGTGAAGGCACACGAAATTTTGAACCGTGTCGACTCCTCTCGCTTTCAAGCGCTGATGACGCATCAAGCGCAGATGGCCAAAGCGCTCTACTCAGAAGCGTTCGATCTCTTGCCCTCAGAGGACCGCAGGTCTCAAAAACCTGGCCTCATGATGGCCAGCATCTACCGCACCTTGCTCAATGAGATTGAGCGGGCCAACTTCCCCGTTCTCTCTCAGCGAGTTTCACTCACGCCCATCAGGAAACTCTGGCTGGCTTGGCGGGTACAAGCCTTGGGCCTTTACTGACCACTTTTTTAAATGACCAAAGAAGTCACCATTGTTGGCGCTGGATGGGCGGGACTTGCTGCCGCCATCAAAGCGACGCAACAAGGATGGACGGTTCACCTGATCGAGGCCGCACAAACGGGCGGTGGACGCGCCAAAAGCGTCAAGCACCGTGGCGAATTGTTTGACAATGGTCAACACGCCTTGATCGGGGCCTACCACGAGACCCTCTCACTGATGAAGGCGATTGGGCTTGAGCCCGATGAGCTCTTTGAGCGCCAAGGCTTGGCTTGGGGCTACGCCAGTGGGCCGCCATTTGGCTTGCCCAAAGACCCCCTCCCCTTCAAAACACTGAGATCGCTGCTCATGAATGCGCGCTATGGTCCGCTGGAGAAATTGAGCCTGCTCAAACCGGTGCAATGCTGGATCAAGCAACTGCTTATGACACAAACCGACACCACTGTGGCACAACTCTTCCACGGGGTCTCAGACACCCTCATGCGAGACATCATCTCACCGCTGTGTCTCTCGGCCTTGAACACACCCCTTGACCGTGCGAGTGCCAGCACCTTTGCTCGGGTGTTAAAGGACGCGTTCTCCAATCCGCCAGACTCTTGTTCGTTTTTATTTCCCAAAAAACCGCTGAGCGAGATCTTTCCAATTCGAAGCCTCGAATGGTTAAAGTCGCGCGGTGCGCGCATTGAATTGGGGCGGCGCATTGACTCACTCCATGACATCGATGTCAACGCGCCATGCATTTTGGCCGTCCCCGCTTGGCAAGCGGCGAAACTCACACGGGACTCGCATCCCAACTGGTCAGACACGGCAGATGGCTTGACGCACAAAGCCATCGCCAGTGTGTACCTCAAAGGGGTTGCAAAAGAGGCCCCGCAGGGCAAGAGCACTGCTCTTCAAAGCCAACTGATTTGTTTCAATGAACACATGGAGCTTGACAATTGCGTGCACCCTCAATTTGGCATTCATCTGAACGCCCTGAAAAAACAGAGCCCTTTGGGCTCCGCTGCTTTGCAAACCGCCAACCCACAACACTGGGCCTTGATCGTGAGCGTGGCCGACCCCTTTAGACGCCAAGATATCATTCAAAATGCAATGGACTTGGCTCGCACTCAGCTTGAACTTCAAGCGATCGAACTGCAATTTTGCACCATCGAAAAGCGAGCAACCTTTTCTTGTGAGGCCCACGCCAAACGCCCACCCACCGTGATTGCTCAGGGACTTTTTGCTTGCGGCGACTATGTGCAGGGCCCCTACCCCTCCACTTTGGAAGGAGCTGTTCGCTCAGGACTGCGCGCTGCGGCATGCCTGGACGAGACGCATTCAAACGCCGCTTAAGCTCTGGGCGAGGGCGTCAATCGGACTTGTCTTTTTTTTCCAGGAGGCGCACCAACTCTCCCAAGTCTTTGACACTTTGAGGACTCTCGCCTGAGCCGCTCCACGCGTGCCCCTCACGGTTGACCCAAACGCAAGGCATCTCGACACCTCTGGCGCCATGGATGTCGGTGTGCACATCGTCGCCGATATGAAGAACTTCGTGCGGGGCCAAATTCAAGCGCTGCAGGGTGTGCTGAAAGATTCTCGGGTCGGGCTTTGAAAACCCCACCTCTTGAGCGCTGATGGCGTGAGAGAAATAAGCCCCCAGACCCACTTGCTCAACATCTGCGTTTCCATTGGACAAGGCGACCAATTGAAAGCGTTGCCTGAGCGTGTTCAAGGCCGGCAACACATCAGGATACATCTGCACAGACTGGCGGGCCTGAAAAAACACCTCAAACGCGTGGTCTACGCCCACCGTGGGCTCCCCCGCGCGCTCCAGCACCTCGCGAATCAGCTCGCGTCGAATGGCACTTAAATCGTGCAATCGGTCCTTGAACCGAAGCATCAAATCGCTCCTGAGGGCTGAGACCACGGCGCGGTCTTGATAAATGGGCAAGGCTTTGGGCGTGTGCGCTGAAAACCAAGTGACGAGGGCGGCCTCGGCTTTGATCAAAGTTGGCCCAATCGGCCACAAAGTGTCATCTAAATCAAAGGACAAAGCACGGATTTTTTGAATATTCATCGATTGTGGTGAGAAAATAGGGCATGGCTCAAAATTCAAGATTCAACAAAGAACCCGCTTACCAACATGGTCAGGCGCCCAAGACCGCCGTCATTTTATGCAACCTTGGCACCCCTCAGGCCCCTGAAAGCAAAGCGCTGAGAACCTACCTGGCCGAGTTCTTGAGTGACCCCAGAGTGGTTGAAATTCCAAGATGGCTTTGGCTCATTATCTTGCATGGCATCATTTTGCGCTTCAGGCCCAGCAAATCTGCCAAAAAATATGCGCTCATTTGGACCGCTGAGGGCTCACCCCTGAAGGTCTGGACCCAGGCCCAAGCGCAAAGTTTGCAAGAGAAATTCTCCAACGCCTCTGAGCAGGTCCTTGTTCGCTACGCCATGCGTTACGGTCAGCCCAATGTATCTCAGGTCATGGACGAATTAAAAGCAAGCGGCGTGACCAAAGTGCTGGTCTTGCCCGCCTACCCACAGTACTCCGGCACCACCACAGCCAGTGTGTTTGACGCCTTTTACAACTGGTCGCTCAAAGCGCGTTTGATTCCACAATACCGATTCATCAACCACTACCATGACCACCCTGCTTACATTGAGGCATTGGCGACTCGGGTCGAGCAACACTGGAGCGAGCACTCAAAAGCCCCCTTGTTGGTCATGAGTTTTCACGGCGTGCCTGAGAGAACCTTGATGCTGGGCGACCCCTATCACTGCGAGTGCTACAAAACAGCGCGCCTCTTGGCCGAGCGCCTGGGACTTGATCCTTCACAATACAAGGTCACGTTCCAATCGCGCTTTGGCAAAGCAAAATGGCTTGAACCCTACACCGAACCGAGCCTTCGCGCATTGGCCCAATCGGGCACTGAACACGTCGATGTGATTTGCCCAGGCTTTACGAGCGACTGCCTTGAAACGCTTGAAGAAATCAACATGGAAGTGCGTCAAGCCTTTCTTGAAGAAGGCGGAAAAACCTACCACTACATCCCGTGCTTGAACAATGAGCCCGCATGGATCGAGGCCTTGTACCGCATTTCTCATGAGCACCTTCAGGGCTGGGACTTGAAGGCGCCCTCCAAAGCCGAGCTGCAAGTCACCAGACAAGAGGCCTTACGCTTGGGTGCCAAAGATTGATCCCAAGATAAAGGCCCCAAAGGGGCCTTGATGCTGAGCTTTATAGACCGTTAAGCGCCTTGGATTCAAGCATCGTATTTTCTCCCCAAATCCAACAACTGGGGGGTTTCAATCACTTCGTTCAAGCCATCAAAGTCAAGCATCTGCGATCTGAAGGCTTGGGTGGTTTGGTGCTGGTGAAGGCTTTTAAAATAGGCTTGCATGTTGTGGATCAACGCTCTGACCGTGCCGCCTGGAAAGATCACCATCTTGAACCCCCGGTCTGACAAGACTTGCGCACTCTCGATGGGTGTTTGTCCGCCTTCAACCATGTTGGCCAACAAAGGCACGCGAGAGGCAAAGCGCTCGCACACCACACGCATGTCCTCGGGTGTTTTGATGGCCTCGATGAACAAAGCGTCCACACCACAGGCCAAATACGCTTCAGCGCGGTCCAAGGCTTTGTCCAAACCCTCCACAGCGATGGCGTCGGTTCTTGCCAAAATCAAGGTCTCGCTGGAGCGACGGGCATCAAGGGCGGCATGCAACTTGCCGCGCATCTCAGCGGTGCTCACCACGCTCTTGCCAGCCAAGTGGCCGCAACGCTTGGGGAATGTTTGATCTTCCAATTGAATCATCGAAGCCCCCGCGCGCTCAAAATCTTTGACGGTCCTTTGGGTGTTGAGCGCATTGCCAAACCCCGTGTCTGCATCCACGATGATGGGCAAATCGACCCGCTCGGTGATCAGCGACAAGGTTTGAACCACTTCCGTGGCCGTGGTCAAGCCCACATCGGAACGACCCAAACGGGTGTATGCAATCGACGCCCCAGAGAGGTACAGGGCCTCAAAGCCCGCTTGCTGTGCGAGCAATGCGCTCAGCGCATCGTACACACCAGGCGCGAGCACAGCAGCACTTTCTTTGAGCCGTCCTTTGAGTGATTTCTTGGTCATGAGCAATTGACTCCTTGCGTAAAAAATTTAAACCATCCTAAAGCAAAAACTGCTTGATGCTGCGCGCGGTAATATAAGCACTGGCCAAGGCACTCAAAAGTCCATTGCCAGACAAATAGCCCCAAACAGCGGGTCCTGAAACCCCTCTGGCTGCACCCCCACCCGCCCACAAATTGGGCAGCGCTTGATGCGCCAAGGTTTGAACACGGCACGTTTCATCAATCTCCAAGCCCCCTTGCGTATGAAACAAGGCCCCCGTGACTTCAATGGCGTACAGTGGCAAGGACAGCCGACGATCAAACACCCGTTCATCCTCAAAACCGGTGCCAAGCGGTGCGCCCCGCTCTCTCAAGCGCAAGCCTTCAAGCGTTTGCTCTAGGGCAAGCGCAGGACAAGCGATCCACTGGGCCAAAGCTTGCACCGAATCAAAGCGTCTGACCCCATTCAATCTCTCGAGTTCGCAAAAATCAGGAAATGTTCTGGCCAAGGCCAAGAGGGGCTCATCAAACACATCAAAGGCTTTGCTGTGGGGTTGAGACAGCACCTCGGTTGAGGCCTCCGAGTAGCCCAAACTTTCGTTGTGAAAACGTTGTCCCAAAGAATTGACCTGGATCCCTCCTTGCATCATCAAGGCCCACGTCACCAGCACGCCTTGGGGCAGCGCCCAGGAACCATGTCCCTGAAACGCGCCCAAGTCTGCCGTTTGGGCCCCCAGGGCTCGACCCCAAAGAATGGCACTGCCGTCATTGCCAAGGTGACCGGCATAGGTGGCTTGTTGCATTTGAGGAATGCACTCAGCCACAAGTTGTGCATTGCCCCCAAAGCCATTGCACGCCAAGAGCAAGGCCTCCATTCGAACAAATTCCATGTGACCATTGGGCCTTTTGAAGCCCACTGCACCCACTCGCTTTGTACCCTTGATGACCCACAACTCAAGCACACGTGACTGCGTCAAGACAGGAATGTCTTTGTCTTGACAGGCTCGCTGGAGTTGATCCATCAAGGCTTGTCCAGTGCGACTGGGCAAAGCGTGCATGCGGTACTGTCGATGACCGGGGTATAAAAAATGATCCAGTACGTGCCAATGAAAACCATGGCTTTGCCCCAAAGCATCCAAAGCTTTTGCAATGGCTTGGGTGTAGGCAGCCACCAAGTGGGGTGCCGCGAGTCCTTTCGCTTTGTCTTGAATGTCTTGCGCAAACACCTCGGGCGTGTCCTCCAGACCTTGGGCTTTTTGAGCCGCCGTGCCTGCAGCGGGCACAAAGCCCGAGGACAAGGCGCTGGAGCCAGACGGGACCTCATCGCGCTCCAAGACCAAACTCGCCACGCCCAAATCGCTCAGAAAAAGTGCAGCAGACAAGCCACATGCACCGCCCCCCACGATGACCACGGGCATGTGCATGTCTTGGGCCTCAAGGGGCAGCGCCGCCAAAAGCGCTGCCTCATCGCTGAACTCGATCACCCTGGCTTGATGGTCATGATCGATCATGCGTTCAAGATAGATTTGCGTTCAAAAATGCCTGGCAACTGAGCACATTGGCCACGGAGGACATGTCGCTCAATGCGGCCTCATGCGCAGTTTGTCCAAAGGCGGCACAGCCATCTGACAAGACCGTGGTGTCGTAGTCTCTGACATGGGCATCCCTGACCGAGCTGGCCACCCCTCCATTGGTCACGATGCCGCACACCACCAGACGCTCAACGCCCGCCTTTTTTAAAACCCAATCGAGTTGCGTGTTAAAGAATGCCGAATACGCCACCTTGCACACGCTCACATCCACGACGGGCGCCAGCACATCCACCACAGATTGACCCCATGAGTTGGGCGCAAAGTCCCCCTTTCTCAAGAATGGCCTCTTTTGCAGCAAATGCTCAGAAATCATGGGCTCCCCAAGGGCGTTGGGCCACAGCGTGAACAAGGAGGCGCAAACCAGGCCCCCTTGGGCTTTGATGGCTTGGGCCACAGGCAAAACACGCTGGGGCAAAGCCTGCGCCAAAGCACTTGTGGTCTGCCCCCTCGCATAGGCACCCTTTTCAGACAGAAAATCATTTTGTAAATCAACGATGAGCAGTGCGCAGTTGGCCAGGGTCTTCATCATGTCAGCCTTTTTTGTTGCTTGAATCCAAGGTGATCAAGAGGAGCCCCATCTCGTCCACACGCCCTTCAAAACCCGGCTCTATCCAAACCGTGGTGTCGATTTGCTCCAAAATAGCAGGTCCCTTGATACACGCGCCCACGGGCAGGGCCAAACGGTCAAAGCGCGGCACATCCCACCATGACCTTTGATGGTAAATGCGCTGCGTGCCCAAGGCCTTGGTAGAGGTTTGGCCTTTGGGCGCCAAAATGGAGAGATCAAACTTGGGGCGCAGTCCAATTTTTGTGTATCGCAAATTGAGCACTCGAATGGCAACCCCTTTCAGCACGCGACCAAAGGCCTCTTGGTAAGCCTGCTCAAAACTGTCTTGAACACCCTCAAGCGTGATGTCACCGGGCTGCAGGTTCACACTCAAGGTATGTGTTTGACCTTGGTAGAGCATGTCCAAAGCCACCCCTTCGGTGATTTGCGTAAAACGCACCCCGGAAGCATCCAGGCGCGCCTGGGCGCTTTCAGAAAGCGCCTTGATTTTGACCTTTAAGCTTTCAAGGTCCAAGGCCTTCAAGGCTTGGTTCAGGGTCTGAACCGCATCATGGCGCATATCGGCCATGACACACCCCAAGGCCGAAGTGACCCCAGGATATCTGGGCACGATGCCCACACTGACCCCCACTTCGCGCATCAAGGCGCACACATGAAGTGCACCTCCTCCTCCAAAAGGCATGTACGCAAATTGCCTGGGGTCGTGTCCCTTCTCAATGGAGACCAGTCGAATGGCGCCAGCCATTTTTGCGTTGGCCAATGTCAAAATGGCTTCAGCCGCCTCATAGACATTCAGCCCCAAGGGCGTTGCCACCCCGTTTTCAACAGCGGCTTGGGCCAAATCGACATCCAAGTGCTGCAAAGCGCCCGCACCCAAAGGTCTTTTGGCAGCGATGCGCCCTAAAAGTACATTGGCGTCGGTCACTGTGGCCTGTGTGTTGCCTCGTCCGTAACAGGCAGGCCCTGGAAAACTGCCCGCCGATTGGGGCCCCACTTGCAGCATGCCACTGCCGTCCACCCAAGCGATGGACCCGCCGCCTGCACCAATGGTCTCGATTTGTATCATGGGTGAGCGCACCACCAAGCCAAACTCAATGGAGGTTTGAGCGGCCAGGCTGGCCTGTGCGTTGGCAATCAAAGACACATCAAATGAGGTCCCCCCCATGTCGCCCGTGATGACGTCCAAGAAGCCCGAGGCCTTGGCCACTTGGGCACAGGCAATGACCCCCGCTGCAGGGCCTGAGAGGGCCGTTCGGACCGGCAACTCGCTGGCGGTTTGTGAAGACATCACGCCGCCGTTGCTTTGCACAATCAACAACTCACCCACAAAGCCATGGGCCTTCAAATCTGCGCTCAAACGCCCCAAATATCCTCCCACCACGGGTTGCAAAGCAGCGTTCAAACTTGCCGTTGAGCATCGCTCAAATTCTCTGATCTCCGGCAAGACGGTGCTGGCAACGCTCACATACGGGTTGGGCCAAACACCTTTGAGCGCCTCCAAGGCTTGCACCTCATTGATGGGGTTGGCATAGGCATTGATAAAAAACAAACACAAGGCCTCGCACCCTTGCTCTAAAAGCCACTTGGCCTCAGACACCACTTGGGCCAAATCAACCGGCGTGTGCAAGGTGCCATCGGCCAAGACGCGCTCGTCCACCTCGCGCCTGAAGTTGCGCTCAATGATGGGCTTAAAGCTGCCCCTTAGTCCCCAAGTCTGCGGACGGTCTCGCCGCCTCATCTCCAACACATCTTTAAAGCCACGCGTGGTGATCATGCCGGTTTTGGCAACCTTTCTCTCCAATAGCGCGTTGGTGCCAACGGTTGTGCCGTGGACGATGGTTGCGATTTGGGCGACTTGACTGCGCTCTTGCATCTCAGCCACAGCTTCTTGCACCTTTGTCGAGACGATCTGGGACACGCCATGCATAAAGCCCTTGGCCTCCTCACCCCGCGTTGAGGGCACTTTGATGATTTGCGCCTCTTGGGTGAGTTCATTGAGAACGAAGAGATCGGTGAACGTCCCCCCCACATCAACACCCACGATCCATGGCCTTTTGACTTCTTGACTCATGAGGGCTCACCTTTCGTTTGCGCATGGACGTAGCCACCCGCTTGGTCTTGTGCCTTCAAAGCGGCGTCCCGTCGCTTGGGGTCCCCGTAGCCACCGCCGCCTGGCGTTTGGAGCCGCAAGCGCTCGCCCTTTTTAAGTTCAATGCCGAGCATTTTGGAGCCCATGCTGGGAGTGTGCCATTGGTTTGAGTTCTCGTACTCAAATATATTTTTTGCACCCTCCAGTCCCCCTGCAATGCCCTTGGGCGCAAATCTAGCGCGCTCACCAAATAAAAATGCTTGAGCGTTTTGCTCCAAGAGCTCAATTTCATAGACCGCTCCTAGGCCTCCGCGGTATTGCCCCTGACCGGCAGAATCTTCTCGCAAAGCCCACTGCGTAAAACGCACGGGATACGCCGCTTCTAAAATTTCCAAGGGCGGAATGGTTGCGGTGGAAATGGGTGCATTGCCGTGGCTCAAACCGTCTCCCTGGCTGTGCCCTCCATGGCCGCCTCCAAAGAAGCTGAACATCACCCAGCGCTCACCTTTGCGGGCCTCATCGCTGCGGTAACCAGACAAGGACAAGGCATTGATTGTGCCGTAGGAGTGCGCAAGCGACAGCTGCTCATCGGCCAAGGCCGCTGCGCTGAAGATCACATCAATCATTCGAAGAATTGTCTCGGTGTATCCGCCCACTGGGCGAGGTCTTTGCGCACTGATGACCAATCCATCAGGAATCACAAAATCCACCGCATCCAACACACCCGCATTCGCAGGCACATCGGGAAACAAGTGCTTCAAGGCCACATAACAAGCGGCCACAGCGGTCGCCTTAGAAATGTTCACGGGACCCGCACATTGTTTGGCGGAGGCGGAGAAATCCAAACACATGCGCTCGCCACTGATTTGCATCTTCAAATGAATCGACAAGGCCGTGTCCTTCACCCCGTCGTTGTCCAACCAGTCGCCAAAACAGTACTCCCCATCGGGCAAGGCCTTGATGTGGGACTGCATGAGTTTGAGTGCTCTGGACCTGAGATCGGCCATGACCCTCAGGACCAACTCCGAATCCACCTCTTCAAGCAGACCGTCCAGCCGCTTCACCCCCAAATCCAGGGCGGCCAATTGCGCATTCAAGTCGCCCCACAAACTGTCTGGCAAGCGGGTGTTCGCCCTCAAAATGGCCAGCACATCGTCTTGTAGGACGCCGCCTTGGATGATGCGCACAGGTGGAATTTGAACCGCCTCTTGCCAACACTCCGTGGCCGAGGGGTTGTAATTGCCAGGCACCGCGCCGCCCACATCGTGCCAATGCGCAGCCGAGGCCAAGTAACAGTAGAGCTTTCCATCTCTGAAGTAAGGCCTCACCAACTTAAAATCATTTGCATGTGTGCCGCCGTCATAAGGATCGTTGAACAGCCAAGTGTCGCCTGGCTTCATGCCCCCACGTGTATCGGCCACTTCGCGCGCAGCCTTTACGGCAAACGCCATCACACCGACAAAAATAGGCAGGCCAGACTTGCCCTGCACCAAGGTGTCCCCCGTGGAGGCATCGTACAAACCGTGACACGCATCGTGTGCTTCGGCAATGATGGGATTGAATGCACTCCGGTAAAGGGTGGCGTCCATTTCATCGGCGATCTGCTCGAGTCGACCTTTTAAAACCGCCAAGGTCACAGGATCAACACTCGAACTTTTAAGCACTGGGGCATGAGGCATTTCGGACACTTTACTTCTTTCTCAACTTTAAAACATTCACCAGGCCCTTTAAGCGAACCATCTCCATCAAAAACTCTGGAATGGGCTCACACGGCAATTCGTGTTGCTCGTCCACCCAAACCTTTTGACCCAGGACTTTGATCAGTTGACCCTCACGGAGTTCTTGCGCGCGAGGACAGGTGAGCAGCAGCAAGCCCAGATTGAACGCGTTTCTAAAAAACAAACCGCTGTAAGAGGGAGCAATGACTGCTTTGAGGCCCAAGTGGACCAACACACCTGCGGCTTGTTCACGCGAGGAGCCGACCCCAAAGCCCTCGCCTGCGGCGATCACATCGCCCTCTTTCACACCTTTTGCAAAATCGGCTCGGACACCCTCCAAGGTGTGCTTGGCAATCGTTGGCAAATCAAACTTCATGTAGGCACCCGGGGCCAAAGCATCCGTGTCGATTTGTGCACCCAAGGACCACACGCGAGAGGCTGAAGGGTGTGCCGCGGCATCCGTGGCTGAAAGCACATTGAATGAAGTCTCGCTCATGACAACATCTCTCTCACATCGGTGATTTTTCCTCTGATGGCAGAAGCGGCAACTGTATAAGGGGAGCCCAAGTAGACCTGAACACTGGCCGGCCCCATGCGGGCTTTGAAGTTTCGGGCCGTGCTGGAAATCACGGTCATGTTGTCCTCAAAGGTGCCACCGTATCCAGCGCAAGCGCCACAACTGTTGGGCAAGACTTGGGCACCAGCGTCAATCAATATTTGCATCACCCCTTCCTCTTGCGCAATGCGCTGATCTTTGGCGCTCGCAGGGGCCACCATCAAACGGGTGCCTGCATGAATGCGTTGTCCTTTAAGAACTTGGGCCGCGGCCCTCAAATCATCCAACTTCGCGCCGGTGCATGCGCCGATGTAGGCGATGTCAATGGCCACATCCGTGTAGGCGCCGACGGGCTTGGTGTTGGCTGGGCTGTGCGGTGCGGCCACTTGTGGGGCCAATTCACTGGCGTTGAAACATTGACGCTCTTTGTCAGCGTGTTCATCGCTTGCCCAAAACTCAAACCCCTCCAGGTCCTCCTCCTTGACGCCGGCTTGGCGCAAGTAGTCCAGGGTCACGTGGTCGGCCGCGACCAAACCGGCTTGAGCACCCATCTCAGCGCTCAAGTTCGACAAAGTCATCCTCTCACGCATGCTTAAACCTTGAACAGTCTCGCCTGTGAACTCCATGGCTTGGTACTGGCCACCATTGAGACCAATTTGGGAGATCATGTGAAGCATCATGTCTTTTGCCATAAGGCCGGGACCCAATCGACCCGTCCAATTCATCTCAAGTGTCCTTGGGACTTGAATCCAAATCTCTCCAGTCACCACCACACCCAGCATTTCAGTCGCCCCAATGCCAAACATATAGCAACCGAAGGCTCCGCCTGTTGGCGAATGAGAGTCACCCCCCACACAAAACATGCCCGGCTTTAAATGGCCTTGCTCGGGCAAGACCACATGACAAATGCCTTGGCTGTCAATCACATGAGGCAACTGCCAGGACTTGGCCACATCTCTTGTGATTTTCAAGATGTTCTTGGAGTCTTCATCTCTTTCGGGCACGTAATGATCCATGACCAACACCACTTTTTGAGGATCCCAAATCTTGGCCCCCAACTCCTTCAACATGGGCTCGAGTCGCCTAGGCCCTGAAGAGTCATGAAACATGGCCAAATCCACCCCACAGTTGAACACCTCGCCCACGCGAACCGAAGGCACGCCGGCGGCCTTGGCGATGATTTTTTGCGCCAAGGTTTGGGGGGATGAAGTTGACAAGGTGGACGCTGAATCTTTCAAACTCGAATGCACAGGACTTGCGGGATTCATTCTGGTTTTGCTCCTGAAAATTTCACCACTTCTCTCCACCGAGCAATGTCTTGCTCCAAGAATTTTGCAAATTCTTGTGGACTGTTGCCCACTGGGGATGCACCCTCGGCCTCAATGCGACGACGCACATCCGGGGTTTGAATGGCAAGGACCGATGCGTCACTGAGTCGTTTCAACAACTCAGGGGACATCTTTGCCGGACCGAACAAACCAAACCAAGCGCTTGATTCAAATCCTGGGAGCGTCTCGGCAATGGTGGCCACATCTGGAAAAGCACCTAAGCGCTTGGCTGACGTGACGCCCAAAGCTTTTAATTTACCGGTTGCAATGTACTGCTGTGCATTTCCAATGTTGGCAAACATCAGTTCAACTTGACCCGCGAGCACATCTTGAATCGCGGGCGCCGTGCCCCTGTAGGGAATGTTGGCAATGTTGGCACCTGACTTCAACTTGAACATGTCGCCAGCCAAGTGCAAGGACGACCCCACGCCCCCAATGGCAAAATTGAGTTTGCCTGGTTTCTTTTTTGCAAGATCAATCAACTCAGCCACGGTGTTGACCGTCAAACTGGGATGGGCCACCAAAATCGATGGCGAGGATGAAACCAATGTGATGGGCGTGAAATCTTTGATCGGATCAAAAGGCAAATGGGGATACAAAGATGCGTTGATGGCATGAGAGGTAAAACTCATCAAGAGTGTCAGGCCGTCTGGTGTTGATTTGGCCACGGCATCGGCCGCCAAATTTCCACCGGCACCGGTTTTGTTCTCCACCAGCACCACACGGTTGAGGTGTTGCCCCAAAGCCTGTGCCATGGCCCGGGCCATGGTGTCGGTGGTCCCCCCTGCTGAGGCACCCACCCATATTTTGATGGGCGTTGAATTGACCGGAAAAACGGACTGCGCCAAAGATGTTGCACAAACGAGCAACAGAGCCAGAGAAAAAACACGTGTACAAAAGGCTTTCAACCCAAACTGGCAAGAAGAGGTGGATTCAAGGTTTAAAAATTTCATCATGAACTTTGGTTTCAATTTTATCGTGGTCGATGGATGGAAAGTGAATTGCCCTCAGCTTACCAGCAACTCTGGTGAGAGCGTCAAACACCTGCACTAAACACCCAAATAAGCTTGTCTCATGGCATCACTCCTCAAGAGCTCTGCAGGAGAGCCTGAAAAACAGATGGCCCCATTTTCTAGCACATAGGCCCTGTCTGCAATCTCCAAAGACTGTGCAACGTTTTGCTCGACCAGCAAAATCGACAAGCCCGTCTCCTTCAAAGACTTGATCAATTCAAACATGTCTTGCACCAACAAAGGAGACAAGCCCAAAGAGGGTTCATCAAGAATCAACAATTTGGGCTCGGCCATCAAGCCTCGCGCGATCGCGAGCATCTGTTGCTCGCCACCGCTCATCGTGCCAGCCAATTGCGAAAGCCTCTCTCTTAAGCGAGGAAAGATCTCAAGCACTCGGCTTTGATTGAGGGCCCGCCTCTTCGTGCCCCGGGCATACGCACCGAGTTGAATGTTTTCCAAAACACTCAGATTGGGAAATATTTTGCGTCCCTCAGGCACTTGAATCAATCCAAGTCGCACAATTTGCTGGTAATGCAGTCCAGAGATATCCTGCCCATCAAATTTCATGTGTCCGGCTCGCGACTTGATCAAACCACACAAGGTGTTGTTCAACGTTGTTTTGCCCGCGCCGTTGCTGCCCAAAAGCGCCACCATCTCACCCGTTGAGACCGACAGCGCCAGGTCTCTCAAAATGTTGACCTGCCCGTAGCCGCTGCAAAGTCCATGCACATCAAGCAGTGGCTTCATCAAGCAACTCCCTCTTTCATGCCCTTTGCCAGGCGTTGCGCCATGCCATGGCCCAAATAGGCCTCAATCACTTTGACATCCGTGGACACGCTTTTGGGCGTTCCTTCAAAGATCAACTGCCCTTGAGACAAGACCCATGCATACTCGGCCAAGCTCATGACCGCTTGCATCACATGCTCAATCATTAAAACCGTGACCCCCGAGCTCACAATGCCTTGAATCACTGGAATCATCTCTTGGATCTCAAAGGGGTTCAAACCCGCCAAGACCTCATCGAGCAAGAGCAGCTTGGGTTGGGTCGCCAAAGCGCGCGCCAACTCCAATCGTTTGCGACCAGCCACCGTCAATTGCGCCGCCTCTTGATTCAAAACGCCAGCCAGGCCCACTTGCTTTGCAATGTGCTCCGCCCACTGAACCGCCTCTTTCTTTTTCGGGTGATGCAAATAGGCCCCTACACAAATATTGTCTCTTACCGTTTGAGCAGCGAAGGGCTGCACAATTTGAAACGTTCGGGTCAATCCCATCCTGGCACACTCAAAAGCAGGCCTATTGGTGATGTTTTCGCCCTTGAAATGAACCTCTCCTGCATCGGGCAGCACGAAACCTGACATCAAAGAAAAGAGCGTCGTCTTGCCCGCTCCATTGGGTCCAATCAGCGCCGTCAAAGTGCCCGCTTGTATTTTTAAACTCACGTTTTGAACGGCCTTTAAGCCCCCAAAAGAACGTGAAACCGAATTCACTTGCAAAAGTGTCATGGCGGGCCCTCAGCTTTGGGTTGGGCGACAGCAGGCGACTGCGCCTTGCCCACCGAGTCCCTGTTCGGCACCGCAAGCCCGGTCGATCCAGGCGTGGGCGACTGATTCAAGGCCCTTTTCAAGAAGGGCCAGCGGATACCGGCAAATCCTCTGGGCAAAAAAACCATGATCAAAATCAACAAGGCCCCATAGATGACCATGTTGATGCCTGGCAGTTGACCAAATAAATTTCGAGTGAGCTCAGCCAAGAGCTCCAAAGCAAAGGCCCCAAGGACCGGCCCCCAAAGCGTCCCCATCCCCCCCACAATTGCACCCACCAAGGCGGAGATGGACGTGTGCGGACCAAAAGCCAGGGCAGGATCAATGTACTGAAACACTTGAAGATAAAAAGCGCCTGCCACACCCATCAAGGCAGCAGACACCGCACAGGCCATTGATTTGACCCAAAAGGGATTGACCCCCAGAGCCTTTGCCGCGTCCTCGTTGTCTCTAACGGCCTGCAAGTAAGCACCAAGCCTAGAGTGTTTAAGCCATGCCGTGAACAACAAGGCACACACCACCCAAAAGAGTATCAGCCAAATAAAGCCCGCCCTGGAGGAGAACTGCATGTTGCCAAAGGACTCTGACAAGGGCAGCATCAAACCCACGCCCGCGCCGGTGAAGTCAGCAGAAAGTGCCAGTATGCGAAACACCTCAGCAAACGCCAAGGTGATCAACGCAAAGTAGGAGCCCTTGAGCCCATATCGAAAGGACAAACCGCCCACCATCAAACCAAGCGAGGCGCTGATGGCCATGGCCAACAGCAAGCAGACCCAAGGGTTCAGCCCAAATTGAATTTGAAAAACACCTTGTGCATAGGCACCCATGCCAAAAAACAAAGCGTGTCCGAAAGAAAACTGCCCACCAAATCCGCCCAAAATATTCCAAGATTGAGACAGCAAAGCGGCAAACAAGGCCATCATGCACAAGTTCAACAAGACGCCAGAATGGATCACCAGGGGCACACAGGTCAAGACGAACGCAAAGAGCGCAATGGCTTTTAAATCTTTCATGGCTTGAGCCCAAATAAACCTTGCGGCCTGATCAACAAGACCAAGATGAAAATCACAAAGATGCCCACCTGCCCCAAAGAGTCCCCCAAAAAGAGTCCGCCAACCGACTCAATGACACCCACCAAAAGCCCACCCACACAGGCCCCCAAAAAACTGCCCATGCCACCCAGCACCACGATGGTGAAGGCCACCAAGACGAATCCGCTCCCCACCGTCGGATTGACATAAAAGGCGGGCAACAAAAAACAGGCTGCCGCGCCCAGGCAGGCCAAGCCAATGCCAAAGCACATGGCATAGACGTGTTCGACATCAATGCCCATCAAGCGCGCGCCTGCCTTCTCTTTGGCAACGGCACGGATGGCTCGACCCAAATCGGTTGCCTTCATGAAGACAATGAGCACCAAGGAAACCACCAATGCCCCCATGCAAGACAACACTTTCGGAAGTGCAATCATCGCCGGCCCAACGGCCACGGTCGTGAGGGTATAACTCGTCTCGATGCTTCTGGTGTCTGAGCTAAAAAACAAAAGCGCCAGATTCTCCAAAACAATGGAGATGCCCAATGTCACCAACAAAATGTTTTCATCTTTCCCGTGAGAAGCATGGTTGATGATGACTTTTTGCAAAAAGTATCCGAACACAAACATCGAGGGCACGACGATGGGCAGCGCCAAGTAGGGGTCAATGCCTAACTTTTCTTTTAGAAAATAAACGCCATAAAGCGCCACCATCAAGGATGCACCATGCGCAAAATTGATGATGTGGAGCACGCCATAAATGAGTGTGAGCCCCAGTGCGATCAAGGTA
Organism: Burkholderiales bacterium; assembly: GCA_947372465.1. Classification (GTDB taxonomy): domain Bacteria; phylum Pseudomonadota; class Gammaproteobacteria; order Burkholderiales; family Burkholderiaceae_C; genus Limnohabitans. Next base: position 10,338 of record CANBTT010000041.1, on the reverse strand, counting down.
TACACAGCGCCCATGGTCAGCCCATTCAAGACCGATGAGAACACGATGGAGAGATCAAACACCCGTCAATCCTTTGGCACTTCGTAGAGAGAGAAGGCGCGTTGATCCATGGGCTCTAGGGCCAACGCTTCTTTCCTGACTGCATCACGCATTCAATGGAAAGATGGGTTCTGCTTCTCTGTAATCACGCGGGATGATCACCTTGATATCGCCCTTGATGACTTGCGTCATCAAGGGCTGAGCCCCAGTGTTTTGACCATTGACAAACTGTGTGGGCCCATAAGGCATGATGTGATCTGAGAACTTGGTCTTGTTCAAGGCATCAATGATGGCTGCACGGTCCGAGGACTTGCCCTCCTCAAGGGCTTGGGCCAGCAATTTGACTGCCGTGTAGCTCATAAAAAGCTCGTAACTGAAATACAAACCCTTGGCCTCAGACCGCTTTTTGAGCTCCTGCGCTTTTTTGTCCTTGGGGTTGAACCAATGGTTGCAATCGATGATGCCATTGGCAGCTTCGGCATATTCTTTGACAAATTTATAGCTTGAAGCGGCCCCTCCCAAAACGGAATAAATGGCCTTCGGAACCACCTTTTGTTGCTGCATGGTTCTCACAAGCAAAGCGTATTCGTTGTAATAGTTGGCAGGGATGACAATATCAGGGTTGATTTGTTTCATGCGCAAAACAATGTTGCTAAAGTCCCTGCTGGGGTTGGGGTGCTTGATCACTTCCTTGACCTCATAGCCGTAGCCTGGCAACTCTCTGGACAAGAGGCTGGCCGTTCCAGTCCCAAACAAGGACTCTTCATGGATGATCATGACCGTTTTGGCGGGTTTACCGGCGGCGGTATTGAGCACGTGCAAATTGGCCACTGCAATTTCAGCGCATTTTTTATAACCAGGTCCAAATCTGAAGGTGTTTTTTAAACCCCTTTCAACGATTTGATCGGCCACGCCCACGTCCACAATGTGGGGCAGATTGTATTTGGCCGCAGTTTGGGTTGTTGCAAGGCAAATGGCAGACGCATACGCACCAATGATCGCACTCACACCGGCCTCGTTCATTTTTTCAACCTCAGCCGAGCCGCCCTGTGGGGTTGACTGCGCGTCTCCGAGCAAAGCCTCTAACTTTGCGCCGCCCAAAGACTTGATGCCGCCAGCTTTGTTCACATCATCGATGGCCATCAACGCCCCTTCTCGGCATTGTTGACCAGAATAGGCCAAAGCGCCCGTCACGGGGTGAATGATCCCGACTTTGACCGACTTGGCTTGCGCACCACCCACCAAAGGAAAGGCCACAGAGGATGCAGCAACCGCACCCTCAGCAATGAATTGACGACGAGATTTCATGCTGAATACTCCATATTTTGAGTCAAGTAAATGAGTCGAGCGAGTTGGCTCGACCAAAGAATTGAAGTTTCCCAGAGTTTGAGCCTTCGCCCCCTTTGACAGGGCTTCACTCAGAAAAACCAAAAAACGCCTTCCCTTGCCCACATGATAATGCAAATTAATTCACGCCCAAGAAGATTTCTAAGCTTGGCCATTAGGATTTGATGGCCATTCGAGACAAGACGCCGTCTCTTTTGACCCCATGCCACAAGGCACCCAAGAGGTGCAGCACGATGAGGGCGATCAGTGTGTAACTGGTGAATTCATGCACCACCGAACAAAGCGCCTTGAGCTCGGGCGAAGGCTCTAAGAACCGAGGGAGCACCCAGCCAAAGAACTTGACCGGGTATGGGGTGAAGTTCGAGCCTAAAAATCCACTCAAGGGCATCAAAAGCAAGGTGCCGTAAAGACAAAAATGATTCAATTTGGAGACAAGGTGCTGCCAGCGAGGCATTTTCAAGCCGTCGTCTTGCAGTGCGTGGGTGACGCGCCATGCCAGCCTCAAACACATCAACAGTCCGATCACCAAACCGATTGATTTGTGCCAATTGAACCAAGCGGCTCTCAGGCCCACGGGCACTTTGGGCAAATCAATCATCCACAATCCCAATGCCAACTGATAAAAAACCGCAAGCGCCAGCAACCAATGCAAACCGATGGCTACGCGACCATAAGATCTTTTGGCAATAGAGGCCTCACCCAGATCTGCCGCAAGCGAGTGCGGCTGAACATCGCCGCCGATTTCAGCCGTTCGGCTGGAGGTGTCAAGTTGTGTGGTCATGAAATTTTAAAATCCGTCATGCTGCTGCGATCTAAAAAAAGAGCTAAGGTGAGGCTGCACCCCAAGGCAGGCGGCCCACCTCTAAGTTCTTGATCAATCGATGTGTCTTTAAATCAATGATGCTGAGTGCGTGGCTTCTCCCTGCTGCCACATACAACTTATCGCCCGACTCATTGAGGGCCATGTTCCAAGGCCTCGCGCCAACACCGACCACAGTTTTAAGCTCTAGTTTAGAGACATCGACCACTGCAACGCTTGCATCTCCTCCGTTGCTTGCGTAGAGCTCTTTGCCGTCCTTGGACACAATCAGCCCGTTGGTGCGAGAGCCCACCTTGAGTGTTTTGATCACTTGTTGGGTTTTCATATCGATCACCGCCAATGCACTGTCTGATTCCACAGCGACGAAGGCCAATGCACCGTCTTTGCTAAAGGCAATCCCCCTCGGACGCTGACCAACTCGGATGGATGAGACCTGGCTGAACGTGGACAAATCAACCAAGTCAACTTGATCGGCCTCCTCTGCTGAGGCGAGCAGGAATTGGCCATCTGGACTGAATACAGCGTGCTCAGGATTTTTGCCCTTGACTTTGATGGTCGCGACTGTGTTCAAGTCAGCGGCCTTGATGAGCGTGATGCTGTTGGTCTCCTCGTTGGCAACAGACACCCATTTGCCATTTTGTGAGCAATACACGGCCTCAGGGGACTTGCCCACTTCAATTCTTTTTTGAATCCTTCTTGTTGTTAAATCAATGACCAACAACTCAGCCCCTTCTGAATTGCTCACAAACAAGTGGTGTCCACCAGGGCACATCGCTATGCCACGGGGTTTGCCCACCCCTTCAATGACACCCACCACTTGATCGCTTTCACTGTCCACCACAGAAATACTGCCTGAGCCCTCATTGGAGACGTACACCAGTGACGCATTGACGCAAGACCATGCAGTCAAAAGGACTGCCGCTACCAAAGTAGAACGAGAAAATAGGGACATATTTAACAGCAAAGAATGATGAACAATCATTGACCTCGGGTCAAAACATAAAGCCACAGTCGCTCCATATCCTCTGGCGTGACCACGCTTTTCCAAGAAGGCATTCCGTTTTTCCCATTGCTCACAGACTCCAGAAAACGGGCCTTGCTGCCCTCTGGAAATCTACGCAAATCATAGCTAACAGTGCCAGGATTGACCATGTCCTCGCCGTGGCAAGTTTGACAATAATTGTCGTAAAGTACCTTGCCCTGTTCAGCCGTGAATCGACCCTCTGCATGTCCTATGTTGCAGACAACAAGGAGGCTCACTGCAGCACACAATTGACTCAACATGACCTTCACTTTTAGCCTATCGTTTGGGCAAGGCGAACGTCCAAACTGAACCACCTGGATTGACTTTGTTCAGTCGCTCATCGCCCGAGTTTTGTGCATACACACCACCAATGCCAGAGATGACCGTCACGTACTGTCGACCCATGTGCGACCAGGTAATGGGCTGACTTGTGATGCCAGAGCCTGTTTGAAAGCTCCAAAGCTTTTGACCCTTGATGGCATCAAAGGCCATGAATTCACCCAGCATGTCTCCTGTAAATAACACATCGCTTGCGGTCACTGTTAAGCCGGCCCAGTGCGGGATCTGCGTTGGGTACTCCCACTTCACCTTGGCGGTCAGTGGATCCATGGCTCTGAGCCAGCCGCGATTGCCGTCTTGTGGCCAGAGCTTTTTAATGGCCACCCCAATGTAGCGCTGACCCCGGCTTTTGTATTCAACGGGCCCCGTGTGTTTGATCAACATGCCGCCTTCAAGCGTGTTGGCATACAACAAGCCAGTTTTAGGGCTAAAGGTCATGGGGTACCAGTTCATCCCACCTGAGTTGGCAGGCCAAGACTCGACCTCTTGCCCCGTTTCAACCAACTTGGTTGTTGACTCACTCCAAATGGGACGTCCCGTTTGATCCAAGCCGCTCGCCCATGTCACTTTGACGTATTTATTGCCTGCAATGATTTGACCATTGGTTCGGTCAATCACATACAAGAAACCATTTTTATCTGCATGCATCAGCACCTTGCGCATGTCACCCTTGACCTTGATATCAGCCAAGACCATTTGACTCACACTGTCAAAATCAAAAGGGTCTCCAGGCGTGAACTGGAACGCCCAAGCCAACTTTCCAGTCTTTGGATGGATCGCAATGACAGACGAGGCATGTTTGTTGTCGCCCTTTCGCATCGAGGCGTTCCAAGGCCCAGCATTGCCCGTGCCCCAATAAATCAAATCGAGGTCAGGATCGTATGAGCCGGCCACCCAGGTCGTGGCACCGCCTCTATCGGCGGTGTCACCTGGCCATGTCTCACTGCCCGGCTCGCCGGGTGCGGGCACATTGTAGTGACGCCACAATTCCCGCCCCGTGCTGGGATCAAATCCGGCCAAAAAGCCGCGAGTCCCATACTCACCACCAGCCATTCCAGTGATCACAACCCCGTTGGCCACAATGGGAGCACCCGTCACAGAATAGCCATCTTGCCAGTCCATTAATTTGCTTCTCCACAACTCCTTGCCTGTCTTTGCATCCAATGCAAGCATGTGTGCATCTGGCGTGCCACGAAAAACCTTGCCCTCAAACAATGCGGGCCCACGGTTGACTTGGCCACAGCAAATCACTCGCGGCACACCTGAATCGAGCTCTAAAGTGTGTTTCCATAAAATTCGCCCCGTCTGGGCATTGATCGCAAGCGTTGAATTGAAGTTGGTCACATACATGACGCCATTGAAAACAATGGGCTGCGCCTCCTCACCAAGGTTGCTGGCCATTGATGTGCTCCAAACAGGAAGCAATTGTTTGGCGTTCTTGGCATTGATTTGTTTCAAAGGACTAAAGCGTTGGGCGTTATAGCCCATTCCATTGCTCAAAACAGATTCGCCCTTGATATGAGCCGTCAAAATATCTTCACTCGTTTGCGCGTTCACATGGAGCAAAGACGAGATCAATAACGTGGATAATGTCATCAGTAATTTTATTTTCTTCATCTCTAGCGCCTTGTTTAATGTGCACAAATCAAGTTCTGAATGGCACGCTTGTCACACCATTCGAATGAACAGACATTGTGTCTTTTTTCTATTCACTTTCGATAGGTATTAACGCTCAAAATGAATTTATCCTCCCGACCCTTTAAGTTTGTTCTCTTCGCGGCTTGTGTCTTTGGCGTGTCCCTGGGCCTTTTGGCGACACCCGTCTTTGCGCAAGGCGCTTATCCATCCAAGCCCATTAAAGTCATTGTGCCCTTCACACCTGGTGGCGTCACTGATATATTGGCTAGAGACATCAGCCAACGCCTAAGCGCGCGACTAGGACAATCCGCTCTTGCAGAAAACAAAGCCGGCGCCAATGGCAACATTGGTGCCGAAATGGTGGCCAAATCCAAGGCCGACGGGCACACCCTGCTCTTAACAGCTGCCAACATCGCCATTTCGGCCGCTTCGCAAAAGAAATTGAGCTACAAGCTTTTTGAAGATCTGACACCAATCACGCTGTTGGCCAAAGGCCCATATATATTGGTGACTCCCGCTCACCATTCGAACTATCCCTCAACATCGTTCCAAGAGTTGCTTCAAAGTGCAAAGACCAACCCGGGAAAACTCTCAATGGCGTCCTCTGGCACAGGCAGCGCAGGACATTTGTCTGGCGAGTTGCTTCAAATAGCAGCCAATTTAAAATTCACACACATCCCCTACAAAGGTCAAACGGAAGCCATGACCGACATCTTGGGCGGCCAATCTAGTGCACTTTTTTTCGCAACGGTTGCTGTTGTCACACCGCACTTGACAGATGGACGCATCAATATTCTTGCAGTCACCACAAAAACCCGCTCGCCGCTGCTTGCCCAAACACCCACCATCAGTGAACTGGGTTACCCAGGCTTTGACGTGAGCACGTGGCATGGCTTGTTTGCCCCCAAAAACACGCCCAAAGAAATCATTGACAAACTCAACAGCGAAATTGTTCTTTTCTTAAACAGCACAGAGATTCAAAAAAAATACACCGCACAAGGGCTTCAAATATCGACAAGTCGACCTGAAGAATTTGGCGACTTTTTGCGCAACGAAGTTGCCCAGTACGAGAAGGTAATCAAAGCCGCCAACTTAACAATCGAGTAACACCATGAACACATCCAACTTCAAAAAAGAAACCATCAAAGACCTGAGCGTCAACTACGAATTCACCGATTACAGCCTGCCATGGGAAAGTCGCCATCGGGAAACCATTTTCATGTACCACGGCTACATCAGAAGCGCCATGTTTTGGCAAGCTTGGGTGCCTTTAATTGCCGACCAATACAAGTCACTCAGAATGGACGCCAGAGGCTGCGGCCAGACCTCTCACCCCCCCCTGGGCTATGTGTACACGTTTGAGCAACTCGCAGACGATGCGATTGCCTTTTTCGATCATCTTGGCTTGGACAAGGTGCACTGGGTTGGCGAGTCCTCTGGTGGCATCGTAGGCCTAGCGGTCGCATTGAAATACCCAGAACGGCTCCATTCGCTCACGCTTTGCGATACGCCCTTCAAACGACCCACCCACATTGACAAGACATACACATTGGGTGAAAAAGACCGAGCAACCGCATTTGAAAAGTACGGCATTGCCGAATGGTGCAGGCAGACGCTGTCCTTCAGACTGGACACCAACCGGGCTTCCAAAGAGCTCTGCGAGTGGTACATAGCGCAAATGGACAAGAACCCCATACATATTGCAAATTCAATTGAGCGCATGATTGGTCAAGGTGATTTCTGGCCACTGCTCCCACAGATCAAAACACCCACTTTGATTTTGGCAGGAAAAGACAGCCCAATTGCACAAGAAAAGCAAATGAGTGAAATGCAGCAGCACATGCCAAGCGCCAAATTGATTGCCTTTGAAGGGTACCGACATGGCATCAACCTCACGGCTCCCGAGCGTTGCGTTGCTGAGATCAAAAAATTCATCGCTGAGTTGAAAACTTCAACCTGATCGATACGCAAAAGAACTCCGCCGATCATTGATAGCAACACCAACAACGCGCCTTCTTCCCATGAACCAAGTCGTCAACAACTTCAGGACTTCAGCAACTGATCTTGGACTGAAGTGCCATTTTGAGGCCATGGCAAGCCACTGCGAAATTGTTGTGAATGACTTGTCAATGGCTTTTTCTGACATGGAAACCATTGCAAAAAAATGTGCACAAGAAATCAAACGAATTGAAAAGAAATACTCTCGGTATGACGCCCAGAGCATTTTGAGTCGCATCAACGCGGCCAGCGGTGTTCATGCTCAGCCCATCGATCAAGAAACCTTTGAACTTCTTCAGTTCTCTGGCGAACTCTACAAAACCAGCCAGGGCTTGTTTGACATCACCAGTGGCGTACTGAGAAGGGCTTGGGATTTCAAAAAAGGGGTGCCGCCAAGCCATGCACACATCGAGGAGTTGCTGGCATTGGTTGGTTGGTCCAGGGTTGAATACAGCCCCAAACAAATCTTTCTACAATCCAAAGGCATGGAGATCGACTTTGGCGGTTTTGGAAAAGAATACGCAGCCGATCGAGCCTCCAAAATACTGTTGGACTCCAATATAAAAAGTGGATATGTCAACCTTGCTGGCGATATACGGGTGATTGGTCCAAAAATCAATGGGGAACCTTGGCTGATGGGGATTCAAAACCCAAGGGATGCCAGCAAACTCATCGCGTCCATTCCGATTCTCTCGGGTGCACTGACCACCAGTGGTGACTATGAACGCTTCTTCATCTCAAACGGCAAGCGCTTTTGCCACATCATTCGTCCTGATTCGGGACAACCCGTCAACCACTGGCAAAGTGTCAGTGTTCTGGCTCCATTGGCAATTGTGGCTGGCAGTTGCAGCACCATTGCAATGCTGATGCAACAAGAGGGTTTGGCGCATCTGAATCAATCGGGGGTTTCATTTTTGGCCATCGATCACGACGGGGAATTTCACAAAAAGTAACTCCTCCCCCAGCAAACACCAAAAACCTGACTTTGATCGCAATCCTTTTGAGTCGATAAAAAGTTGATTGCTCAAAGGGACTGTTTTTGGATCCTTTCCATTTTTTCAGATCGCTCTTCACAAAATTTCTATTCCGCTTCATAATCAGAAAGCGATTGTGCTTTCTTAGGAGACGCCATTTGGGATCCAACTCACAGACCGAAAAAATTGCCATCATCTCTGATATACACAGTAATTTAGAGGCACTGCAGAGTTGCTTGGACTTTGCCAAAAGCGAGGGCGTCAAACAATTCGCCTTTTTAGGGGATATGGTTGGCTACAACGCGGACCCCTCTAAAGTGATTGCCCTTGTGAGATCCATCGTTGAAGAGGGCCGTGGATTTGCACTGCTTGGCAACCACGATGAAGCCATGTTCAAATTTTCGGGGATCAACTTCAACAACGAAGCGCTGGTGGCGATTGATTGGACTCGCAATCAAATTTCAAGCGCAGACCTTGATTTCCTTAAAAGTCTCCCTCGCGTAAAAGTCGACGAACTCGTTTTTTATGCACACGCCACACCCTTTGAGCCAGAGAGGTGGCACTATGTTCAACACCCGCAGCAAGCACGCAGATGCTCGGAATTTGCCAGCACACCTTACGCCATTTTGGGTCATGTCCATGATCCAGCCATTTATTACGAGTTACCCAGCAAGTTGTTTTGTGCTTTAAAGCCGCAACCCAACTTGCCCATCAAAATCCTTCATCGTCGGAAATGGGTCATCATGGCAGGCTCAGCAGGACAACCCAGGGACGGACAACCCAAAGCACACATGTCCATCCTGGACTTGTCTCGGCAGACCATCACGTTTCATCGATTGCCATACGACCACATCACAGCAGCACAAAAAGTTGAGAGTTCTGGTTTGCCTAAAAGCCTTGCACGTCGTTTGATCTTTGGGTTTTAAGATGGACACCCCTACATACGTTAAGCCGATCAATGAAACATTTGTTGAGGGCAATGAAATCGACGGATTTATGATTGGTCAAAAAATTCACGACGGTGGAATGGCCCATATCTTTAGTGCCAGCAAGCGCGGAATTGATGCATCCATCGTTCTTAAAATTCCCAAGGTCGGCCCCCAACAACCGATAGAAAGCTTCATTGGATTTGAAACTGAACTGAATGTTTTAAGTGCATTAACAAGCCCATTTGTGCCCATAGTATTTGGCTCATCTGACATCACCGAGACCCCCTATCTCGCCCTCCAAAGGCTATCAGGTCGCTCTCTTCAAGAGCTGCTTAATCAGGGGAAAATATTTTCAGTGGATGAAGTGGTTGAGCTAGGGATCCAACTCGCTACCGCGTTGGACTCCATCCACAACGCCAGCGTGATCCACCATGATTTAAAGCCTGATAACGTGATCATTGACGAGCATTCCAAGCTTTGGCTCATTGATTTTGGTCTAGCACATCACCATTTTTTGCCTGACTTATTGACTGAGCAAGGTCAAAAGGGCATTGGTTCTGCACCTTATGTTGCACCAGAAACCATTTTTGGCATCCGCAATGATGCCCGCAGCGACTTGTTCTCTGCTGGGGTTATTCTTTATGAGTTGTTGACCGGCATTTTGCCCTTTGAAGAAACCCATTCCCTCAAAGGCCTCAAAAAGAGACTTTGGGAAATCCCCCTGCCTCCTAGAAAGCTTAGGCCCGAGACCCCTCCTTGGTTACAAGAAGTGATTTTGACCTGCTTAGAGCCTAAAGCCATCGAGCGCCTTCAAAGTGCATCGCAGTTAAGACATTTTTTAAAATTTCCACACAGTGTATATCTCACCCAACGATCTGCTTGGGTCAACACGCCATCTTTAAAAAGTCAAATTTTTCAGTACTTTAAAAACATTGCTTACCAGCCACGGTTGAATGCTGAAAAACCAAAACACAATACAAGCCTGCACTCCATTTTGGTGGCACTTGAAACGGAGGCTTTTGACGCCAAAGAGTTCGCCTTTCTTGAGCACACGGTCAACGATATATTAAGTTCACATGCTCAAGCTCGGGTGATATGCATCAGTGTACTGACCCATTTAAACGATGAAATTGATGCCTCTGAAATTGACAGTCACAGCGGACAAGTCAGGGCCCACTTGGCACAACTGAAGAACTGGTCAGCTGCCCTCAATTGCCCCGCAGAGCGAGT
>CANBTT010000040.1 GCA_947372465.1 Burkholderiales bacterium | reverse complement strand
GGGCCTTTGGGCAACATGCCCTTGACGGCTTTCTCGAGTGCACGACCAGGGTGCTTGGCTTGCATGTCACGGAAATTGGTTCCGTAAATGCCGCCAGGGAAACCTGAGTGACGGTAATAGACTTTGTCCAAGGCTTTGTTGCCTGTGACACGGATCTTGGAGGCGTTGATGACGACAATGAAGTCGCCTGTATCGACGTGAGGCGTATAAATGGCCTTGTGTTTGCCGCGTAAACGGAGTGCAGCTTCGCTGGCAACACGTCCGAGCACCTTATCGGTGGCGTCAATCACAAACCACTCGTGCACCACGTCAGCGGGTTTTGCGCTGAATGTAGACATGGATAAATCCTTGAGTTGGGTTTGTAAGCGTCCTTTTCCACGATCGGTGTTCTTCTAACGAGAACCTCTTAGGTGGGTCTAAATTCCTCGCCGCGGGACTGCTCAAACGCTGCGAAGCCTTCCATTTTATAACATTTCAAGCCATTTGGGCAAGCTTTGAGCATTCAAAAACAACAGGCCAAGCCCCTTCTCGTCTCCTGGATGAAACAAGTGTTTGTCTTTAGCCTGCACGGCCAAGCCAAAGGCTGCAGGCTTTGCGCAAATGCATTTGTCGCACATGGGGGGACCCCAATGCCCACTAAAACGGTTACCATCGCTGCCATATGTTTAGTTATCGACACGCCTTTCATGCAGGAAACCATGCGGATGTGCTCAAGCACGCCGTCCTCATCTCCATTGTCAAATACATGACCGACAAGCCGGTCCCTTTGACCGTCATCGACACCCACGCGGGTGCTGGGCTTTATCGCATGGACAGCGAGCTCTCGGCCATCAGCCAAGAGGCGCAAGAGGGCATTCAAAGGGTCTTGGCACAACCCGAGTTGGCTAAGTCCAAGCTCCTCAAAGAGTATTTGGCCTTGTTGCACGATTTCAACCCCTCTCCAAAATCGAAACTGTACCCCGGTTCACCCTTCATCGTTCAGCACTTGCTCAACGATTTTGACAAATTAAAACTCTTTGAGTTGCACCCCACCGACACCCGACTGCTAGAGCAACACGTGGCTCAACTCAAGGTGGCACGACAAGTGGCCGTTCTCAGAGCCGATGGCTTTGAGGGCATGAAAAAATTCTTGCCGCCCCCCCAACGCCGAGCCCTCGTGGTGATGGATCCGAGCTACGAGATCAAAACCGATTACAGCAAAGTCTTGGTGAGCATCCAAGACGCGTTGAAACGATTTGCAACGGGCACCTACCTGGTCTGGTACCCGCTCATCGCCAGGGCCGAAGCACACGACCTGCCCAAACGACTTAAAACCATGGCCCAACACGCCAAACGCGATTGGCTGCATGCCTCCTTGATCGTCAAATCCTCCAAGTTCACGGCCCTGCCCAGTGAGTTGCTCGATGGCGCCAAACAAAAAAGGCCCGGCTTGCCCGGCAGCGGTGTGTTTGTGATCAACCCGCCCTACACCCTCAAAGCCGAACTCGAAGAGGCGATGCCCGAACTCGTGAATTTGCTCGGACAAGACCCGCACGCGCAGTTTCACCTGGAAAGTTCCTAAAGCCGCTCAATGAGCGGGCGCCAGCCACCCCAAGTTGCTGCAAATGGCCAAAACAGCCGAGCTTTGGTTGAGCGTATAAAAGTGAATGCCAGGCGCGCCCGCACTGTGCAATTGGTCACACAAATCGGTGACCACCTCCAAACCAAAGGCCTTGATGGACGCCACATCGTCCCCATAGGACTGCAAGCGCAAGCGGATCCACCGGGGCACCTCCGCACCACACGTTTCAGAAAACCGCAAAAGCTGCGAGGAGCTGCCAATGGGCATGATGCCCGGCACAATGGGCACCCTCACACCCAATTTTTCAGCGTCCTCGACAAACCTAAAATAGGCGTCGCTGTTGAAAAAATACTGCGTGATGGCCGAATCCGCCCCGGCTTTGACCTTTTCAGCAAAGGCTTTTAAATCCGCCTCAGGGGACTTTGCCTGTGGATGCATTTCTGGGTAAGCCGCCACTTCTATATGGAAATCCGTCCCAAAGTGCTCCCTCGTGAACGCCACCAAATCTTTGGCAAACTCAAACTCACCACTGGATCCAAAGCCGCTTGGCAAGTCGCCCCTCAAGGCCACCAGTCGCTTCACGCCCATGGCTTTGATTTGGCCCAATTGCTCCAAAATGGTCTCTGACGTGGCCCCGACACAGGACATGTGCGCCGCCGCCTCCTGTCCTTCGCCTTGGATTTGAGCCACCGTGCTCAGGGTCCCCGACTGGGTCGAGCCCCCAGCCCCATACGTGACCGAACAAAACTGCGGCTTGATGCGGTACAACTCTTGACGGATCCCAGCCAAACGCGCAGCACCCTCAGGCGTTTTGGGCGGGAAAAATTCAACACTGAGCGCTGGATTCATATCAAAACAAACTTTAAGTTAACAACTCTCAACCTCACCGCGAACGCACGCAAAACCTGCGCTCAAGTGCCTGGGCCACAAGCTTCAACAGCCTAGCGCGACGCCCGCCAATCCCCACGGGGCCCCTCTCATGAACAAAAAGCCCTATCGGGCCTTTTGTTCAGCAAGACACCAGCGCCTTTGATCAATAACGGTACGTGTCGGGCTTGTAGGGACCGTTTTTATCGACACCGATGTAGCTCGCTTGCTCAGCAGTGAGCTCGGTCAACATGGCGCCAACTTTTGTCAAATGCAGTCTTGCAACCTTCTCATCCAAATGCTTGGGCAACACATACACTTGACCATTTTCGTAGCGCTCTGGGTATTTGAAGAGCTCGATTTGCGCAATCGTTTGATTGGCAAACGATGAGCTCATCACGAAGCTTGGATGACCCGTGCCGCAACCCAAGTTGACCAAACGGCCCTTGGCGAGCATGATGATTTTGTTGCCAGAGGGCAATTGAATGTGATCGACCTGGGGCTTGATCTCTTCCCACTTGTACTGCTCCATGGCCGTGATGTCGATCTCGTTGTCAAAGTGACCAATGTTACAAACAATGGCTTGGTCTTTCATCTTGAGCATGTGCGCGTGAGAAATCACATGCTTGTTGCCCGTGGCCGTCACAAAAATGTCCGCCTTGTCAGCAGCATAATCCATGGTGACCACTTTGTAGCCCTCCATCGCCGCTTGGAGTGCGTTGATGGGGTCGATCTCTGTGACCCACACTTGTGCGCTCAAAGCACGCAAAGCCTGTGCAGAACCCTTGCCCACGTCACCGTAGCCAGCCACCACAGCGACCTTGCCTGCGATCATCACATCGGTTGCGCGTTTGATGCCGTCCACCAAAGACTCTCTGCAGCCATACAGATTGTCAAATTTGCTTTTGGTCACTGAGTCATTGACATTGATGGCTCTGAACATCAAGTCACCCTTGGCAGACATCTCCTTCAAACGGTGCACGCCCGTTGTGGTCTCTTCTGTGACACCAATGATCTGTGCGCTTTTGCGGCTGTACCATGTGGGGTCTTTTGCCAATTTGTCTTTGATGGCCGCGAACAAACACACCTCTTCTTCGCTGCCTGGGTTGCTCAGCAAAGAGAGGTCTTTTTCCGCCTTCTTGCCCAAATGCATCAAAAGCGTTGCGTCTCCACCATCGTCCAGGATCATGTTGGGGCCTTCGCCCTCCGTGTTGGCCGCACCAAATTCAAAAATGCGGTGCGTGTAATCCCAATACTCGGTCAAATTCTCGCCCTTTTTGGCAAACACGGGTGTTCCAGCCGCGGCAATGGCTGCGGCAGCATGGTCCTGTGTTGAGAAAATATTGCAAGAGGCCCAACGCACTGTCGCGCCCAAAGCTTGCAAGGTTTCAATCAACACCGCCGTTTGAATGGTCATGTGCAATGAGCCCGTGATGCGCGCGCCTTTGAGGGCTTTAGAGGCACTGAACTCCTCACGAATGGCCATGAGGCCAGGCATTTCAGTCTCGGCAATTTTGATTTCTCTCCTGCCCCAGTCAGCCAAGGACATATCAGCCACCACAGACTCGTTGGCATGTAAAGATTTGATCACAGCGTTCATGTTTTTTAACTCCATAGGATGGTAAAAACCACTGCGCGCAATGCACCCTCAAAGCCCAAAGGCTCAATGAAAGGGACACCAGGCATCAAGGAGTACAAGGAGACGGGCACCTCACCTCACTGATTGCAGTGGGTGAGCGCCGTTTGAAAAATGACCGAGCCTCACTTTGAATCTGGCCCACCATGCAACGCGAACGCTGGTCGATCAACCCTCACGTCCACGGCTCGCCACAACAAAGTTGCATCGCTCCTCGGTGCCAATATTTTACCCCACCCATCCCCGCCCACCCACACCGGCCGACAATAAACCCTTGAATTCAGGGGCTTCGAGGGCCGATCAAGGCCCTTTGGTGTAGCTTTTAGGCCCAAGGCCTGGTGCGGAGCCCTCCAGTCCACAAATCTGCGCTCCCACTGCAATTGCACGGTGAGCGCGGTAAAATAAGCACTTTGGTGTGTCAAAACACCGAGCCCCCAGCTTTGACTGATGCGCCTGGTTTGGACCGCAAAGCGACCCACCTTTTGTCTCTTCGCTCTTTTTGATCACTTGAACAAAGCACTGAACGCGCGCACTTTGTAGGAGCCGCTTTGCAGCCCTCTGTGTTAACTTTTTAATCTACTTTTTCCCTATGCAAGTCGCCGCTCTCACTTCCGAGGTCAAACGTCGCCGCACCTTTGCCATCATCTCCCACCCCGACGCTGGAAAAACCACGCTCACGGAAAAACTGCTTTTGTTTTCTGGTGCCATTCAAATCGCGGGCTCCGTGAAAGCCAGAAAGGCCACCCGTCACGCCACAAGTGACTGGATGGAGATCGAAAAACAAAGGGGCATCTCGGTCGCCTCTTCGGTGATGCAAATGCTCTACCGTGAACATGTGATCAATTTGCTTGACACCCCTGGACACAAAGACTTCTCCGAAGACACCTACCGTGTGCTCACTGCCGTTGATTCAGCCCTGATGGTGATCGATGCGGCCAATGGCGTGGAGGCACAAACCAAACGGCTCATTGAGGTCTGCAGAACACGCGACACCCCCATCATCACATTTGTCAACAAAATGGACCGCGAAGTGCGAGACCCCTTGGACATCTTGGACGAAGTGGAGCGCGAGCTTGGCATGCCCTGCGTGCCCATGACGTGGCCCGTTGGACAAGGCAAATCGTTTGGGGGCATCATTGACTTGAGAGCGCACAGCATGAAGGTCTTTGAGTCCGGCTCGCAAAGACGCCCACAAGATTTTGAAACGGTGCCCTTGAGTGACCTGCAAGCCCTGCAAGCGCGCTTTGGCCATGAGTTTGCAACGGCGCTTGAAAGCATGGAGCTCGCAACCGGCGCCTCCCCCACCTTTGATCGAGAGGCCTTTTTGGCGGGCAAACAAACCCCCGTCTTCTTTGGCTCAGGCGTGAACAATTTTGGCGTCATGGAGGTCCTGGACGCCTTGGTCGACTTGGCCCCTGCACCCCAAGCGAGGACAAGCACCTTGATCACCCAAGGGCAGACCCAACTCAAAACGATCGAACCCGATCAAGCACTGTTTTCTGGCGTGGTCTTTAAAGTTCAGGCCAATATGGATCCCTCACACCGAGACCGCATTGCCTTTGTGCGCGTGGCCTCGGGTCGCTATGCGCCTGGCATGAAGCTGAAAGTTCAGCGCACGGGCAAAGAGCTTCGACCCACCTCTGTTGTGACCTTTTTAAGCCAACGCAGAGAGGCCGTGGAAGAGGCCTTTGCAGGTGACATCATTGGCTTTACCACGCATGGCGGCGTTCAATTGGGAGACACCATCACGGACGGCGCTTCTTTGCAATTCACGGGACTGCCCTTTTTTGCACCAGAACTCTTCATGACCGTGATTTTAAAAAATCCACTGCGCACCAAGCAACTTCAAACGGGCTTGGCGCAACTCGGAGAAGAAGGCGCCATTCAAGTCTTTCGCCCAGATGCGGGCGGCTTGATGCTGCTTGGGGCCATTGGACAACTGCAGTTTGAAGTGGTGCAACACCGATTGAAGGCAGAATACGACTGCGACGTTCGTCTAGAAGGCTGTCCCTACACAGGTGCGCGCTGGATCACTGCCGACACCCCTCAAGAGCTCAAAGAATTCTTGAATGCCTACCCCAGCAGGATGGCCAGCGACGCAGCCAACGCCTTGGCCTATCTGTGCACCTCGCCCTACGATGTGCGCCTGGCCCAAGAGCGTTTTCCAAAAATTCACTTTCACCCCTTGAGAGAACACGCAGGCTTGGCCCTGCAAAATGCCCAATAAGTGCGGACCCTCAGCGCTTCTCCTGAGCCCCGCTAAAAGAACGAGATCTCCCAAGCACTCAAGCCTTAGGGGATCTCGCCCTTGCTTAGGCAAGCGCACTTTTTTTCTTGTCCGCTCGAGACAAGACCGCCTTTAAAGCCTGGCCCGTGTGAGTCTTTTGACGAACGATCTCCTCGGGCGTGCCCGCTGCCACCAACTGTCCCCCCTCTTGCCCACCTTCTGGCCCCAAATCAATGACCCAGTCGGCCTCGGCAATCACGTCCAAATCGTGCTCAATCACCACCACCGAGTGACCCGCGTCCACGAGTCTGTGCAATACACGGATCAACAAGTCAACATCTGACATGTGCAAGCCCACCGTCGGCTCATCAAGCACATAAAGGGTGTGAGGCACTTTATAGCCTCGCTTGCCCACATCATCTCTTACCTTGGAGAGCTCGGTCACCAACTTAATGCGCTGGGCCTCACCCCCGCTCAATGTCGGAGAGGGTTGCCCCAGGGTCAAATAACCCAAGCCCACATCCTTTAAGAGTTGCAAGGGATGGGCGACACTGGGCAAGTTCGCAAAGAACGCCACCGCTTGGTCCACCTCCATTTGCAGCACATCCCCAATGCTTTTCCCACGCCACGTGACCGCCAAGGTTTCAGCATTGAAGCGCGCGCCCAGACAGACCTCGCATTTGACTTTCACATCGGGCAAGAAATTCATCTCAATCGTGCGCATGCCTTGGCCCTCACACGCCGCACAACGACCCTCTCCCGTGTTAAAACTGAAGCGCTTTTGAGAATACCCACGCGCTTTGGCCTCCAGCGTGTCGGCAAACAGCTTTCTGATCGTGTCCCAAAACCCAATGTAGGTCGCAGGACAACTTCTTGGCGTTTTTCCAATGGGCGTTTGATCGACTTCAAGGACCCGGTCAATGTGCTCAAAGCCCTCCAAGCCCGCGCATCCGAGCCACTGCTTGGGTGGCCCCTGCCTTGACAGCGCCAACTGCACATTGGCCAGCAAAATATCGCGCGCAAGTGTCGACTTGCCCGAACCAGACACCCCCGTCACAGCCACGAGCTTTCTCAAAGGCACATGAACATCTAACTTTTTCAAGTTGTGCAAATATGCCCCTCTCAGCTGCAAGCCCTCTGACTCCGCACTTGGACTTGAGAGCGCTCGCCGCGCTTGAAAAGGATGCAACATGGCTTGGCGCAAGTACCGCCCCGTGACAGAGTCGGGGCAAGCCTCCAAATCGGCCACGCCCCCTTGCGCGACCAGTTGACCTCCGCGCACACCCGCGCTTGGACCAATGTCAATCAAATGCTCAGCTTGCCGCATCGTGTCTTCATCGTGCTCGACCACCACCAAGGTGTTGCCCTGGTCGCACAGCAACTGCAGTGAACGCAAGAGCATCTGATTGTCCCGCGCATGCAAGCCAATCGTGGGCTCATCCAGGACATAACACACCCCTTGCAAATTGCTGCCCAGTTGCGCGGCCAGTCGAATGCGCTGGGCCTCGCCGCCGCTCAAGCTCGGCGCGCCACGGTCCAAGGTCAAATAGGCCAAGCCCACTTGCTCCAAAAACTTCAACCGACCCTTGATCTCTGGCATCAAATCTTTTGCGATCTGCCCCTGTCTGGCCTCCAAGGTCAAACTCTGCGCCCACTGCGCGATCTCTTTGACACTCAGTCGTGCAATGTCTGTGATCGCTTGCCCCTCAAACTTCACCGACCGCGCTGTGGGATTGAGCCGCGTACCGGAACAACTCAAACACGTCGTCTCCTCAAACTCCTCGAGCACGGGTTCAGCAAAGGTTTGTTCACGGCCTCTTTGCGAAGGATCAATCTGCGTGTCATCCAGCAAGTCGCGCTGAGCGGCATTGAGCTTCAAGCCCGTGCCCACGCAACTTGGGCACCAACCGTGTTTGGAGTTGTAAGAAAAGAGCCTGGGATCGAGCTCCGCATAGGACGTGGAGCACGTTGGGCAAGCTCGCTTGGTGGAGAAGACCTCCAAACGACCTATTTGCGCGCACGGCCCACCCGACTGAAAGGCCGCCCTCAAGCCACCGATGTCACTGAGCAAATGAACCACCCCTTTGCCATGCTCCAGGGCCAACAACAAGCCTGACCTTAAAAGAGCCTCCTCCTTGGCACTCACGTGCAAACTCAAGACGGGCAACTCAATGGTGTGCTCTTTGAAGCGATCAATTCTTGGAAACTTTTGCGTTGTGAGATACTCGCCATCGACGCGAAGATGGGTGTAGCCTTTTAAGCGAGCCCATTCGGCCAAATCGGTGTACACGCCTTTTCTATTGATCACCAAGGGGGCCAAAATTGCAAGCTCTTGCCCTTTGAAGCGGCGCATGATTTGCGCCACGATGCTCTCTGTCGTTTGCGCCTGCACAGCCTGTCCATCGTGCACACAATGCTGCACACCCAACTTCACATACAACAAGCGCAAGAAATGCCAAATCTCCGTGGTCGTGCCAACGGTGGACTTTCTGCCGCCCCTGGATAAACGCTGCTCAATGGCCACCGTTGGCGGAATGCCGTAAACCGCATCCACTTCGGGGCGACCCGCAGGCTGCACGATGCTTCTGGCATACGCATTCAAACTCTCCAAGTAGCGTCTTTGGCCCTCGTTGAACAAAATATCAAATGCCAGCGTGGACTTCCCAGAGCCCGACACGCCGGTGATGACGTTGAATCGACCTCGCGGAATATTGACGCTTAGATTTTTTAAGTTGTGCTCTTTTGCATTGACAATTTGTATGTCGCCTTGGTCCTTGCCGACAAAGGCATGCTTTAAAGCCTTGATCGCTTTTTGGGTTTTTGAGCGCTCATTGCCACCGGCCCCCGATAAGGCCTCGAGTTTCAAGACGCCATATTCGCCCAGGGCCGCATCGTAGGAACGCAAGGCCTGCGCGGTGTGTGAACTCGCATGCAAACGAATCTCCTCGGGCGTGCCCTGTGCCACCACACATCCTCCATGCTCCCCCCCCTCAGGCCCCAAGTCAATCAACCAATCGCTGGCCCGAATGACATCCAAATTGTGCTCAATCACAATGAGCGAATGACCCGCTTCCAGCAGCTTTCTCAGCGCACGCATGAGCTTGGCAATGTCATCAAAATGCAAACCCGTTGTGGGTTCATCAAACAAAAAGAGCGTGCCTTTTTTGGCCACCGCCTGGCGCATGCTGGAGCGCTGTTTGGCCGCTTGTGCCAAATAGCCCGCCAGCTTCAAGCGCTGAGACTCTCCACCACTTAAAGTGGGCACGGGTTGTCCCAACTTCAAGTACTCCAAGCCCACATCCATGATGGGCTGCAAAGCACGAATCACCTCAGGGTCGGCCTTAAAGAGCTGTGTCGCCTCGCTCACCGTGAGCTCCAAGACTTGAGCAACACTCAAAAACTGCATGTGCGCGTGTTCGTTGGGGCGCTCAATTTTGATCTCCAAAATCTCCGCCCTGTAGCGCTCACCTTGACAGTCTTGGCACCTCAAATACACATCGCTCAAAAACTGCATCTCCACATGCTCGAAACCAGAGCCCCCACACGTGGGGCAGCGACCGTCACCGTGGTTGAAGCTGAACTTTGAGTGGGTATAGCCCCGCTGCTTGGCCAAGGCCGTGTTGGCAAAAAGCTCTCTGATGCTGTCCCATGCACCGACATAGCTCACTGGATTGGACCGTGCAGTTTTCCCAATCGGCGACTGGTCAACAAACACCACATCGCTCAAATAATCCGCACCAAGCAAACGGCTGTAGGCCCCCGGGGCATCGGTGGATTGACCAAAATGACGCAGCAGCGCAGGCGCCAAAATGTCTTGCATGAGCGTGGACTTGCCAGAACCACTCACCCCCGTGACGCAGACCAGTCTCAGCAGCGGAAACTCAATGGAGATGTTTTTTAAATTGTGCTCTGTGGCCCCTTCCAGCACCAAGCGCGGGGTGGCATCGGTGACGGCACGCTTTAAGCCCATGCCGACTTGTTTGCGCGCGCCCAAATAGGCCCCCGTCAACGTGTCGGCCTTTTTTAAGTCCTCCATGTCACCATCAAAAACAATCTCTCCTCCTCGCTCACCGGGACCTGGCCCCATGTCAATGATTCGATCGGCCGCAAACATGACGGCTGGGTCGTGCTCCACCACGACCAAGGTGTTGCCTGCATCTCTCAAACGCTGCATGGCCTGCGTGATGCGCCCCATGTCCCGGGGATGCAAACCAATGCTGGGCTCATCCAACACGAACAAGGTGTTGACCAAAGAGGTTCCAAGGGCCGTGGTCAAATTGATGCGCTGCACCTCTCCGCCGCTCAGGGTTCGACTTTGACGGTCCAAGCTCAGGTAGCCCAAACCCACATCCACCAAATATTTCAGTCTTGCCCGAATCTCCTCCAAGAGCAACTCCAGCGCTTGAACTTGTGCACTTTTGGCACTTCTGAGCGAGCCGCTCTCGGCCTTTGCCGCCTGCAGCGTTGAGCCCATTTCCTCGTGCATGCGGTCAAAAAAGCCACGAAGTCGCTCAATGGACAAGCACATCAAATCGTGCAAACACAGCCCAGGCAAGCTCTCCAGTTGAGACTGGCTCCAAGTCACACCTGCGGGCATGAAGCGCTTGGACGGCATGAGCGCTTCATTGGCCGCGGCCAATGAGCCTACACGCCAAAGCAAACTCTCCGTTTTTAAGCGTGCACTGTTGCACGTTGTGCATGCGGTGTAACTTCGGTATTTGGAGAGCATCACGCGAATGTGCATTTTGTAAGACTTGGTCTCCAAGTACTCAAAAAAGCGCTTCACCCCGTACCACTGCTGGTTCCATTTGCCAGCCCAATTGGGGGACCCCATGAGCACCCAGTTCTTTTGTTCTTGCGTCAATTGGTACCAAGGGGTGTCCCTGGGGATGCCTGCTTTTTCTGCAAAACGCATCAAATCATCTTGCGAGTCCTTCCACGCAGGCGTTTGAATCGGTTTGATGGCCCCCGCTCTGAGCGTCAATCGATCGTTTGGAATGACCAAGCCGTAGTCCACACCAATGACACGACCAAAGCCACGGCAGGCCTCACATGCGCCCAGTGCCGAGTTGAAAGAGAACAAAGACGGCGTGGGATCTTGATAACTCTGCTCACTCTCTGGACAGTGCAATCCAGTTGAAAAACGCCAAATGTCGACCTCCTCGGATTGTGCATTGAGGGCATACACCTGCATGCGCCCAGCGCCCCTTTTAAGCGCCGTCTCAATGGCTTCAATTGCGCGCGACTTCTCCACCTGCGAGAGCCTGAACCGATCGGCCACGACATCGATGAGTTGCCTGGGTCCAGTGAGCGTGGCGACCTCGCGCCTGGCTTGTATTTTGGTAAATCCGGAGGCACTGAGCCATTGATCCACCTCCTCTTGCGTGATCGTGATGGGCAACTCAACGCCAAACGTGATCACAAGCCGCAAATCCCTGTCTCCCACCCGGTGTTTGATCTCATCAAACAAGGTCTGCGGTGAATCGTGCCTCACAGGCAAGGCCGTTGTCGAATCGAACAAATTTGCAAGTCTTGCAAACAACAACTTCAAGTGGTCGTTCAACTCCGTCATCGTGCCAACCGTTGAGCGCGAACTCCTGACAGGATTGGTTTGATCGATGGCAATGGCGGGGGGCACCCCTTCAACGTGATCGACTTGAGGGCGGTCCATTCGATCCAAGAACTGCCTGGCGTAAGCACTGAAGGTCTCAACATAGCGCCGCTGCCCTTCGGCATAAAGCGTATCAAAAACCAAACTGGACTTGCCAGAACCACTTGGCCCCGTTACAACCGTGAGCTCGCCTGTTTTAAAGTCAACGTCCAGATTTTTTAAATTGTGCTGACGCGCACCTCGTATCTTGATCAGGCCTTGGGACATATGGACTCTCTACCTTGGGGATTTTGGGGATTAGGTAGAAGATTCTAGGGACAAAGCCCTTTCAAATGAATCATTTTGAAAAATATCCCTAAAAGCCTGCAAGCCAATCGGCTCCAGCCGTGGTTTTGCGCCCAAGCGCTCGCATCTTTTACCAAACCCCAAAAAAACAAGCCCCCGTGAACCTCTCAGTCCACGGGGGCTTGTGTGCGTTCGGTCCTCATTACGGCCAAGGTGCAGGGCACTTGGCTCGAGGGGTCAAGCACTCATCAGTCTTGGTGATAGATGTCTACATCTTTGGTTTCTTTGATGAAGAGCATGCCGATCACAAATGTCACACCCGCGACAATGATGGGGTACCACAAACCATTGTACATGTCACCCGTTTGCGCCACGATCGCAAAAGCGGTCGTTGGCAACAAGCCCCCAAACCAACCGTTGCCGATGTGATAAGGCAAGGACATGGAGGTGTAGCGAATGCGTGTTGGGAACAACTCCACCAACATGGCAGCAATCGGGCCGTACACCATGGTCACCAAGATCACCAAGTAAGTCAAGATGACCGTCACAGTGATTTTGTCCAACTTGGCCGGATCCGCTTTGGCTGGATAGCCGGCCTCTTTCAAAGCCTCGCCCACTGATTTCTTGAACTCGGCAATTTTCTTCACGCTGTCCTCGTCAAACTTTTCGTTTACAACGACCGCAGAAGGCGCCTCAATTTCCGTCGCACCAATCATGATTTTGGTGGGGGTACCCGCTGGGGCAGACTCATTGGAGTAGCTCACAGCATTTTGTGCAAGATACCTTTTCGCAATATCGCAAGAGCTCTTGAAATCAATTTCACGAGCAATTGGGCTGCCTTGGAAGGAACACTGTGCCGCGTCTTGCACCACCACCACTTTGGCGGACGCTTGAGCCACAGCCAAATCAGGGTTGGCCGCTTTGGTCAAGGCTTGGAAGACGGGGAAATAGGTGAGAACCGCCAACAACAGGCCCAACATGATGATGGGCTTTCTTCCAATTTTGTCTGACAAAGAGCCAAAAACGATAAAGAAAGGCGTTCCAATCAACAAAGAAGCGGCCACCAGCAGATTGGCTGTCGTTCCATCCACCTTTAAGACCTGCGTCATAAAGAACAGCACGTAAAACTGGCCGGTGTACCAAACCACCGCTTGACCAGCGGTCAAACCAAAAAGCGCCAAAATGACCACTTTTAAATTTTTCCATTGTCCAAAAGACTCAGAAAGTGGTGCTTTGGAGATTTTGCCCTCTGATTTCATGCGCTGAAATGCAGGGGATTCGTTCATGGACAATCGAATGTACACGGACACGCCCAACAAGGCGATGGAGAGCAAGAAAGGAATCCTCCAGCCCCAAGAGGCAAAGTCTGCCTCAGGCATGGAGCTTCTGGTGCCCAAAATCACCAACAAAGACAAAAACAAACCAAGCGTTGCGGTCGTTTGAATCCAAGCGGTGAAGGCGCCTCGGTGACCATGCGGCGAATGCTCGGCCACATAAGTGGCCGCACCACCGTACTCACCCCCCAAGGCCAAGCCTTGAAGCATCCTCAAAGCAATCAAGATCACTGGCGCTGCAACGCCAATGCTGGAATAGGCGGGCAACACCCCAACGACAAAGGTGGACATGCCCATGATCAAGATGGTCACCAAGAAGGTGTACTTGCGACCGATCATGTCACCCAATCGGCCAAACACCAAGGCGCCAAAGGGGCGGACCAAGAAGCCAGCAGCAAACGCCAACAAGGCGAAAATAAAGGCGGCAGAAGGATCCAATCCGCTGAAAAATTGCTTGGCAATGATCGCAGCAAGTGAACCGTAGAGGTAAAAGTCATACCATTCAAAAACAGTTCCAAGCGATGAGGCAAATATGACCTTCTTTTCCTCTGAGGTCATTACGTGTGGTGCGTGTGCAGCCATGTGGTCGTCTCCTATTAATGTGAAAAACCAGGTAACACCAACTTCAAATTGAAAAAAACAACTCAATGAGAAGCAATTTGTATGACCTGAAACATCAATATCCGCGAGAAGACTGACTTGGTGCTGACGAAAAGAGGTGAATCAACTCGAATTTATAAAGGATTTATACTTTTATGACAAAAAGCATTTGGGGTTAACCCCCGAATTGTTCAAGAGCGAGGCATTTGAACCGTTTTACCAAGCCTCGCGGGACCCGTCAATTGGAGCTCGAATTGCAGCCTTGATTTGCATTCATTCTTTGATCGATTTGAAGCCAAATCTGCTTTTTTTCCTCATTCGAAAATGAGCCCCAACGAGCGATCTCTTGGATGTCCCGAAAGCAGCCCTCGCACCAAGCGGTTTTTGTGTTCATTTGACACACCCCAATGCATGGCGACACAACAAACTCATTGTCGGGCTCGAGCACCATCGCCAACTTCTGTTGCAAGCGCTCGCGCCTGAGTTGCTCCGCACTCATTCGCTTTGATCCGAGGTGTTGCTCGGTTGCTGTCTGGGGTAGCGCTTAAAGGCACGACGAAACACATCGACCACCTCCTCAGAAGACGTCATCGTCACCTCCAAGTCCTTTACCAAGCCATCATGCAGGCCATAAATCCAACCATGCACGCTGATTTGTTGTCCTCGGCTCCACGCATCTTGCATGACATTGGAGAGGGCCACATTGCCCACTTGCTCAATCACGTTCATCTCGCACATGGCGTTCTCCAAATCATGCGAATGCAGGTGATTGAGTCTTTGGCGGTGGCGCAGCCTTACATCTTGCACATGCCTGAGCCAATTGTCTGCCAGGCCAATTCGTGTGCCTCTTGTTGCAGCCAAGACACCCCCACAGCCGTAGTGACCGACGACCATGATGTGCTCCACTTTTAAATGCTCAACGGCGTACTGAATCACCGACAAGGCATTCAAGTCAGAGTGGACCACCACATTGGCCACATTGCGATGTACAAAAATCTCTCCAGGGTCCAAGCCGATGATCTCGTTGGCTGGCACCCGGGAGTCAGAACAACCGATCCACAAATATTTGGGTGACTGTTGAGAGGCCAATTGATTGAAAAACCCGGGTCGGGCTTTTTCCATGCGCGCGGCCCATGCTTGGTTGTTCTCAAATAAATTTTTTAACGATGCATCCATCTTTTCTCCAGCACGCCTTGTTCTTAAAGCCTTGACACAGTGCTCATTGGAACAGACTTTTTAGCAATTTTGAAGGCCCCCAAAAAGCAACCCCACAAAGCGTGAGCGTTCATGACCTCGACTTGAGCCCTAAGTCCATTGAGCCATCGACACCTCTTTCAAGGCCCGACGCCGAGCGGCGTAATCGGGCATCACGCGCTCCATCTCCGCCCAAAACTTTGGGCCATGGTTCATTTGCTTTAAATGACACAGCTCATGTGCCACAACATAATCCAAGAGGTCCATGGGCACATGGACCAAGTGCCAGTTCAAGCGAATGGCTCCGTTTGATCCGGCACTGCCCCAGCGGTGTTTTGCTTGCCCCAAGGTGAGCGCAGTGTGCGTCACGCCAATCATGGTTTCAAAATGGCTCACCCTTTGCTTTAAAACCTCATGCGCCAGCTCAAGCAGCACGGCCTTCATCCAGATTTTTGCAATTGTTTTGTCCACGACCGGTGGATTGTTTGTATCCCCCTTGGCCTCACCCGCCATGGCGTCTTGCACCCTTTTTTCTAACAAGGACTTCAGGGGCAACACCACTCTAAACTTTGCCATTGGGTTGTGCGCAGCAATGGCTTTCTCATTTTGCGCATGAGAAACAGTCCCTTCTTGCAAGGCAGCACACCATTCGTGCCATGGGCAGGCTTGCCACTCGCCTTGTATGGACCTTTGAATCTGAATGTGCTCGCTCACAGACTTCAATTGCTTGGCATTCTCTCTTTGAAGCGCTGGCAGCGTTTTTTCAAATGAAGCGACAACTGAAGTTGTGGGCCCACTTTGCAAGCCGTTCGCCTTCTCAGAAAAAAACCACTGGACATCTTGTCCAAGCACTTGCACGACACAACCACTTTCTATCTCGACAGCCGCACGTTTGGCCAACGCCGCCTTTTTTGCCATGCCTTGAACTTGCTTGATGATCCAACGCTCACGCTCTTTGAGCGCGTCTTGTATCTGATTGATGCTCACCCAACGTGGAGCCCGCACCTCAAGACCTTCTTCAGACACCAGCATCCCAATGGTTTTTCTTTTAACGCGCACCAACCGATAAGCCACCTGAAAGCCCCCAAGCGCCAAAGCATGGGTGGCCTTGGCATGAAGCAAGCTACGGGCGTTTACAGCCGGCGCCCCTGGCTCTTTGACCATCGGTGTGCGGTCCTGTGCATGCCCTGAATTTCGTATTGGCGCATGGACAACAGCCGAACCTTCTGCAGTTGGATTGCCCGGTGCAGTAGGCGCCAAAAAATCAAAAACCATTTGCATGAAACGACCCGGTGCACTTTGCGGCTTGACGGCGCAGGTCACAACAATCCTCCTCCATCCAACAAGCGCACGCAGGCTTCACTCATACGCCACTGGGTCCAAGCGACGCATCTCCGCCTCAATCCAGGCTTGCACTTGTGCCATCAACTCTTCTGGCGAGCGCCCCTGACTGGCAATGGGCTCACCAAAGGAGACATCTACCGTCCCAGCACGCTTGATCACGGCTTTTCTAGGCCAGCACTTGGCAGACGAAACCGCCACGGGCACCACGTAAGCACCCGTTTGAACGGCCAGACGGGCGCCCCCAAACTTATAAACCCCAACTTGCCCACGCTCAATGCGAGTGCCTTCAGGAAACATGACGACCCAGTTGCCTTTTCCAAGCAACTCGCGCCCTTGCTCCACCACCTTCGCAAAGGCTTTTGTTCGCTGTGAGCGATCGATGTGAATCATGTCCAAGCAGCCAATGGCCCAGCCAAAAAATGGAATTCTCAGAAGCTCTTTTTTAAAGACATAAGAGACCGCATGCGGCATGATGACGGGCATCAAAAATGTTTCATACGTTGACTGGTGTTTGACCAACACAATCACGGGCAAATGGTCCAAGCCTTTTAGATTGTCCAGGCCATGCAATGCATACCGAACACCACAAATTTTGTCCAAGGACACAACACAATTTCTCAGCCAAAAAACCGCACAGGCATAAAGTGTTGCCTTTGAAGCACCGCTCACTTTTCGCAGCAACAAATACATGGCACAAGGTATGAGCGTGCACAGCATCCAGAAGAGATGCAAAAATGATTTTAAAAAGTTCACTGCGACCCTCTTATGCTTTTTTATCCGCCCGCAACAACTCCAACTGCGCTTCCCTCTCGTGGATCAACCACTCAGAAAACGCATACAAGTCTTGATGCACGCGTGTCTCTTTTGGGAACTGCGCCGACAAGGCTTGCTCGCGGTAAACCATGCCCTTGCCAGTCAGCACCAAATGGGGCTCGCACCCAACGCCATACCCCGCCTGCAAATCCCTGAGCGAGTCTCCAACGGTGGGAACCCCCTTCAAAGACAGGCCCAAGCGCGTTCCTATTTGCTCATACAAGCCCGACAGAGGCTTTCTACAATCACACCCCTCCTCTGTGGTGTGCGGGCAAAAGAAGATGGCCTCGATCTTGCCCCCTTCAAGAGCCAGCAGCTTGTGCATTTTTTCATGCATCGCGTTCAACGTGGCCATGTCAAACAAGCCCCGACCCAGGCCCGATTGATTGGAGGCGATCACGATGCGCCAGCCCGCATGACTGAGCCTTGCAATGGCCTCAAGCGAGCCCTCTATTGGAATCCACTCGGCGGGCGACTTTACATAGTCATCGCGATCCTCGTTGATTGTGCCGTCTCGGTCCAAAATAAGCAATTTCGTCATGATCTCAGCGCACTCCTTGCGAAGGCGCTCCTATGTAGCTTTCAACACCATCGTCAACACATTTGATGCCAACGCACCAAGCCTAGGCACCGACTTGCCCCACTTTGATCAATCCCGCCATCGCCAAAGCACGCGCTCAAGCCAAGCGAGACAAGTCAGCCACTTGGTTCATGGCCATGTGCAAACGGTTTAGCAATGACAAGCGGTTCATCCTGAGCGCCTCTTCTGGCGCATTGACCATCACTTGTTCAAAAAACAGGTCCACGGGCTCCTTCAAGTGCGCAAGCAACTTGAGGGATTGCTCATAGTCTTGCGCCTGAAAACTTGCGCTTGATTTGGGCAAGACCTCTTGCATGGTTTGAAAAAGTGCTTTTTCTGCGCCTTCTGTCAACAGCGCGACATTGACCTCTTGCTGCGTTGACAGATCCTGCACTTTTTTCAAAATGTTACCAATTCGCTTGTTGGCCGACGCCAAAGAGAGTGCCTCTGGCAATTGATTGAACGCTTTAACCGCTTTTAGCCGCAAATCCACATCATCCAGCACATCAGGGCGAATCGACAATACGCTGTCGACTTGCGGCGCCGAATACGCTTGATCTCTTAAATTGATGCTCAAACGATCGTAGATGAAGTTCAATAGATCTTGCGCGATCTCAGCAGGACTTTTCTTGATCACACTCTCATGCCCTTCAAATGCTTTGGCACTCAGATCCAATAGGCGCGTGATCGACAGACCAAGATTTTTTTCGCGCAACAACCGAATCACACCAATGGCGTGCCTTCTGAGGGCGTAAGGATCTTTGTCACCGCTGGGCTGCTGACCAATCGAAAACAAGCCCACCAAGGTCTCAAGTTTGTCGGACAAAGCCAGCACCACACCCGGCGTGCCCCTGGGCAAGGCGTCCCCAGCAAACCTCGGCTTGTAATGGTCCTCGACCGCCCAAGCCACCTCTTTTGCATAGCCATCGTGCAGCGCATAATACTGACCCATCACGCCTTGCAATTCAGGGAATTCACCGACCATGTCGGTGAGCAAGTCCACCTTCGCAATGTGTGCCGCTTCATCGATCCAGGCAGCATCTTGGGCCGTCAATTTGGACAAAACAAGCAACTCCTGCGCAATGCCTGCAGCAATGCGTTGTACCCGTTGAGTGCGCTGTGCTTGCGTGCCAAGTTGCTGGTGATACACCACTTTTGAAAGACCCGATGCGCGGGTTTTTAAGTTGATTTTTCGATCTTGGTCATAGAAAAATTTGGCATCTGATAGTCGCGGCCGAACCACGCGCTCATTGCCCCCCACCACAGCACTCGTGTCTTTGGGTGAAATGTTGCTGACCACCAAAAATCGATTCACCAACGCCCCTTGGTCGTTGACCAGTGGGAAGTATTTTTGATTCGCCTTCATTGTCAGAATCAAACACTCTTGGGGCACTTGCAAGAATTCTTTTTCAAATTGGCAAATCAGCACATTGGGCATCTCAACCAGTGCGCAAACCTCATCAAGCAGCGCCTCATCGTGCGAAACGTTAAAGGAAGGTCCCAATGATTTGGCGGCCACATTCAGTTGCTCAACAATTCGCGCTCTTCTTTTTTCATAACTGGCGATGACCGCACCCTCCTTCAAGAGCGTCTCTTCATAGGACTGCGCGTTTGCCAAAACAATGCTGGGGGTTTTGGCCTCAAATCGATGCCCACTAGTCGTTTGACCGGCCTTCAATCCAAGCGCCGTCAAAGCAAGGACTTGGTCACCATGCAGGGCCAACAGTGAATGCACGGGACGCACAAAGTTCACACTGCTCCAGCCAGGCAACTCGCAGTTGTCATGCAACTGGTAACTCATCACCTTAGGAATCGGCAGTTTTGCAATGGCTTCGTTCAAAGCCTTTTGAGCACCCACTAGCAATGTGACGCCTGGCTGATTTTGCCTTAGCCACAGGTGCTCAGCTTGGCCCTCTGCGACCACCTCAAGATCTGCCACCGCAAGATGCGAGAATCCAAGCGCAGCCAACTTCTTCTCCAACGCAGCACTGGCCTGACCCTTTTCATCAAGCCCCACTTTCAAGGGCATTAATTTTTGCTTGACCTCCCGCTCAGGCGCCTGCGTCAAAACGGATTGAAACAACACCGCCAGTCTTCTAGGCGTTGCAAAAGACTCGCATTCACAAGTTGCATCAATCAAGCCCAAAGCCAACAACTGCTCTCGCATGGTGGCGGTAAAAGACTGTCCAAGCTTGGACAACACCTTGGGCGGCAACTCCTCAACCAATAGCTCGATGAGCAACGCAGCCCTATTCATCTGTTGTGTCTGCATGGCTCAACCCACCTTCTCATTAAGCTCTTGAACCCAAGCCCGCGGCGCCATTGGGAAACCCAATCTTTCACGGCTGTCGTAATAACTCTGCGCAACCGCACGAGCCAAATTTCTGATCCTCGTGATGTATCCCGCACGCTCGGTCACGCTGATGGAGCCTCGGGCATCCAAAAGGTTAAAGGTGTGCGCCGCCTTCAGCACTTGCTCGTAAGCAGGCAAGGCCAATTGCACGGCAATCAGATGCTGTGCTTGTTTTTCGTAAGCTGAAAACGCTGAGAATAAAAAAGCAGCATCGCTGTGTTCAAAGTTATAGGCCGACTGCTCCTGCTCGTTTTGCAAGTAGACGTCTCTGTAAGTGAGTGAGTCTGTCCAACTCAGATCGTAGACGTTGTCCACACCTTGCAAGTACATGGCAAGACGCTCCAAGCCGTATGTGATCTCCCCGGTGATCGGCTGGCAATTGATGCCTCCTACTTGCTGAAAGTAGGTGAACTGTGTGACCTCCATGCCATTGAGCCAAACCTCCCATCCCAAACCCCATGCGCCAAGCGTGGGGTTTTCCCAGTCGTCCTCAACAAAACGAATGTCATTGACTTTCAAGTCAAAGCCCAACGCCTCCAAGGAGCCCAAATACAGCTCCAAAATGTTTTGAGGGGCGGGCTTAAGGACCACCTGAAACTGATAATAGTGCTGGAGTCGATTTGGATTTTCACCGTAGCGACCATCTTTGGGCCGTCGGCTGGGCTGCACATAGGCCGCCTTCCATGGCTCTGGGCCAAGAGCGCGCAAAAATGTGGCCGTGTGCGAGGTTCCCGCACCCACCTCCATGTCGTAGGGCTGCAGCAAAGCACAACCTTGTTTGGCCCAGTATGACTGCAAAGTCAAAATCAGTTCTTGAAAATGAAGCATTGTTTTTCCACGCATGCGCGCAAGGTTTTAAACGGTCCTAAGGGCCTCACCTGGAAAAGTCCAGCACGCTATTGGCGTGCAACACCACCCACGATGCCACAACTTGGATCCATTTTTTTGAATTTGGATCTCAATTTTAACCCCCTCTGAGGCTCTCAGAGGACGTGCAAGCGTTAAAGTTACACATCCGCCAAGGCGTCCACTGGCTTACGCCGCCTTTGACCGGCCCGCTCTTTGTATCCAAGCCCAGCCCAAGACGCTCAGCCCCAGGCCCCACAAGGGCAAAAGGCCACAACGGCTTGCCCACCAGGCATAAGGGCTTGGCGCGTCAAAGCGACCTTGCACCCAAGCACTCACCTTTTCCTGGCTAAACGCTTGCGCCCTCACCACCACATGCCCTTGATGGTCAATCACGGCACTCACACCTGAATTGGTGGCACGAATCATCGGTCGACGCAACTCAAGCGTTCGCATTCTTGATATCTCCAAATGTTGATCCAAAATCACCGTGTCGCCAAACCAGGCAATATTGCTCATGTTGACCAAAATGCTGGGCGACTCATCAGGCTTTAAAAATCTCGTGGCCAACTCTTCTCCAAACAAATCCTCGTAGCAAATGTTCGGGGCAATCTTTTGGTTCAAAAACTGCAAAGTACCTTGCTCTGTGTCTCCTCGCTTAAAAAAGCCCAAAGGCATTTGCATTTGATCTGTGAACCACGTAAAAAATGGGGGGATGAACTCACCAAAAGGCACCAAATGAACTTTGTCATAACGGTACTCCTGCGCTCGATCACCCACAAGGCCAATGGCACTGTTGGCGTAGTGACCATTGTCTTTGCTAGGCATGCCGAGCAAGACCGCTTGTTGCTCGGCGATGAAATGGTTTTTAATCGATGCCTTGAACGTCTTAGGCAACTCATCGATCGTCATCGCAAAAGCGGTCTCTGGCGTGACCACCAATTGTGCGCTTGAGCCCACAATTTGGTCGTAGTACCACTGCGCAGCGGAGAAGCGATCATTCCTGAATTTTGTCTGCTGGGGCACATTGCCTTGGAGCAGCTCAACCCTCAAGGCCTTGGCGTCGCCTTCTTGTCCGATAGAACCAAAGGCACTCCAACTTGGGAACACCTGAATCTTTAACATTGGCCAGATGGACAAACTCAACAAGAGCAAGACGGGCCCGATCAAAAGGGCCCCATCAAGCTTGTCCTTGCCCGCAAAGAAACAGCGCCCCTTGACGTGCCATTGTTCAAGGCACAGTTGGGCCACCCACATGGCCAAAAAGGCACTCAAGGCACCTATGCCGTACACACCCACCCAAGGCGCAAGCAGTCCCATCCATGTGTCATTGTGCGCATAGCCTGAGGCCCCCCAAGGAAACCCAGTGAACCATTGCCCTCGGCACAGCTCTGACACCATCCAAGAGAGCCCAAAGAGCCACGCCACACGGCATTGATCCAAAGCCTTGCCTAGGCTGTGCTTTGCTTGGTTTGCCGTGCCATTTGCCTCGAAAGACAATTTAAAAAACACCCAAGACAGGGTGACCCAATACACGGCCAGCGCACCAGCCAACAAAACGACTGCGAAAGCGGCTAGCAACACATTCATTTCCCCGTAGACGTACAAGGAGATAAAAATCCACCAAAACGTCACCGCCAAAGCTGTGCCTTGAAAAGCAAAGGCCACACATGCATTTTCTTTGCTTGAGCGAGAACTCAAGGTGATCAAAGCCAGGATCAGCATTGCGACCCACTGCAAAGCGCCATTCGCACCCAAATGGAACGGCAAGCCCATTGACCAAGCTTGGCAAAGACCGGCCACAACCGCAAAAGCACAAAGCTTTGCGACCCTTGACTTGGATGTGAATATCAGCTTAAGCCCCATTTGTTTGATGCGATTTTTTCGTGATCTCGTTCAGCTTGTCGGCTTTGTCAGCGCCAGACAACGCGACCCATCTACATCACGTGATTCGTTGGCGACGCATTTAAAGTCGCGCTTTGCTGATGGCCCTCAAGGGACTTGTTCCGATGCGACGCAGGTCTTACTTTAAACCATTTAACGACACCAGCGGTCGTGTGCATGACTTCAAAGCGCAGGCCATTCAACACAAAGATCTCACCCTTTACCGGCACATGGCCCATCTCGTGGGCGATCAAGCCCCCGATGGTCTCAAACGATTGCATCTCTTGCGTTAGCCATTCACTCACCTCAAAAGCTTGAGCGATGCGCTTGAGAGATGTGCTTCCGGCAACTCGATAGGTCCTGTCGACCAAAGCAAAGATGTCTCCCGCCTCCTCATCCGTATCAAACTCGTCTTCAATGTCTCCGACAATTTCTTCTAAAACATCTTCAATGGTCACCAAGCCTGCCACACGGCCGAATTCATCAATCACAACGGCCAAATGATTGCGATTGACCCTGAATTCCTTTAACAGCTCAACCAAGCTCTTGCTCTCCGGGACCATCACCACTGAGCGCAATAGCGTCCTGACATTCAGTGCAGGTGAGCGTTGCAGTTTTAACAAATCTTTTGCAAGCAAGATGCCAATGATGTTTTCTTTGTGCTCCTCGTACACGGGATATCTTGAATGAGCAATGTCGATGATTTGGTTCAAAATGTCTTCAAAAGAGGCATTGATGTCAATCATGTCCATGCGAGTTGCAGAAATCATGACGTCTCGCACTTTCAGATCAGCAACCTTGAGCACGCCTTCCATCATTTGCCGACTTTCAGCTTGAATGATTTTTGCACCTTGCGCCTTGTGCAAAACATCAATCACCTGATCTTTGCTTCTCAAAACAGGCCTGAACACATCCCTGATTGTGCGCCAAAGCAAATGGATGATGGAGGTGTTGGCTTCCTGAGACTGATGTTTAAACACGGTAAATTAAAAAGGGTTTTGTGGTGTAGAAGTCCTTAGCATAGCCTATTTACCGGCATGCCTGCTTTTTTACGATACAACTGGACTGCAAGCGGCACTTCAACATTTATTTTTTGCGTCGCTCCAAGGCGTCAGCGTTGAACAAATCAGGGTTCCAGGCACTCGCCACTTCACGCCCGTCTCGCACCCCTTGGCGGATTTCTTGAATTTGACTCAACAGGTACCAAAATTGCCTGACCTGCATTTTAATTTCCAAGTCCGTTTGACCATAAAAGGTCAAAAACCACTGGTGCAATCGACTCGCCCAATTTCTTGGCGGCAACTGCAAAAAGGCATCGGTTTCCCCGCCAAAGCGCTCTAACTTTGCACCGTGAGAGCTTGCGATCTTTAGCATGGGCGCATTTTCACTCAATGCATGGATAAACAACATGCTGACCCCCTCGTTCCTGGCCAACATGCTCGAGTGCTCAAACAAATGCGCACCCAATCCCCGACCTCGGTATTGAGGCAACACGGAGACGCCAAACTCGGCACACAAGGTAAACTTTGAGGGCCGCGCCAGGGACAAATGCGCCATGGCGATCAAGTTCAGATCTGGGTCCAATACACCGAGGATTTTGTCTCTTGAAAAGTCAATGTGCTCGACATAACTTTGGACATGCTCATCTTTGGCGTGATAACCAAAGCGCAAATACCGATCTTCTTCACTCAAGCTCAAAAGATGGACCGCTATTTGCTCCATTTGCTCTCGGTGCAGACTGCAAATCACCGTGCGGCGCTCAAAATGAGCCGCTTTTTTAAATTGCGTTTTGACCAATCCCCATGCTTTGAGGCCTTGATGGATGCTGAGCGTTTGCATTTTTGATGCTTTTTTAGGTTTTTATCAGCGCCTTGCTTTTGGCTTTGCGCTATCGGGTTGGCTCCATTTTAAGGGTTTTCCCTAGTTTTGTCTTCTTTTGTCCTTTTCACAACTTGTTCTTGTTGGGTTTTCCCACCTTTGATCACAAACAACTATCTTTGTCGACTGGGGGTGAGACCTAGGCTTGCAAAAGTTCAACTTGGAGGACAATTCAGGGATAGGAGTTGTTCATGGATAGACCTTGGTTCGATCATTACCCCCCAGATGTACCACGCACAATTGACACATCTGGCATTGAGTCCATGCGCGATTTGCTTGAGAGCTCATTTGCTCAACATGCAGATCAGCCCTTCAGTGTTTGCATGGATCAATGGATGAGCTACAAGGAGTTGGATCAACTCTCGAAGGGTTTTGCTGCATGGCTCCAGCACTTGGGATTGAAACCGGGTGCCCGCATTGGCATCATGCTGCCCAATATTCCACAATTCACCGTTGTGATGGCAGGCATCCTTCGGGCAGGCTTCGTTTGCGTCAACATCAACCCACTTTACACATCCAGAGAACTGGAGCACCAACTGCGTGACTCAGGTTGCACCGTGATCGTCATTTTAGAAAATTTTGCTCACACCTTAGCACCCATCTTGAATCAAACCGTGCTGGAGTCCATTGTCTTGACCTCTTTGGGCGATCAGTTAGGTCGCATTAAAGGCGCATGGATCAATTTTGCTGTTAAATATCTTGCAAAAATGGTTCCTCCTTTTCAGTTGGAAGGATCCAATGCCTTGGGTCAAGCGCCTTTGGTCTATCGATTGAACAAGGCTCTGTCCGAGGGGAAAACTTTCGACTTTCACCGACCCCACATACAGCCTGATTCTTTTGCCTTTTTGCAATACACGGGAGGCACCACAGGGCTTTCCAAGGGGGCTATTTTGACCCATAAAAACATCATCGCTGCGACGCTGCAAGCGCAATACTGGTTCTCTCCTGCGCTCAAGGACAAAGGCGACGTCAAAGACATCAACAGCATCGCGGCCCTTCCGCTTTATCATATTTTTGCGCTGACCTTGTGCTTCTTTGCGATTCGCACGGGCTCGTTCATCACCTTGATCCCCAACCCTAGAGATATCAAAAAGTTTGTTGCCGTTTTGGCCAAACGCCCCTTTCATATTTTCCCCGCGGTCAATACGCTGTTCAATGCCTTGCTGCAAAATGAAACTTTTCGCACGCTGAACTTTAAAGACCTCCTCGTGAGCCAAGCCGGAGGGATGGCCGCCTCAGAAAGCACAGCCAAGGAATGGAAAGCTGTGACCGGGTCAACCATGATTGAGGGTTGGGGGATGTCCGAAACCTGTGCCATTGGCAGCAACAATCCCATCAACTTGGCATCGTTCTCGGGCAACATTGGCATCCCCTTACCCGGCATCGACATGGTCATCAAAGATGACCATGGACAAACACTTGGGGCCCATCAAAGTGGTGAAATTTGCATCAAAGGTCCCAATGTCATGAAGGGCTACTTCAATCAAACCAGTGAAACCGTCAGCGCCTTTACTGATGACGGCTATTTAAAGACGGGCGACATTGGAACGCAAGACGACAAGGGGTTTTTTAAAATTGTTGACAGAAAAAAAGACATGATTTTGGTCAGTGGCTTCAATGTGTATCCCAGTGAAATTGAAAACATTGCTTCCTCATGCCCTGGTTTGCTCGAGTGTGCTGCAGTCTCTATCCCGGATGCCAAGCAGGGGGAAGCCATTAAACTTTTTGTTGTTAGAAAAGAGCCTACTTTGACAGAAGAAGAAGTGATTTCTTATTGCAAAACGCAGTTGACTGCCTACAAGGTGCCTAAAATCATCGAATTCAAGGACGCCTTGCCCAAATCCAATGTCGGGAAAATTCTTCGCCGTGAATTGAGAGATGTCAATGCATTGAGCTGAGCTTCAGTTGCACCGATTTCATCATCCCTTTTTTATTCCATCTCCTTGAGCACATTTCCAGCCGATCTGATCTTATTAGAAAGAGGTTGGCTTTCTTCAAACTCTTTGCTGATGCTTGGAGACACCCCGAGCATTGTGGACACTGGGCACGTCTCACAACAAGTTCAACTCGAAGCACTGATTCAACATCACTTGCAAAATGAGTCCTTGCGCCAAATCATCAACACCCATTTGCATTCAGATCACTGTGGGGGAAATGCACATTTACAAAACGTGCATTCTTCTGCAACGATCAGCATTCCTTCGGGACAATTTGCGGCCGTTCAAGATTGGTCTTTTCTAAAAGAAACCCATCAAAGCATTGGACAGAACTGCCCAGCTTTCAATGCGGATGAAGCCTTAAAACCCAATACTGAAAAAACCATCAATGGCCGGGTTTGGCAGATTCATGCGGCCCCAGGACATGACATGGATGCCCTTGTTTTGTTTGCACCCAAAGAAAAGATATTGATCAGCGGAGATGCGTTTTGGGAAAATGGCTTTGGCGTCGTGTTTCCAGAACTCAATGGAGAAGTTGGATTTCAATACATCGATGACACTTTGAACATGATTGAGGAATTACAAGCACGTTGGGTCGTACCCGGCCATGGACAACTCTTTACACAAGTTCAAGCCAGTCTAGACAAAGCCAAAAGCAAACTCGAATACTTTCAAAGCCACCCCATCAACCATGCCAGCTATGCGTCGAATGTCTTGATCAAATTCAAGTTGATGCATGAACGCGAGATGCAGCGGGAGGACTTGCTTGCGTGGCTGTCTTCAGCGCCGACCCTGTTGAACATTCGGGAGCGCTTTTTCCAAGACCTGAGCCTACACGCTTGGCTCGATCAAATCCTCAACAAACTCACCACCAAGAAGAGCATTGCCATTCAAGGCTCAACACTCATCAACCTATAAACCGTCCGCTCAAAGAAGAAAGCCCAGATCAATTTCTTGATCTGGGCTTTTTCTGGCTATAAGAGCCTGACGATGTCCTACTTTCACACGGGAACCCGCACTATCATCGGCGCTGAAGCGTTTCACGGTCCTGTTCGGGATGGGAAGGAGTGGTACCACCTCGCTATGGTCATCAGGCATAAACTGTACTCGTGCTGATAAATCAACACAAAGAATTCATAGAGCAAATCAGCTTCATTATTTTGAATGCGTCACTTGGCATAACAACTTGATCTAATGATCAAAGTTATAGGGTCAAGCCGCACGAGCAATTAGTATCAGTTAGCTTAACACATTACTGCGCTTCCACACCTGACCTATCAACGTCCTGGTCTTGAACGACTCTTTAGGGGGCTCAAGGCCCCGGCAGATCTCATCTTGAAACGAGTTTCCCGCTTAGATGCTTTCAGCGGTTATCTCTTCCACACATAGCTACTCGGCAATGCCACTGGCGTGACAACCGATACACCAGAGGTGTGTCCACTCCGGTCCTCTCGTACTAGGAGCAGGCTTCCTCAAATCTGCAGCGCCCACGGAAGATAGGGACCAAACTGTCTCACGACGTTTTAAACCCAGCT
>CANBTT010000039.1 GCA_947372465.1 Burkholderiales bacterium | reverse complement strand
TCCATGCACGTCACCACATCGTACTGCCCAGCCTCACTTTGCGCCAAGGCCTCGACACTGACCTCTTGGTACTGCACATTGAGAAGTCCTGACTCCAGTGCATGAAGTTGCGCGACTTTGAGCGACTTTGATGCCAAATCAATGCCCTTGACACTCAAGGCCCGCGCTGCCATGGCTTCAGACAAGATACCCCCACCACAGCCCACATCAAGTACTTTTTGACCGGCCAGAGGTGAGCATCCTTCAATCCAAGACAAGCGAAGAGGGTTCATCTCATGCAAAGGTCTGAACTCACTTTGTGTATCCCACCAGCGATGGGCCAAATCAGAGAATTTACTTAACTCAGAGGGATCCACATTATTGAAGTTTGTCATATCAAAAAAAGACCCATAAAAAACGTGAGGGATTTGAAATGATGCCCATTCAAAGCATCTAAGGTTTCAAGTATTTTCATCAAGTTGATCGATGATTTGTAAGCGCTCATTAAAAAACCCCGCTTAAGCGGGGTTTTTTAATTCAATCAAAATTTGAATCAGTTGGCGCGTGTTCCAACAACTTCCAACTCAACGCGTCTGTTCTTGGCACGGCCTTGAGCTGTTTTGTTATCAGCAACAGGTTGTTTCTCGCCCTTGCCTTCTGTGTAGACACGGTTTTTCTCAATGCCTTTGCTCACCAAATAAGCCTTCACTGCTTCGGAGCGGCGAACTGACAACTTTTGGTTGTATGCATCTTTGCCAACCGAGTCGGTGTGACCCACTGCAATGATCACTTCCAAATTGATGGATTTGATTTTGCTTACCAAGTCATCCAATTTGGCTTTGCCTTCAGGCTTCAACACAGACTTGTCAAAGTCAAAAAATGTGTCAGCCGCATACGTAACCTTAGAAGCAGCGGCTGGAGCAGGTGCGGGTGCGGGTGCAGGTGCGGGTGCTGCTTTTGGAGCGGGTGCGGGTGCTGCTGCTACTGGCGCAGGCGCAGGTGCTGGTTTGATCGCGCCATCACAATCAGGAGCAGCAGTCGCTGGTGTCCAATTGCTGTCCCTGTAGCACAAACCTGTGCTGTTTTTCCAAGTGTCTCCATTGGCTGAGCGCCAGTTGTCAATGGTTTGTCCATTTGCTGCTCCTAACAATAAAACAGCAGATAAAGCGAATGCTAATTGAGTGAATTTCTTCATATTTTCCTCTTGGAACGAAACATATGCAGTCAAACTGCGAAAATTGAGGGTCACCTCTCGTCACCCCGATGTGCTTATTGTGCCACACTGGTACGCCTTAATCAAAAAACAATCCATTTGTCCAAGTCCAATGGGCCTGGGCAAGTTGCGCTGTTGCTTTAAAGATACACAACAAGCCTCCACTTTAGGGCTCTAAAATACGAAGTTTGTATGAAGATCGGCCACATTCAATGACCCAGTTCGCTAAAGAAACTTTGCCCATCAGCCTTGAAGAGGAAATGCGCCGCAGCTATCTCGATTACGCCATGAGTGTGATTGTGGGCCGCGCACTGCCCGACGCAAGAGACGGCCTAAAACCAGTTCACCGAAGAGTTCTTTTTGCCATGCACGAACTCAACAATGACTGGAACAGAGCTTACAAGAAGTCTGCCCGTATTGTGGGTGATGTGATTGGTAAATACCACCCCCACGGTGACAGTGCTGTCTATGACACCATCGTGCGCATGGCTCAGGATTTCTCACTGCGGCACATGCTGGTGGACGGCCAAGGCAATTTCGGATCGGTGGATGGCGACAACGCTGCTGCGATGCGATACACAGAGATCAGGCTCTCAAAAATTGCACATGAGATGCTGGCCGACATTGACAAAGAGACCGTTGATTTTGGACCCAATTACGACGGCTCAGAAAAAGAACCCTTGGTGCTTCCAAGCCGCATTCCCAACCTGTTGGTCAATGGCTCTGCGGGTATTGCGGTGGGCATGGCCACCAATATTCCCCCACACAACCTCAACGAAATCATTGATGCGTGTCTTTTCCTGCTAAAAAATCCAGAGGCTTCTGTCGATGATCTGATGGCGATTGTGCCTGCGCCTGACTTCCCAACAGCCGGCATTATCTACGGCATCAATGGTGTGAAAGATGGATACCGAACTGGACGCGGGCGCGTCGTGATGCGCGCCAAATGCCATTTTGAAGACATCGACAAAGGACAACGTCAAGCCATCATCGTTGATGAATTGCCCTATCAAGTCAATAAAAAGACTCTTCAAGAGCGCATGGCCGAATTGGTGCATGAAAAGAAAATAGAAGGCATCAGCCACATACAAGATGAGTCGGACAAATCGGGCATGCGCTTG
Organism: Burkholderiales bacterium; assembly: GCA_947372465.1. Classification (GTDB taxonomy): domain Bacteria; phylum Pseudomonadota; class Gammaproteobacteria; order Burkholderiales; family Burkholderiaceae_C; genus Limnohabitans. The sequence continues at coordinate 26,181 of CANBTT010000039.1, read as the reverse complement.
GTCATTGAACTCAAATCGCGCGAGGTGCCTGAGGTTGTTCTGAACAACCTCTACAAGCAAACTCAACTCCAAGATACCTTTGGTATCAATATGGTGGCCTTGGTCGATGGTCAACCTCGCCTGTGCAACTTAAAGCAGTTGATTGACATCTTCTTGCAGCATCGCCGTGAAGTTGTGACGCGTCGCACGGTCTACAACCTGCGCAAAGCACGCGAAAGAGGTCATGTGCTCGAAGGCCTGGCCGTGGCACTGGCGAACATTGATGAGTTCATCAGAATCATCCGCCAAGCACCCACCCCTCCTGTGGCCAAAGCTGAGTTGATGACTCTCGCTTGGGACAGTCAATTGGTGCGTGAAATGCTCACCCGCGCTCGCGCCGATGGGCAAGCCGTTGACCCCAAAGACTACAGACCCGACGGTCTAGAAGCCAACTTTGGCATGGGTGAAGATGGACTGTACCGCTTGAGCGAGACCCAAGCGCAAGAAATTTTACAAATGCGCTTGCAGCGCTTGACTGGATTGGAGCAAGACAAAATCGTCAATGAGTACAAAGACGTGATGGCTGAAATTGATGATTTCGTGGACATCCTGTCCAAGCCCCAACGTGTCTCAAACATCATTTCCGAGGAACTCACAGAGGTCAAACAAGAATTTGGGCAAACCAAACTTGGCGCGAGAAGAAGCGTGATCGAGCTCAACGCGCAAGACTTGGGCACAGAAGACTTGATCACCCCCAATGACATGGTGGTCACCTTGTCGCACAACGGTTACTTCAAGAGCCAACCCCTGTCTGAATACAGCGCACAAAAACGCGGTGGCCGAGGCAAACAAGCCACCACCACCAAAGACGATGATTGGATTGACCAACTCTTCATTGCCAACACCCATGACTACATTTTGTGCTTCTCCAACAAAGGCCGTTTGTATTGGTTAAAAGTTTGGGAAGTGCCTGTCGGCTCTAGAGGCTCAAGAGGACGCCCCATTGTCAACATGTTCCCCCTGCAAGACGATGAAAAAATCAATGTGGTCTTGCCATTGACTGGTGACATGCGAACCTTCCCGACGGACCATTTCGTCTTCATGGCCACCTCCAAGGGCACCGTCAAAAAAACGGCTTTGGATGAATTCAGCAACCCCAGAAAAGCGGGCATCATTGCTGTGGACTTGGATGCGGGTGACTTTTTGATTGGCGCAACGCTTACCAATGGTCACCACGATGTCATGCTCTTTAGCGACGGCGGTAAAGCCGTTCGCTTTGATGAAAACGATGTTCGCCCTATGGGCCGCAATGCCCGCGGTGTTCGGGGCATGATGCTTGAAGAGGGGCAAAGTGTGATTGCCATGTTGGTTGCAGGTGACGAGACTCAAAGCGTGTTGACGGCCACTGAAAACGGTTTTGGCAAACGCACATCCATTGCTGAGTACACAAGACATGGACGCGGCACCAAAGGGATGATCGCCATACAACAGTCTGAGCGAAATGGCAAAGTGGTTGCGGCCACCTTGGTTTTGCCCGAAGAGGAGATCATGATGATCACCGATCGCGGTGTGATTGTCAGAACACGCGTGTCTGAAATAAGAGAACTCGGCCGAGCAACGCAAGGTGTCAAATTGATAGCCTTGGACGAAGGCTCGCAACTGAGTGGCCTCAAGAGAATCGTAGAAAATGATGCGGTCATTGCTTCGGATGAAGCGCTGGGTGAAGACGCAGAGCTTGATGGATCCGGTGCACAAGAGCCCTCAGATCCCACTTAAAGCCAGGCACTCAAGACCTTGACAGCCTCATTTCATCGAAAGAGTGATGGGTTTTAAAAATTTGAGTACACATGCGAAGTCCTTTAAAAGACTTCGCATTTTCAACCTCTAAAGATACTATGCGTCCCTTTAATTTCTCAGCTGGTCCAGCCACCATTCCTCTAGAAGTGCTCAACCGTGCTGCACAAGAAATGAGCAACTGGCACGGCTGTGGCATGGGTGTCATGGAGATGAGCCATCGGGGCAAAGAATTCATCTCTATCTATGAGCAAACGGAGCGCCTGTTCCGCTCCTTGCTGAGCATCCCTTTAGAGTTCAAAATTCTGTTCATGCAAGGAGGCGGACTTGCAGAAAACGCCATCGTCCCCATGAACTTGAGTCGCTCACTTGACGTTGACTTTGTGCTGAGCGGCAGCTGGAGCGAGAAGTCCTTTAAGGAAGCAAAGCGTTACTGCTCGCCAAAAATTGCCGCCAGCAGTGCATCCACTGGATTTCATGATTTCCCGGCTCCAAGCACCTGGCAACTGAGTTCCAAAGCACAATACTTGCACATTTGTACCAATGAGACCATCCATGGCGTGGAGTGCCATGACTTGCCCGACTTAAAGGCCATGGGCTACGACGCACCCTTGGTGATCGACTTCTCATCTCACGTCCTCTCTAAGCCTGTTGATTGGTCAAGGGTTGGGTTGGCATTTGCCGGTGCTCAAAAAAATATAGGCCCTGCAGGGCTCACCTTGGTGGTGGTTCGAGAGGACCTTTTGGGTCATGCCTTGGCGATCTGTCCCAGTGCATTTGATTACACGACGGTGGCCAAAAATTCAAGCATGTACAACACGCCCCCAACCTATGGCATCTACATGGCTGGCTTGATCTTTGAGTGGATCAATGAGCAAAGGGAGGGAGAGCTCATTGGCGTGCAAGCACTTCAAAAGAGAAACCAAGACAAGGCGCGTCTTTTGTACGAGACGATTGATGCGTCCTCCTTTTTCTCCAACCCCGTTGCACCCCATGCTCGAAGTTTGATGAATGTACCGTTCTTTTTAAAAGACCCCACAAAAGATGCCTTGTTCTTAACGCAAGCCAATGCGCGGGGCTTGCTGCAACTCAAAGGGCACAAGTCGGTTGGCGGCATGCGTGCGAGCATTTACAACGCCATGCCACTTGAAGGTGTTCAAGCCTTGGTTGCATTTTTAAAAGAATTTGAAGCCACGCAAACCTGAAATCCTTTGAATCGGGTTGAAATCCGCTCAAGACTCAACACACCATCCTTTTTTAAGTCCATCCAAACAAGCCACCATGATCAAGCCCATTCAATCTGAAGGACTCGCAAAACTCAGGCAAGAAATTGATCAAATTGATCAAAAACTACTTGAACTTTTAAATGCTCGCGCTCAAATCGCCCTACAAGTCGGCGAGATCAAGCGTGCAGAAGGTAGCCCGTTTTTTAGACCTGACAGAGTTGCTCAAGTCATTGAGAAAATCAAGATCGCAAACACCGGACCTTTATTGAGCAATCATGTGGGTCACATTTGGCAAGAGATCATGTCCTCTTGTTTGGCCCTTGAAGCGCCACAACGAGTTGCCATTTTGGGCCCACAAGGGACCTTCACCGAGGAGGCTGCCATTGAGTTTTTTGGCAGTGCTTGCCAACTTGAGTACTTCCAAAATTTCGATGAAGTTTTTCACGCGACCGCCGCAGGCATGACGCAGTTTGGCGTCGTTGGCATGGAGAACACCTCAGAGGGTGTCGTGGCCAGGTCTTTTGATTTGTTCTTGCGCTCGCCCGTGCACGTCATTGGTGAGGTGAGTTTGCTTGTCAAACACAATCTCATGGCGCTCAACGCATCTCTAGACGGCATTCAAGTCGTGATGGCTCACCCCCAAGCACTGGGACAGTGCCAGTCTTGGCTGTCAAAACACATGCCAAACGTGGAGCGGCGCGCCGTCAGCAGCAACGCCGAAGGGGCAAGATTGGCAGCGAGCAATCCTCAATGGGCGGCATTGGCCGGCGAGCGAGCGGCCAGTCAATTTGGCCTGAACATCGTCGCCCATGCCATTCAAGATGAGGCCATCAATAAAACGCGCTTTGCCATCATTTGTTTGCCACAAACATTGGCCACGCCTCCTGCCTCTGGCAAGGACTGCACTTCACTGGTGGTCTCCGTGCCCAATCGGCCCGGTGCGGTTCACGACTTGTTGGTTCCACTTAAAAACAATGGCGTGTCCATGACGCGGTTTGAGTCAAGACCGGCCAAGTCGGGTCAATGGGAATATTTTTTCTACATCGATTTGCAAGGCCATATCACCGATACCAATGTCTCCAAAGCCTTGGAAGAGCTCCAGGGCTTGTGTGCTTATTACAAAATACTGGGCTCCTACCCAGTGAGTGAATGAGCCGCCATGCGATTCAAGAAACTTGCATTGATCGGGTGCGGCTTGATTGGAGGCTCATTTGCATTGGCGCTCAAGCGCGCAAACGGGGTAGATCACGTCAGTGGCTTTAGCGCTTCAATGCGAAGTCGAGAAAAAGCCCTGTCTCTTCACGTCATCGATCAGGCGGCCGCAAGCATTCAAGAGGCCGTAAAAGATGCGGATTTGATCCTTGTCGCGGTGCCAGTTAATGCGATGGAGGCCTGTCTTTCAAGCATTCGCGAAGGCATGACATTGGATGCTTTGGTGATGGATGTTGGATCAACAAAAACACAAATTACTTTGGCTGCTCAAAGAGCGATGCAAGAACGCTTTAATTGCTTCGTGCCTGCTCACCCCATTGCGGGCAAAGAGCGCCATGGCGTCGAGCATGCCGAAGCGGGGTTGTTTGATCATCACAAAACCATCCTTACTCCTAGCGATCAAAGTGACCCCGCAAAAATCGAGCTTGCCGTCCAAGCTTGGACGGCAGTCGGATCAAGTGTCAGCATCATGACGCCCAACGAGCATGACCAAGCACTTGCAGCGGTAAGTCACCTGCCGCACTTGATTGCCTTTGCTGCGGTCAACGCCATTGCCGACCAAGATAAAAGAGATCTGATCCTCTCCTTGGCAGGGCCTGGCTTTAGGGATTTTTCTAGAATTGCAGCAAGCGCACCCTCCGTTTGGCTAGATATCTTTTTGTCCAATCAGACAGAAGTCTTGAGTCAACTCGCCCTGTTCAAGCGGGCCATTGCCGACTTTGAGTCGGCACTCAACCAAAAAGATTCTCAAACGATTGAGAAACTCATTGAAACGGCCAGTGACATCAAGAAAAATTGCTCACCCATCCCTTCAAAGCCATAAAAGCTTCACCATTCCTTTTGTTCGCCCCTTCATTGAGCCGCCATGTTCAACCAACAATTTCTTGATTTACCGCCTCTCTTGAGTGCATCTGGAAGCGTCACATTGCCGGGTTCAAAAAGCATCTCCAATAGGGTGCTGTTGTTGGCCGCATTGAGTGAGGGGCAAACTTGGGTGCACGACTTGTTGGACTCAGATGACACGCAAGTGATGCTTGACGCCTTGGAGCAACTGGGGTGTCACCTTATAAAAGAGCAGCGCAGTGTTTGCATCACAGGCCTTGGTGGCTCGCTTCAAAACCTGCATGAGATGACTCTCTTTATGGGCAATGCCGGCACGGCCATGAGGCCTTTGTGCGCGGCATTGTCTTTGCTCGGTGCGAACGTGACGATGACAGGTGTGCAGCGCATGTACGAGAGGCCCATCAAAGATTTGGTCGAGGCCTTGCAACAAATAGGTGCATCCATCGATTACTTGCAAGACCACGGGTTTCCTCCCTTAAAAATTCAGCACGCCAAAATCAAGATCAATGCGCCCATTGAGGTCCGAGGGGATGTGTCTAGTCAATTTTTAACGGCCCTTTTATTGGCCCTGCCTTTGGTCAGCCAAAACTCGGAGGTACAAATCAAGGTGATCGGTGAACTGATCTCCAAGCCCTACGTTGAGATCACACTTAACTTGCTCGCTCAATTTGGTGTTCATGTCAAACGCGATGGCTGGCGCTCATTCACCATCGCTCAAGGCTCCAAGTACATCTCTCCTGGCAAAATTCACGTTGAATCGGATGCCTCGTCGGCCAGCTACTTCATTGCTGCCGGCGCCCTGTCCATGGGCCACGATCCACTCAAAATCCTGGGACTGGGTGAGGGCTCTATCCAAGGCGACATTCGGTTCGTAGAAGCCGCAAGACTCATGGGTGCGAACATCACCATGGGCGCCAACCATCTAGAAATTCATCCCAATCAAAGACAATTGCAAGGCATTGACTTGGACTGCAACCACATGCCAGATGCCGCCATGACCCTCGTGGTGATGGCCTTGTTTGCACAAGGAGAAACGGTCCTCAGAAACATCGCAAGCTGGCGGGTCAAAGAAACCGATCGCATCAGCGCCATGGTCAAAGAATGCCAAAAATTAGGGGCAGTGGTAGAAGAAGGGGCCGACTGGATTCGCATCAAACCCATTGCCCTGTCCGATTGGAAGCGTGCGAGCATCCACACCTACGACGACCACAGAATGGCCATGTGTTTTTCTTTGGCCGCCTTCAACCCAAGCAAAAAAACCATCCGAATCGAAGATCCGAGGTGCGTTGGCAAGACTTTTCCTGATTACTTTGAAACCCTCTTTGACTTGGTTCAAACAGATGGGGATGTGATTCCCGTCATTTGTATCGATGGGCCCACAGCGTCTGGCAAAGGCACCCTTGCCTGTGAAGTGGCCCAATCCCTTGGCTTTCACTACTTGGATTCTGGTGCACTTTACCGACTGAGCGCTTTTGTGGCTTCAGAACAAGGCATAGACCTCGATTTGAGCAATGAAGAAAAGATTGTTGATCTTGTTGGTAAGCTCTCACTTCGGTTTGAAGGTACATCAATCTTTGTAAACGGTAGGGAAATTAGTCAAGATCTACGCACTGAAGTGGTTGGCATGAATGCCTCCAAAGTATCGGCCATGCCGCTTTTAAGAACGGCCTTGGTCGACCTGCAACGCAGTTTTAAACGCCTTCCCGGCCTTGTTGCGGACGGACGCGACATGGCCAGCGTCATCTTCCCCGGCTCGAAATTGAAGATCTACCTCACAGCAGATGCCATGACGCGTGCAAAAAGAAGACATAAGCAGTTGATTTCAATGGGTATTTCTGCTAACATCGACATTCTGTACGCAGATTTAAAGGCCAGAGATGATCGGGACATGTCCAGATCGGTCGCTCCTTTAAAACCCGCCACAGATGCTTTGCTGCTGGACAACTCAGACCTCTCGATTGAGCAATCCATCGAATGGGTCTTGAACTGGTGGAAAAGCAAAAACGCCGCTTGATCTTTCAAGCGTGTCGTTGGGACCGATTGACCCCTTGCCGTGCAGCATGCACACTGGTGAATCGGATTTTTAAAATTTAACCCGCGGTTTACCGCAATTCAAACTCGATCAATCCGACTTGAATCTTGACGTGGCCTTTGTTCGCCATGAAACGCTCTTGTCTTTGTTTGAGTTCCAAGGAACTTATTAATGTCAGAATCTTTTGCCGCCCTGTTTGAAGAATCCCTCAAACGCTCAGAAATGCGCACTGGTGAGGTCATCACCGCTGAAGTCATTCGTGTTGAACACAATCACGTTGTGGTCAACGCAGGACTGAAATCAGAAGCCTATGTGCCAATTGAAGAATTCAAAAACGATCAGGGCGAAATTGAAGTCCAAGCTGGTGACTTCGTGTCTGTGGCGATCGGTAGTGTAGAAAATGGCTACGGCGACACCATCCTCAGCCGTGACATCGCCAAGCGTTTGGCCTCGTGGTTGTCGCTTGAGAAAGCGCTCGAGTCAGGTGAGTTTGTAACTGGTGCAACCAGCGGCAAGGTCAAAGGCGGCTTGACCGTGTTGGTCAATGGCATTCGCGCCTTCCTACCTGGCTCTTTGATTGACACACGCCCCATCAAGGACTTGTCTCCCTACGAGAACAAGACCATGGAGTTCAAGGTCATCAAGCTTGACAGAAAACGCAACAACGTGGTTTTAAGCCGCCGTGCTGTGGTCGAGGCTTCTATGGGCGAAGAGCGCGCAAAACTCATGGAAACCCTCAGAGAAGGCTCCGTGGTTCATGGCGTTGTGAAAAACATCACCGAATACGGTGCCTTCGTTGACTTGGGCGGCATTGATGGCTTGCTCCACATCACCGATATGGCATGGAGGCGCGTGCGTCATCCAAGCGAAGTGGTTCAAGCCGGACAGGAAATCACTGCCAAAATTTTGAAATTCGACACCGAAAAGAACCGCGTTTCTTTGGGCTTGAAACAAATGGGCGACGATCCTTGGATGGGTGTTGGCCGTCGTTACCCACAAAGTACACGCATGTTTGGAAAAATCACCAACATTGCTGATTACGGTGCGTTCGTTGAACTCGAGCCAGGCATTGAAGGCTTGGTGCACGTCTCCGAGATGGACTGGACCAATAAAAATGTGGCCCCCAACAAGATCGTGGCTTTGGGCGACGAAGTTGAAGTCATGGTCCTTGAAATTGACGAAGACAAACGCCGCATCTCCTTGGGCATGAAGCAGTGCAAGGCCAATCCTTGGCAAGAATTTGCTGAGTTGACCAAGCGTGGCGACAAAGTCAAAGGCCCTATCAAATCCATCACAGACTTCGGTGTCTTTGTGGGCTTGGCTGCTGGCATCGATGGATTGGTTCACTTGTCTGACTTGTCTTGGAACGAAACAGGCGAAGTCGCCGTTAGAAATTACAAGAAAGGTCAAGAAGTTGAGGCCGTCGTTTTGGCTGTGGACGTTGAGCGCGAGCGCATCTCCCTTGGCATCAAACAACTCGATGCGGATCCCTTCACCGCTTTTGTCTCCGTGAACGATAAAGGCCAAACCGTCACAGGCAAGGTCAAAACAGTGGACGCCAAAGGTGCAGAGATTGAGCTCGGCGAAGACATCATGGGCTACTTGAGAGTCAGTGAAATTTCTCGTGAGCGCATTGAAGATGCTCGCAGCGTCTTGAAAGAAGGCGATGAAGTCACTGCAGTTGTTGTGAATGTGGACAGAAAAACTCGCAACATCCAACTCTCCATCAAAGCGAAAGATGCTGCTGACCAACAAGAAGCCATGGCAACACTCACTCAACAGTCGAGCAAAGAAAATGCTGGCACGACCAGCTTGGGCGCGTTGCTAAGAGCGAAGTTGGACACCAACTAAACTTTAAGTCACTTAAAAGCCCTCACGCCCTCTATGATCTTACTCAACATCTCCACGCGCGATTTGAAGCCGATCACAGGGGTTTGGGGGCTTTTCTCTTTTTCCTTCAAGTACCCATCATGACACGCAGTGATTTGGTCAGCGAGTTGGCAGCAAAATTCTCGCAACTCACACACACCGACGCTGAGTCAGCGGTCAAGACCTTGCTCGACGCCATGAGCGAAGCATTGATCAAAGGCCACCGAATTGAATTGCGCGGCTTTGGCACCTTCACCATCAACCGCCGTGCGCCTCGCATAGGTAGAAATCCACGCTCAGGAGAGAGTGTCTCCATTCCTGAAAAGCGTGTCCCCCATTTCAAACCCGGCAAAGCCCTCAGAGAGGCTGTCGATCAAGCGCCCAAGTCTTAAAGCATTGATCTCGCGCTGTACATGCCCAGAGTTTGTACCTGTTCATTTTTTTTGATTCCCCACTTGCCCCTCATTTATCCAATTAGAATGGATGAAATGAAGCTGGAGTGTGTCACGTGAAAAAGATCCTTCGACTCTTACAATGGGCGCTCAAAGCAGCCATTTTCTTTACCCTGTTCGCTTTTGCGTTGAACAACCCAGGCGATGTCACTTTGCATTTCTTTTTTGGCACTCAATGGAGTGGACCACTTGTGCTGATGGTTTTGGGCGTCTTTGCCATGGGCGTGACGGTGGGTGTTCTGGGGATGTTACCGAAATGGTGGCGTCACCGACGAGCCCTCAAAAAAATACAAGCCGCCAACGCCAATCCAATCACCTCCTCCACCGCGTTCAATCCCCTTGATACCGGTTCAAGTCGCAGCACGGCTCCAACGGCAAGTGGATTGACGACCTCTGCACACTCAGGAGCACCCCATGGAATTTGATCTGGGATGGATTTTGCTCGGACTGCCCTTGGCGTTTGTCTTGGGTTGGCTGGCATCCAGGTTGGATTTAAGACAACTGCGTCTAGAGAACCGCCAAAATCCAAAAGCCTACTTCAAAGGTCTGAACTTCCTACTCAATGAACAACAAGACCAGGCCATTGATGCTTTCATTCAAGCCGTTCAACAAGACCCCGACACTTCAGAACTTCATTTTGCCTTGGGCAGTTTGTTTCGCCGCAGAGGAGAATTCGAGCGCTCCGTTCGCGTGCACCAACACTTGCTAGCGCGCGATGACTTGTCAAACAAAGAGCACGAGCGCGCTCAGTTGGCACTCGCCATGGATTACCTCAAAGCGGGCTTGCTCGACCGTGCAGAAGAGAGCTACAGAAAGCTCTTGAGCACCTCATTCAAAGCCCAAGCACAGTTGGCACTTCTCAGTATTTTTGAGCGCACACGCGACTGGCAACAAGCTCAACTGATTGCGCAAGAACTCGATCACTCAGGCCTTGGCGAATTCAAAACAAGACAAGCCCACTACTTGTGCGAGCAAGTCGATCAGCTGCTCAAATCAGAAGTGCCCCCATCACCAAGCTTGGTGGCTCAAACCAAGACCTTGCTGGAACAAGCCATCCACATGGCGCCTCAAAGTGCCAGGGCTCGCATTGCTCTTGCACATCTCGAGCACCAACTCGGTCACACCGCTCAAGCCCTGGAAATCCTTTTGCTTTTGGTCCGCGCTCTTCCCCAAACCTTGCCCCTTTTATGTGATGACCTTTTGGCCTGGTCTAAAACGTTGGGCAAAGAGCACTCACTCAAAGAAATGCTGCAAATCGCGTATGACACACACGCATCTATTGATGTTTTGAGAGCCCTTTCAACACTGCAAAGCACCCCAAGCGAGCAACAAAAATTATTGACTGAGCATTTACAAACCGATGCCTCTTTGCTGGTCGCCTCATGGTGGCTTGAGCATGAGAGAATTGAGCATGAAGAGCAACGTGCTGCACTGAACAAAGCACTGCTGCGAGCGACCGCTCCCCTTAAGCGCTACCGCTGTGCGGCGTGTGGATTTGAGGCGCAGAAACATTTTTGGCAATGCCCGGGCTGCCAAGCTTGGGACAGTTATCCCAACCTCAGAGTGGAAGAATTGTGAAGCCCATTGATCATCAAACCCTCTCCAACGCGCGCGTCTTGGTCGTGGGCGACGTCATGCTTGACAAATATTGGTATGGTGAAGTTGAACGCATCAGCCCAGAAGCGCCTGTGCCCGTTGTTCGAGTACAACGCGAGGAGGACCGCCTTGGAGGCAGCGCCAACGTGGCGTTCAATGTCTTTAGTCTTGGCGCCAAAGCGTCTCTTTTAAGTGTCGTTGGAGAAGATGAGGCCAGCCAACAACTCGAAGCGCTTGTTTTAAAAACGGGCATTGAGCCTTTTTTTGGTCGCGATGCAGATCTCAAAACAACGGTCAAACTGCGCATCATTGGGCGCCAACAACAGCTCTTAAGAGCTGACTTCGAGGCCCAACCACAAAAGGAGCTCTTGGCATCTCAAACAGAGCGCTTCTCTGAACTGGTGCACACCCATCAAGCGGTTTTGTTCTCTGACTACGGCAAAGGGGGTCTTGCCCATGTCAAGGACATGATCGCGAAAGCTGCTCATGCGAAATGCCCTATTTTGGTTGACCCCAAAGGGGTTGATTACTCAAAGTACATGGGTGCGAGTGTTATCACGCCCAACAAAAGTGAAATGCAAGAAGTGGTTGGCCCTTGGCGCTCTGAAGAAGAACTCAAAGACAAAGCACAAGCCCTTAGACGATCTCTGAACTTGGAGGCGGTGTTGGTCACCAGAAGCGAAGAAGGCATGAGCCTATTTGACCAAGAAGGGGACTTTCACGTCAAAGCACAAGCCAGAGAAGTGTTCGATGTGACCGGTGCAGGCGACACTGTGATTGCCACGCTTGCAAGCCTCATGGCGTGTGGTTTCACCATTCGCCAAGCCCTGCCTTGGGCCAACAAGGCAGGCGGCATCGTGGTCGGGAAATTTGGTACCGCATCTTTGAGTTTTGAGGAATTAATCGCATGAGAATCATCGTCACTGGCGCAGCAGGTTTCATTGGATCAAACATCGTCCAAGCCTTGAACGAGAGAGGCATTGATGACATCATTGCGGTGGACAATTTGAGCAAAGGAGAGAAGTTCAAAAATTTGAGCGACCTCAAGATCTCCGACTACATGGATAAAAAAGACTTCTATCAGCGCTTTACAGACAAAGCCTTTGGTGAAGTGGAGGCCGTGTTTCATGAAGGGGCCTGCAGTGACACCATGGAGCACAACGGCCTGTACATGATGCAAAACAACTACCAAATGTCCAAGGACCTTTTGTTGGCCTCACAAGCACAGGGTACGCGACTTTTGTATGCCTCTTCGGCAGCAACTTATGGGGGGAGCAACGCCTTTACAGAGACACCCGACAATGAGCGTCCTTTGAACGTCTATGGCTACTCCAAACTGCTGTTTGATCAAATCGTTCGCCGCCACTGCGGCTCCAAATGGGACCAGCAAAGTGCCCAAGTGGCAGGTTTTCGGTATTTCAATGTCTACGGCCCCCGTGAACAGCACAAAGCGCGCATGGCCAGCGTTGCCTTTCATCAGCATTTCCAATTCCAAGACACCGGTGTTGTCAAACTCTTTGGCCCTTATGGAGGCTATGCAAGTGGCGAGCAAATGAGAGACTTTATTTGGATCAAAGATTTGGTGGCCGTCAAAATGTGGTTCTTTGATCACCCAGAAAAATCAGGTCTTTTTAATTTAGGCTCTGGCAACGCGCAGCCCTTTAACGATGTGGCCTTGGCCGTTGTGAATGCGCATCTGCGCCACCAAGCCAAGGCACCCATGAGCCTTCAAGGGGCAGTGGAGGCAGGGCTCATTGAATACATCGACTTTCCAAGCTCCTTGGTGGGCAAATACCAATGCTTTACACAAGCGGACTTGAGCCACTTGCGTAAGAGCGGCTGTGATCTCTCCTTCACCAACGTACAAAAGGGTGTGGGTCAATACATTGACCACTTAATAAGCACCCCTTGAGGCCTTAGGAGCTCGCCACACAACAGGGTAGACACCCGCTCGAGCTCACCACCGCCCTTGAGCGCATGCACCCAAGCTGGTGTTTTACCCCTGCCAGCCCATGCCTGAGCAGGATTTTTAGAATGCCGATTTTTGATGGGCACCTTCCCGTCAGCCTTTAGAGCCACGCTGGATTTGTCGCCCACGGTCTTTTTTTGATTTTCCGCACCTCTCCAAGCTTTGGTGCATGACGACAATCTTCCACTGACAGGCCACGGCCTTTCATGATCTCTGTGATTTGTGCCTCCGCTTGGGCTTTACCCTTTGAACGCAAGGTCGTCCCTTTTTCCTCAATGGCTTGCTTCTCTTTTCTAAGACGGGTCAAATCAGGGCCATGGTGTGGGCCCAATCACATCCCTAGACCGAGAGCAAAGTCCCATGGTCAAAGCAAAAGATTTTGTTGCTCTTTTTTGAACGCCATCTCTATGGGTGTTTGTACCTGATGGGGTTTTAACGTTAAACTCCCTGTCACTGACAGATCAAACTTTGAAGTCTGGGTTTTATGTACGATGTCTTTGCAATTTGTATAGGCGCTTGTATAGGTGCATTGATGCGCTGGCAGGCAAGTTTATGGCTCAACCCCTTGTTCGCCATTCCTGCAGGCACCTTGCTGGTCAATTGGTTTGGAGGGTATCTCATTGGCCTTGTGTTGGGTGTCTTTCAAGCCCTGCCTCAACTCGAGCCCATGTGGCGTGGCGTGCTCATCACTGGCTTTTTAGGCGCCTTGACAACTTTCTCTACATTCAGCGCTGAAGTGATGGGGTTTTTGGTGAGCCAAGAATACTTAAAAGCATTTTTCACGAGCAGCTTGCACTTGTTGGGCTCTTTGGCCTTGACCTTTTTGGGACTCAAAACCGCCGCTTACTTTTGGCCAAGTTGAGTCCTCTTGCCTCAAGAGATGTGGCTCTTGGCCTGCGCCACGTCCATCTCTATGGGCAAGACCACCTTGTTCTTCACAGCCAAGACCTCCGCCATGATGCTCACAGCAATCTCCGAGGGCATTTTGCTTCCAATATAAAGTCCAATCGGCCCTCTTAATCGCTTGAGCGTGTCTTGGGTTTGATCAAAGTGCTCCATCATGCGCTGGTGGCGTGATTGATTGTTTTTACGAGAGCCGATGGCACCAATGTAGAAAGCATCGCTTTTCAAAGCTTCCAACAAGGCCAAATCGTCCAACTTGGGATCATGTGTAAGGGCAATCACACAGCTCCTTTGATCGGGCTTGAAGGACAAGACCACATCATCGGGCATCTCTGAGCTCAATTGAACCCCTTTTAAAGACCAAGCATCTTTGTATTCAAGCCTTGGGTCGCACACCGTCACAGAAAATCCATTGAACAGCGCCATGGTTGCCAAGTACTCAGACATTTGGCCCGAGCCAATGATGAGCATCCTGTACTCAGGGCCAAATGTGTTCATCAAATGGGCCTCTGTGATCTCCAAATCTTTTGGCGCGTGAACATGGCTTTGAAGCACTTGCGCGGTCTCCAAGTCCAGCGTTCGGGTCACCAACAAGCCGTGCTCCAAATCAGTGACCAACTCCTCTAGCTTTTGCGTGTCGGGATTGAATTCAATCACCAACTCCAAGGTCCCACCACATGGCAGGCCAAAGCGGTGCGCCTCATCGGCCGTGATGCCATATTTAAGCCTCAAGGGCTTGCCCTCCAGTTGCTCTTTGGGTGCATCTTGATCATCCAGGGACGAGGCATAAGCGCTCGTGAAGCGAGCGATCAAATCGTCTTCTATGCATCCACCAGAAACAGAACCGACCACAGCACCTGTTTCACACATGGCCATGATGGACCCTATGGGCCTGGGCGACGAGCCCCAAGTTCTTGTCACCGTGGCCAAAAAAGCGCGTTGCCCCTTTTGTCTCCAGTCTCTCAAAGACCGTAGAACCATCACATCCATGTTTTCCATTGTTCCTCCTACAGTGCACTTGGGCACTTGACACACTCGAAGTTGATCATATCCCTAGCACACCAAAAAATACATGGCCAAGCCATAAAAAAGACTTGCCCCGCTAAAAATCATGGGGCCAACGCGACAAAGTCAAATCCCACCAAAGCTCACCTTTATGGGGCGGATAAAACTAAAATGCAACGCCCAAGGCTTGCCAAACTGAGAATTGCCCCTGAAGCTTAGGTCTTTTGATTGGATTTTGGCTGTTAGCCCTTAAAATTGCCAATCACCATGATCAAGAATATCACGCTCGCTTTAATGCTCGCCCTTTGCCTTTGCGCCCAGGCAGAGTGGGAAAAACTTGAAGAAACACCCAAGGCCATGATCTACATTGACCATGACCGCATTGCCAAAAATGCGCAGTTCCCAACGGTTTGGCTCCTCTTGGACTTTAAAGACAAGAACAAAAGGGGGGTGCTCTCCAGCCAAGTGCTCAATGAATTCAATTGCGAAGAGAAACAACGACGCACCATTGCCTTTACCTCTCACAAAGAAAACATGGCTGGTGGAAAACCCATCTTCAAAAGTCTTCAGGCTGGCAAGTGGCATGCCATTGCTGAAGACTCGATTGCGGGCAAAATGATGCTCTTGGCGTGCGAGCCCTGAGCCCAATTCATTGAAATCAATCGATTCTTTAACACAACAAAGAGGAGCCATTTTTGATGAAAAAAAACGTCTCTTCTTTGTGGCAATCTAAATCCAGCCTGGCCACCAAACAGTACAACAGCTCGTCCGATGTCCTAGATGTCTCTGAAATGGATGCGCACCTTGGCATCACGGAATCCGCCAGGCAACAAGCCAGTGCCAATCTGCCCAACCCCCAGTCCCAGAGCCTGAGCAGCACGGAGACGCAAATTGTCCAAACCATTGAACGACATCAACAAAAGAAGTTTGATCAAACCATGCTTGAGATGCAGAAAGTTCAAAATGAAATTGCACACCTCAACGAACTGCCTGACCTGCAAAACGTATGGCTGATAGAAACCAATTTTGAGCGGGAAGCCACTCAATTGGTCTCCGAGCAAAGTCAACTGATCCGCTCGCTGGCAAGCAATGCACAAAAAAAGGTCCGCGAGTTGCACCGCTTTAAAGAACACAACCATCTCCAAAGAGAACCTGAATACCCGAGCTCCTCGAGTCAATTTTTGCGCTATTGCTTATTGATTTTTTTAATCGTGATTGAAGCCTTGTTCAATGCAGAGTTTTTCTCAGAAGGCTTGAGCTCAGGACTTCTTGGTGGCTTCACCTATGCGGCCTCTTTGGCCGCGATCAATGTCCTTTTGTCCTTCTTTCTAGGCAAAAGTGTGATTCGACTCATCAATCACCAAAAAATCGCTCAAAAAGTAATGGGCTTTGTTGCGCTGGTGCTCACCATCTGTTTTGTGATCTTGATGGCCGTTGCCATTGCGCACATTAGAGATCAATTGGTGATGGAGTCCTTGGAGCCCGCCAAAATGGCTTTGATTGAACTCAAGAACAATTTATTTGAATTTGCCGATCTTTTTTCTTGGTTGCTTTTTGCTGTCAGTGTCTCCTTTGCCTTTGGCGCCATCATGGATGGGCTCTTGATTGATGACCTCTACCCAGGTTACGGCCCTTTGGCACGAAAATCAGAGGCCGCATTGAACGACTACTTTGAAGAGCTCGATGAAGTCAGGCAAGACCTTGAGGAATACAAGTTAAGTGCGCTCCTTGATTTGGAGAAATCCATTGAAAAAGCCAAATCGTCCATCTCCAACTACAGAAGTTTCATTGATCGCAAAAAAGCCATCAAGCTCAAGTTTGAACAAATCTCAAGCGACTGTGAGCGTGCGCTTGTTCTTTTGATCCAGCACTTCAGATCTGAAAATGAATTGAACCGCAGTGATGGCTTGAGGCCGGCATACTTTGACCAAATTCCAGCGCTCAAAAAACTAGAGATTCCATGGGTTGAACAAGATGAACAACAACTCATCTTGCACACTCGCCTCATGCAAACCCTCACGTCTCAATCTGAGGACATCAGAAACAAACTGCACCAAACCTTTCAGAAATACCTGGATCAATTGGTGTTTGTTCCCATTGATGAACTCGACCCCCTGCAAAAAAGGTTCAACTGATGGCACGCCTGAGTCGACGAGAACGAGCAAAAAGAAGACGCGAGCTCATCTACGGCTCCTTGATTTTGGTCTTCATTGCCATGATCGCCTCTTTCTTGCTGTATCAATTCACCCACCGTTCTGAGGGCTTTGATCCAGAAACTTTGTGCCCAGAAACAGGCCCCAAAGGGCACTACGTTTTGCTTGTGGACAAGACAGACCCCATGACTTTTACCCAAAAAACGGCCATGGAAACACTTTTAAAGGAACTCGTTGAGCGAAAAATTCCTGAAGGTTACCTGATCTCGGTGTTCGTCATGGGTGAAGACTACAGGCAAACATCCAAGCCCCTTGTAGAAATTTGCAATCCAGGCAAAGGGGATGGTAAAAGTGAGTTGACCGCCAATTTAAAGCAACTCAAGCGGCAATACAATAAAAAATTCATCAACCCCTTGATGCAACAAATGCAATCCATGGTCAGTACACAATCGGCCAAATATTCACCCATTTTTGAGATGCTACAAATGGTGAGCTTGCAGTCCTTTCAGCGCTTTCCCATGCAAGGAGAAAGGCACCTGTTGCTTGTCTCTGACTTGCTGCACAACACCCCAGAGCTGAGTTTGTACAAGAAACTGCCCAACCTAGAAGACTTCGAGGCAAGCGACTACGCCAGACGCACTTTCATCGACTTAAAAGAGGTCCAAGTCGATTTGTATCTCCTCTTTAATTCACCTCAATACCAAACGGATTCACTGATGGAGTTTTGGGAGGCTTATTTTGAAAAAACAGGCGCCAAAATCAACTCCGTCACACCCATGCCGGGCTAAAGACTGACTTGGTGTTTGAGTGAAAGCTCTTTTCTTTGAAGAGAAGACTCGATGGCCGCTTCACAGATCTCCAAATTGGCGGCCCCCCATTGTGCGCTGTGAACAACCTTCTTTTGGTGAACCAACGCACCATAGAGCTCCAAAAGAACCAAATCCCTTGGACTTTCATCGCTTGAAAGCACGATCTCATCACGCGAGTGTCTGCCACAAACCAGCAATCCCCTTGGCGATTGACGAACATCGCCCAGCTCGCAACTCACCAAGGTCACACCAAAAAAGGGTTGATAAGGGGCTTGATGAGGAATGGCCCCCGCCGCCCTTGCACGCTTGGCCTTTAACTCATCATCGGCGGAAACCGCTTGCAGCGGTTTTTGCAACCACTTTCTCACACCCAAGGGCTCTTCAAACCCCCACTCTGAGATGTCAAACCCCATCTCCATGGTTGAAAACCCTGCATACCCGTTGTAAACCGCCGTGGCACATGGACCACTCTCAAAATCAATGAAGACCGTGTGTGCACCAATGCCTTTTCTGTTGGGGTCCATGTCAAGGGTCTTTGCCCTCACACTGCTTGCAAGACCCGAGCACAGATAACGAATGATGTCGAACTGATGCGCGCCTTGCCGGTACGTGACCCCACCTCCCAAGCGGTGGTCCAGCTCCTCTTCGCGCCTTGGCCTGTACATCCAGTCCGTGTAACACCAGGTGTTGACCATGCGCACAGCACCTAGGCTGCCGCCATCAATCAAACGCTTCATCTCTAAAATGGGTCGATCGTAGCTGTGTGAGTGCCCCACCATCAAAACGGTGCCTGCCAACTTTGAGGCTTCAACCATTTTCAAGGCATCCCTTAAAGAGTTGGCCATGGGTTTTTCGACCAAGACGTGTTTGCCCGACGCAATGACTTCAAGCGAATGACTCAAGTGCAAATCGGTGGGTGAGGCAATGTAGACCAGCTCAATGTCGGGCTGCATTTTAAGCATCTGTGTGAGTGTAGAAAAATACCGCACACCAGGCATTGCATTGATTTGCGACTGTTCAGCCGCATTGGGGTCACAAACACCGATCAATTCAAAGCCAGGATGCTTTTCAAAAGCAGGTAAAAAGGCCTGTGCAGCAGCACCCAAGCCAATGATGCCGACCTTTATCTTTCTAGGCACTGTCATGATGGGACTCACTTGTTTCACGACTTAAATTGTGTGCCATCGCGATCAACGTTCGGCGAGTGGCTTGAATATCCTGAACATCAATCCCAGACAAGGCGAGGTCGTTGATCGCTTCTGCTTCGGGGACGATCAAGCCCTTTAACTGCAAGCCTGCATGGGTTAAAAAGACTCGCACTTGTTTTTTGTTGTCAGGCATCTTTTGCCGAGTCACGTAGCCCTTGGCCTGCATGACCTGAAGTGCAGCAAAGGTGGACGGCTCACTGATACCCGCTTGATCACTGAGTTGACGCTGGGTCAAGCCATCCCCCATCCACAGCACCCTGAGCAAGGTCCAGTGGCTGTAGTGAACATTGTGGGCCCGTAATTTTCTTTGCAACGCGCCCGAGGTGAGCCGAAAAACATCTTTGACCAAATGCGCCAAGCGTTCACGACTCAACGCGTCTTTGTCGCGCATTATTTGCTTCTTTTGGTGATGTTTTCTTCAAAAACTTTTAGCCATTTCGCTTGTGAATCAATGGCCAGTCCAGGATCGACAAATTTCATCGATACGCCTGTGAACGGGTTGTTGATTTTTTTTGAGACCGCGATAAAAGAGGCGTCCGACAAGAGCTTTTGTCCATCACTGATCAAAAAATCATACAAGAGCACGGCCGCATTTGGATTGGGTGCTTTCTTGAGCATTGCGATGGTGCTGACTTGCGCCATCAAGGGCTGCAAGGGGAAGTATTCAATGGGCGCACCCTTTAGCTTTAATTGCTCCGGAATCCAACTGTAGACCGTCAATGCCAGTGGCACTTCACCAGAGGACACCATCATGGTGAGCAAGGAGTGCCCCTTTCGAAAGGACATGCCGTTGGCGCTCATGATGGCATTGAAGGTTTTAAGCCCTGCCTCTTCTCCCATTTCACTGAGCAAGGAGCCAAACCAAGCCTGGTTGTTCGCCTCAATGCCAAGAAGACCCTTCCATTTGGGATCCACCAAATCTTGGTATGTTTTGGGAAGATCTTCCTTTTTAACTTTGTTGGTGTTGTATGCAGCGACCCAAACATCTACGGAAAATCCCACCCACTGGTGATGAGAGGGCAGTGCCTGAGCAATCAAATCTGCTTGATACGGTGACCTCACCTCTTGGAGAAGTTTTTCCCGGTAAGCGGCTTCATTTTCTGGCGAATTGTTTTGAACCAGATCCACCTCGAATTTATTGCCCTTGGCTTCGGTCACGATTCGCTGCAACACCGTCTCTGAGCCCGAACGCCACACTTTGACCTTGATGCCGTATTTTTTCGTGAACTCGGCCAGCAAAGCAGGCAGGCCTGGATAAACGTGATAAATGGAGACCACGCCCTCCTTCTTTGCTGCATCCACTAGACGCTCAAATCGATCGGTGCCTTTGTACAAGGCCGCCTCCGCTCCAGTCATCACGGGCTTAGTACCTTCAGACCATGCGCCGGCGCTGAACAGCAAAAAAAACGCATTCACTAAACCAATGAGGATTGGACGACAAATCATGAGATTCCCTTGATGGTATGGATCGAAAATTCTATGGGGCTTGAAGCTCAGGGCTCCATCACCTATAAAAACGCTCCGCTTTTCTTTTTAAATACTCAAAATTCACGACGTACTGTTCGGAACGTGTGATGTTGTGATGCAGTCTTTGAATACTTTGATCCGTGAATTTCTCGCCCACACCACCAGCGGCCATGACTTGGAGTTGAATTTGGCAAGCGTTGTCGAGCATGATTGCCAAAATGGTGGACTCCTCAACACTTTGACCCACAACGGCAACACCGTGGTTGCGCATGAGAACAGCTTTGCAAGCACCCAATGCCCTGGCAACGCCAGCACCCATCTCAGGAGAGCGAATCAAATCAATCGTTTCCGTGAAATAAGGCAAACCATCGCAAAAAGCGACACTTGGCTGGCTGATGGACTCTAAGTTTTTACCCGTTGCAGACAAGGCCACTGCAAAGGTGGGATGGGTGTGGATCACACTCATCACATCGGGCCTGACTTTGTAAATTTCAGAGTGAATAAAGACCTCGCTGTGGCGTCTACCGCCGCCGGAGATTTTCTCGCCCGTTAAATCACACACCACCATATTTTCTGGCGTGATCTCATCAAAACCAAAACTGTGTGGCTTCATGTAGAAATGATTGGGATCCTCTGGCACTCTGATGGAGACATGTCCGCGGGTCAAGTCGCCTTGTCCATTGGTCTCTAAAATACGTCCGGCTGCGATTAATTTTTCAGTGATTTCTTGCTTGTTCACAAATGTCTTCTCTTGATGGTTGTTGATAATGATGGCTGGAAAAATACAAACAGTTAAAGCTTTGAAAGCTCCGCCTGAATGGCCTGTGCTTCTTGAATGCCTGGATGGTTTTCACCCTCAAACACCTTGACCAAATCTTTTGCAATGGGTGAATATTTTGCATGGGTTCTGAGCATGAAGCTGGCAAATCCATCACTGTTGTGATGCTTCTTTTTCTCATTGGGCAAATCAATTCTCTCATTTTTCAATGGATCGCGCACAACAGCGATTGGATCGAGTCCGTCCTCGACTTTTTTCATCTCCCGCTTGAGCATGCGTCGGTACATTGCAACACCTCTATCTGTCGCACCCAAGTTCTCAGACGTTCGATCCGCTATGGTGCCTTGTGAAATCCAAGCCATGATGTCTTGACCATCCACATTGTCGACAATGTACTCTCCATTTGCATCAATGAAGGGCACGGTGTACTGATGCACTTTTTCAAGCAAATGGGTTGGTACTTTCATGCCTTGTGGCGGCACATAAGCGTTGTACCAAAGGTGAAGGGTGTTTTCGTCGTCCACAGGAACGCGAATTTGGAAAGAAAAGTAACGCGCCGCTTCGTCTCCGTTACCCACAGCCAAGGTATTTGGGAAAACGATGGGGTGCCCGATCTTCCAGTCATCCCCGTCTTCTGAGTGGCCTTCCAAAAGTCGATGTTTGGTCATGCCGTATTCAAACTCTTTAAAGTCAATTTTTTTATGGTGTGTGCTGATGGCCACTTTGACACCCTCTTGCTCTTTTAAAAATTCATAATGGTGTCCGTGCAACCACTCTGTATGGACTGGATCGAGCGAATTTTCCATAATTTGCAACCAATTGATCGGCAGCAAAGATCTTCCAAGCATGCGAATTGTGCCTGGATGAACAAAACCATCCAAGCGAGGCAACAACGGCTGGGGCTGAGGGCCCATGTATGCAAACAGCAAACCACCCAGTTCTTGCACAGGATAGCCATCGGTTGTGACTTTTTCTCTGAAACCTGGGTTGTCCAGTTCATTGGGCTGATTCAAACATTCACCTTTGTGGCTGTATTCCCAACCATGGTATGGGCAACGAATGCCTCGCTCGGTTGGAATGCCATGGGCAAACGAAGCCCGTCTGTGCGGGCAGTTTTCTGCAATCAAGCCCAACTTGCCCAGTCGGTCCTTGAAGAGCACCAAGTTCTCTCCAAGCAATCGCACCCTCAAGGTCCATTTGTCCTTGATTTCATCCGCGGCTGCAAAGGGCTGCCAGTAGCGTCTCATCAATTCGCCCATGGGAGTGCCCTTGCCCACTTGCGTCAGCATTTTGTTTTGTTCTATAGTTTCCATGGATCAAGACCCCCAATGTATAAATAAATAAGCCATGCCCCGCTTGAAAGCCGCCTAAAACCATCGGCAAAGCTTCAATTTGTTTAGCTACATAAGCAACAAGCTCGTATCTTCGCTGATAAATGCATGCTTTTTTGTGATCCAATTCGCTTTCAGATCAGTATTAACCCTTAATATCAAACAGTTTCCTTTAAAAATCAAATCCATTTTCTTCTTCAAACGATGAGACGCTTTAACTTAGGCAACAAAACAAAATTGAATTGATCTCCTCTTTATTTATCGAGGGTTCACGCAAATTGAGCTGGGATACATGACAATACCCCTTCAATAAATTAAGCGCCCCCTTTATCTAACACTCTCCATATGACATCATCCATCCCCTTTAAAAGAAACAACAGAGCACATGATCAACTTCGCGAAGTTCGAATCACCCGAGGTTTTACTTGTCATGCCGAAGGCTCTGTGCTGATTGAATTTGGTCAAACTCAGGTCTTGTGCACCTGCTCGGTTTTAGAAAAAGTCCCCCCGCATAAAAAAGGCTCTGGTGAAGGCTGGGTCACAGCTGAATACGGCATGCTGCCCAGAGCCACCCACACCCGCAGCGACAGAGAGGCCGCTAAAGGCAAACAATATGGCCGAACGCAAGAAATCCAACGCCTGATTGGCAGATCCTTGAGAGCCGTCTTTGACTTGAAAAAACTAGGCGAACGCACGCTTCACTTGGATTGCGATGTGCTCCAAGCCGATGGTGGTACTCGAACAGCAAGCATCACGGGCGCCTTCATTGCCGCCCAGGATGCAGTGACACGCCTCATACAAAGCGGCAAACTCACCGAAACACCCATCACCCAATCGGTGGCCGCAATCTCGGTGGGCCTGCTCGGCTCCAATGCTTTGCTAGATTTAGAGTACAGCGAAGACTCTGTCTGCGACACAGACATGAACATTGTGATGACGGGCTTAGGTGACTTCATTGAAGTGCAAGGCACAGCAGAAGGCGCAGCATTTAAGCGCTCTGACATGAATGCTTTGATAGACCTTGCAGAAAAAGGCATTCGAGAACTCATTGATCTACAAAAGAAAGCTTTGGCCACCCCCTTAGGAAGCAAGTCAGTCTCATGAGCGAAATTAAACCTCTCGTTTTGGCGTCAAACAACAAAGGCAAACTGGCTGAATTGGAAGCCTTGATGGCCCCCTTGGGCTTTCAATTGATCGCGCAGTCTAGCCTTGGCGTGACAGAAGCAGAGGAGCCTTTTCATACCTTTGTAGAGAACGCTTTGGCCAAAGCCAGACATGCAAGTCTTCTCACTCAATTGCCAGCATTGGCAGATGATGCAGGCCTTTGCGTTGACGCGTTCAATGGCGCACCAGGTGTTCAAACAGCTTTTTACGCCACTCAGTTTGGCTACGCCAAGGGCGATGACAACAATGTGAAGGCTTTACTGGAGCAAATGGACGGTCTTGACAATAGGAGGGCTGCGCTTGTGAGCACCCTCGTTGCGGTCAAACATCCCGAGGACCCTGAGCCTTTGATTGCAGTCGGGCGGGCCAGTGGTCAAATCACAAAAGCCCCGCAAGGTCAACATGGTTTTGGTTTTGATCCTGTGATGTGGATGCCGAAATTTGGAAAGACCTTTGCAGAACTTGACCCGCAGATCAAAAATCAACACAGCCACAGAGGGCAAGCCGCTCGTTTGATGTGCGAGATGATGAAGGAACGCTGGCTTTGAGTCGGTTTGACATTCAACACTTGATGCGAGCGGGCACCTTGCAACTGCAAAGCTTGCCCCCCTTGTCTTTGTACATTCATCTGCCTTGGTGCATTAAAAAATGCCCTTACTGTGACTTCAATTCACATGAAAAAGGCGATCAGTTATTGCCCCACGATCAAAGCAGTTACATCAATGCATTGATCGCTGACTTGGATCAAAGCCTGGGACTGATTTGGGGCAGAAAAGTTCAAAGTATTTTTATAGGGGGCGGAACCCCCAGCCTTTTTGAACCACAAGCCATTGATCATCTCTTGTCTCAACTCAGGGCTCGCCTGCCCTTGGTCGCAGATTGTGAAATCACCCTTGAGGCCAACCCAGGTACTTTTGAGAAGGACCGCTTTCGATCCTTCAAGCTTGCAGGCGTGAATCGGCTGTCCATTGGCGTTCAAAGCTTCAGCGACAAAAACTTAAGCACTTTGGGCCGCGTTCACAGCGCGGAACAAGCCGTTGCTGCGATTGAAGAAGCTAGCCTTCATTTTGAGACCTTCAACATCGATTTGATGTATGCGTTGCCCCAACAAGATTTGCTTGCTTTAGAAGCAGATCTCAAACAAGCACTGTCCTTCAATCCCCCTCACCTATCGATTTACCACCTCACATTGGAGCCCAACACATTTTTTGCAAAATTCCCGCCCAAGGACTTACCAAGCGAGGACACGGCCTACGAGATGCTGGACTTGATCACGTCAATGACGCAAAAAAATGGTCTTGAGCGGTACGAGGTGTCGGCATTTTCAAGAAAGAATCACCAATGCTTTCACAATTTGAATTATTGGCAATTTGGTGACTACCTAGGCATTGGGGCAGGCGCGCACAGCAAGCTGAGTTTTCCACACCGAGTCATTCGACAAGTTCGGATTCGAGAACCAAAACTCTACATGGAAAAGGCAATTGGAGCTGACTGTGTTGCAAAACATGAAGAAGTACCCCGCAAGAACCTCCCCTTTGAGTTCATGCTGGGCGCCTTGAGGCTCAAAAAAGGCTTTGATCTGAAAACTTTTTCAGAGAGAACTGGCTTGCCTATTTCCAGCCTTCAGAGCACCCTCAAAGAGGCCCAAGACAAGAAATTGCTCTCAGTTGAAGGTGATCACGCACAGCCCACAGAACTAGGCTTTAACTTCCTCAACGACCTCCAAACCATCTTTTTGTGATTAATGAGCATCAGTGACGCCAAGAAACCTAAAAATATTGGCCAGTTAGACTTATAATATCTTTTGATTTTGAGATCACACTCTCACCCAACTTAAAACTTAGGTGACATGCAATACTTAGACGCTTCATCGCAAGTGTCAAATTAAACGGAAGCGTGGCAGAGTGGTCGATTGCACCGGTCTTGAAAACCGGCAACGGGAAACCGTTCGTGAGTTCGAATCTCACCGCTTCCGCCAGAAATACAGCAAATACGCCCCTTTCGGGGCGTTTTTACTTTATACATACCAAAAAACATATCAAAAAAATTTCTTAAAGTCAAAATTCGCTTTCGTATTCAGATGAAATCTTAAATTGATGAAAACAAAATACACCGATATGAAAAATGAATTGGAAACAGATTGCCGAAGGTTATCGTTCACCAATAAAGCTTGATCTAGATCCTTAAAGTGTCTTCAAGATCTAATAAAAAAACGTAAGATTAGCGATGAACCGCTAAATGAAGGCTCTTCCCAATTAACGGGGGATGAGCATTTATCAAACACGGTTGAATACTCCATTCCAACCACAGTGTGCCAAGACGCGCAGTCTGTAATTCTCGAAATTTCTAAATCCATACGCTCGTCTAGACATCATCTCCATTTTAGTGTGG
>CANBTT010000038.1 GCA_947372465.1 Burkholderiales bacterium | reverse complement strand
TGACAGCACCGCAATTCTTGAGACCGTTAGAACGGGACCATGCGGTATTGGCAGAGGCGAGCGGATCTTAAGAGTTTGAATTAACAACGACCCATATCTACAGGAGAAAACATGAAGGTCTATTACGATAAAGATTGTGATTTAAGTTTGATCAAAGGCAAAACAGTTGCCATCATTGGTTATGGCTCACAAGGTCACGCCCATGCACAAAACTTGAACGACAGTGGCGTGAAGGTTGTCGTCGGTTTGAGAAAAGGTGGCGCCTCATGGGACAAAGTTGGCAAAGCCAACTTGACCGTGATGGAGGTGTCCGCTGCAGTGAAAGCGGCTGATGTCGTGATGATTTTGTTGCCTGACGAGCAAATCGCCAGTGTCTACGAAAAAGAAGTTGAGCCCAATATCAAGAAGGGTGCTTCTTTGGCCTTCGCACACGGCTTCAATGTGCATTACAACCAAGTCAACCCACGTGCTGATTTGGATGTATGGATGGTCGCTCCCAAGGCGCCTGGACACACAGTGCGCTCGACGTATGCGCAAGGCGGTGGAGTTCCCCATTTGGTTGCTGTTCACCAAGATCAAAGCGGTAAAGCGCGTGACTTGGCCTTGAGCTATGCAATGGCCAATGGTGGCGGCAAAGCCGGCATCATTGAGACCAATTTCAAAGAAGAGACAGAGACCGACCTCTTTGGTGAACAAGCCGTCCTTTGTGGTGGTGCTGTTGAACTCATCAAGATGGGCTATGAAACCTTGGTTGAAGCCGGCTACGCACCTGAAATGGCGTATTTTGAATGCTTGCATGAGTTGAAATTGATTGTTGACTTGATTTATGAAGGCGGTATTGCCAACATGAATTACTCCATCTCTAACAATGCAGAGTATGGCGAGTACGTGACCGGTCCAGAAGTGATCAACGAAGAGTCACGTGTTGCAATGCGCAATGCTTTGAAGAGAATTCAAACGGGTGAGTATGCCAAGAGCTTCATTCTCGAAGGCCGCACGAACTACCCAAGCATGACTGCACGTCGCAGATTGACCGCTGAGCACTCCATTGAGAAAGTGGGCTCACAATTGCGCGCCATGATGCCTTGGATTGCCAAGAACAAATTGGTTGACCAGACAAGAAACTGATTTTTGATCAGCAAGTAAAAATAAAAAACCTCCTGTTGAGTCGCTTTGTGCGCCTTGCAGGAGGTTTTTTTATGGCCTATTTATATTGAGCTCAATTGGGCGCTTGAAGCTCAATGACAGGGCAAGAGGATTGCCGCATGTTCAGTCAGCCCTGAGAGAGAAATCAAAACAGCAATAAACCAATCATTGCAGCAGAGAGGCATGTCGACAAGGTTCCGATCAACAAGGCCTTGGCGCCCATTTGAACAACTTCCTTTTGTCTGTCTGGTGCCATGGAGCCAATGCCGGCAATGACAATGCCAAGGCTTCCGAAGTTGGCAAATCCACAAAGCAAATACGTCAACAAGACTCTCGAGTGCTCGCTGATGGCATTGGTGTTCAGTTTGGAGAGGTCAAGGTAGGCGATGAACTCATTCAAAACCAACTTCGTACCCATCAGTTGACCCGCAATTTGGGTGTCCTTCCATTCAATGCCAAGCGTCCAAGAAAACGGTTGCATGATCCAACCGATGACGCGTTGAATGGTAAGGGGTGAACCCTCAAAATAGGGCAAGAGTTGAAGAATGCTGTTGCCCAGTGAGACCAAGGCCACCAAAACAATCAACATGGCAATCACACTGGCCAACAACTTCATGCCTTGAAAGGTGCCGTCACTGATGGCGTCCATCGTGCTTTGGTATTTTTTATGGGCATCTGTGGTGTGAAGCAGTGCTTTGATGTAAGTCCTGAGTCCATGGCCTTGAATGTCATGGCCCTGAAGGGTGGAGGGTGGGCTTTCAAAGAGGGGCAGTTTGGGGATGGCCACAAGGCTCAGTACAATGGCGCCGGGTGCGCTGATCAATGAAGCGATGATCAAATGGGTGACCACATTGGGCACCGTGTTTTGTAAAAAAGTTGCATAAATGACAAGCACCGTGCCGGAAATGGTGGACATGCCAGTGCTCATCACCACAAAGAGTTCTGCTTTGGACAAGCCACTGAGGTAGGGCCTGATGAGCAAAGGCGCTTCAACGATGCCCACAAAAACAGTTGCAATGCTGGCAAAGGACGTCGCTCCTGTGACATTCAAAACACGGCCGAGTAACCATGCAAAGCATCCAATCACCAAGGGTAAAACACGCCAGTAATAAAGCAGTGCAGATAAAGCACTGAAAATCAAAATCATGGGCAAGGCTTGAAGTCCCAAGATGAATGACATACCAGGTGACTTCTCTTCAAAGGGCAGGGGGCCGCCACCAAGGTAACCAAATACGAGGGACGTACCGGCTTGAGTGGCCTTTTGCAGTTCAAGCACACTTTGGTTCAATGAGCTCAGAAAACTTTGTATAAAGGGCACCTTCAGCAAGACAATTGCCAATGCGAATTGAAAAAGCAAACCCTTGCCAAGACTTTTGTAATCAATGCGGGAGCGGTCTTCGGATACGCCAATGGTGATCAATAAGATGATCGCAATTCCAATCAAGGATTGATAAGTTTGCATGCTCGGGGGTCCTCAACTGAAAAACGTGACTCAAAGTGGGTTTGAACTTTACGCGCCCCGTCGGATTAAATCTTGCTCGTTCATGTGCTTGGTTTTTTTTGCAATCCATTGCACCAATCGAGTCTTCCAGTTCATAAAAGAATGGGGCGCTTTGACCGCAGTATACTCAAGCCGACCTTGGGCGCCACGCTTTCTCTTGAAGTCTCCCGCACCCGAGCTGTAATTGAGCATCAATTGATTTTCCAAAGTGTGTTTGAAAATTGAAGCAAACAACAAGCGATAAATCCCTACTCCACTCGCATTTTCAAAATACCCCAGTGCAGGCACAGTCAAGGTGTCAGCAATTTGGTGCAGAAGTGCAAACGCTACAATTTCACCTCTTTCGTTTTGAAGGCTCAAGGCCTTCATGCGATTGGAGTTGATCATGTCTTTAAAAAATGCGGGCGTGTACTTGGCGTTGTACGCACTGTGTTTTTGAATGTAGATCAAATCGTACAGGTGCTGAAAATGACTGGCGATTTGATCATCAATGTGCTGCAAATGGGTCACTTGAAGCGTTGACTTTTTAAGGGCACCCAAGTCTCTCATTAAATGTGAGGGTTTGTTTTTCATGCCTTGTCGCAAATCGAATTCATAAATGACACGAGCAGGCAGAACAACAAAGCCCATGCTGTTAAGTTCTGTGATCAATTGTTCATGTTGATAAGACAATAAATTGCGAACAAAAATAAATCGGTTTGTACTCCTTTGGCATTGAGTTTGGCAAGCCTTGAAAATCAAAGAATTCTGCGCGCTGCTCCAGACGTTGGTAGAAATGGGGAAGTTGCCAACAATGATGTTTTGATCAAGCCCCGTCCAATTGGCAAGGTGGGAGAGCGTTTTGAGTGCAATCTTTAAAAAAAATTGATCACGAACTTCATCCGCTGCGTAATCAAACCACGCAATCTTTGGTGATGTGATGTAGCAATTGGCTTTGGGCCCTTGTTGCCGCGTCACGGTGATGGGCAAGGCGTCAGCCTCGGTCAAGAGGTCTGCGCCTGCATTGAGCATCCAGTCTTGGAGTGAACGCACACATGGAGCTTGGGTCATCAAGCGTTTAATCGATACAAGTGCAATGCACCGTAGATCCCTGAGCGGTCTTGCGGCCCAAGGCTGTCGCTTACTTGGTTGTCTCGGCTCCAGCGATGGGCCAACTCGCCCGTCAAGCACGCATCAACAGGGGACTGGGAGCCTGCGGTTCTAAAGATGACTCGGGCTCCCGGTTTGGCCGCTTGGGTGATGGCTGTCCAAACAGCCGTTAGTTCTTGAGGTGTCATCCAATCCTGAGCATCCAGCAAATTGACAATATCAACTGACTGAGGGCCGAGTTGGTTCAGTTTATCGCGGATGTTGTTGTGCTCAATGGATATTTTATGAACACTGTCACGCAAAAATGCGTAGTTCTCTTTCACCAAATAAGGGGGGAGTGCGCTTTGTCCAGTTTCGTCGTACTTTCTTGCGTAAGCTTGCCAGGCAAAATAGTTGTCTTTAATGGGAACCACGGTGGCCAATTGACGAGCGCGTTGTTTTAAAATTTCAGACATCTGCTCGGGCTTGTTGTCACACAAGGCCAAGTGCTGGCTTGGTGGGATACCCAGGTTGTAAAGAGCGTATGGACTGCTGCAAATTTTTGTCATCAGTCTTGAATCAAATATCTTTGCAACGTGTTGGTCGAACCAATTTTTTTGGTCTTCTACAGTTTTTTGTTCCAATAAGTCCGACAGTTTGACGCCGTGAAGCTTGGCGCCCACATGGATGATGCCGATGATCTGGCCTAGAAGTCCATATTTATAGAATCCTTTGGCAAACATTTGAATTCTCTTGGAGCCAAATGGGCCGCTTTCCCAATATTTTCTGCTCTCCTCGTCAAGCTCGGGAGCGATGATTGCGTTGTAAATTCGAACATTGCTCGTTGACTTTGCAATTCCGAAAAATCTAAAGAAGTCCTCGTGGTATTCAAGCGCTTTGATGGCTGCAATTTTGAGGTGATTCAAGGCTATGTGCGCGTGATTGAGGTCCACCACGGAAATCTTGGCTGGCTTGGCCATCAAGTAGGACAAAGCGTTGCATCCGCCGGATGCGATGGTAAGCATGTGATCCGTCTCTTTGATTTGCAAGGCCTTCATGTCTACAATTGGATCTTCCCAAATTTGGGTGTAAACCAAACGATCAAACCACATCGCAAAAATTTTGTCTTTCAAGGTGGCCTTTGATTTGTGTCCAAAGACCGCGTTGTTGAGCAGGACCTTTGACTTCTTTAAGCTGAGCGTTGGATTTTGAGTGGCATTCATGTTGATAATAAATCCTTGTTTGTGAAGTTATCTTTCAATTGTGAACCTTTAATATTTCATTTGCATGTTGCTTTTATTGCTTTTTGATGACGCAAAATTGATTGGATTGCTCATCTTGAAGGGGATCGTCTTCTTTTAAAAGATTGATTTTTCTTCAGTTCGGTTTTTTTACTTTGAGTGTCATCAATTTTTAATGTGTGGCAGGTAACATGTTTGCCAAATATTGGTCACAAAAATGTCACATACTTTTTCTGCTAAAACCTGCTCCTTCGTTTGCTGTCTTTTGCTTTATTGCGCTTTATCAGGTTGCGCAATAAATACCTTTTTGGTGGACCAAGTCGCTAAGTCTGTGGTGACCGAGGACAGTCAAGAGGAGGACTTGATATTGGCGCGTGATGCAAGCCCTTTTTATCTTAAGTTGACAGAGAATTTACTGGCGAGTTCACCTGCCAATCTAAAGCTTGCTGAAGCTGTGAGTGCTGGCTTTACGCAGTATGCCTTCGCCTTTGTTGCATTTGAGGCGGACAAGCT
Source organism: Burkholderiales bacterium (assembly GCA_947372465.1). Classification (GTDB taxonomy): domain Bacteria; phylum Pseudomonadota; class Gammaproteobacteria; order Burkholderiales; family Burkholderiaceae_C; genus Limnohabitans. The sequence goes on along the minus strand of CANBTT010000038.1, from coordinate 23,466 downwards.
TGAGGCACGAGATTACAAGGGCGCGGAGCTATTAAGGGAAAGAGCTTCCAAAATGTACGCCCGCGCTTACCATCACGCCATGAAAGCCTTGACGTTAAAGTTCCCGGGCTTTGAGGCCAAACTCAGAGCAGCAGACGGGTTCAAAGGGGCTCCACTGGGTCAATCACACGTGGGTTTGCTTTATTGGACCGCCGCTTCTTTGGGCGGTTGGATATCAACGGCTAAAGACCAACCGGATCTGGTCGCTGATTTCCCTGTGGCCTTGGGCTTGGCCCAGTTGGCTTGGCGCTTGGATCCCACTTATGCACAGGGTTCTCTGGCCAGTTTGATGGGGACTTTTGAGTGGGCCAATCCCAATGGTTCAAAATTAAAGGCCACTCAATATTTTGATTTGGCCATTGAGTATGCCAAAGAGCGCAATGCAGGTCCTTATGTTTCCAAGGCAGAGCGCATAGCGGTGTCTTCAAAGGACAAACACTTGTTTGAGAGCTTGCTCCAAAAGGCCGTCTCCATTGCTCAAAAGAACCCCAGTTTGCAAAATGAAACCATGAAACTTAGAGCGCTTTGGTTGCTTGATAATGAAGAAGATTTGATAGAAAGTGAATGATGCCTTTTAAATTGTCTGTCCGTGTCGTTTTTTCCTTGGTGCTGATGGTCTGCAACTTACAAACATTTGCAGCCGATAAGCCTCTTCGCATTGGGACCTTGGCGCCTAAAAATTCTTTGTATTACCGTCAGCTCATTGAGGTCGCTGAGGCATGGAGAGGGTCCACTGGAGGCGCAGCCAAATACACCGTCTATGCCGATGGCAGCCAAGGAGGCGAGACCGAGTTGGCCAGGCGAATGAGGATTGGACAACTCCAAGGGGCTTTGCTTTCAGTTGTCGGATTGAAAGAAATTGAGCCCTCTATCAGCGCATTGCAATCAATGCCCTTGCTTTTTAAAAACTGGGAAGAGGTCGACCATGTCCGAGAAAAAATGCGACCCGGCATGGAGAAAAAATTTCTTGAAAAAGGATTTATCGTCTTGGCTTGGGGAGATGCGGGGTGGGTGCGATTTTTCTCTAAAGAGCCCGCATTCAAGCCAGATGACTACAAAAAAATGAAATTCTTTTCCTGGGGAGGCGAGCCCGAGCAACAAGAGATCATGAAAAATTTGGGTTACACCCCTGTGCCTTTGGAGACCACAGACATTTTGCCTTCCATACAAACAGGCATGATCTCTGTGGTGCCGTCAACGCCTTACTTTGCCATGGCCAGTCAAATTTACAACACTGCCAACAACATGCTTGAGATCAATTGGGCGCCAGTCGTTGGTGCATTGGTCATCACCAAAAAGGCTTGGGATGAGATGAGTCCAGCCACTCAAGAGGCTGTTCGTGTGGCCGGCGAGAAGGCTGGAGATCAACTCCGGATCAAGGCTCGTTTGGAGGTAGAGGAAGCGGTCGAAGCCATGAAGAAAAGAGGACTTGTTGTGAACAAGCCCAATCCTGAACAAATGAAGGAATGGAACAATTTGGCTGTGAGTTTGTATCCCAAGATCAGGGGCACGATGGTGCCTGCGGAGACCTTTGATGAAGTATTCAAGCACCTGAATGCTTTTAGAGCGGGTAAACAAAAGTGAAACGTCTAGTCCCTCTTGATGCCTTGATCGCATCATGTGCCTTGCTCTTGATGGCCCTGATTCCAGTGGTAGAAATTTTGGCTCGTCCGCTGTTGGGTAAAGGCATCGACAACGCCCCTATTTTGGTCCAACATTTGGGTCTGGTGATGTCCATGTTTGGAGCCATGGTGGCCTATCGATCTGGGCACTTGAGCAGCATTGGGGTGATTTTTTATGCATTTCAAACACCCGCACGACTTTTGGCCGCTTTAATTTCGGGACTTCTTTGTTGGGCTTCTTGGCACTTTGTCAGTACCGAAAGAACGGCCCAGCAAGTGTTGGCCTATTCGATTTCTATCTGGGTCTTTCAGTCGGTCATGCCCTTGGGTTTTTTGCTTTTAAGTTGGCAAATCATCACCCGTGGATTGAGTCACCTTGTGTACAAGATTGCAGCGGTTGTGGCTGTGACCTTGTTGAGCCATGTGCTTTTTGATTTTCTCGAGACGAATGTTGTGTCGATGTTGCCTTGGTTGTTGGCAATGCTCGTCATGTTTTTGGGGGGTGCCCCCATTTTTTCAATCATCGCGGCATTGGCCTTGGGCTTGTTTTGGCAAGATGGCTTGCCTCTTTCATCTGTTGCGTTGTCTCATTACCAAATCACGGTCAATCCATCGCTTCCCGCCTTGCCTTTATTTACTCTGGCTGGGTTGATTTTTGCTTCTACGGGCTCCGCCACGCGTTTGGGCCGTGTCTTCATGGCGCTTTTTGGTTCAGGCGTCAAAGGGACGGTGTTTGCAACCACGGTATTGTGTTCTTGTTTTACGGCTTTCACGGGCGGCAGTGGGGTGACCATTTTGGCCTTGGGGGGCTTGTTGCTGAACTTGCTCAATGCCACGGGTTATCCTGAGAAAAAAGGCATTGGTCTTGTCACCAGCGCAAGTGCTTTGGGTGTTTTGCTGGCGCCCTCAGTGCCATTGATCATGTATGCCATCATTGCACGTGTTCCCATCAACGCCATGTTTTTGGCAGGGATTGTTCCAGCCGTGGTGATGGTTTTGTCCTTGCTTGTCTTTGGTGGGTACTTGAAAGGTGAAAACATCACCACCCCCTTAGAGTCAACACAAGCCTTTTCTTGGCCTCGTTTAAAAGAGGCCACATGGAATGCGAAGTGGGAGATCGCTACCCCACTGGTGGCCATTGGCTCTTTGGTCAGCGGCTTTGCCACACCCACGGAGAGTGCGGCCATGACGGCCGTGTATGCACTGATGACGCAGATGTTTTTTAATCACGAATTGAGCTTTAAACAACTTGCTCAATCGCTCATCAAATGCTCACAAATCATTGGCGGTGTCATGCTTGTTCTAGGGATGGCTTTGGCAATGACCAACTACTTGATCGATGCGGGCATTCCAGACCTGGCCATTGACTGGGTGAGAAATATCACCGACAACCGCTACGTTTTCCTACTTGCGCTCAATGTGTTTTTGTTTTTTGCGGGCGCGTTGATGGAGATTTACGCCGCGATTGTGGTTTTGGTTCCTTTGTTGCTCCCATTGGCCATGTCATATGACATTCATCCCATACATTTTGGGATCATTTTCTTGGCCAATATGGAAATGGGATTTTTATGCCCGCCTGCAGGTATGAATATCTATTTCGCCTCTGCGGTGTTCAATCGACCCTTGAAGGAGGTCGCCCTGTCGATTTGGCCCGCCTTGTTGGCAATTTTTGTAGGAACTGTGATCATTTCGTGGATGCCGCTTTTGGCCACAACCTTGCCCGCTTTCTTTAATATGGCGACTTTTTAACCCTTCAGGAAACCAGGCTCGAGCATGCACCCCGTTTTGAAACACTTTATGGCCTTTTTATTGGCTTGCTGTCTTTTTGTCTTTTGTATCGCAGGACACTCGCAAAGCCCTTCGATGCAAAAACCATTGGTCCTTTTGATTGGCCTTGATGGCTTTAAACCCGCCTATTTAAATTTAGGTGTGACACCGAATTTAAAGGCCTTGGCCGAAAAGGGCCTTCTCTCTCAAGGCGCCATCTCGTCCTTTCCGTCTCTCACCTTCCCCAATTTTGTGAGTTTGGTGACGGGTTTGACCCCAGATCACCATGGCATTGTCAACAACACAATGACCGATTCGAGAACCGATCAATTGTTCACTTTGGGATCTAGGGACGCTGTGGAAAACCCCTTTTGGTGGTCAGAGGTCACGCCCATTTGGTCAAGCATCAAGCGCCAAGGGGGGATTGCTTCGGCCATGTTTTGGCCGGGCTCTGAAGTCGAGATCAACGGTGTTCGACCCAATGACTGGGTCAGGTATGAGCATGGCATGTCCCATGAAAAGCGGCTTGAATTTTTGGTGTCCTGGCTCTCCAGAGAAGAGGCCTTGAGGCCCAACTTTGCAACCTTTTATCTCTCAGACGTGGACTCTGCGGGTCACGAGTTTGGGCCTGACAGCCAAGAGGTCAAGCGAGCTGTTGCAAAGGTGGATCAAACATTGGGGCAATTGATCAAAGAAGTGAAAAAACTTGGTTTGATTGACAAGACCACCTTCGTGGTCGTGTCCGATCATGGCATGGCCAATACACCACACGACAAGTCAATGGATGTCAGTCAATTGCTCAATGGTTTTCCAAAGGCAAAATGGGAGTGGCAGGGCGCGACCTCAGCGCTTAGGCTCAACGGTGAGGATGGAGCAAAGGTGCTTGAAGTGTTGTCCCAACAAGCTCATTTGGACTGTTATTTAAAAGAAAATTTCCCCAAACATTTTAAATTTGGAACCCATCCTAGAATTCCTGATGTGGTTTGTTTAAGCAACATGGGATACACCGTTACGGCCAATCCCTCTCGCAAAGGACCTCTTGGCCAACATGGGTTTGATCCCAATTTGCTGGAGATGCACGGACTGTTTCTCGCTTCAGGCTTTAGGATCAAGGCTGGCGAGATTGGGTTGCTTGAGAATTTGGAGGTTTATCCTTTTTTATGTGAGTTGCTGGGCATTGTTGAAGAGAAAAATGACTCCAAACATCTCTTAAAAGCATTGATCGATAAGCATTGATAAAAATTAGACATTCAAAAAGCACCATTGCGGTGCTTTTTTTCTTTTTATGTCATTTTTTTGAACGATAAATATTTAAATAAATAAGATTTTTTTTATATTTTTGTTAAAAATTTTCATGATGTCATTAGAGCATCCGATGATTGTCACACGAATGTAATCTCTGAAAACGACAATGCTTTTATGCGTCGTTTTCCTCACCAAGCTCGAAAAAAATCCCGTATTGAAATCATCCCCATGATTGATGTGATGATGTTTTTGTTGGTTTTCTTTGTGCTGATCAGTATCAATGTGATTCCCGCTTTGGGGATCAAAATGAATTTACCCAGTGCAAACGCCGTCAAGGAGGAGCACCCCCCCATTCGAGTGATCATCAGCATTGCTGCTGATGGATCTTATCAACTGGACGGACAAAATTTTTCTTCCCTGGTGGGCTTAAAGGCCAGTTTGATGGGGCTGAAATATCAAAATGAAGCCAAGGCCGGCAAGAATGCCTTGATTGATGCCAGTCCCAGACTTGCTGTGATCATCAATGGCGATGAGCAATCCCCATTACAACGCTTGGTTGATGTCATGGACATGCTCAAAGCCAGTGGAATTGACTCAATGACCATCGCGTCCAAAAAGAAGTAACCGCAATGAGTTCAACCCTTGAATGGAGCTACGAAAAAAGAGATCCTATCTCTTACGTCAGCGCATGTCTATTGGGTTTTTTGGTTTTGTATTTTGTTCAGTTCACAACCATGGTTTTGAACAAAAGCGATGACATGGAGATGACGGCATTTATTGAGTCTCCCTTGACGCCCGAGATCATCAAGCCGCAAGAGCCCGTTAAAAAAGTTGTCGAGAAAATTGAGCCACAAAGACCTCAAGAGCCCGTCTTGCCAAAGCAAGTCACGTCTGCATTTGCAACCGAGGCGCCGAAAGAAGTCAGGCATCAGGAAGCGCCTCCACCGGTTGAAAAACCAGCGCTCCTGCAAGCACCCATTCTCGCGCCCCCTCCACCCGCGCCAGCCCAGGTCACTGCCTCTGCCACAGGCATCTATGAAGCCCAACTGCGTGCATACCTTGAGAAGATCAAACGCTACCCCACGAGTCGCGAGGCCAGGCTCACGAGGCCACAAGGCGCCGTGCGAGTCTGGCTCGAGATCGCAAGAAGCGGGCAATTTTTGGGTGCGGGCATCATGAATTCATCAGGATCGAATTTGTTGGACGGAGAAGCTCTGAAGACCTTAAAAACTGGCACCTACCCCCCAATTCCTGAGGAAGCCTTTGTAGGGGAAGGTTCGCACAAGTTTTCTGCAACGCTTAGTTATACGTTGGAGCCTCAATGAGAGGCGTTAATTTTTGGTTTTTTTATAAGTTTTAAATTTCAATTGTTTTAGGAGTAAAAATGAAAAAGTCGAACCGTGTATTTCAACTGTCCCTATTGAGCGTTGCTCTTTTAGGAACAGGCTACTTTTCTACAGCTTTTGCGCAAAAAGCACCTACCGATGTTGGAACAGTCAAGATCACAGGTGAGGGCGATTCGCTTGGCAATGGCTTGTTGATTGACGAGGACAGTGTGAAGACCAAAAGCACGGCCACCAAATCCATGATTGACAAAGAGCGTCCTACAGCCAACGCGTATCAGATTTTAAATTTAATGCCCAGCGTCAACGCATCAAGCTACGATGCGACGGGCCTTTTTGGTGGTAACTTAAGAGTTCGTGGTTTCAACAGCGATGAGATGGGTTTCACAATCAATGGCGCGCCTGTCAATGATTCAGGTAACTTTGCCATTTATCCTCAAGAGTACTCGGACATTGAGAACATGTGCGAAGTGTTCATTACGCAAGGATCTGTCGACACAGATTCTCCTCACGTTGGAGCCTCAGGTGGCAACGTTGGTATGGTGAGTTGCTCTCCTAAAGATACGTTTGGCGGTAAATTTTCTGCCTCTCTAGGTGATTTGAATTTCAAAAGATCTTTCTTGCGCATCGACACAGGTTTGATCGGCAAGGAGCATCCCTTCAAGGCCTTTGCTTCTTACTCTGCTGCCCAAGTTGATAAATTCAAAGGACAAGGTGGGGCCAATCGTCACCACATTGATGCAGGCCTAGAATGGAAATTGACCGATAACACAACTTTCAGCTCCAATTTGTTGTACAACTTTGCGGTCAACAACAATTATTTGACCCTAACAAAAGCTGAATTCGCTCAAAACCCATCACTCGACTTCAACTCTTCAGTGCCACAACACTTGGCTTCTGGGAACGAGAACACAACTGCAAATTTTGGTACAAGCAGTGTTGGCGCAGCACCTAGAGCCAAGGTGGCGTATTTTGGATATTCATTGAATCCATTTGAGAACTATCTCTTCACGTCTCGCTTGCAGTCTCGCATTGATGACAAGTTGACCTTAAGTGCTGAGCCCTATTTTTGGTATGGATATGGCACTGGCGGCACGCTACAAACGACTTTGGCTGAGTCAAGCACAGGTTTTCGAGGTGGAATTGCTGACATCAACAAAAATGGCAACACGACAGACACAGTGGGTGTTTACCGTGGCAGTGTGACAGAGACAAATCGTCCTGGCATTACCTTCAAGGCCAATTATGATTTGGGCGACCATAAGATTCTGGCTGGTTTGTGGATGGAGCAAGCGCGTCATCGTCAAACACAACCTGCAACGACCATGGACAACAATGGGAACATTTCAGACTTGTGGTTGAGGAACAATTTGTTATCTTACAACGATGGCAGCCTGTACGAAGGTAGAAATTACAAGACAGTTTCAACTGCCTATTCACTGTTTTTACAAGACACCATTTCCATGGGGCGATTGGATGTCATTCCTGGTGTTCGCCTTTCATCCATCAAGCGTGACTTTACCAACTATGCCTCAAGTGGTTCAGGCTTAGGGGCCGATTACTCGGTTGATCGGACGTTTGCCAAACCTTTGGTTTCATTGGGTGCGCGTTACAAAATTGACGACTCTTTACAAGCCTATGCCAATGTTTCACAAAACATGCGTGCTCCATCTAACTTCGTTTTATCGGGGTGGGTCAATGGTGGTACTTACGTGAATGGTGCATTAACTGGGTTCAAACTGGTTCCCAACAACTCAATTCAGGCAGAAACATCTGTTTCAACTGAGGCGGGTCTTCGCATCACTGAGGGCGACATCAAGGGTTCAATTTCCTTGTTCCAAGTTAACTTCAAGAACCGTATCGCACAGGGCTTTAATCCTGATACAGCCACCTACACAGACTACAACGTAGGTGACTCGACGATCAAAGGTTTAGAGTTGCAAATGGGGACAAAACCTGTCAATGGTTGGAGCGTCTTTGGCTCTGCAACCTACACGCAAAGCAAAATATTGAACAATTTCCCAGCAACAGCAAGCAGCACCTTGCCCACTGCAGGTTCTATGTTCCCCGATACGCCTGAGTGGATGTACGCGGCTTCTGTGCAATATGCTTCAGGACCCTATTTGGCGTCTTTGTCAGGTAAATACACCGGGAAACGCTACACAACGCTTGTGAACGACGAATATTTAGATGCCTACACTGTGTTTGATTTGAATGCTGGGTATCGTTTTGAGAACAGCACATTCTTGAAGAGCCCAACGGTTCGTTTGAATGTGAGCAATTTGTTCAACAAGAACTATTTGATCGCAAACTCTGGCAGTGGTTCAAGCATCACAACTTCAACAACTGCAGCGAGCTCACAAGGCGGTGGAATTCCAAGTTACTATGTCGGCGCTCCTAGGTTTGTCAGCGTGTCCTTTATTTCAGACTTCTAAAAAGTATGACTGAGTTTTTACATCAGGCTTCTTTTGGATTGATGATCATCTCCGCCATCATTGCAACTGTGGTGAGTGTGGAGAGGATCATCTTTTCCAGTATGAATTTAAAGCGTGCCAAACTCTTGACTGCAAGCATTGAAACCCAAAGAAGTTCCATCGGTACTTTGTTGGGCCAAGATGTTGTCTCCGAGATGGTCCAAAAACTCTTGAGCGACAAGGCGCAAGATTTTGCGCCTGCCGTACAACAAGACCGAGCTGACGCCGCCTTTATTCATGCCAAAGATGAGTTGGGTGCTAGGCTTTGGATGCTCGACACGATTGTGACCGCCGCTCCTTTGATGGGGCTTTTGGGCACCATTTTCGGCATTGTGGATACATTCTTGGCCCTTTCCAAGTCTGGCATGTCAGACCCGGCGGGCGTGAGTGCCGGCATTGGTACGGCTTTGTACGCCACGGCCCTTGGCATCTCCATCGCTTTGATTGGTTTGTTTGCCTTTAATTTTTTGAGCGATCGCAATGAACGAATTGGGGAGCATTTAAAGATGCTCATACTGCGTTTGTAAGAAGGTAGCTCAGTGCATGAGCAATGCCGTTGTCTGGAGAAATGCTCTAGACAGCGGCATTGTTTTTTGTGCGCTCCTTTGGGCGATGAGGATAGGCTTGGCGAGTTTTATGGTGTTTTTGTTCAATCGACTTCATTTTTTTCGCTGAAAGTGATGCATAAGCTTATGATTTAATTGATAAAACACTCATTTTTCTGGGTTAATTCAAAAGTTCTCTCAGGCCATTACAATCGAATCCATCCCGTTTTATAAAAGGTGCCCCCTTGAATTACCCACATCCTATTTTGGCAAGAGAAGGTTGGCCATACATTGCCATGACTTTGATTGCTGCGTTTGTAGCTCATTGGCAAGGGGGGTGGGCCTGGGGTTTGTTCTTTGATCTGATTTGTGTGTTTGTCATCCAGTTCTTTAGAGACCCCCCAAGAGAGATCCCCACCGAAGAGGATGCTGTTTTGTCGCCGGCAGATGGTCGCGTGATCAAGGTTGAACGCGCGTTTGATCCCTATGCCAACCGAGAGGCCATTTTGATCAGTGTTTTTATGAACGTGTTCAATGTTCACAGCAACCGCGTGAGTGTGAACGGCACAATCAAAAACATTGAGTATTTTCCTGGTAAATTTCTCAATGCTGATTTGGACAAGGCTTCAAGCGAAAATGAGCGAAATGCCATGGTGATTGATGCCCAGTTTGCAGGACAGACAAAAACCATTACTTTGGTGCAGGTAGCGGGCCTGATTGCTCGAAGAATTCTTTGCTACGTTCAAGTTGGTGATCAAATTCAAAAAGGCCAACGCTACGGCTTCATCCGTTTTGGCTCACGAGTGGATGTGTATTTGCCCATTGATGCAATTGTCAAAGTCTCACCTGGCGACAAAGTGTCAGCCACGATGACCATTTTGGCCAAATTGAGTTGATGAAACCTCATCCTTCGCAAGCCTTTTTGTACTGGACTGAATCACATGACCCCCAATGACCCCACTGAACTGAAAGGCAACGCCCCAAAGCCCAGGAAGGGCATTTACATGTTGCCCAATTTGGTGACACTTGCGGCGCTTTTTGGCGGCTTTTATTCCATTGTCATGGCCATGAACGACCGCTTTGATGCGGCGACCATGGGGGTTTTTTGCGCCATGATTTTGGACAGCTTGGACGGCCGGGTTGCTCGCATGACGAACACACAAAGTGCTTTTGGTGAGCAAATGGACTCCTTGGCCGATATGGTCTCCTTTGGCGCAGCGCCCGCGCTCATCTCTTATGAGTGGGCTTTGAAAGGTCTGGGACGCTGGGGTTGGATTGCAGCCTTCTTGTACTGTGCCTGTGCCGCGTTGAGACTGGCCAGGTTCAACGTCAACACCAGTGTGGTCGACAAGAGGTTTTTTCAAGGACTGCCTTCTCCTGCAGCTGCCGCGGTCATTGCGGGCTTCATTTGGCTCATCAACGACGCTGGAATTGAGGGCCACACTGTTGCGTGGGGTATGTTTGCACTTTGTTTGTTTGCTGGACTGAGCATGGTGACCAATGCGCCATACTACAGTTTCAAAGACGTGCAGATGAAGCAAAGCGTGCCGTTTGCAACCATCGTTTTGTTGGCCTTGATCATTGCGGTCATTAATATTCACCCGCCCACTGTGCTCTTTGCGCTCTTTGTGGGGTATGGCTTGTCTGGGTACGTCATCTATGCTTGGCGTAAAGCACGTGGTTTGCAAGCGAGCGTCATCAGCACATCCACCGATGAGCCAGAGGAGTCCGGTCTGCATGATTTGGACGTGGACAAATCGGAACACGCCAGATCCAATCACCACTAAAAAACAACGCGTCATGGGCCTGAAGAGGGCCCTTGAAAAAATTGTGCTAAACTACTTTGATGAACAAATTTCTATCGCTTTTGCTGCTACGCTTTAACGGGCGGAGTTAGACGCGAGCGTTCAAACCCCAAAAAGCCCGTATGCAGTTGCAGCGGGCTTTTTTGTTGTGGTGCTCGGGTAATTTGGGACAAGTCAAAACAATTCAATGCTTAGGAGTACTTCATGGCCGATAAATTGATCATATTTGATACCACGTTAAGAGATGGTGAGCAGTCACCTGGGGCTTCCATGACTCGGGATGAGAAATTGCGAATCGCACGTCAACTTGAGCGTTTGAAGGTGGATGTGATCGAGGCAGGGTTTGCTGCAAGTTCAAATGGTGACTTCGAAGCGGTTCAATCGATTGCAAACACCATCAAAGACTCCATCGTTTGCTCCCTCTCAAGAGCCAATGACCGTGACATCAGTCAAGCTGCGTTGGCCTTGAAGGGCGCACAGCGAGGCAGAATTCACACCTTCATTGCCACGTCCGCACTTCACATGGAAAAGAAGCTTCGAATGAGTCCTGAGCAAGTGCTCGAGCAAGCAAAGCTCTCGGTGCGCTTTGCCAAAAATTTAATTGATGACATTGAGTTCAGTCCTGAGGATGGCTACAGGAGCGATGAGGACTTTTTATGCCGAGTGCTTGAGGCGGTGATTGCTGAAGGGGCCACGACCATCAATGTGCCAGACACCGTTGGTTACGCCGTTCCAGAGTTGTATGGCAACTTCATGAAGCGTTTGCGTGAACGTGTCCCCAACAGCGACAAAGCTGTTTGGTCCGTTCACTGTCACAACGATTTGGGCATGGCCGTGGCCAACTCACTCGCTGGGGTGATGATTGGTGGGGCCAGGCAAATTGAGTGCACGATCAATGGTCTTGGAGAACGAGCCGGCAACTGTTCACTTGAAGAGATTGTGATGGCGGTCAAGACCCGAAAAGACTATTACGGTCTTGAGCTTGGGATTGATGCCAAGCACATTGTGGCGACAAGTCGCATGGTCAGTCAAACCACTGGCTTTGTGGTTCAACCCAACAAGGCCGTGGTGGGGGCCAATGCCTTTGCCCACGCCTCCGGCATTCACCAAGATGGTGTTTTGAAAGCCCGTGACACCTACGAAATCATGCGCGCTGAGGACGTGGGTTGGAGTGCCAACAAGATTGTGTTGGGCAAATTGAGTGGGCGCAACGCGTTCAAGCAAAGGTTGCAAGACTTGGGTGTTCAACTCGAGAGCGAGACGGATATCAACACCGCTTTTTCTAAGTTCAAAGAGTTGGCCGATCGCAAAAGTGAGATCTTTGATGAGGACATCTTGGCCTTGGTGAGCGATGACAGTGTGAGCCAAGTTCAAGAACAGTTCTCCTTTGTGTCCTTGTCACAAAGAAGCGAGACGGGTGAAAAGCCTCATGCCAGCATTGTCTTCAAGGCGCATGGCAAAGAGGTCAAAAGTGAATCCGATGGCAACGGCCCAGTCGATGCATCACTGAAAGCCATTGAGCGTTACGTGAAAAGTGGCGCAGAGATGGTCTTGTACTCCGTGAATGCCATCAGTGGCTCAACGGAGTCGCAAGGGGAGGTGACTGTTCGATTGCAAAACAGCGGCCGCGTGGTCAATGGCGTGGGGTCTGACCCCGATATTGTGGTGGCCTCAAGCAAAGCGTATTTAAGTGCGCTCAACAAGCTTCAAAACAAATCCGATCGAGTTGCCGCCCAAGGGTAACTACTTAGTTTCATCCAGGGCACCAAAGCACTTGAGCCTTTGGTGTTCGAAATGGGCCCATTGGCGCATTCATACATTGGATCCAGCAAGATGGCCGTGGTTAATTAAGCAACTTTACAAAAATCATGCAAGTCTTTGATCTTGCATGATTTTTTATTTCTTGTTACACTCGGCTCCAAATAGATCAATGTTGGGTAGATGTTTTTGAGCTGAGCCGTCTTTAGAAGACCGCTTGCAGTTGCCAATTGGAAAGTCAAAATTTTTTGTAATTTGCACCTATTGGGTGCAAGTGAAAAGTTTTTGTCCCAAGATCTTGAGTACAGTTTACAGGCGAGCTGTCGATCCTTGAAGTTATCGATCGGCTGGCCTTCATCAACAGGAGAAGTGTTTTGATCAAATTTATTTGGATATGTTGTATCCTGTGTTTGCTGGGCGGTTTGGCTCAAGCAAAAGTGAGCTCTCGCGATGATCAAAATACAGTGCTCGTGAAGTCCAAGGACGGCACTGTGCGCCATAGAACCACTCCATTAAAGCGTGCGGTCAAACGCGTGTCTATTCCCGCGAGACCCTCATTTGGTCAACTGGCGGGTTTGCATCAGTTGTCGGATGATTTGTCCCTCAAATCCAGTGTGGCTTATGTGATTGATCAAGACACGAACGAAGTCTTGCTCAGTAAAAATGATCAGGCCGTTTTGCCCATCGCGTCAATCACAAAATTGATGACTGGCGTGATTGTGAGCGAGAACAAACTGGACTTGTCTCAGCCCATCACGATCACAGATGAAGATGTGGACACAGAGAAAGGCAGCTCCTCGAGGTTGCGCGTTGGGACAACACTCAGCCGAGGCGAAATGCTTCATTTGGCATTGATGGCCAGTGAAAACCGTGCAGCCCACGCCTTGGGCCGCACCTTTCCTGAAGGCGGTTTGAGTGCTTTTGTGCAAAAGATGAACGAAAAAGCATTCCAATTGGGCATGAAAGACACGAGTTATTTTGAGCCCACGGGTTTGTCCAGTAAAAACCAGTCCAGTGCAAAAGATTTGGCCACACTGGTGGGACACGCCTACCATGACGCTTTGATCCGAGAGTTCTCCACCTCTCCCAGTCACTCGGTTGAAGTGGGCTCAAGAACGATGAGTTTTCACACCACCAATCGCTTGGTGAAAAATCCCAAGTGGGAAATTGGTCTTCAAAAGACCGGCTATATTTCTGAAGCGGGTCAGTGCTTGGTCATGCAAGCAAAAATTGCAGGACGCCAGTTGATCATGGTGTTTTTAGATTCAGCGGGCAAGCTCAGCAGAATTGCAGATGCTGAAAGAGTCAAACATTGGGTCGAAGCTCAACAAAAATTTGTGACGCCGCAAAGCTAAAACATCGGTGTTGGTGCTTGGGGCCCTCAAGGGCGCTGCCGTCCTTGGGTCTGAGGGGCCTCAGTGGGCATCGCCCATGGCCTTGGAGATCTCAAGGGCGGTGCTTTGGAGATGAATCAGCCACTGCTCATCGAGCCTATCGGCCGGTGCTGAGATCGACAAACCCGCGACCAATTGGTGTCGATCATCGTAGATGCCGCAAGCCATGCACCTCACACCCAATTCCAGCTCCTCGTTGTCTCTCGCAACACCACTGAGTTTGACCTTGGCCAACTCTTGCTCCAAGTCATCCAATTGGGTGATGCTGTTTTTGGTGTTGCCAAAGAGTTGCGTTCTTTGTGCATAGGCTCTCAACTTGCTGGGGTCCTCAGCGGCTAAAAAAAGTTTCCCCACCGACGTCAAATGCAAGGGTGCACGACCCCCAATGGCTCTGACCACCTGCATGCCAGAGCGCTCGCTGTAAGCGCGTTCAATGTAGACGATCTCATCGGCTTGTCGCAAGCTCAAATTGACCGATTGATCAATCAAATGGTGAAGTGAGCGCATTGGCTCAAGCGCTGCATCGCGAACATTCAAACGTGCTTTGACCACGTTGCCCAGCTCTAAAAAACGCATCCCCAGTCGATAGGTGCCAGATTCAGGGCGATCCACATAATGACCCAGTGCCAGGTCGTTCAAGATGCGGTGAGCGGTTGAAGGGTGCAGTTGAGTTTTTTCACTGATCTCTTTCAAACTCATGGCCTCTTGCCTCGAGGCCAACAGATCCATGAGTTTAAAAATTCTCTCAATGACTTGAATGGCTGGGGTATGGAGATTTGAGTCTGGAGAAGGCGTATTCGACATGGCGCAATCTTAACTGCTTATTGTGCATTCAAGGCGTTTTCAAACAACATCCGCCCAAAGACCATTTTCAAGAATTTGGTAAGGCTTGAACAAGGCCTTGTATTTCATTTTAGAGCTCTCTTGGATCAAATAGCCAAGGTAAACAAAGGGCAGTCCCATTTGGCGAGCTTGTTCGATTTGCCACATGACATTAAAAATACCATAACTGCTTTGAGCCTCTGGCTCAAAGAACGTATACACCGCTGATAAACCGTCGCTCAAAATATCCAAGATGGAGACCATTTTGACAACGGACTGTCCTGTTTGAGGATTGAATGCGCGGAATTCCACCAGCCGCGAGTTCACTCTCGATTGAAGGAGAAATTGAGCGTATTGTTCCACACTGTCTTGATCCATGCCGCCCCCCTCATGGCGACTGATCTGATAGCGCTGGTAAAGATCATAGTGTTCTTGAACAAAACTCAAGCGCATGATCCTCACCTCCAAACTCAGGTGATCCCTCCAGGACCTTTTTTGGCTTCGGTTGGGTCGGTACAAATCGGCTTTGATGCGCAGTGGAAGGCAAGCTTGGCAATCGTCACAATGGGGTCGGTAGGTGAACAAACCCGATCTTCTAAAGCCTTGGGTGACCAAATCGGAGTAGACGTCGCTGTTGATCAAGTGCCCAGGGGATGCGACCTGAGACCGGGCGTCGCGATCGAGCAAGTAACTGCACGGATAGGGCGCCGTGGAGTAAAACTGCAAACTTTGTAGAGGAAGGTCCTTTAAGTGAGTCACGGCAAGGCTCAAGTGGCGGCGTTTGAGGTCAATAGTTGTTGCCAGTATATCGGCTTAAAAATCCATTCTGGAGAATTTTGATGCAGCTCAGGTGCAATTGTTTCCAAAAACGATTCTCTTTTGATGGTCTCTCCACCCAAGGAGCTCAAGTGCGCTGTTTTTTGTTGACAGTCGATGAGCTCGATGCGGTGATGTTTGGCAAAGGCGACCAGTGCACTCAGTGCAATCTTTGAGGCATCGGTTTGCAAGCTGAACATCGACTCTCCAAAAATGGCTCTTCCCAAGTTCACCAAATACAGGCCACCGACCAAGACACCGTCTTTCCACGTCTCAACACTGTGAGCGTGGCCCGCCAAGTGCAACTGGTGGTAGGCCTGGATCATCTCTGGCATGATCCATGTGCCGGCTTGGCCCTCACGCTTCATGCCTGCACAGTGTTGGATGACCGTTAAAAAGGCGCTGTCCATTTTGATCTCACATCCAGGTGTTTGACTGAATCGTTTGATGGTTTTTTTGAGCGAAGCGCTCAGCTTGAAACGACTGGGTTTTAACACCATTCTGGGGTCCGTGCTCCACCAAAGGATGGGTTGCCCTTCGCTGTACCAAGGAAAAATGCCTTGGCTGTAGGCCTCTTGAAGCCTTTGAACACCTAAGCCCCCCCCCGCAGCCAGCAAGCCAGGCGCAGTCGAGTCCTGGCCCAGGGCATTTTGGGTGGGTGGAAAGGGCGTATCAGGCTCCAAGAAGACGATGGATTGGCGGGGTGTAGGGCTCAACATGGCAAGGCTAAAGGACTGGCTTTCAATGAGGTTTTATGGCATGATAGAGGGTTTTTATGATGCGATCAATGCAAAAACGTTCGTTTCTCACCTTGAGTGACTTCAATAATTAAACAATTTTTAAAAGCCCTGACCCATTGACCATGGAACTTTGGAGATACAAGACGTGACGAGATTTTGGTTCATTGATGCTGTGAAATTTTTTGGCGCTCAGTGCATTTTGTTGCACCACTTGTCCATTTACAGCCCAATTGCACAGGAGATTGGCTTGTATTATCCCCTCGCCGTGAACGACTTCGCTCAGCTTTCTCGCTTGGCTGTTCAAGTCTTTTTGGTGATCTCAGGTTTTTTGCTTGCCAAGGTGCTCTCAAAAATGAGAGCGGTGCATTTGCCAAGCTTGCTTTTAAAACGCTATGCAAGGTTGGCACCGTTTTTTCTGTTGAGCTTGTGCATGTGCGTGGTGGCCGCTTTTGTCTTGCAAGACTACTTATGGGGATCATGGGTGCCTGAGGTCCCAAGCCTTCTGGGGTTTTTGGCCCATGCATTGCTCGTACAAAGTGTTTTGGACGTGCCTGCCATTTCCTCAGGCGTTTGGTATGTGGCGATTGATTTTCAGTTGTTTGCGCTGACCATGTTCTTGGCTTGGTTTTTTTCTTCTCATGAAAAAATTCGAGTTGACAATGCCAAACTCAAATTGATGCTTTCATTGTTGGGCCTTGCCTCTTTGTGGGTTTTTAACCGCTTTGAAACTTTGGACAACTGGGCGATTTATTTTGCGGGATCTTATGTGCTGGGACTGCTCGCGAGTTGGGCGAGAGACTCAAGGGCTAACCAAAGGCTCTTTTTATTGACTTGGGGTCTGGGACTCTTGTCGGTGATGTATGATCCACGCATTCGCATTGAAATCGCTTTGATCATTGCCATGGCTTTGTTTTTGATGGCACACAACAAGGGTGAATTTTTGTCTCTAAGAGTCAAAGCTGCTTTGGCAACATTGGGCGACAGCGCTTATGCGATCTTTTTAAATCACTTTGTGTTGATTTTGCTCTACACCGCTGTTTGGGATGCTTTTGAGATGGAGGGCTTAAAAGCCTCTTTTGCCATGCTTCTTTTGTATTGGCTCAGTGCCTTGGCCTTTGGGGTGTATCTGCATCTGAGAGTTGAGACGCAGCTTGCCCGCTTGGAATGGACGCCGCTGGTCAATTTTTTGCAGCGTTTTCGCTTGCGACCAGCGACAGAGCTTTACAAAGCCATTTGAATTGAAGTCAAGGCCAAGGGCGGCTCTCGCCCAGGTCCTTCGCCCCTGAGCACTCTGTGCCTTGGCTTCTTTGCTCTTTAATGACCCCAATTGACTTGGGTTATTCCTTATGCACTGGCCCTTTCTTGGAAGATGTAAGGTCCTTCTTAGCGTTTATACTTTGCGCATGATGAGGTGGCGAGGACATTGGGTCAAGATGCTTGGCCCAAGGGTTTGAAGGGCTTATCAAAAGAGTTATTTATTTCAGTCAATTTGAGTTGGGGTGCGCTTTTCAATGAAGATCAAAACAGTTCTCACGACCCTGGTGGCTTTGGGTGTCCTCGGTGGCTTGGTTTATTATCGTTTGGCCCCCAAAGAAGAGGGCGAGGCCAAGGGACCCAATGAGCCTGGCGTTACCCTTCAGACGGTTGTGCCCAAGGACGTCGCCGTCAATTTGAACCTCAATGGGACCGTTACCTCGATCAGAACCGTTGATGTGAGATCGCAAATCACCAACACCGTCAAAGAGGTCAGGGTGCGCGAGGGACAATTTGTGAACCAGGGCGACATCCTTTTTGTTCTGGATACAAGAACCGACAAAGCCAATGTTGAAAAATTGACCGCACAGTTGTTGCGCGACAAGGCTTTGGCGCAAGATCAAGATCGACAGTTCGCAAGGGCGCAAGAATTAAAACTTAAAAACTTCGTCTCTCAAGGCTCCGTTGACACCAACATGAGTCAAAGAGATGCTCAACTGGCCTTGGTGGCTTCCGATGAAGCGGCTTTGGAAGTGGCCAAAGTGGCCTTGGATTTCAACACCATCAGAGCCCCAATTTCTGGCCGCACGGGCGTGATCAATATTTTTCCTGGCACCTTGGTGCTGCCGCAAACAGTCAGCTTGTTGACCATCACGCAGCTCGACCCCATCAGTGTCCAGTTCACAGTGCCAGAGAGCCAGTTGGCCAAGTTGCAAGCGGCCTTGAAAGCCACTGCGTCCTCAAAGGGTGCGAGCAACGTTGAGGTGAAAGTCCCCAACACCAATAAAACGGTTTCAGGGCACTTGTACTTTGTAGACAATTTGGTTGATCCAGCCTCAGGCACCATCAAAGCCAAGGCGAGATTTGAAAACTCAAACAGCGATTTGTGGCCAGGTCAATTTGTGCAAACGAAGGTCAGCTTGGGCATGATCAAAGACGCCTTGTCCGTGCCATCAAAATCCATTGTCAACAGCCCCAATGGGAAGTTTGTATATGTCGTGGGTGAGGACAGAGTGGCCAAGCAAAAACCCATCAAAGAGCTTTATGTATCGGGCGAGTACATGGCCGTTGAGGGTTTGAGCCCCAACGATGCGGTGGTGGTCGAGGGCAAGCAAAACGTGAGGCCCGATGCAAAGGTCAGGATCATCACGCCAGGCGCTGGAAAAGCCAACGCGCCTGATGCAAAGGGGGCGCCAGTCAATGCCCCCGATGCCGCGGCCAAGAACAACGTGGCTCCTCAAAACACGCCAAGTGCTGACAAAGACAAAGCGCCTTTGAGCCCAAAGTCCGACGTGCAAGCGCCAGCAGCCGCCAAATAAGCCCAAGTCAAGTATGAACATTCCACAGCTCTGTATTCAGCGCCCCGTGATGACGGTGCTTTTGAGTTTGTCGACCGTTATGGCGGGTTTGCTGGCCTATACAAAGATACCGATCTCGGCGCTGCCAAGTTACAACACCCCAGTGATCAGTGTGGGCGCGAGTTTTCCTGGTGCCAGTCCTGAGACCATGGCAGCGTCGGTGGCATTGCCATTGGAAAAACAATTCTCAACGATTGATGGCATCAACGTCATCAGCTCGACCAGCATTTTGGGTTCGACCACGATCACGCTGGAGTTCAATTCAGATAAAAACATCGACCTGGTCGCTGTGGACGTTCAGGCCGCCTTGCTGCGTGCCCAAAGAACGCTCCCCATTGAGATGACCACACCGCCCAGTTACAGAAAGGTCAATCCTGCCGATGCGCCAGTGCTGTTCGTCGCATTGACTTCGCCTTCACTCAGTTTTTCTGAGCTCAATGATTACGCAGAAAATTTGATCGCCCCCACCATCTCCACCATCAACGGGGTGGCTTTGGTCAATGTGTATGGTCAAAAACGTTTTGCGGTGCGTGTGCGTGCCAACCCACAAGCCCTTGCGAGCTATGGGTTGACCATGGACGATGTGTTGACGGCCGTCAACTCTGCCAACTCCAACACCCCGGTGGGCATTCTGGATGGCCCCAAGCAGTTGTTGACCATCACGTCGAACAAACAAATGACCAAATCCAGTGAGTTTGCCAATTTGGTCATCAGCACCAGAGCCAATGGCATTGTCAGGCTCAAGGATGTGGCGAGTGTGCAAGACAGTTATGAGTCCGTGAGAACGCAGGCGAGCTACATGGGCAAAACATCCATCATCTTGGCTGTTCAAAGGCAGCCCAAAGCCAATACGGTCGAGGTGATTGACAACGTCCAAAAATTGTTGCCTGGCCTCAAAGCGCAAATGCCCGCATCGGTGGACATTTTGCCCTTGAACGATCGCTCAGTATCCATTCGTGAGGCGATCCATGATGTCAAGTTGTCCCTGGCCTTGACGGTGATCTTGGTGGTGATGGTGATTTTGATGTTCATCAGGCGCGCTGTGGCGACGATCATTCCAACGCTGAGTTTGCCGGTCTCTTTGATTGGTGCCATTGGGCTTTTGTACGCCCTGGGTTACAGCTTGGACAACATCTCTCTTCTTGGCATCACCTTGGCGGTTGGCTTGGTGGTGGACGATGCGATCGTGATGCTTGAGAACATTGTGCGCCACATCGAGGACGGCATGACGCCCATGGAGGCCTCTCTCAGAGGGGGCAAGGAGATGGCTTTTACGATCATCTCCATTTCTGTCTCTTTGGTGGCGGTGTTCATTCCCATCTTTTTCATGCCTGGCGTCATTGGCTTGTTGTTTCACGAGTTTGCCGTGGTGGTGGGCTTGTCGGTGCTGGTCTCCGCCGTTGTGTCCCTCACCCTGGTGCCCATGTTGTGCAGTCGCTTTTTACCTCCCCATCACGCAAGTGTTGACGCACCTGCTCACAGCCATGGCGCACATGCGAGCAGCGAGGAAAATGCTTTTGGGCGCTGGTTTGAGCGTGCATTTCAGTCCTTGCTGGAGGCCTACACGAGCTCCTTGGATGTGGCCTTGCTTCACCGCAGATGGGTGCTGTTTGTGGCGTTCATCACCTTTGTTTTAACGGCTTGGCTCTTTTCCATCAGTCCCAAAGGCTTCTTTCCTGAGGAAGACATTGGTCAGATTCAAGTCACGACAGAGGCCTCGGAGGACATCTCTTTTACTGAGATGGTCCGCATCCAGAGCTTGATTGCTCAAAGGCTGCAAGAGGACCCCAATGTGGAGTATGTCTCCACCTTTGTGGGTTCGGGTTCATTTTCATCTTCTCCATTGAACTCTGGGCGCATGTTCATTGCTTTGAAGCCATTGAGCCAAAGGCCCAAAATTCAAGAGGTGATTGAGGGCTTGAGAAAGCGGGCACGTTACCCTGGGTTTGCTGTTTACATGCGACCGGTTCAAAATTTACAGCTTGGTGGCAAGGTCAGTAAATCCAGATACCAGTACGTGCTCCAAAGTGTGAGTGCCGACTCCTTGAATGAGTGGTCCAATAAATTGCAGCAAAAGATGCGTGGCGATTCCGCGTTCAGAGATGTGACGAGTGACTCACAACTGCGCGGTCTTCAAGCGAATGTCATTTTTGATCGGGACAAAGCTGGGCAGCTGGGCGTTCAAACCCAAGACATTCGCTCTGCCCTTTACAGCGCCTTTGGTGACCGTCAAATATCGACCATCTTCACCCCAGTGAGCAGCTATTTGGTGATCATGGAGGCGCCTGAGGACTTTAGGAAATTTGAGGATCAAATTGGCAACATCTTTGTCCGCTCTAAATTGACGCAACAAGTCGTGCCCCTGTCCAGTATTGTGACGGTCACCCGTGGGGTCGGCCCCACTGCGGTGAATCACCAAGGTCAATTGCAAGCGGTCACCATCTCTTTTAACCTGGCCCCAGACGTGCCTTTGGGAGATGCCACGCGGAAAATCTCTGAATTCTCCCAAGACATTCAAATGCCGGCGTCCATCATGACCAAGTACGGTGGAGACGCGGCCGTGTTCCAAGACACCCAATCGAGCCAAGTCGTCTTGTTGGTGGTGGCGGTCTTGGTGATTTATGTGCTTTTGGGCGTTTTGTATGAAAGCTACATCCATCCTTTGACCATTTTGGCGGGTTTGCCCTCGGCTGCTGTTGGGGCGCTTTTGTTTTTGTGGTATTTCAAAATCGATTTGACCCTGATTGCAACGATCGGTATTTTGATGTTGATTGGTATTGTTAAGAAAAATGCCATCATGATGATCGACTTTGCACTGGACGCGCAAAGGAACGGTGGGCTGGATCCTGAGCTTGCAATTCGTCAAGCCTGCAAGCTCAGGTTCAGACCGATTTTGATGACCACTTTTGCCGCCCTGATGGGTGCCTTGCCCATTTCCTTGGGGCTGGGTGCGGGTGCAGAGTTGCGTGCGCCTTTGGGCATTGCCGTGGTGGGCGGATTGTTGTTCTCTCAAGTGATTACTTTGTACATCACACCGGTGATTTATCTGTACTTGGACAAGTGGGCTGGGAAAGGTCCTTTGGTGATTCAAGAGGATTTAGAGATTTAATCCCAACAGCAACCGAAAAAAGCCCATTTTTTTAAATGGGCTTTTTTTTGGGTGGTGCGTCCCTTTTGATACCAAAGAGGGCGAGCGCTCAATGCGGTCTGCTGCTGCCTATGGGCGCGCCTGACACCGACTTTGCCTTTGACGCCATGAGAGCGCTAATTTGTGCTCGTCAAAGGGTGTAAAAGGGGTTAACCCTGATGGGCGCCAAAACTTGCGAGTGATAAGCTCTCGTGAGATTATTTTTTACTGTGGACACCTATGAAATTAACAATCAATGACCAAGCCCGTGAACTCGATGTAGAGCCAGACATGCCCCTGTTGTGGGCGTTAAGAGATGAATTGGACATCAAGGGTCCAAAATACGGTTGTGGTATTGCTCAGTGTGGCGCTTGCACGGTGCTGCTGAATGGTGAGCCTGTTCGTTCTTGCTCTTATCCCGTCTCATCTGCCGTTGGGCAGCAAGTGGTGACGCTTGAAGGTTTGGAGAAAAAGGGCAAATTGCACCCCGTGCAACAAGCCTGGGTGGACCATGAAGTGCCCCAGTGTGGCTATTGTCAGGGCGGTCAAATTTTGGCTGCGGTCGCATTGCTCAAGAAAAAACCCAAGCCCACCGATGAAGACATCGATGCAGCCATGTCCAACATTTGTCGTTGCGGGACTTACGCCAGAATTCGCACAGCCATTCACGCTGTTGCTGCCAAAGGAGTAAAAGCATGAGCGAACAACACATCAACACCAACCCAGATGCATCGGCACAAGCCGCGGGCGTAGCACGTCGCGATTTTCTAAAAATCGGTGCATCCGTCACGGCCAGTACCGGTGCGTTCAGCATGGCCTTCTTTGTGCCTGAGCGAGCAAACGCTGCAGACCCCAAGGGCACCACTCCTGCCAGCAACGACCCACAAAAGGTCAACGCATGGATTGAAATTCGTCCCGATGAGACCGTGATCATTCGTTATGCCAGGTCCGAGATGGGACAAGGCTCTCGCACTTCTGCGCCAATGCTGATTGCTGAAGAACTGGAAGTCGACTGGAAAAAAGTCAAAGTGGAGTATGCGCTCGCGCATGACAATTTAAAACAAAAGCGTGTGTATGGAGACATGGCTTCTGTGGGCAGTCGCACGATTCGTTTGTCCCAAGAGTACTTGAGAAAAGC
>CANBTT010000037.1 GCA_947372465.1 Burkholderiales bacterium | reverse complement strand
TACAACACAAACACTTATGCTGCTGGCGTTTACTACAAATTCTTGAAGGATTTGACAGTTTATGGTCAATACGCAAACGTGAAAAACAGCGGCACACCTAGCGCTGCTTCTAACTTCACATGGTCTTCAAACGCCAACTTCATCGCAACGGGTCAAACAGCTTCATCAGTTAACGTTGGTTTGTTGTTCGGCTTTTTCTAAATCGACGCAAAAGTTGATTTGAAATTACCCGGCGACGGGTAAGCAATTAAAAAGTGCGCTTCACGGCGCACTTTTTTTTGGCCAATCTTGTTTGCGTCAGGCTTGTATCTTTTTCAAAGATCAATCGGTTCAATGTAGCCCGGCTAGGGTGTATCTTTTGGGGCAGCGCAGTCTTGGTCAAGTGCTTGGCCTTCATCTATTTTGCGACCTGCCACGCAATCCCCCGATGGAAGGTCACGGTTGTTGCTTCTTGCCGCATGGCCTCTTTGGCAAGGAAGCCATCAATGCGTGATCCAATCTTTATTCATTTTGATTGCCTCAGCAGCAATTTGAACCGATTCTTTGCAACCCCAGGTTGGTTTGAAATGTCTTTCGTGACTGCTTGAGAAAGCCATGACGCTGGGTCCAGTTGACGGTCTTTGCCACAGGCCCTATGGTGATTGAAGAGCACTGCAACGCTAATGTGAGCCCTTTGCCTTTGTGAGCAATCGACACGCCTTGTCAAGTTCTAGACCGTATGGGCTTGAACTCTTCAGGACAAAAAAAAGGACCGCAAATTTTGCGATCCTTTTTGATGCATCTAGACGGGTCTAGATTTATTTGTCACCGCCTGGTACTTTACCTTCAACGCCTTTGACGAAGAATTTGATACCGCTTAAGAACTTGTCATCAGCAACTTCGTCTTTCTTTAAGATCTCTTTGCCCGTGTTGTCCATCAAAGGACCTTTCCAAATAGAGAAGCTGCCGTCTTTAAGACCTGCTTTGACTTCGTCGATTTTGGCTTTGGTTTCAGCGGGCACGTCTTCAGCAATGGAGACGATGTCAATCGCGCCTTCTTTCACGCCCCACCATGTGTGAGCACCACCGGCCCATTTGCCTTCTAACGCATTGCGCGTGGCCTGAATGTAGTAAGGCGTCCAATTGATCACGCTAGAGGCCAAATGAGCTTTGGGGCCGTAAGCGGTCATGTCAGAGTCCCAACCAAAAGCGCGCTTGCCTTTGTCTTGAGCCGTTTTAAGAACTGCGGGTGAATCTGTGTTTTGGAACAAAACGTCAGCGCCGCCATTGATCAAACTTGTTGCTGCTTCCGTCTCTTTGGGTGGATTGAACCACTCATTGACC
This sequence comes from Burkholderiales bacterium, assembly GCA_947372465.1. Classification (GTDB taxonomy): domain Bacteria; phylum Pseudomonadota; class Gammaproteobacteria; order Burkholderiales; family Burkholderiaceae_C; genus Limnohabitans. The sequence goes on along the minus strand of CANBTT010000037.1, from coordinate 27,672 downwards.
CAAACCACTTTGGTCTTGACTTTGGGGTTGCTCGATTGTGCGCCCAGTGTGAAGCTGTTGATGTTTCTGATGACTTCAGGAATTGGGATGGATGCAACCACACCAAGCGTATTGCTCTTGGTCATTTTCCCAGCGATCACACCTGCCAAATATGCGCCTTCATAGGTTCTGCTGTCATAGGTGTTCATGTTCTCAGCTTGCTTGTAGCCCGTTGCATGTTCAAATTTGACGTCCTTGCTTTCTGCGGCTACTTTGAGCATGGGCTCCATGTATCCAAAAGTGGTGCCAAAGATCAATTTGTTGCCTTGAGCCACCATGTCTTTGATCACGCGCTCTGCGTCTGCAGATTCAGGCACGTTTTCAGCAAAGGATGTTTGGATCTTGTCTCCAAATTCTTTCTCAACTGCTTTTCTTGCATTGTCATGCGCAAAAGTCCAGCCGCCATCACCCACTGGGCCAATATAAGCAAAAGCAATTTTCAAGGGCTCGGCCTTGGGTGCTTCCGCTGGTTTTGCTTCTTCTTTCTTGCTGCAACCAATGAGCGCAGCAGCAGCCACTGCTGTAATGGCAGCGGCTTGAATCCAACGACGCTTGTGAAAATCTGTCATCTGAGTTCCTTTTTATAAAGTTGAGTTAAAAATCACGATCCGGGGAAAAAGGGTTTGCCAATGCTCGCTGGCATGTTGACCCTTAACCACTGCGGATTTTTGGAGATCAATGCCAGTACAACAATTGTAGACACATAGGGAAGCATACTCAAAAATTGACTTGGTATTTCTATGCCTGTGGCCTGTAAGTGGAACTGTAGCATGGTCACGCCACCAAATAAATAGGCGCCCAGTAAAATCCTCGCCGGTCGCCACGTCGCAAATGTCGTGAGCGCCAAAGCAATCCAACCCTTACCGGCAATCATGCCTTCAACCCAAAGTGGGGTGTAAACGATGGAAATGTAGGCGCCAGACAGCCCACACAGGGCGCCACCCACCAAAACAGCCATCAGGCGAATTCTTCTGACAGGGTAGCCCAGTGCATGAGCAGACTCAGGCGACTCACCGACTGCTCTAAGAATCAAGCCAGAGCGAGTTTTGTAAAGAAAGTAGATCAAGCCGAGGACAAAGGCAATGCACACATAAACCAGGGGGTGGTGTTTAAAAATGGCTGAACCCAGCCAAGGGATGTCGCTCAAATAGGGAATGGCATACTGAACACGTTCCGGTAACTTGGCTTGAACATAATTGACCCCAACAAAGGCTGAAAATCCACCGCCAAATAAACTCAGTGCCAAGCCTGTAGCGTATTGGTTGGTGCCCAGCCAAATCACCAACACGCCAAAAAGACCCGCCATGAACGCTCCAGCCCCCATCCCCGCTAAAAATCCCAATAGATCACTGCCCGTGTGTGAAACCGTGGCAAATCCAGCAATTGCTGAGCACAGCATCATGCCTTCAGCACCCAGGTTGACGATGCCCGCTTTTTCGTTGATCAACAGTCCCAAAGAGGCAATGGCCAGAACGGTACCTGCGTTCATCGTTGCAGCCCATAAAAGCGCATAGGTCTCCATCAAAGCACCTCTTTCATTGCTTGGGATGGTGGCGAGTTGGATGTGGGTTTCCAGCTTAATTTGTACATCATCAATGTGTCACAGGCCAATAAAGAAAAGAGCAAGAGTCCTTGGAAGACGCCCGTCAAGGATCTGGGCATGCCCAGGCGCGATTGGGCCAACTCGCCACCGATGTAGAACATGCTCATCAAAAGGGCTGAAAAAACCATGCCAATGGGGTGCAGTCGTCCCACAAAGACCACAATGATGGCTGCAAAACCGTAGCCAACCGGTACAAAGGGTGTCAGTTGTCGCAAAGGACCGGCCACTTCCAATGCGCCTGCCAAGCCCGCTGAGGCACCAGAGCAAAGCAGGGCGAGCCACAAGGCACGACGCGAGGAGAAGCCAGCAAACCTAGCTGCATGGGGGGCCAAGCCGCCCACTTGCTGTGCAAAGCCCGCATGGGTGCGAAACAAGAAGGCCCACAAACCAGCAACCCCTAAGAGCGTCAAGATCACGCCAATGTTCACGCGTGTGCCTGGGATGAGTTTTGGAATCTGTGAGAGGGACTCAAAGGTCTTGGTTTGTGGGAAGTTGTACCCCAGGGGGTCTTTCCAAGGGCCGAACACCAAAAAATTCAAAATCATGATGGCCACATACACCATCATCAGGCTCACCAAAATTTCACTGGCATTGAACCAGTCCCTGAGCGCTGCTGTGATCCCTGCCCAAAGCATGCCCCCCACGGTGCCTGACAAAAGCACCGCCACCCAAAAACCTGCAGGGCTTGAGGCATCGGCTTGCAGAGCCACGCCGGCGGCAAAGATGGCGCCCATGACAAACTGTCCTTCGGCACCAATGTTCCAAACGTTAGAGCGAAAACAAACCGCCAAGCCAAGGGCAATGAGAAGTAGAGGCGTTGCCTTGACCAGCAATTCTGAGAACGCATAGACGCTTTTGATGGGCTCCCAAAAGAAAACGCTCAAGCCTTTCACGGGATCTTTTCCCAAGGCCGTAAAAAGAAGCACACCAATCACGATGGTGATCAGGAGTGCCAGCAAGGGGGACGCAAAGCGCCAAAAGACCGAAGCTTGTGCCCTTGGTTCAAGACGCAGCATGTTCACGCTCCAGCTGTTGTTGAGGCCACAGGCCACTCATCCACGTACCAATCAAACTGACATTGGCCTCTTGTCTGGACAGGCAGGGCGAAAGAGCCCCATTGGCAATCACGTGCAATCGGTCACTCAACTCCAGCAACTCATCGAGCTCTTCGCTGACCACCAGCACTGCACAACCCGCATCTCTCAAAGCCAGAATGGCCGCCCTGATCTGTGCGGAGGCGCCGATGTCCACGCCCCAAGTGGGTTGAGAGATGATCAAAAGCTTAGGCCTGGCATCGATTTCTCGTCCCACCAAAAACTTCTGTAAATTTCCACCTGAGAGCGATTTGGCCAGTGCATTGGGTCCCGAGGCCTTGACTTTGAATGTGTCAATGATCTGTTGGGCTTGGGCTTGCAGCGTTTTCATATTGAGCCAACCGGTGTTCTTTGAGACGGCTTCTTTTCTGGTGAGCAACAAATTTTGTGACAAGCTCAATTCTGGAACCGCACCTCGCCCGAGTCTTTCTTCTGGGACAAAGTGAAGCCCTAGTTCGCGCCTTTCTTGTGGCGGCCAATGCCCTACCGCTTTGTCAAAGAGCCTAATCGAAGCACTCTCAGCGCGAATGTCTTCTCCCGACAAAGCATACAGAAGCTCTTGTTGGCCATTGCCAGAAACCCCCGCAATGCCCAAGATTTCACCTGATTGGACTTGAAGTTGGATGTCCTTTAAATCCACACCAAATGGATCTGATTTGTTCAATGTGAGGTGGTCAACGATCAGCACCACTTCCCCCAGGTGTTGTGGGCGCACGCTCAAAGCAGGGGGCATGCTGCCAATCATGAGACGACTCAAGGAGTCGTTGGACTCTTCTTGCGGGTTGCACGAGCCCGTCACAATGCCGCCGCGCATCACCGTGCAAGCGGTGCACAAAGCGCGAATCTCGTGGAGTTTGTGGCTGATGTACAAAATGCTTTTGCCTTCAGCCGCCAGTTGATTCAAGACCACAAAAAGTTTATCAACGGCTTGTGGTGTCAACACTGAAGTGGGTTCATCCAAAATCAACAGCTGAGGGTTGTTCAAAAGAGAACGAATGATCTCCACTCTTTGCATCTCGCCAACACTCAAGCTGTAGACAGGCCGCTTGGGGTCGATGTCTAAGCCATAGTTTGAGGCGGTTTGAAGGATTTTTTCTGTCACAACTGCAAGACTCAAACTGCGATCAAGGCCGAGCCATACATTTTCAGCGACACTGAGGGTGTCAAATAAGCTGAAATGCTGAAACACCATGCTGATGCCCAATTGTCTGGCTTCTTGTGGGTTTCGGATCAGGGTTTCTTGGTCGTTAAAAAAAATCCGTCCTTCATCCGCTTTGACTGCACCGTATATGATTTTCATCAAGGTGGATTTGCCTGCACCGTTCTCGCCGAGAATGGCGTGGATCTCGCCTTTTCTCACATCCAAAGACACGTGATCATTGGCAACCACAGACGGGTAGCGTTTGGTGATGTCGCGCAGTGATAAAAGTGTCTCGGTCATGGGCACGGCGAAGGGTAAGTTGCAAGCATTCGAATCCCCATTAAAACATATTTTTCCGGCTTGAAGCCCTCGTCAAAATCTAAATGTTTCAACTTGGGTATGATACATAATGATTGCTCTTTAAGGCGGGTCTGTGGGTGAGGTTTTTCTTCTCGATCAGCGGCAAAGCCAGCGACATGTTTCAAGATGGATTTCAGTGGGCAGGGGATTTTTAAAGAGGTCTGCGTATGAGCGAGTTGGATGTCAAGAGAATTGAGGAATTTGGTTTTTCAAGCCAACAACTCGTTGATTTATTGATCAATTATCAGAAAAATATCACCACTGACTGTGATGACCTCTTGCGACTTTTGCGAGAAGACAGTCGTGAGGTGTTTCTTGCTCGACTGCATGCATTCAAAGGCATGGTGAGTTTGTTTGCAAAACCCACCTTGGTTCAGTCTGTGGCTCAAATTGAGAAAGATGCACAAGAATTCAACTCAGGTTTTTTGACGCTGCAAGTAGAGCAGTTGCAAGCGAAGTCTGAGCGCTTGAATAAAGAAGTGCAAGCGTATTTGCTGCAAATTCATTGACAACTTAAGCGGCCACCTCATCTGTTGATAACAAGAAGTCATGGCTGATGCCAGAGCCCACAAGATTGATCTTCTCTAAAAAGAGTTTCAAATAACTGTGCAGTCCTATCTCCAAGATGTCATCAATGCTCTCGTCCCTGAGCTCGGACAAAATCTTTCTGGTTTGGATCAGCGTTGTGCTGGATTGAGAATTTTTCACTTGAGCGAGTAGGCTTGCAACCTCAGCAACGCATGCCACAAGGGATCTTGGCATATCGGTTCTGAGTATCAAAAGCTCTGCAACACGCTCTGGCGTGATCACGTCTCTATAAGCTTTTCGATAAATTTCAAAAGCCGACACTGAGCGCAAAATGGCAGCCCAGTAATAAAAATCATCGACAGAGTCGTGGTTAAAGACTTTCATGTTTTCAGCGGTCAAGGATTTCACGTCAAGAAGACGAGCCGTGTTGTCTGCTCTTTCTAAAAAGGACCCCAAGCAAATGAAGGAGTAGGCCTCGTCACGCATCATTGTGCCATGTTGAACGCCACGCGTTTGGTGAGATCTGAATTTGACCCACTCAAAAAATTCTGAAGGGGCATGGTCCAACAATCCATCTTTGATTTTCTTTTGCGCATCCAACCAAGTGGTGTTGATGGTTTCCCACAACTCTGTGGTCATGGAGCCTCTGACTGCGCGAGCGTTCTCTCTTGCCGCCTCAAGGCAGCGCATGATGGATGAGGGGTTGTCCAGGTCGCTCACCATGAATTGGATGACTGCATTGGCACTGATGCTGTCATGCGTTTTGTCAAAAAGCTCCGTCAGCTCTGAGATTTCAAGCAATGCACGCCAAGCCATTTCAGACACCTCAAGCGTTTGGGGCAACAAGGACATTTGATAGTTAACGTCCAGCATGCGTGCTGTGTTCTCTGTTCGCTCTGTGTAGCGAGACATCCAGTAAAGATGGTCAGCTGTTCTTGATAACATTTCAACGTCCTCGCATCTCTCTCTTAGTGCTGTAAAATCCAAGTGTCTTTGGTGCCACCCCCTTGCGAGGAGTTGACGACCAAGGAGCCTTCCTTCAACGCCACGCGTGTGAGGCCACCAGGTGCCATGCGGACCTCTTTGCCCGATAGAACAAAGGGTCTCAAATCAATGTGTCTGGGTGCGATGCCTGAGTCAACATAGGTTGGACAAGTGCTCAGTGCCAGTGTGGGTTGAGCAATGTAGCCGCTTGGATTTGCCTTGACCTTTTCTTTGAAATCGGCAATCTCGCTTTGCGTTGAGGCCGGGCCGACCAGCATACCGTAGCCACCGGCGCCGTGAACCTCTTTGACGACCAAAGACGCAATATTGTCTAGAACATATTGCAATTCATCGGGCCTTCTGCACATGTAAGTGGGCACGTTGGAGATGATGGGCTCTTCGCTGAGGTAAAACTTGATCATCTCTGGAACATAGGGATAAATGGACTTGTCATCGGCCACGCCCGTTCCAACTGCATTGCAGATCGCGACATTGCCTGCCTTGTAAACGCTCATCAGTCCATTGGCCCCCAGTGCGGAGTCTGATCTGAACACGGCTGGATCTAAGAAGTCATCGTCCACGCGCCGGTAAATGACATCAACCTTTTTCAGACCTTGAGTGGTCCTCATGTACAAATAATCTTTGCTCACCACCAAGTCTTTGCCCTCAACCAACTCGACGCCCATTTGTTGGGCGAGGAAAGCGTGTTCAAAATAGGCCGAGTTGTACATGCCGGGTGTGAGAACGACAACGGTGGGATTGGCGTTCTGAGCGGGTGCAGATTGCCTGAGAGTGTCGAGCAAAAGGTCTGGATAGTGTGCGACCGGTTCAACGCGGTGTTTGGCAAAAAGTTCAGGGAACAACCGCATCATCATTTTGCGATTTTCTAACATGTAGGACACGCCGGAGGGAACTCTTAAGTTGTCCTCAAGGACAAAAAACTCACCAATGTTCTCTCCATGGTTTGCTCTCACGATGTCGATGCCTGCAATGTGTGCATACGTTTTCATGGGCACATTGACGCCGACCATTTCTTTTCTAAATTGTGCATTGTTGAGCACTTGCTCAGCGGGTATCAAGCCCGCCTTCAGAATGTGCTGCTCATGGTAGACGTCATGCAAAAACATGTTCAATGCGCTCACGCGTTGAATCAGACCCTTTTCAAGTCGCTTCCACTCTTTTGCAGTAAAAATTCTAGGAACAATATCAAACGGAATCGTTCTTTCTGTGCCACCACTGTCGCCATAGACCGCAAAGGTGATGCCCACTCGGCGAAACATCAAGTCGGCCTCTTCCCTTTTGCCGTTCAAGACCTCTTCCCCCTGTGCATCCAACCACTGAGCGAAGCCTTTGTAATGGTCTCTAGAGAAATTGGAGTTTTTAAAGTTCCTGTCTAAATCATCCAGAATCATTTCATCAAAGGGCAATTTAAACTTGGTCACCATGAATGAAAATCCTTTTTGTATTCGATCCTTTTTTGGCGCAGAGGGTCTAAAGGCCTGAATGTTTTCAGCGATGAAAGCCTTTTAAGCGCGCGCTCAGCGCAAACGAGCTGCACAGTGCAATAGCCCCAAAGGGTTTCACGGATCAATGTTTTTAAATTCATATTTTGTAAATAGCTCACCAATTGAATGAGCGAACCAGAAAAAAAGCTGGAGGGCACAAAACAATTGAGCGTTACAAAATTGATTTCATAGGGATTGATCATATGATCCTCTAAGCAATATCAATGCCACTGCTCGTGGAGCGATCGCATCGCATCTGCCCTTGCTGGTTTGGGCTTAAATTCAGGGCTTTGCATCCCATCGTCGTTTGTTGTTTTATGAAAAGAAGATGTCAAATGCTGTTTGCGTCCATTGAGACCGATTAAGACGCATCATATTGGTGCATTTTGTGGCGGCTGGACTTAAAATTCATAAAGAGCTATGGGTGTTTTGGCATATTAGTTGCATTGGACTGGGTATGACCATACACGTTGCCTTACACCACAGCTCCACTTACACCTACGATCGCCCGATCAACTTGGGTGCACATATTGTGCGTTTGCGCCCTGCAGCGCATTGCAAAACACCCGTCTTGTCTTATTCGCTAAGGGTGGAGCCTGAGAGTCATTTTTTGAATTGGCAGCAAGACCCCTTTGCCAACTATTTGGCGCGCTTGGTGTTTCCAGAGAAAACAAGAAAGTTCAAAGTCACCGTTGATTTGGTCGCGGAAATGGCGGTTTACAACCCTTTTGACTTCTTTTTGGAGCCTGATGCGGAAACATTCCCCTTTAAATACGAAAAGCGCCTTGGCCATGACTTGGCGCCCTATTTGGCAACCTCAAAGCCAGGCCCTCTGTTAAAGAGCTTGATTGCCATGGTGCCTGAAAAGCGCATTCGCACCATCGATTATTTGGTGTATGTCAATCAACTGATTCAGAGAAAGGTCAGTTACACCATTCGCATGGAGCCAGGCGTGCAGTCTCCTGAGGAGACCTTGCAATTGGGATCGGGTTCTTGCCGAGATTCTGCATGGCTCATGGTGCATTTGCTCAGACACAAAGGCTTGGCCGCTCGATTTGTTTCTGGTTACTTGATACAGCTCAAGCCAGATGTGAAGTCCTTGGATGGCCCATCTGGCGCCGAATCCGATTTCACCGATCTGCACGCTTGGTGCGAAGTCTTTCTCCCGGGAGCGGGTTGGGTGGGCTTGGATCCTACTTCAGGGCTTTTGGCTGGAGAAGGTCATATTCCCGTGGCTTGTACACCTGAGCCTTCAGGAGCTTCGCCCATTTTTGGTGCGCTTGATGAGTGTGAGGTTGAATTTTCGCACCAAATGAGTGTGTCGAGGGTTTTTGAGTCGCCGAGAATCACCAAGCCTTACACGGGTGAGCAGTGGCAAGACATTTTAAATCTGGGTGAATCGGTGGACGCACGGATGTCAGAGATGGATGTGCGTTTGACCATGGGGGGGGAGCCGACCTTTGTTTCAGTCAGTGATCGCGATGGCGCGGAGTGGAACACGGATGCCTTGGGTCCAACAAAACGAGCTTACTCAACCCAGTTGATACAAAGGCTGAAGGATCAATACGGTCAAGGCGGGTTCTTGCACTTTGGTCAAGGCAAGTGGTATCCGGGCGAGCAGTTGCCTCGTTGGGCCTTGTCTTTGTACTGGAGAGCGGATGGGCAGTCTTGTTGGGAGAACAAAGACCTTTGTGCCAATGAGCGAGATGAGCATCGATTTAAAACGGCCGATGCCAAATTGTTTTTAGATCGTTTGAGTGGCAAATTGGGTCTGGGCACTGAGTTCATCACCCCAGGCTACGAGGATGCGTGGTACTACATGTGGCGTGAGCGAAAGTTGCCCGTCAATGTCAATGTGTTGGAATCCAAGATGGATGACGAACTTGAGCGTTCTCGAATAAGGAGAATTTTTAGCCAAGGGGTGAATGAGGTTGTGGGTTATGTCTTGCCCATCAAAAAGTCTGAACACTTGGGTCAGCTTTCAACTTGGCAGTCGGGGCCTTGGTTCTTTCGCGATGAGAAGATGTTTTTGATCCCTGGGGATTCTGCGATGGGTTATCGCTTGCCACTGGACTCACTGCCATGGGTGAGTGAGTCTCAGTTTCCCTATCAAATTGATTTGGATCCTTACGATCAAACGGAGCCACTAAGAGAGCACCAAGCGTTGAAGAAATCTTCTCAAGTGGTGATGCAGACGCCTTACTTCAAAAATGCATTGGGACTTGGGGAGCTTGCAGGTGATGAGGCTCAAATCAGATGGCCCTTGCCTCAAGAGTCTGCGCATTGGTTGATCAGAACCGCCTTGTGTGTGGAGGTGAGAAATCCAGGTCGTGCCAGTGGACCAAAGGCCGAGTTTTTAAGCCAAGACAAGGGTGTTGTGTATGTTTTTATGCCTCCTTTGGTGAAGTTGGATGATTATTTGGAATTGGTCGCTCATGTAGAAGCCACAGCCCAAGAATTGCAAATGCCCGTGGTCATGGAGGGGTATCCGCCTCCAAAAGATCCGAGACTCAAAATGCTGCAGGTCACGCCTGATCCCGGGGTGATTGAGGTCAATATTCATCCCGCGCACTCATGGGATGAGTTGGTGGACAACACCGAGTTCTTGTATCAAGTGGCTCACGAAACAGGTTTGTCCACTGAGAAGTTCATGATGGATGGGCGCCATACCGGAACAGGAGGTGGCAATCATTTTGTGATGGGAGGTGCCACGCCAGCGGACAGTCCATTTTTGCGAAGAAGTGATTTGTTGCCCAGTTTGTTGACCTTTTGGCACAACCACCCCTCTTTGTCGTATTTGTTCTCCGGTCTCTTTATTGGACCCACCTCTCAGGCCCCTCGCATTGATGAGGCTAGGAACGATCAGGTTTATGAATTAGAAATTGCGTTGGCTGAAATAGAGCGACAAACTGTGTTGTGGGGGCAGTGCCCTCCTTGGGTGATAGACCGCACACTGCGAAATATTTTGGTTGACGTGACAGGCAACACGCACCGCTCAGAGTTTTGTATTGACAAGCTCTACTCTCCTGATGGCCCGACGGGTCGTTTGGGTTTGCTTGAATTGAGGGCTTTTGAGATGCCGCCTCACTCTCAAATGAGTTTGGCGCAGCAGTTGTTGATCCGCGCAATGGTCGCTTGGTTTTGGAAAACCCCTTACAAAGGACACGGTGCACACCGCCTGCATCGCTGGGGCACAGAGTTGCACGATCGGTTTTTGTTGCCCACCTTTGTCAAAATGGATTTCAATGACGTCTTGGCAGAGCTCAATGAGGCTGGATTTGGTTTCAAAGCAGAATGGTTTGAGCCCCATTTTGAGTTCAGGTTCCCGATGATCGGTGCGGTGCAAACAAAAGGCATTGAATTGACGCTGAGAACGGCACTTGAGCCTTGGCACGTGATGGGTGAGGAAGGCTCTGCAGGCGGAACGGTGCGATATGTAGATTCTTCTCTTGAGCGACTCGAGCTAAAGCTGAGTGGCTACAACGACAATCGCTACAGCGTGACCGTCAATGGGCAGGTCGCACCTTTGCAGCCAACAGGTGTGGTGGGGGAGTATGTGCTGGGCGTGAGGTACAAAGCTTGGGCGCCCCCTTCAGCATTGCATCCAACGATTGGTATGCACGCGCCACTCAGCTTTGACGTTGTTGACAACTCCTTGTCCCGCTCGATTGGGGGTTGTCGTTATCACGTGACCCACCCGGGGGGAAGAAATTACGATACATTTCCAATCAATTCTTATGAAGCGGAGAGCAGACGTCTTGCTAGGTTCACCAAACTTGCACATACACCGGGAAAAATCAAAGTACAGCGAACATATCCAAGTCAAGAGTTGCCGTTCACGCTGGATTTGCGAAGAAACCAAGGATAATCGAGGTTTCTACAATGGAAGTCAGCCTTGAGTGAATCATTGGGTTCGTTTACCAAACCTGTTTATAAAGACGCATCTTTTTCGACCGAAGATTTGCGTGGCTTGATTGCGTCCTTGTCTGTCAAAAAGGAAGGTGATCAGCACGATGAATTCACTGGTAAAGACGGCGCATTAAAGGAGAGCTGGATAGATTTTTTTAAAATTCTTGGTCCCCAACAAATCAAGAGTTTGTCAGAAAGTGCCTCCACCGTTGCACGATTTATTCAACAAAATGGCATCAGCTACAACGTTTATGATGCAGAGCATGGTCAAAGTCGACCCTGGTCTTTGAACCCTTTGCCCTTGTTGATTGATCAACAAGAATGGTCCCAAATTTCAAAAGGATTGGCCCAAAGGGCACATCTGCTCAATGAGGTCTTAAAAGATATTTATGGCCAGCAAACTCTTTTGCAAGAGAGTTACTTGCCTGCCGCATTGGTGCAAGGCCATCCTGGTTACTTGCGAGCTGTCCACCAAGTCAGGCCCCCTGGGGATATCTATCTGCACATTGTTGCATTCGATATTGCAAGGGGTCCAGAGGGCAAATGGTGGGTGATTGGCAACAGAACTCAGGCACCTTCAGGTTTAGGCTATGTGCTTGAAAACCGATTGATCATCTCAAAGCTCTTTCCTGAGGCGTTCAGGCAATTGCGCATCCAGCACATTGCGTCCAGTTATAGAAGACTCCTTGATACGTTTACTGAGTTGGCCAAACCCATCGCCAAGGGCGAGACGCCCCGTTTTGCTTTGTTGACCCCCGGGCCCTACAACGAGACTTATTTTGAACATGCCTACTTGGCGAGGTATTTGGGCTTGCCTTTGGTGGAAGGTGCTGATTTAACGGTTCGGGACCAAAAGCTGTACCTTAAAACCCTGCAAGGTTTGCAGCCCATTCATGGACTATTTAGGCGCTTGGACGATGAGTTCTTGGATCCTTTGGAGCTCAAGGGGGACTCAACACTGGGTGTGCCGGGTTTGTTGCAAGTCATTCGTGCTGGCAATGTGTTGATTGCCAATGCTTTGGGAACTGGTTTTTTAGAGTCTCCTGCCATCCAGGGCTTTTTACCTGCTATTTCAGAAAAACTTCTCGGCGAAAAACTCCTGATGCCTTCATTGCACACTTGGTGGTGTGGCGAGCAGGCTGCTTGGAAGGATGTGAGCCCCAATTTAAACACGCAGGTCATCAAACCGACCTACACGGGCAGTGTTGGACCTCATTTCCAACCCATGATTGGCGAGCACATGGATCCCGAACAGCTCGATTTATTGAGGGAGCGCATCACCACGCGTCCTGAGATTTTCACGACTCAAAGCTACTTGAAGTTCTCTCAAGCCATCACCTGGCAAAACAATCAGTTCACGCCAAGAACGTCCATGTTGAGAATTTACGCCATGGCCAACACAGATGGCACATGGCAAATTTTGCCTGGTGGAATGACAAGAATTTCTAGCGATGACAAGGACATGGTTTCCATTCAACGCGGTGGAAGCACCTTAGACACTTGGGTCACGACCAAAGAAGAAGTTGATACTTACACCATGCTGCCCCAAAGGGTCAAGAGAAACGATGGCCTGCCCTCCCAGGGCGGTTTTTTGATTTCGAGTCGCACGGCAGAAAATTTATTTTGGCTGGGTCGATACACGGAGAGAGCTGAGTCTTTGACTCGATTGGCCAAAGAGTCTTTGATGATTGCAAGCATCTCTGGGGAAGAAAATGTCTTGGCCTTGCAAGATGCCATCAGTGAACTCACCATTCGTTCTGGTTTGATTTCAGCCGATGCACCAACACTCTCCAAGTCACCAAAAATTTTTACGCGCACGCTCATAGCAAGCTTGATCTCCAAAGATGCATTCAGTGTGGGTTTTTACCTTAAAGCGCTTGAGAGCAATTTGAAGTTGGTGCGAGATCGCTTGCCAAGCGATCACTCGCGTTTGGCCAGTACGATGAGAACCACGCTTGAAGCCCGTCTGGGAGAGGGGAGATCCTTGGAGGAGAAGTCCTTGATTGTGGCGGTTGAAGCGCTGGATAATTTGGGACTTCAATTGGCCGCGCTCACTGGCTTGCAGGCGGACCGGATGACAAGAGATTTGGGCTGGAGGATGCTCACGATTGGTCGCTTGATCGAGAGATTGGTGAATTTGGCAGAGACACTCAGCACATTCTTTCTCAATAAAGGGGCCTTGTCCAATCGCGGCTTTGAGATGCTGCTCGCTCTCTTTGACAGCACCATCACCTACAGAACGCGCTACCAAAGTTACCAAGACATTGACTCATTGATTGAGCTCTTGATCTTGGATGACACCAATCCCAGAGCCATCATTTGGATCTTAAAAGAGCTTGAGCAAGAAATCCACCACCTTCCCAATACCGAGAGGGAAATTGATATCTACAGTCAATTGATCAAGAGTTGCATGCCCATTGAAGGCGCTTTTGAAGTGCTCTCCTTTAGTAAAAGAGTGGCACAAGCTGGAAAAATTTTGTCGGATGAGTTGAGCGGCAGATATTTCGCTCACATCAAGGAACAGAGGTTTGCTTCATGAAACTCATACGTGTTGAGCACGAGACCAAATGCACGTATGACAGTGAGGTTCAACTGGCCCATCATTTGGCCTATTTAAGACCCTTGAACAATGCCTTTCAAGAGGTGTTGGATTCAAGTCTTTTGATTTCTCCAGCGCCCGATGCGCATTTTGAAAATCACGATTCGTTTGGCAACAAAAGAGATTTCTTTTCTTTTCAAACAGCACATGAGTATTTGACGGTCACGGCCTGTTGCCAAGTTTTGACGCATGAGCTCTCTAGAGATCTTGTTGATGCCGTGGCGTTGACGTGGGAGCAAGTGCGCGACTCGCTGAGATATGCGTCGGGCAAGGAATATTTGTCCGCCAGTGAATTTGTTTTCCCCAGTGAATACACGCCTTATGTTGCAAAGATCAAAAGTTACGCGCTAGAGTCTTTCACTCCAGGCAGAAAAATTACCGATGCGGCCATCGAACTGTCCCAAAGAATTTACAAAGACTTCAAATACTCTCCAAAATCCACCGAGGTCAGCACGCCGGTATGGCAAGCATTTGAACAAAGACAAGGTGTGTGTCAAGATTTTTCACACATCATGCTTGTTGCGCTGAGAAGTCTGGGCTTGAGTGCGAGATACATGAGTGGGTACTTGCTCACTCGTCAGCCTATTGGTCAGAAAAAATTGCGTGGCTCAGATGCCTCACACGCATGGGTGGCCTTGTACTGTCCAGGTATACCCGGTGAGTGGTTAGAGCTTGATCCGACCAACAACATGATCGCTGATGAGAGCCACGTGCGACTGAGCGTGGGCCGAGACTTTGGCGATGTCTCCCCCCTCAGAGGCGTCATTCGAGGCGGAGGGGAGCATGAGCTCGAAGTGGCCGTGACGGCAGAGGAGTTTGACCCCCAGGCCGCTTAAAGGACTTGGACTTGCATGTCTTTGAGCAAGCCCTTGGTCTCAATGAAATCGATGATTTTTTCAAGGCCTTGAAGGGTGCGAAGGTTCGTGAGCACATAGGGCTTCACGCCAAGCTCATTTTTACGCATTCTTTGTGTATCGGCTTCCATCACCGCGAGGCTGGCACCCACGTGGGGTGCGAGATCGATCTTGTTGATCACGAACAAATCGCTTTTTGTAATACCGGGTCCACCTTTCCTAGGTATTTTTTCTCCAGCTGCCACATCGATCACATAGACCGTGAGGTCACTGAGTTCAGGGCTGAAGGTTGCCGCTAAATTATCTCCCCCGCTTTCAATGAACACAATGTCAGCATTGGGAAAACTCTCAAGCATTCGATCAATGGCCTCCAAGTTGATGGAGGCATCTTCTCGGATGGCCGTGTGTGGACAACCACCAGTTTCCACGCCCATGATTCTCTCTGGCGGCAAAGCGCCACTGATGGTCAAGAGACGTTGGTCTTCCTTTGTGTAAATGTCATTGGTGATGGCGACCAAGTCATATTTCTCCCGCATGCTTTTGCAAAGCATCTCAAGAAGGGTGGTTTTTCCTGATCCAACGGGTCCCCCAATGCCCACTCTCAGGGGGGGGAGTTTTTTGGTTCTGTTTTTGATGTTGTGCATGGCGGTCATGATCTAAAAAGTCTTGAATATTGAGTTTCGTGAAGGGCTGACAAAATGGCCAAGTGGGGTGCAAAAGACTGGCGTTTTTCAGCAGGCGTGGACAAAGCCATCTCAACGGCTTGAGGAATTTCTCGAGTGAGGGTGGTCAAAATCGATTGGCCACTTTTTTGCCCCAAGGGGACAGATTTCATGGCCGCTTGCACCATGTTCTCTGCCCAAGAAAAGGCATAAGTCATTAAGCTGTCCTTGAGTGAAATCTCTTTTGCACTCACGCAAAGCGCAAAGACAAGAGGCCAAGTGGGTGGTAGATCCTTGCAAAAATCTATTCTTTCATCGTCAACGATGTTTTGATTTTTTAACCAAATCAACAAAGAGCGACCCATTTGTTCGGATTGGAGTTTGATCTCAAAGGTTTCTCGAGTTTGAAGCGTCCAAGCAGTCAAGGCGTGAAGCTCCTTTTGATCAAAGCGTCTCCAGGCATGAACAGCGGCTGTCACCAATGGCATTTCACTCCTGGCTTGAATCAAATGCAGCTGATCAATGAGCCAATTTTTGGCACTCACCTCATCTGTGACCCAACCCATTTCAACCGCGCTCTCCAAACCCTCCGAGTAGGAGAAGCCCCCAACCGGCAGGGCTGGTGAGGCCAGTTGCAAAAGCAACATGAAGCGACTGGCGGATTCACCCAAAGTAGTCATCGGTGTGGGTGGTGGTTGGACGGTTCGTGGGCATGGGTGTTTTCAGGGCCATGAGCTGTGTCATGGCGGTGTCCATGGCTGTGCAAATCTTGGCCATGTGAATGGTGCGCTTTGCTTTCTTCAGAATAGGCGCCAGTTTCAGGCTCAAAAGGCGCGAAGGTTTCTTCAACGAGCAAGTGCATGTTCTCTAACATGCTTGCCAAGACATGATCGGGTTCTATTTGCAAGTAGTCTTGCCTGAGCTCAATCGGCACGTGGCGGTTGCCCAAGTGATAGGCTGCGCGCGTGAGATCAAAGGCTGAGCCGTGTTCCTTGCAAAACGTGATGCGCAAAACCGACTGGTCCTTGGCCAAGACCTTTAAAAACGAGCCGTCCTCTCCCAACAAGACATCCTCTCCCCTCAAGACTTGACCCCTTGGCGTGACCACACCAACTTGTTGGCCAAGCGAGTTGGTCGTCTCAAAACGACTCTTTTGTCTGATGTCCCAATCCAAAGAAATGATGGGCGCACGTTGAAGCAGTGATTTGGCCAGACCGCGCCCGCCCTTGATGACTTTGGTGAAATAAATCATGGCGCGTGTATTTGTTTTTTTGTGCTGAAGGGTCAGAACAGGAAATAGCGTTGGGTCATGGGCAGGCTGACCGCTGGCTCGCACGTGAGCAGTTGGCCATCGGCTCTTACTTCGTAGCTTTGTGCATTGATTTCCATCTTAGGGGCATAATCATTTCGGACCATGTCTTTTTTGCCAATGCCTCGGATATTGTGCACGGCTGACAAAGATTTTTGCAGTCCAAAGCGCTCCTTGATGCCAAGACCCAATCCAGACTTGGAGACGAAGGTCAATGAACCTTTGGCAAGCGCTCCGCCGTAGGCACCAAACATGGGGCGGTAGTGGACGGGTTGAGGCGTCGGGATGGATGCATTGGGATCTCCCATGGCGGCCATTGCAATGAAACCGCCTTTCATGATCAGAAAGGGTTTGACGCCAAAAAAAGCCGGCTTCCAAAAGACCAAGTCGGCCCATTTACCGACCTCAATGCTGCCCACTTCGTGGCTGATGCCATGGGCAATTGCGGGGTTGATGCTCAGTTTAGAAACATAGCGTTTGACACGCTCATTGTCATGTCGATCTGTGTCATTGGGTAATTTTCCGCGCTGTTGTTTCATTTTGTGTGCGGTTTGCCAGCAACGCATGATGACTTCTCCAACACGGCCCATGGCTTGGCTGTCAGAGCTGAACATGCTGATGGCGCCCAAGTCGTGCAAAATATCTTCCGCAGCAATGGTTTCTCCACGAATGCGGCTTTCTGCAAATGCCAAGTCTTCAGCGATCGATGCATCCAAGTGGTGACAGACCATCAACATGTCAACGTGTTCATCCAATGTGTTGATGGTGTAGGGTCTAGTGGGATTGGTCGAGGAGGGGAGTACATTGGCTTCACCCACGACTTTCAAGATGTCTGGTGCATGCCCTCCGCCAGCGCCTTCCGTGTGAAAGGTGTGGATGGTGCGGCCCTTGAATGCAGCAATGGTGTCTTCAACAAAGCCGGACTCGTTCAAGGTGTCCGTGTGAATGGCAACTTGTGTGTCGGTCTCCTCTGCAACGCTCAGACAATTGTCGATGGCTGAGGGGGTCGTGCCCCAGTCTTCGTGCAGTTTGAGGCCAATCGCTCCCGCATCGATTTGTTCTCGAAGGGGGGCGGCCAAGGAGGCGTTGCCTTTACCTAAGAAGCCAAGGTTCATGGGAAAGGCGTCTGCGGCTTGCAGCATGCGCTCCAAGTTCCAGGTTCCCGGTGTGCAGGTGGTTGCAAAAGTGCCCGTGGCCGGTCCCGTTCCGCCCCCAATCATCGTGGTGACGCCACTGCAAAGGGCTTCTTCAATTTGTTGAGGCGCGATGAAGTGGATGTGCGTATCGATGGCGCCCGCCGTGACGATCATGCCCTCACAGCTGATGATCTCGGTGCCCGGCCCAATGATGATGTCCACACCAGCTTGTGTGTCTGGGTTGCCCGCCTTGCCGATGGCTGCAATTCTTGAGTTCTTTAAACCAATATCGGCTTTGATGATGCCCCAGTGATCGATGATCAACGCATTGGTCAAAACGGTGTCCATGGCACCCTCGTGTCTTGTGCGCTGAGATTGAGCCATGCCATCACGGATGGTCTTGCCGCCACCGAATTTGACCTCCTCACCATAACCACCTGCTTGCAAGGTCAAGTCTTTTTCAACCTCAACGATCAAATCCGTGTCGGCCAAACGAACTCGGTCGCCAACGGTTGGGCCAAACATCTCTGCGTATGCGCGTTTATTGATAGTCGCCATTAAAGCGCTCCTTGTACCAGGCCTCGAAAGCCATAAATTTTGCGATCTCCTGCGTAATCGACCAATTCCACGGTTCGTTCTTGACCAGGCTCAAATCGGACTGCGTTGCCAGAGGCAATGTTCAGACGCATGCCCATTGCCGCTGCTCTGTCAAAGACCAAGGCCGCGTTGGTTTCTGCAAAGTGGTAATGTGAGCCCACTTGAATCGGGCGATCCCCTGCATTTTGAACAAGCAAGGTACAGGTTCGGCGATTGGGGTTGAGGACGTGTTGGCCCTCGTCTATGAGTAATTCACCAGGCGTCATGATGGCTCTTAAAGGGTAGGGGTGTTTAAAGGTGCAGGCAAGGGCTTAGGTTTTGGATTCAGATGATGGGTTGATGAACCGTCACCAACTTGGTTCCATCTGGAAAGGTCGCTTCGATTTGAATGTCAGGAATCATCTCTGCAATGCCGTCCATCACATCCGTTCTGGATAAAAGTGTACGTCCTTCGCTCATCAGTTGTGCAACAGTTTTGCCATCCCGAGCGCCTTCCATGATGGCTGCACTGATGAAGGCCACCGACTCTGGGTAATTGAGCTTGAGGCCGCGTGCTTTGCGTCTTTCTGCTAGCAAGGCAGCTGTAAAAATTAAAAGCTTGTCTTTTTCACGGGGCGTTAATTCCATGGGTCTTCCAAATGATGTATTTCAGTAAAACAATTATGACGCAACTTGCATGCCTCCGAAAATGGTGCCAAACAAGACGGCCGCCCATTCATGGTGCATGAATTGCTGTTGACTGCATTATTATGGTGCGTTTTTATGCTCGCAGGTGGGTGATTTTCTTGGCTTTGCGCTTGAATGGGGCAGCGGGGGTGTTTTGATGTGGCACGGCGCTTGCGAACAGCTTGTTGCGAAAGCGAATTTCAACTTTCCTAACTTTTTCTATGAATTGGAGCAAATTAAATGTTCAACAGACGACATCATCTTAAGGCCTTGGCGGTCGCAACGGCTTTGGTCACGGGTTCAATGTTAATGGCTTTGCCTGCACGTGCGGCGGACACGATCAAGGTTGGCGTGTTGCATAGCCTCTCAGGCACGATGGCCATTTCTGAGACTGTATTAAAAGACACAGTTTTGATGGCCATTGATGAGATCAATGCCAAAGGTGGTGTTTTGGGCAAGAAATTAGAGCCTGTTGTCGTTGATCCTGCTTCAAATTGGCCTTTGTTTGCTGAAAAAACAAAGCAGTTGTTGACCCAAGACAAGGTGTCCGTCATTTTCGGATGCTGGACGTCTGTTTCAAGAAAATCAGTGCTCCCAGTGGTTGAAGAGCTCAACGGCTTGTTGTTTTACCCCGTTCAGTACGAGGGTGAGGAGTTGAGCAAGAATGTGTTTTATACGGGTGCTGCACCAAATCAACAGGCCATTCCAGCGGTTGATTATTTGATGAGCAAAGACGGTGGTGCCGCCAAGCGTTGGGTTTTGTTGGGGACTGACTATGTATACCCAAGAACGACCAATAAGATTTTGCGCGCTTACTTGATGAGCAAGGGTGTCAAAGAGTCAGACATCGATGAGAAGTACACACCATTTGGTCACTCTGATTATCAAACCATTGTTGCTGACATCAAAAAATTCGCAACGGGTGGTAAAACGGCTGTGGTCTCTACGATCAACGGTGACTCCAATGTGCCTTTCTATAAAGAATTGGGCAACGCAGGCTTGAAAGCCAAAGACGTGCCAGTCGTAGCCTTCTCCGTTGGTGAAGAAGAGTTGCGTGGTGTAGATACCAAGCCATTGGTAGGTCACTTGGCAGCATGGAACTATTTCATGAGCATCAAGAATCCTACAAATGATGCGTTCATCAAAAAGTGGAGTGATTATGCAAAAGCCAAGGGCATTGCTGGTCACAAAGACAAGCCTTTGACAAACGATCCAATGGAGGCGACTTACATTGGTATCAACATGTGGAAGCAAGCTGTTGAGAAAGCCAAGTCAACCGATGTTGACAAGGTCATTGCAGCAATGTCTGGACAAACTTTTACAGCACCCAGCGGCATCCAATCTAAAATGGATGAGAAAAATCACCACTTGCACAAATCTGTGTTCATTGGTGAAGTCAAGGCCGATGGTCAATTCAATGTGGTATGGAAAACGCCTGGTCCAGTCAAAGCCAAGCCTTGGAGCCCATACATTGAAGGCAACGACAAAAAGCCTGATGAGCCAGTCAAGAAGTAATGGATTGATCTTCGATTGGTTTAAAATCCAATCAAACAGATCGTAGTTGAAAAAAGTGGAGGCTTCAGGCCTCCACTTTTACAAAAAGAAGACGAAATTTATATGAAACGTATTGGTTTGCTTTTGTTGAGTTGCTTGATGTTGCATTTGCCTGCTTGGTCCTTGAGTGCCCACCAGGTTCAGGCGATGGTCACAGGCGACAACGACTCTAGAATTGAAGCATTGCAAGTGGCTCTAAAAGATGCAGATGTAAAAACTGCGAATTTTTTAAAGGCACTGGCCGATGATGAGGTCATGGTCTCTGGGTCTTTGGTCTTGGTGGTCAAGGCTGGTGTTGCGTACGACCCCGTCACGGGCGAGACCCAGTCCATGCCCAGCGATCTTCAAGGCTTGACCAGCAACAACCGCATGCGCTCCGAAGTCGATTCTGCATTGGCTGCATTGCAACTTTTGAGCAACGAAGATGCACAAAGATTGACGGCAGCAAAGGCCTTGTTGTTGGAGCCCGATCCCACCAAAATGCCGCTTCTTACCAAAGCGCTTGCGACTGAACAAAACGCTAAAGTTAAAGAGTATTTGATGCTGGCCAAAGCGGCCATTGCGATTGCAAGTGCGAACACCACAGAGCGTCTTGAGGCTGCGGCAGTCTTGGCATTGAGCAAGACGCCGAACACCTTGCTGCTGCTCAACCAACAACTCAGTCAAGAGGAGGATGCTGGCGTTAAAGCGCAATTGCAAGCTTCTATCAAGGACATCAAAGCGTCGCTCGTTTGGGGTGAAAGAATTGGCACTTTGTTTACCGGTTTGAGCTTGGGTTCTATTTTGTTGCTGGTCGCATTGGGGCTGGCCATCACGTATGGACTGATGGGTGTGATCAATATGGCGCATGGCGAATTGATGATGATTGGTGCTTATGCAACGTACTCTGTACAAGTGGCTTTTAGAACGCATTGGCCTTCAGGTTTTGATTACTACTTGGTGGCGGCTTTGCCTGCTGCATTTTTATCGGCTGCTTTGGTCGGAGCGGTGCTAGAGAAATTGATCTTGAGGCATTTGTACGGTAGGCCTCTTGAAACCTTGCTCGCCACATGGGGCATCAGTTTGGCTTTGATGCAAGGGGTTCGTTCCCTGTACGGGGCACAAAATGTGGCTGTGGAAAATCCCACCTGGATGAGTGGAGGAGTTGAATTGCTTTCTAATTTAACGCTCCCATGGAACAGAATGATGATCATTTTGTTTGCCTTCTTTGTTTTGATTTTTATGGCCTTGCTGATCAGCAAAACCAGGCTTGGCCTGTTTGTTCGCGGCGTCACACAAAATAGACCCATGGCCTCTTGCATGGGCATCAATACAGCACGAATTGACACCTATGCCTTTTCGCTCGGTTCAGGTATTGCTGGATTGGCTGGATGCGCGCTCAGTCAAGTTGGGAATGTCGGTCCAGATTTGGGCCAAGGCTACATCGTTGATGCCTTCATGGTCGTTGTGTTGGGAGGCGTGGGCCAACTCATGGGCACTGTCTATGCGGCCCTTGGCTTGGGCGTTCTCAACAAACTCCTGGAGGGGTTGACGGGGGCCGTTCTTGCAAAAATTGCGGTGTTGGTTTTAATTATCATCTTCATTCAAAAACGTCCTCAAGGCCTTTTTGCATTGAAGGGCAGAAGTGCTGAGGCATAAGATGAGCACCGTTTTGATCCCAGTCCAAAAACCACTGTTGAGTGCGCCAGCATGGAGCACCTTTTTTGTGGCTGTTATTTTTATCGCTCTCGTTGCTCCTATTTTGAATGTGTACTTGCCGCCAACCCATTGGCTTCACATGAGTGACTTTATGGTCTCATTGATTGGCAAAATCATGTGTTATGCCATTTGTGCTTTGGCAATGGATTTGATTTGGGGCTTCACAGGAATTTTGTCGCTTGGGCACGGTTTGTTCTTCTCGCTTGGCGGCTATGTGATGGGCATGTATTTGATGAGGCAAATTGGTACAGATGGCAATTACAAATCTGAGTTGCCTGACTTCATGGTCTTTTTGAATTGGAAAACGCTGCCTTGGCATTGGTATTTCAGTGACAGTTTTGTGGCGACGCTGTTGCTGATTGTGTTGGTCCCCGGATTCATTGCTTTTGTCTTTGGCTATTTCGCCTTTAGATCGAGAATCAAGGGTGTTTACTTTTCAATCATCACGCAAGCGATGACCTATGCTGCCATGCTCTTGTTTTTCAGAAATGAAACAGGATTTGGCGGCAACAATGGATTCACCGATTTCAAGAGAATTTTGGGCATCACCATCGCAACACCCAGCATGCGCATGGTCTTGTTCGTGCTCACCGGTTTGGTCTTGCTAGGATTTTTCTTGCTTTCGCGTTGGCTCATGAGTGGCAAATTCGGCCGTGTCTTGCAAGCCATCCGAGACGCCGAGAGTCGAGTCATGTTTTCAGGCTACTCGCCCTTGCCATACAAATTGACCATTTGGGTCTTGTCGGCGGTCATTTGTGCCATTGCGGGTGCCTTGTATGTGCCGCAAGTTGGCATCATCAACCCAAGTGAAATGAGCCCAGCCAATTCAATTGAGATGGCTGTGTGGGCTGCCGTTGGTGGTAGAGGCACACTGATCGGTCCAATTGTTGGCGCCTTTTTGGTCAATGGCTTTAAGAGTTGGTTGACGGTGACAGCGCCAGAATTTTGGCTGTATTTTTTAGGCGCACTGTTCATCGGTGTGACCTTGTATTTGCCCAATGGTGTGGTGGGCTTGATGAGCAAATTTCGTTCTGATAAAGGGGGGTCAAAATGACACCAGATTTATTGGATCAAGGTGCAAAACGACTGCAGGAGCATCTGCATGTCAAAGAGCAAGCGGACTCCGCAGGGGGAAGAGTTGCGAGCTACTCTCGCATCCATCATGCGGGCGAGTTGGATGTCACCCATGGTCGTATTTTGTACATGGAAGATGTCAATGTGAGCTTTGATGGCTTTAAGGCCATCAACAACTTGAGCCTTGACATTGGCCTGGGTGAACTTCGTTGCATCATTGGACCCAATGGTGCCGGAAAGACCACCATGATGGACATCATCACCGGTAAAACCAAGCCCCAGAGTGGACAAGTCTTTTTTGGCAGCACCATCAATCTCCTCAGTTACTCTGAGCCGGAAATTGCTAAATTGGGCATTGGACGCAAGTTTCAAAAACCAACGGTCTTTGAATACTTGAGTGTTTGGGAGAATTTAGAGCTCGCACTAAAAACAGACAAAGGTGTTGCCGCCTCTATCAACTTCAAATTAAGCGCTGAGCAAAAGAACAAATTGTTCGAAGTGATTGAAACGATTCAATTGCAAGAGGATTTAAATCGCCAAGCTGGCAACTTGAGTCATGGGCAAAAGCAGTGGCTTGAAATTGGGATGCTATTGATGCAAGACCCTAAATTGTTGCTATTGGATGAACCTGTGGCTGGGATGACCGATCAAGAAACAGAGAGAACGGCTGAGCTCTTTTTGTCCTTGAAGGGCAAGCACTCTTTGATGGTGGTCGAGCACGATATGAGCTTTATCAAAAGAATTTCAGATGTGGTCACTGTTCTATGTGATGGTAGTGTTTTGGCCCAAGGTACTTTGGACCAAGTGCAAGCCGACGAAAGAGTGATTGAAGTCTATTTAGGACGATGAAAATGTTACAAATTTCGAATGTTCATCAGTACTATGGCGGCTCGCACATCTTGAGAGGTGTGAGCGTAAGTGCCACGGCTGGAAAAATCACCGTTTTGCTCGGAAGAAACGGCGTGGGCAAGTCCACGCTTTTAAAGTCTTTGATGGGCTTGGTGCCCATTAAAGAGGGCCGCATTGTTCTCAATGGACAAGACATCACCAAGGCAACGCCTTATGAGCGTGCAAGCGCAGGCATTGGTTACGTGCCGCAGGGACGAGAAATTTTTAATCGTTTGACTGTAGAAGACAATTTAAAGATTGGTTTGGCTTCAAAGCCGAGCAGTACAGCGATTCCTCAAGAGCTGTTTGAGCTTTTTCCAATTTTGCATCAAATGCGTCACCGCCGTGGAGGCGATTTGTCCGGTGGGCAGCAGCAGCAGTTGGCCATTGCTCGTGCACTTGCGAGTGGTCCCAAATTGTTGGTCTTGGATGAGCCCACCGAAGGCATTCAACCCAGCATCATCAAGGAGATTGGCCGAGTCATTCGCCAGTTGGCGAGCAAAGGTGAGATGGCGATCTTGCTTTGTGAGCAATATTACGATTTTGCCGAAGAGCTGGCTGACCAGTATTTGGTCATGGAGCGAGGTCAAGTGCTGGTAGAGGGGCCGGGTTCAGAAATGGCGGCCAAAGGCATTCGACAGTTGGTGTCCATTTAACAAGGGCTTTTGCCTAGGCCCTCAGGTTTGCCAAATGCGGGGCGAGTCGGTGCTGGTTTTCCACACCTCACTCCTCCACGCTGAGCGAATCATTTGAAAGACCTTCATGCAAGGTTCAACCTGATCGCTCAATGAGCGCACCACGACCGCTTTTTCACTTGGCGCACTGACACCTATTTTGATCGCATGGCTTTGAGCATCGCAGATCTCTCTGGCCATGTCGACGACTTTGTCTCTGAGGGCTTTTGGAAAAGGCGTGCCGCAGGCAAGCACCATCGTGGCCAAGCAACTTTTGCCATTCAGACCTACAGGGCTTTTGAGAAGTCTGTGGTCTTCAGCATTGACCGTGCCCTTTTCGAGCAACACATCTTTGATTTCTAAATGCTGAGAAAAGCGCCCCTCTAAAAACGGCATCTTTGCATGGGGCAGTCCCAGAGACACGATATCCCAAGCGAGGAGCATGCTTTCTTGTCCGAGCTCAAAACACGTTTCATTGCTGCCCAAGCAACCACTGTAGGCCAGGGTCTCCATGGGAAGCCATTCAAGGCGAGCGTGGTTCTTCAATGTGGCGCGTGTTTTTTGCAGGGCTGAATGCGCTTTGGATGCAAAAAATCTCGCTGCGCCTGGGGTTGTGATCAGGGCGTGTGCTCCTTCGTCAAGGGCAATTTGAATGTCCAGCACATCTCCACCCACCAAGCCACTGGGTGGATGGATCAAAATATTGTGACAAATGCGCGAGCCTTCAGGGTAGAGGCTTTTAAGGACTCGGAGTGGTCCGCTGTGGACATGTCTCAATACGGTCTTGCCGTTCTCAGCAGAGTAATTTAAGCTTAAAGTAGCAAGCGAATGGGGCATAAAGGCTTTTTGAGTGACTCAAACTATAATTGTGAGCAGTGACCCTATTCTTTCATAATTTTTGTGCTTTGTTGCTTCATCATTTACATTGCGTGATGTGAGCTTTACACACCTGGACCTAGACCCATGAACCTTCATCGATTAATGCAAATGCATGCCAGTGGAGAGAAGATTTCGATGCTCACGGCATACGATGCCACCTTTGCCGCTTTGGCTGACAGGGCTGGGGTTGACAGTTTGCTGGTGGGTGATTCCCTTGGGATGGTGAGCCAAGGCCAAGACAGCACTTTGAGGGTGACTTTGGAGGACATGGTCTACCACACGAAGTGTGTGGTCAAGGGCGTTCAAGCGGCTCAAAACAATGCCTGCATCATCGCAGATTTGCCATTTGGTAGCTATCAGATCTCCAAGGAGCAGGCCATGCAGAGTGCGACAGCCTTGCTTCAAGCAGGCGCACACATGGTCAAGCTTGAAGGTGGAGGATGGACCCATGAGGTGGTTCAATTTTTGACAGACAGAGGCGTATTGGTTTGTGCCCACTTGGGGCTCACGCCTCAGACGGTTTTCGCGCTTGGTGGCTACAAAGTCCAAGGGCGTGACGAACAAGCTGCACTGACGCTTCTCAACCATGCCACTCAACTCGAGCAAGCCGGTGCGAGCATGTTGGTATTGGAGATGGTGCCAGTGGACTTGGCCCAAAAGGTCACCGCCCAACTCACAAAGTGCGCAACGATTGGGATTGGTGCCGGTAACGTGACTTCGGGTCAAGTTTTGGTGATGCACGATATGCTGGGTGCTGGCATTGGCAAAATGCCCAAATTTGTGAGAAATTTCTTGATCGATCAACCAGGCGTTGAGCAGGCCATGCGCGCCTACGTCAAGGCGGTAAAGGATGGGTCATTCCCTGACAATGAACGGCATGCTTGGTAAGTGGGCCGAGCTTTTAAACGCAGTTCACGTACAAAGGGCCATTTTTTTTGAATTTAGGGGCTTGATTTTGATCCCTTGGTCGATTTCTATCAAATCGATACTAAAATACTCTTTTTTAGGTGTTTTTGCACCCGTTGATCAAAAGGCTTGTTCTAAAGCCTGAACACTTACTTACAACAGGACATTCACCTATGGTGAAGAAAGCTTTGTTCTTATAGCCTTAGGGCATCTTTTCCAAGGAGAAACTCCATGATTTCTAGACGATCAATTGTTCAAGGTTTGGCCAGTGCGACTGTGCCTGGTCTTTTGTCTGCCTCATCCATGGCCTGGGGGGCTGAGTCCAAGATCTTAAAGATATCGCACCAATTTCCTGGCGGTTCAATGGACAAAGGTGACTTCAGGGACCGCTTGGCAAGAAAATTTGCTCAAGATGTTGAGAAACGCACAGCTGGCGCCTTGAAGTTTGAAATTTATCCTGGCTCCTCCTTGATGAAAACCGTGGCCCAGTTTTCAGCGGTCAGAAAGGGTGCGCTTGATTTAACGCTTTATCCCTTGGCCTATGCGGGTGGAGAAATTCAAGAGGTGAACATCGGTCTCATGCCCTGTATGGTGACCTCCTACGAGCAAGGTTTTGCTTGGAAGAAGGCGGAAATTGGTCGAGAACTCACCAAGTTGCTAGAAGCCAAGGGCGTGAAGATTGTGACTTGGGTTTGGCAAGCGGGAGGCACAGTTTCTAGGAATGTGCCCGTTGTCAACCCAGACGATGTCAAGGGTCTGAAGATCCGGGGTGGCTCTAGAGAAATGGATCTGATGCTCAAGCAAGCGGGCGGCATCATTTCTAGCGTGCCATCCAACGAAATTTATCCAGCCATGCAGACGGGTTCATTGGATGCGGCCATCACATCCTCCACCAGTTTGATCTCTTTTAGACTTGAGGAGATCTCCAAGGCCCTGACAACAGGTCGGGGCAAGAGTTTTTGGTACATGTTTGAGCCCTTGTTGATGTCCAAAGCCATTTTTGATGCCTTGCC
>CANBTT010000036.1 GCA_947372465.1 Burkholderiales bacterium | reverse complement strand
GCAAGCTCAACCACAAAGACAAGAGATCTGCGGTTTTTTCTTTCGCCTGTATGCCAGGGATGTAGCGCCAGACTTGAACAGCCACCCCATCAGCCTGCTCTCGCGGTTCGAAGAAAACGCCAGCCAGCTTGGCCTGTTGTGCTGACTCAGCTGTCATGGCAAGCACAGGCTGCTGCGGCTCATTGAGCATCGTCATCTGCGCCAGTGCACTCTCCCCAGCTAAGCGCACACCGTTTGCATCAAGAATGCGGCGATCGTAGGTCCACAGAGTTCTTAAAACAGGCGTGCGTAAACACGGCTTGGCCTTCTCCCAGAGCTCACGACGTGTTCCAATTCGCTTGAGATATTTCGCTCGTCCTCGGACTTCAAGCTCAAACAAATCGAACTGCAGCAACTCCCTGATCGCCCGTGTCGCCGTCATCCCAGCATATCCCAATGCAGCGGCATCCTCAAACGGATGCCAAGTTTCACCAAGTGGATGATGAATTAAGAACCAAATCAGCAGCGCCTGGGTGGCAGGACTTGCAACTGCTTGTTCACGAGGCGGCGGCGATCCAAATCGTTCGCCAAGAATCACGCCCATTTGTGGGGCAAATAATTGCTTACCCGGAACCACGAAGGCAATGCTGTGCTGGATAAGTTGCTTGCGCTCACCTGGTGTAATTTCGCGCAAAACCACGACCACAGGGTTTTGCAACAACTCACGCAGTCGCTTGGCATGCTGGTCTATTTGCTGGGCAGCCAATGGCTGACGAGCTTTGACACAGGCAAGCGTGACCGCTTGCCCTAGCAAATCAACAGTTAACACGTCATAAGTGTTCTGAAGGAAGTAGGGTAATTCGACGACTTTGCTTTTGGCGGATACACGCATGGCATCGCCTCCAAGCACCTGGTTCAAGTACTGGACCGTCTGTTGAGGAAAAGTCGTTTCTAACATAAAAATATAATCTAACATTATTCATGTTAGAAGTCAATAAAAATGTTAAATTATATGCAAATAGACATTCAAGCACCAACAACTCTGCATGAATGACCGATAGGAGCCGCTTGCCATTGATGTTCTCCCATCAAGTCGACAGCAATTAATTAGAAAATTCGGCTGTCTTTGGTTTGAAACCTTTCGCATCCTTCCTTTATAGAAGGAACTTTAAAAAATTCAATCAATCAACCAAGCGTTCAAACTGCAGTTGATCTTCTGTGTTTTCTCGTCTGCGAATGAGTTGACTCGATGCGCCGTCCACCAGCACCTCAGGTGCACGTCCACGCGTGTTGTAGTTGCTGGACATGCTCATGCAGTACGCGCCTGTGGACAACACAGCCACACATTCGCCGACCTCTACGTTGAGATGCCTGTCACGCCCGAGCCAGTCCCCGCTCTCACAAATCGGACCCACAACATCGTAAAGTTCTGTGGTCCGTTCTGGGTGCTCGGTGAGCGGCACAATGTCATGGAAGGCCTCGTACATGGCCGGTCTTGGCAAGTCGTTCATCGCTGCATCGATGATGCAAAAATTCTTTTGCTCTCCCGGTTTCAAGTACTGCACCTCAGAGATGCAAACCCCCGCGTTGCCAACCAAAGAGCGTCCTGGCTCCACGATGATGTGTCGCTGGCCGTAGCCCCGCTGATCCAGCACTTTGAAGAGCTCCGACCAGACGTTTTGCGCGCTCGGTGGCTGCTCGTTGGCATATTGAATCCCAAGGCCACCACCAAAATCAATGTGTGACAAAGAGATGCCCAGTTGTTCAATGGCATCGACCAAATCCAGGACCTTGTGCATGGCGTCCAAATAGGGACTCATGTTGGTGATTTGTGAGCCAATGTGGCAATCGATGCCTTTGATCGCTATGCCTTTGAGGGTGTGCGCATGTTGGTAAAGTTTCAAGGTGTCGTCGTGTGCCACACCAAACTTGTTGCCTTTGAGACCTGTGGAGATGTAGGGGTGTGTTTGCGCATCCACATTGGGATTGACGCGTATGCTGATGGGGGCCTTTTTGTTCAACTGCAGCGCCACCTCGTTGATGACTTCGAGCTCGGGCACGCTTTCTACGTTGAAACAAAAAATACCTTCTTCAAGTGCTCTGCGAATTTCAGCGCGCGTTTTACCGACACCAGAGAAGATGACCAATCCCATGTCTGCGCCCACCGCCTTCACGCGCTCGAGTTCGCCCATGGAGACGATGTCAAAGCCACAACCTTGCCTGGCAAAAAGCTGCAAAATGGCCAAACTGCTGTTGGCCTTCATGGCGTAATGCACGCGAGCGTTGCGACCCTTGAAACCCGCTTGGTAGCTCTTCAAAGCCTCAAGCATCGAGGCTTTGGAGTAGACAAACAAAGGGGTGCCGTGTTCTTTGGCCAAACGATCAAGAGCCACACCCTCCACCTTCAAGTGATGGTCCACGTAATGGATGTGGGGACTTCCGGGCAATGCGAGGCTGTGTGTCATGGGGAGGGCGTTCAAATGAGAATGGGGGGTTTTAAGGGGAGCAGGTTTTCTTCATCAAGCGCTCAATGGGCTTGAGTCAAGTGCAGGGGCCATTCTTGCAGGCAAAGGGTTCTGCAAACTGGGTCCTGTCTCTTGCGACTGCGCACGATCGGTGGGCATGTACAAGGGACCCTTTTGTCCGCAAGCCGACAGCAAGCATGCGGCCAAGCCCACAGCGCAAACAACTCTAAGGGCCTTGATTGAGGCAGCTGCATGGGCTTTCTTGCGTTCACCTGCAGCTTGGGGTCGGGTGTTCATCATGTTGGCGGTGGTTTTGAAAAAAGAATCGGCTCGCCTTGGCGTTTGAGCCCTTGATCGAGCGTGCACTGCGAGTGACTCGCTGCGCACGCTCAAATTGTACCGATTAAAGCGGTCTTCAAGCGCAGCGGGCCAAGAAGGGCATGGGGATGGGGACTTGGTATGGCCCTCTTAGACGCTCGGCCTTGGCCTTTCAGGATAAACTCAAGGCCCAGGACACATCCCCCATGGGTGGGATCACAAGGAACAAGAAGGCCATGACCGATCAAGAATTTTTAGACCACGCGGAGCACTTGCTCACGCAACTTGAACTCGCCTGCGACCATTTGAACGATCACACGTCGCTTGACATTGACAACCAACGGGTGGGCTCGATGATCACCTTGACCTTGGCCAACAAAAGCCAGATCGTTGTCAACTTGCAAAAGCCCTTGCATGAAGTGTGGCTCGCCACCCGTTCAGGGGGCTACCACTTCAAGTTTCAAGACGCGTCTTGGATGGACACCAAAGGCCAGGGCGAGTTTTGGCAGCAACTCCAGACAGACTTGTGCGCGCAAACCGCTGCGCTGGTGAATTTGAGCGCCTTTGCCGCTTGAGGCCCCGCGGCCCCAAGGACAGGACTGGACTGGACTGCAGTCTCAATTTCTAAAAATATCGATGATGCGTTTTTTCTCATCACTGCTCGAGCTCTCTGCACTTGAGCTGCTTGAGTGAGACGCCCCTGAAGCGCCTCCCCCGAAGCTTGGCACCTCAGCGCTGCCTCCGAGCCCCAGGCTTGCGATGCCGCTTGAGCGCGTGAACTCCTGGTAGAACCAGTCCGCGCCATCTCGAACCACCCCTTCTGGCGCAGCAATCTCTGTGATGGGCACATTTTGCAGTGCCTTTTGCATAAAGCTGATCCAAACGGGCAAGGCCAATCCACCACCTGTTTCTTTGTCTCCGAGTTTTTTGGGCGTGTCGTAGCCAATCCAAGTGACCGCGGCCAAGGTGGGTTGATAGCCCGCGAACCAAGCGTCCATGGAATCGTTGGTGGTACCGGTTTTGCCGTAAATATCGGGTCTTTTTAGCACTTGGTAAGCGCGTGAGGCGGTGCCTGATCTCGCCACCTCTTGCAGCAAGTGGCTCATCATGAACGCGTTCCTCGGCTCCACCGCTTTGGCTGTTTCATCCAGTTCAATGGGCGTGTACTGGGACAGGACTTTGCCCATTTGATCGGTCACCTTGGTGATCAAATGCGGGTTCACACGAAAGCCGCCGTTGGCAAAGGCGCTGTAGCCCACCGACAACTGCAAAGGCGTGACCGAGCCCGCACCGAGCGCCATGGTGAGGTAAGGTGGGTGTTTTTCTGCATCAAAGCCAAATCGCGTGGCCCACTGCTGCGCATAGGGCGCACCAATGGCCTGCAAAATGCGAATGGAGATCATGTTCTTGGATTTGGCCAAACCCGTTTTGAGCGGCATGGCGCCTTCAAACTTGCCGTCGTAGTTTTTGGGCTCCCAGGCCTGCGAGCCCGTGACGCTTGCGTCAAAGAAGAGCGGCGCATCGTTGATGACGGTCGCAGGGGTGAAGCCCTTTTCGAGAGCGGCCGAGTAGATGAAGGGTTTAAAACTAGAACCGGGCTGTCTCCAAGCTTGGGTCACGTGGTTGAATTTGTTTTTCTCAAAATCAAAGCCGCCCACCAAGGCGTGGATTGCGCCGTCTCTGGGGTCCAAGGCAATGAAGGCCCCTTCCACTTCAGGCAACTGGGTGATCATCCATTGGTTTTTTTCGTTCTTGACGATGCGCACCACAGCGCCCGCTCTCAGTTTGATGTTGGGGGCTGCTTTGTCGCTCAAACCAGATTGGACCGGCTTTAAGCCGTCGGCGGTGATCTCGATCACCTCACTGTTTTGCCGCATGACGCGCACTTTCTTTGCATTGGCCTCAATCACCACAGCAGCAAGCAAGTCCCCCTTGTCGCCTTGCTCGAGCAAGGTGTCACCCACCGCGTCTTCCAGTTCGGCGGTTTTGGTCAATGGGGGCAAGTCAATGAAGCGCTCCGGGCCGCGGTAGATTTGGCGAGACTCAAAGTCCATGATGCCTCGGCGAAGAGACTGGTAGGCAAGTTCTTGTTCATCGGCCCTGAGCGTGGTGTAAACGTTCAAGCCCCGGGTGTAGATCTCGGGCCCATACTGTGCAAACATCAACTGGCGCGCCATCTCGGCCACATAGTCTGCGTGCGTTTGACTCGCGCTCAACACCGTTTTGTATTTCAGGTCTTCCGCCTTGGCACTCTCGGCTTCTTTTTTCGTGATGAAACCGTTTTCAAGCATGCGCTCAATGATGTAGAGTTGTCGGGTTTTGGCGCGCTTGGGATTGCTGAACGGGTTGTAGGCCGAAGGGGCTTTGGGCAAACCCGCGAGCATGGCCGCTTCGGCAATGGAGACGGCTTTGAGGGGTTTGCCAAAATAAGTCTCAGACGCTGCAGCAAACCCATAGGCCCGTTGGCCCAAAAAGATTTGATTCAAATAGATCTCAAAGATTTGGTCTTTGCTCAGTTGGTGCTCGAGTTTGAAGGTGAGCAAGATCTCATAAATTTTGCGGGTGAAGGTTTTCTCCGAACTCAAATACACATTTCTCGCCACCTGCATGGTGATGGTCGAAGCCCCTTGACTTTTGGCATGACCCAGGTTGGCCAAGCTTGCTCGAATCAGACCAATGTAGTCCACGCCCCCGTGCTGGTAAAAACGAGAGTCCTCGATGGCCAAGACGGCATCTTTCATGACCTGTGGGATGTCTTTGAAGGGGGTGAGGTTTCTTCTTTCCTCACCAAACTCGGCCAACTGTTTGCCCTCAATCGAGTACACCCGCATGGAGAGCTTGGGTCGGTAGTCCGAGAGGTCTGAGACGGTGGGCAGTTGTGGGTAGGCCATGGACAGGGCGACCCCGACCAACATCAAAACGGCCAAAGTGCCCGCCACGGTCAAGCCAATGCTCCAAGCAAAGAAGCTGAGGATCAGGCCCCATAAATTGGAAGATGGGGCGGTCTTTGGGGCGTCGGGTTTCTTTTTTGAGTCGTTCATGTTGAAGTCCATGCTTGGCCAAACGTCTAAGGGTCTGAGCTCAAGGGGTTGATCGATTCTTCAAGGGGGTGGCGCGCAAGGTGCTGCTGGGCATTTGCCCCAATCCAGTTTGGCCATCCAAAAGCTCTGTCCCCCCCTTTTTTTCAAGATCCTTTGCAGCAGGCTTGAGGACTCAGAGTCTAACCCGAGAAGGGCTCGCTTGCGCGAGACTTTGCATGCCCGCAGGCGCTTTTAAGGGGCTTTTTAAGGGGCTTCACAGCCTTGAAGGCCCGCTGGACATCGGTGCGTCTCCCCCCCTTGGGCCTGTCTCAAGCTTTGAGGACCTAGGGGTGCAGGGTGAGACCTCGGTACAAATACTCTAAAATGAGGTTTTGGTGTGCAAGCCTTGCGCGCCTTTTAGCTTTTTTGTGAGACTACACACCGTGTATGCATTGGTTGGTTTGCCTGGCAGTGGAAAATCCACCGTTGGCCGACATCTT
This sequence comes from Burkholderiales bacterium, assembly GCA_947372465.1. Taxonomy (GTDB): domain Bacteria; phylum Pseudomonadota; class Gammaproteobacteria; order Burkholderiales; family Burkholderiaceae_C; genus Limnohabitans. The sequence goes on along the minus strand of CANBTT010000036.1, from coordinate 23,599 downwards.
GCCAGAAAACTGAATCTGCCCTTCTTCGATTCGGATCACGCCATTGAGCAGCGCTTGGGTTGCTCAATTCGCGAGTTCTTTGAGGTCGAGGGAGAGGAGCGCTTCAGAGACATTGAGTCAGAAGTCATTGACCAATTGACCCAAGGACCTGAAGGGGTGCTCTCAACAGGCGGGGGCACCGTGCTGAGGGCCTTGAACCGCGAGCGCTTGAGGCAGCGCGGTTTGGTGTTTTATTTGCGAACCTCGCCTGAGGATGTCTTTCGGCGTTTGCGCCACGACCAAAGTCGCCCTTTGTTGCAAGTGGCCGATCCCTTGCTGCGACTCAGAGAGCTTTTTGAGGCGAGAGACCCCTTGTACACGCAGACCGCGCACCATGTGATTGAGAGCGCGAGACCCCATGTGGGGGCTTTGCTGCAGCTCATTTTAAAAAAACTGGACCATCCCCTGCAAGATGCAAAAAACCATTGACGCACTGGGCGCACCTCCTTTTGCGAAGGCGTCAAAAAGTGAACAGGCTCTGCGCGTGCCGGTGACGACCGGGTCTTTTCAAGCTTGAGACAACGACTGACAAATGCACCTACACCCACCCCAGATCTAATACCCATCAACACCTCATGACCGCACACCTTCCTTTGCCTGTTTTTTCTCCCACGCTTGACAAAACCTTGCAGCGCGTTGACATTGACTTGCCTCAGGAGCGCTCCTACCCGATATGGATCGGGCAAGACCTTTGGTCGAACCCAAACACATGGGCCTCACTGCCCAAAGCGCGCTTGGCCTTGGTGGTGAGCAACACCGTGGTCGCCCCCCTGTATGCCCAAGCATTGATCGCGACCTTGAAGCGCCAATATGAGCGGGTCGAGTTGTTGGTCTTGCCCGACGGCGAGCATTTCAAGACCTGGGAGACGATGAACTTGATTTTTGATCGTTTGCTTGCCTGCGGTGCGGATCGAAAGACGGTGCTCTTTGCTTTGGGCGGCGGCGTGGTGGGTGACATCACGGGCTTTGCAGCGGCTTGCTTCATGCGCGGGGTGCCTTTTGTTCAAGTGCCAACCACACTGCTGGCCCAAGTGGATTCATCGGTGGGTGGCAAAACAGCGGTGAACCATCCCTTGGGCAAGAACATGGTGGGGGCTTTTTATCAGCCCGAGCAAGTGGTGTGTGATTTGGGTGCTTTGCAAACCTTGCCTGCGAGAGAGTTGAGTGCGGGCTTGGCCGAGATCATCAAATACGGCCCCATTGCAGACATGGCGTTTTTGTCTTGGCTTGAGGACCATTTGGACCTGTTGCTCCAAAAGGACCCCCAGGCTTTGGCCGTGGCCGTCAAAAGAAGCTGTGAAATCAAGGCCTGGGTGGTGAGCCAAGACGAGAAAGAGGGTGGCATTCGCGCCATTTTGAATTTTGGACACACCTTTGGTCACGCCATTGAGAGTGGTCTGGGTTTTGGTGAGTGGTTGCATGGCGAGGCGGTGGGGTGTGGCATGGTCATGGCCTGTGAGCTCTCTTGCGCTTTGGGGCTCGTGGACCGCTCCTTTGTCGAACGCCTTCGCACACTGATTGCGCGCGCCGGCTTGCCCACGCGTGCGCCCGATTTGGGGCTTGAGGCCTACTTGGAACACATGAGCCACGACAAGAAAGCGCTCGCAGGTGAGATTCAATTTGTGGTGATCGACGCTCCGGGTCAAGCCAGCGTGCGCCGCGCACCCAAAGAGATGGTGAGCAAGGTGATCGCGCATTGCGTGGCGCTTTGATGCAGCGCATAAAACTGCGTTTTATGCCAAGCCTTCACCCCTTGGCTTGCGTTAAGATGAGGGCTTGGGGCTGAGCGCATGGGATGATGTCGATGTGAACCATTGCAGTGTTCTAAAAAACGGCTGTCTTGCCCTTGCCCTTGGCTTGCTTTTATTTCGCCTCTTATTGTCATGACCCTTACTCCCACCCTCGCCCCCTTTGCCTGTGACCCCTCGAGGTCAAGGGGCCGGCGTTTGTTTGAGGAGGAGGCGCCCACAAGAAACGATTTCCAAAGGGACCGCGACCGCATCGTGCACTCGAGTGCCTTTAGGCGCTTGGTCTACAAAACGCAAGTGTTTCTGAACCACGAGGGCGACTTGTTTCGAACTCGCATGACCCACTCCCTGGAGGTCGCGCAACTGGCGCGCTCCATGGCGCGCGCACTGCGTTTGCATGAAGATTTGGTCGAAGCCGTTTCTTTGGCACATGATTTGGGCCACACCCCTTTTGGCCACGCGGGCCAAGAGGCCTTGAACGCCTGCATGGAGAAGTTTGGTGGCTTTGAGCACAATTTGCAAAGCCTGCGCGTGGTGGATTTTTTAGAGGAACGCTACGCCTCCTTTGATGGTTTGAATTTGACCTTTGAGACCCGAGAGGGCATCTTGAAGCACTGCAGTTTGGCCCACGCCAGGCAGTTGGACGTAATGGAGCCCGGTGGGGTTGGGCACCGCTTCATCGTGCGCGAGCAACCCTCCCTTGAAGCACAGTTGTGCAATTTATCGGACGAAATTGCTTACAACGCACACGACATTGATGATGGGGTGCGCTCTGGGCTGCTGAGCATGGAGCAGCTCCAAAGCGTGCCCTTGGTGGCCCACTACAGCCAAGAGACTTTGAAGAAATACCCCCAGGTCAAGGACCGCCGCTGGCTTTTTGAGACGATCCGCTTGATGCTCAGTGACCAAGTCTACGATGTCATTGGCACGACCCAAGAGGCGCTGAACGCAGCCGAGTTGCAAAGCAACTTGGATGTCAAACACCACCCAATGCTCGTGCGCTTTAGTGAGCCCATGCAACTGGCCTCTTTGGAGCTCAAGGCCTTTTTGTCACAAAATTTGTACCGTCACCCGCGTGTTCAAAAGACCACCGAGCAGGCCAAGGAGATGATTCGAGATCTGTTCTTGGCCTACAACCACGATCCGAGCCAAATGCCTTTGGCGCACCAGCGCCGAGAAGACAAAGAGCGTGCAGTGGCCGACTACATCGCGGGCATGACCGACCGCTTTGCGGCCAAGGAGCATCAACGCTTGGGCGGCACAACCCGGTGGCATGAGCATTGAAGACGATGAGAGAACGCGATCCCTCTTTGAATCAAAGCAGCCTATGGCGCTCGCCAGCGGTTTGGGTGGTCGTGGCCGGCATCAGTGTGGCCATGCACATTGGCAAGTTGCCCCCTGCCGTGCCGGCTTTGAGAGAAGAGCTCCAGGTGAGTTTGGTGCAAGCTGGCTTTTTGCTGTCAATGATTCAGTTTGCGGGCATGTTCTTGGGTTTGATGGTCGGGCTTTTTGCCGATGTGATGGGTTTGAAGCGTTGCATGCTCACCGGTCTCATGCTCTTGTCCTTGGCCAGCGCGCTCGGGGCGACTTCGCAAACGCCTGCGACCTTGCTCTTGACGCGGTTTTTTGAGGGCTTGGGGGTGTTGTTGTCCATCATGCCGGCCCCAAGTTTGCTCAAGCAACTCTTGAGCGGTGAGCGCTTGGCCAAGATGCTGGGCTGGTGGGCCGCCTACATGCCGATTGGTGCAGCGAGTGCATTGCTGGCGGGCCCTTGGGTGATCAACGCGATGGGCTGGGCGCATTGGTGGTTGATCTTGTCCGGTGTGACGCTCCTGGCTTTTTACATGCTCTACCGCAAGGTGCCCTCGGGCATCACCTCTCAAGTGGGTGGGCACATCTCCTTGCATTGGGGGGAACGCCTCAAAATGACCTTGAGCAGCAAGGGACCGTGGCTGATTGCATTTTGCTTTTGTTTGTATTCGGCGCAGTGGATTTCAGTCATTGGTTTTCTCCCAACCATCACCGCTGAGATGGGCATCAGTGCAACGAGCAGTGGCATGATCACGGCGCTCGTTGCCGCTGTGAACATTTTGGGCAATGTGGGCTCGGGTTTCTTTTTGGCCAGGAGTGCAAAAAAGGTGTTGGCGACGCAGGCCCTTGAGCAGCACCTTGCCGAGCAGCGAGCGTCGCTCAAACAGCAAGCCCAAGTCCCACAAGAGAACACGCCTTTTGCCCCCACAGGCATCGGCATGGGCGCGCACCGCAGGTCTCCTTTTGAGCCCCAGCCCCTTGAGCGCCAACTCGAGGCCTCCTCTGGGGGGGGCGCTGAAAGGCAGGCCACGCTCTCCGCGCCCTTTGTTCAGTTCACGCGCTTTGTGTGCAGGCCCGAGGGCATGTCAGCCAGGCTGCTTTTGATCGGCTACTTGACGATGGCCGTTGGAGGCGCTTTGGCGTTTGTCCAAGTCAATGGGGTGTCTTTGCCCGCTGAGTGGCGGTTTGTGTGCATTTTGCTCTTTTCTTGTGTGGGTGGCATCGTGCCAGGCACCCTGTTCTCTTTGGCTGTCAAACTCAGTCCAAGCAGTGAATGCGTGGCCATCACGGTGGGTTGGATGCAGCAGCTCTCTTCCATGGGGCAATTCTTTGGCCCGCCTTTGGTGGCCTGGTTGGCCGTGCTCGTTGGGGGGTGGCAGTGGACTTGGGGGGTGACGGCCTTGATGGCCATGGTGGGCGTGTTGATGACACTCAAAGTCAGCTTGGCACTCATGGACGAGCAGCGCTAGAAGGAGGCAAAGCCATGCAGGCAGAGACGATCAAAGCGCAGGTGGTGATGGAGGACACCCAGGCCTGGGTGATGAAGGCCGTGATTGGTTTGGGCTTGTGTCCCTTTGCCCATGCGGTGCATGTGAAGCAACAAATCAAATATGCCGTTTGCCTCTCGAGTCGCGAAGACGATGTCTTGTCTTTGCTGGAGACTGAACTTGCCTTTTTGCAAGTCACGGATCCAGCGCACACCCAGACCACCTTGCTCATGGCGCCACACTGTGTGCCTGAATTTTTGGATTTCAATGCCTTGGTCAAGGCGGCCCTTCAGCGCCTGAAGCGTTTAAAGCTCAGGGACGCGTTTCAGTTGGCGGACTTTCATCCGAGGTACCAGTTCGCAGGCACCCAAGTCGATGACCCTGAAAATCTAAGCAACCGAGCACCTTACCCCACCTTGCATTTGCTGCGAACCCAATCCGTTGAAGCGGCGATTGAGGCGCATCCCAATGTGGACGACATTTATCTAAAAAACATCGCACTGCTCAAAAGCATTGGGTTTGCGGGCTACCAAGCCCTTGGGCTTGGTGCACGTCTCAAATGAGAGGCGTCGCTTCTTTGAGGGACTTGTTTTCCAAAGCCGGTGCTCGCATCCTGGGCGCTATTTTCTTTGAAGCGCAATCTCTAAAAGCCCTTCAAAAATCAAGGACTCGACCAGCTCAATGGGTGTGGTCATGGACGGGGCCATTTTCCATGCCGCACCGCCTGTCATGAGGCAGATGGGTTCTTGGTGGGTGTGCGCTCGAAGGTGTTGAGCCATTCTCTCAACAGCCCCTGCAATGGCATAGGTGCCGCCACTGGTCAGGGCGTCGCTCGTGTTGGTCGGAAAAGGCGTGACCTCTCCCGTTGGAACCCTTAGGCCTGCGGTGCCCGATTCAAGCGCTCTGAGCATGATGCCGTGCCCTGGCAAGATGAGCCCTCCCATAAAGTGCCCATCTTGGCTGATGGCCTCTACCGTGACGGCGGTGCCCACCATGACGACCACCATGGGTCGAAGCGGCGTGTGTTGTTCAAAGGAGCCTCGTTTCATGCGCGCGTAGGCGCCAATCATGGCCACCCACCTGTCTGCGCCCAGTCTTGTGGGGTGATCGTAGCCGTTGTGCACGCCCGCCTCATAGTTGCTGGGGACCACCCAACTGGGCACCAAGTCCCACATGTCCATTTGCTCTTCAACGCGTCTTCGAATGGCTTCTCCGGCCACCACGCAGCCCAAAGCCTGGGCGGGTTTGGGCAAGGTTTTCCAATCGTCTTCGGCGAGACGGTCGATGTTTTCTAAAAAAACAGCACCGTGCTGCAAGAGGTTGGCGCCAGGTGAGGCGCTGTCATAGAGCGCCCATTTCAGACGGGTGTTGCCAACATCGAGGGTTAGAAAGGACATGTGAGTTGTGGGCCAATGAACAAGGGATTCGGCATCGAGGGTGTTAAGCGCAGCAAAATGGGCTTGGGCTTGATACCGTTGAGGGGTTCATAAAAAAGCCCATGAGACGTGTCACAAGCTTGTCATCTGTTGGGAATTGTAGTGTAGGCAAGCCCTGAGAAGGGGCCTTCTGTGTGCTCTCGCAAGACCTGGTGGAGGTCTTCGTTAGCAAAAGACCACACCCAAGGCCCTTGGGAGCGTGTATGCTTGTGGCTTTTATGCGCGTGCGACTGGGGCAGCGTTCAAGGCAAAGGGACACAAGCCATTGGGATGTGATTCCAAGGCGTCTGGCGTTCCCGAAGAAAATTCAATGACCACACATTCATCACAAGACAAAGAGAGCCTGGGGCATGTGCACCCCTCTCAGTCTTCAAAAGCCCACAAAGGCAGCAAGGCTTTGAAGCCAAAACCGCAACATGCGCTTGAACGAGAGGCCTTGGTGGGCGAGCAGTCGATCGAGCTGTTAAAGGCCTTGCACATCTTGACCCGAGAGGGACAACTCAATCAAGACTCGAGAAGAAAACTCAAACAGGTCAATCACTTGGTGCAGTTGCTCGAAGGCCCCTTGCGAGATCTTGCCCGAGTTCACAAAACGGGTGCACAGCAGCCCTTGACCTTGGTGGACCATGGCGCAGGAAAATCTTACTTGGGCTTTGTTTTGTACGACCGGTTTGGGGCCCATCGTGCGCTCGAGCCCTCGTCCCCTACCGAGGACACAGCCGATGAACGCTCAGCGGCCATGGCCTTGAGGGTGATTGCTGTGGAGTCCAGGGCTGAGTTGGTGGCCAGATCGGCTCAATTGGCGCAGGACTTTGGTTTTACCGGGATGGCGTTTTTGAACGCGCGCTCTGAGGATGCGGGGGCATTGCAAGAGATGCCCCAAAGGGTCGATGTGGTGACGGCGCTGCACGCATGCGACACCTTGAGCGACGATGCGATTGAGTTTGCGCTCTCCAAATCGGCCCAATTGATGTTCTTGGTGCCTTGCTGTCAGGCCGAGACCGCTTCGGCGCTCAAGGCCAACCGTGCCCTGCTCTTGAACAAGAACCCTTTGGCCGAGTTGTGGCGCCACCCATTGCACACCCGTGAGTTGGGCAGTCAATTGACGAATGTGATGCGTTGCTTGTATTTGGAAGCCATGGGCTACACGGTGACGGTGACGGAGTTGGTGGGCTGGGAGCACAGCATGAAAAATGAATTGATCGTGGCCAAGTTCAGCGGTCAAAGGAAACAACAGGCCGCTCAACGTTTGAAAGAGTTGCTGGCTCAATTTGGGTTGGAGGGCTTGCTGAGCAAGCGTTTCGCAAGAATTGAGAACGGGGGCGACAGAGGATGAGCGCAGCATGGCGAGATTGACGCGTTTGTGCGTGCCTGGAGAGTTGCACCACGTGATGGTCCAAGGCAACAACCACCAAGACATTGCGTTGGCGCCTGAGGACCATGCGCAGTTGCACGCGCTTTGGGTTCGAGAAAGTGCCAGGCACGGCGTGAAAGTGCACGCCTATGTGTTTTTACCCAACTGTGTGAACGTCATTTTGACGCCGACAGACGCCCTGGGTCTGACCCAATGCATGCAAGCCATTGGGCGCGTGTATGTTGCTTGGTTCAACAGAAAACATGGCCGAACAGGCACGCTTTGGCAGGGCCGTTTTCGCTCAACGGTGCTCGAATCCGAGACCTGGCTTTTGCCCAGCATGGTCTATTTGGACTGGGCGCCCGTGCGCGCAGGTCTGGTCGAGCAAGTGGGGAGCTATGGCTGGAGCAGCCATGCACATTACAGTGGTCAAAAGAGAGACCCCTTGATCGAGTCTGCTGAGGGCATTTGGCGCTTGGGCAACACACCCTTTGCCCGGGAGAGCCAATACGCCGAAATGGTGCAATTGGGACTCACAGGTACACAAGTGGTGCAAATCTCAAAAGCCTTGGACTCGGCTTGGCCTTTGGGGAGCGCACAATTTGTTGCTAAATTACAAAGTCAAACCGACCGGCGTTTGAGCCCGCTGAAAGCTGGCCGCCCCAAAAAAGCCCCTTTGTTGGGCCAATGATCCCTGTTGGCCCCCTTAATTAAATATTTAGTTTAAAATTTAGAAAAATTCATTCTGACCCCAATTGTTTAAATAAAAAATATATTTTATTTAAATATGTATCTGACCCCAATTTAATTGCTTGGCATTGTTGTTGCAAATGGCTATCCTACTTGGCTGCGTCAAAAAGCGACTGCAAGGCCGTTGAACGATTTAATTTTTCTCTTATTCAGGAGTGCATGCCATGTCTGAGGCATCCAAAGTTTTACAAAACAATTTGACCCTTTCTAAAACCCAGGGTTTGTACCAGTCCAACCAGGAGCACGATGCCTGTGGTGTGGGTTTTGTGGCGCACATCAAGGGTCAAAAAAGCCATGCGATTGTGAGCCAAGCGCTCAAGATTCTTGAAAACTTGGACCACCGTGGCGCGGTCGGCGCCGACAAATTGATGGGCGACGGGGCAGGTATTTTGATTCAAATCCCAGACGCGCTCTACAGACAAGAGATGGCTTTGCAGGGCATCGCTCTCCCCCCCTTGGGCGAGTACGGCGTGGGCATTATTTTCCTGCCCAAAGAGCAAGCCTCTAAAGAAGCTTGCGAGCAAGAGATGGAGCGCGCCATCAAGGCCGAGGGGCAAGTGCTCCTTGGCTGGAGAGATGTGCCCATCAACCAAGACATGCCCATGTCACCCACCGTCAGGGCCAAAGAGCCTTTGATACGCCAAGTTTTCATTGGCCGCGGCAACGACGTGATTGTGCAAGACGCGCTCGAGAGAAAACTCTACGTCATTCGCAAAACGGCAAGTGCAGCCATTCAAAATCTGCATTTAAAGCACAGCAAAGAGTATTACGTCCCCAGCATGTCCTCCCGCACCGTGATCTACAAGGGCTTGCTCTTGGCCGACCAGGTGGGCACCTACTTCTTGGACCTTCGTGACGAGCGCTGCGTCTCCGCTTTGGGTCTCGTGCACCAACGTTTCTCCACCAACACCTTCCCCGAGTGGCCCTTGGCACACCCTTACCGCTATGTGGCGCACAACGGTGAAATCAACACGGTCAAAGGCAACTACAACTGGATGAAAGCGCGCGAAGGCGTGATGTCTTCGCCCGTATTGGGCGCCGACCTGCAAAAACTCTACCCCATCAGTTTTGCCGATCAGTCCGACACCGCCACCTTTGACAATTGTTTGGAGCTCTTGACCATGTCGGGCTACCCCATTTCTCAGGCCGTCATGATGATGATTCCTGAGCCCTGGGAGCAGCACACCACCATGGACGAGAGACGACGCGCTTTCTACGAGTACCACGCCGCCATGCTCGAACCTTGGGACGGCCCGGCCTCCATCGTCTTCACCGATGGTCGTCAAATTGGCGCCACCTTGGACAGAAATGGCCTGCGCCCATCGCGCTACTGCATCACCGATGAGGATGTGGTGATCATGGGCTCTGAGTCCGGCGTGCTCCCCGTGCCTGAGAGCAAAATTGTTCGCAAGTGGAGACTTCAACCAGGCAAGATGTTCTTGATCGATCTCGAGCAAGGTCGCATGATCGATGACGAGGAACTCAAAGCAGGTTTGGCCAACTCCAAGCCCTACAAGCAGTGGATCGAGAACCTTCGCATTCGCTTGGACGACATCCAAGCGCAACCCTCGGACACGGATGCGCCAAGCACGCTGCCCACCAAAGACAGTCTCTTGGATCTTCAACAAGCCTTTGGCTACACGCAAGAGGACATCAAATTTTTGATGGCCCCCATGGCGACCAACGGTGAGGAGGGCATTGGTTCCATGGGCAACGACAGCCCATTGGCGGTGCTGTCATCTAAAAACAAGCCGCTGTACAACTACTTCAAACAGTTGTTTGCGCAAGTGACCAATCCTCCGATTGACCCCATTCGCGAAGCGATTGTGATGTCTTTGGTCTCCTTCATTGGACCCAAGCCCAATTTGCTCGACATCAATCAAGTCAACCCCCCCATGCGACTTGAGGTTGCGCAACCCGTTCTGGATGTCTGCGACATGCAAAAGTTGCGTCACATCGAAGACCACACCCATGGCAAATTCAAAAGCATCACCTTGGACATCACCTATCCCCTGAGTTGGGGACAAGAGGGTGTTGAAGCCAAGTTGGCGTCGCTCTGTGCAGCGTCCGTTGACGCGATCAAAGGCGGTCGCAACATCTTGATCATCAGTGACAAGGCGGTCACGGCCACGCAAGTGGCGGTGCCGGCCCTTTTGGCGCTTTCTGCCATTCACCAGCATTTGGTGAGAGAAGGCCTGAGAACATCGGCTGGTTTGGTGGTGGAGACGGGATCGGCCAAAGAGGTCCATCACTTTGCGGTGCTCGCGGGCTACGGTGCAGAGGCGGTTCACCCCTATTTGGCCATGCAGACCTTGCAAACCATTCACAAAGATTTGCCCGGTGACTTGTCCGCTGAAAAAGCCATCTACAACTACGTCAAAGCGATTGGCAAGGGCCTGTCCAAGATCATGTCCAAAATGGGCGTGTCCACTTACATGAGTTACTGTGGTGCACAGTTGTTTGAGGCCATAGGCATCAACACCAGCACCATTGAGAAGTATTTCACCGGTACAGCGTCGCGTGTCGAGGGCATTGGCGTGTTTGAAATTGCCGAGGAAGCGATCAAGTCGCACCGCGCAGCTTTTTCTGCCGACCCCGTGCTCGCGCACATGCTTGACGCTGGGGGGGAGTACGCTTGGCGCGCCAGGGGCGAGGACCACATGTGGACGCCAGACGCGATTGCAAAACTGCAGCACAGCACGCGCACGAACAATTTCAGCACCTACAAAGAATACGCGCAAATCATCAACGATCAAAACCGCCGTCACATGACGCTTCGTGGCTTGTTTGAGTTCAAGATCGATCCGAGCAAAGCCATCTCCATCGACAGCGTGGAGCCTGCAAGCGAAATCGTCAAACGGTTTGCAACCGGCGCCATGTCGCTTGGCTCCATCTCTACGGAAGCGCATGCGACCTTGGCCGTGGCCATGAACCGCATTGGCGGCAAAAGCAACACGGGTGAAGGCGGCGAGGATCCCGCCCGCTATCGCCAAGAGCTCAAAGGCATCCCGATCAAAGTGGGAGAGAGTTTAAAGAGCGTCATTGGTGACTCGCAAATTGAGGTGGACATGCCTTTGCAAGCAGGGGACTCCCTGCGTTCCAAAATCAAACAAGTCGCCTCCGGTCGATTTGGCGTGACGGCGGAGTACTTGAGCTCGGCCGATCAAATACAAATCAAAATGGCGCAAGGCGCCAAGCCTGGAGAAGGCGGTCAGTTGCCAGGCGGCAAAGTCTCCGAATACATCGGCAAGTTGCGCTACAGCGTGCCGGGTGTGGGCTTGATTTCTCCCCCACCTCACCACGATATTTATTCCATCGAAGATTTGGCGCAGTTGATCCATGATCTTAAAAATGTGGCACCCCATGCCTCGATCAGTGTGAAGCTGGTCTCTGAGATTGGTGTGGGCACCATTGCTGCGGGGGTTGCCAAATGCAAGAGCGACCACGTGGTGATCGCTGGTCACGACGGCGGCACGGGTGCTTCGCCTTGGTCCTCGATCAAGCACGCGGGCAGTCCTTGGGAAATTGGTTTGGCCGAAACACAGCAAACCTTGGTGATGAACGGTCTAAGAGACCGCATCCGCGTGCAAGCCGATGGTCAAATGAAGACCGGTCGAGATGTGGCGATCGCTGCCTTGCTGGGCGCCGATGAGTTTGGTTTTGCGACAGCACCCTTGGTGGTTGAGGGCTGCATCATGATGCGCAAATGCCACCTGAACACCTGCCCCGTGGGTGTGGCGACCCAAGACCCCGTGCTTCGCCGCAAGTTCTCAGGCAAACCTGAGCACGTGGTGAATTATTTCTTCTTCATCGCTGAAGAGCTGCGCCAAATCATGGCCCAACTGGGCTTTCAAACCCTCCAAGACATGGTCGGACAAGCGCAGCTCTTGGACATGAAAAAAGGCATCGAGCATTGGAAGGCCACGGGTTTGGACTTCACGCGACTGCTCTTTAGCCCAGAGGTGCCCGCTGACGTTCCTCGCTACCATGCACAAAACCAAGACCACGGTCTGGACAAGGCACTGGATCACCGCTTGATTGAAAAATCAAAGGCCGCGATCGAGAAAGGCGAGAAAGTCCAGTTCATGGAGGTCACACGAAATGTCAACCGCTCCGTGGGCGCAATGCTCTCAGGCGCATTGACCAAGGTGAGGCCCGAGGGTTTGCCCGATGACACCTTGAGAATCCAATTGGAGGGCACAGGGGGTCAATCCTTTGGGGCTTTCTTGGCCAAGGGCATCACGCTCTATTTGATTGGAGACGCCAACGACTACACCGGCAAAGGCTTGTCGGGCGGACGCGTGGTGGTGAGACCGAGCTTGGATTTCAGAGGGGTCTCCACCGACAACATCATCGTGGGCAACACGGTGATGTACGGGGCGACCTCTGGCGAGGCTTACTTCAGTGGCGTGGCTGGCGAGCGCTTTGCCGTTCGTTTGTCGGGCGCGACCGCCGTGGTCGAGGGCACAGGCGACCACGGGTGCGAATACATGACCGGCGGCACCGTGGCCGTTTTGGGTAAAACGGGTCGCAATTTTGCGGCTGGCATGAGTGGCGGCATTGCCTACGTCTTTGATGAAGACGGTCAATTTGCCTCCAAGGCCAACACCGCCATGGTGAGTTTAGAACCCGTTTTGACCGCGCAAGAACAAGAGACGAGTGTCCCCAAGGCGACTTGGCATTTGGGTCAAAGCGATGAAGCCAACCTCAAAAAGCTCCTAGAAGACCACCACCGCTGGACGGGCTCCAAGAGAGCGCGCGATCTCTTGGATCAGTGGAGCGAGTCCAGAAAACGTTTTGTGAAAGTCTTCCCCAATGAGTACAAGCGTGCCTTGGGTGAGATGGCCGCCAAGCCAGTGCCTGCACCCGACACACCCGCTGCGAAGGCGCCCAAAGCGAGCAAGGCCAAAGCCCTTTGAGGGTTGACGACACACAAGCAATCCACCATCCGCGCTTCAATGAACAAATGACCACGCCCCAAGCCCCAAGCCTTTTCGTGTGCTTGGAGGGGGCGTTTTAAGAGGATCACATCATGGGAAAAATCACCGGTTTTTTAGAAATTGAACGACTCGAAGAGGGCTACAAACCTGTTGCCGATCGGGTTAAAAATTACAAAGAGTTCGTCATCACCTTGGACGACGCGAGTGCCAAGCTTCAAAGCGCGCGCTGCATGGATTGCGGCACGCCCTTTTGCAACAACGGCTGCCCAGTCAACAACATCATTCCCGACTTCAACGAGCTCGTGTACCAAGGCGACTGGCAAAACGCCATCGAGGTCTTGCACTCGACCAACAACTTTCCAGAGTTCACGGGAAGAATTTGTCCTGCACCGTGTGAGGCCGCTTGCACATTGAACGTGAGCGATGAGGCCGTGGGGATCAAATCCATTGAGCACGCGATCATCGACAAAGCGTGGACCGAAGGCTGGGTCAAGCCCCAAGTGGCGCTCACCAAAACCGGCAAGACCGTTGCGGTGGTGGGTTCAGGCCCTGCGGGTTTGGCCGCTGCTCAGCAACTCGCCCGCGTGGGTCACGCGGTGACGGTGTTTGAAAAGAACGACCGTGTGGGCGGTTTGCTGCGCTACGGCATCCCAGACTTCAAGATGGAGAAAACGCACATCGATCGCCGCGTTGAGCAAATGAAGGCCGAAGGCGTGGTCTTTAAAACCGGCGTCTTGGTGGGTGCTTGGCCCAAAGACTCCAAGGTGACCAATTGGTCCAAGGCGCACATCAGCTCAGAGCAGCTCCAAAAAGATTTCGATGCGGTGCTTTTGTGCGCGGGCTCAGAACAGTCCAGAGACCTGCCCATTCCAGGGCGCGAGTTGGACGGTGTTCACTTTGCCATGGAGTTCTTGCCCCAACAAAACAAGGTCAACGCCGGCGACACGCTCAAAGAGCAGTTGCGCGCAGACGGCAAGCACGTGATCGTGATTGGCGGGGGCGACACGGGCAGTGACTGTGTGGGCACCAGCAACCGTCACGGCGCTTTGTCGGTGACACAGTTCGAGGTGATGCCCGAGCCGCCCGTGGAGGAGAACCGTCCCTTGACATGGCCTTACTGGCCCTTGAAGCTCAGAACGAGCTCCAGCCACGATGAAGGTTGCGAGCGGGTGTTCTCCGTGTCCACCAAAGCCTTCATCGGCGAGAAGGGGCATGTGAAGAGTTTGCAAACCGTTGAAGTTCAATGGAAAGACGGCAAGATGCAAGAAGTGCCTGGCAGCGAAAAAACCATGCAAGCCGACTTGGTCTTGCTCGCCATGGGATTTGTCAACCCTGTGGGCACGGTGCTTGACGCCTTTGGCGTTGAAAAAGACCCCCGTGGCAACGCCAAAGCGAGCACCGAGAACGAGCAGGCCTATTTCACCAATGTGCGCAAGGTGTTTGCTGCCGGCGATGTGCGCCGCGGCCAGTCCTTGGTGGTGTGGGCCATTCGCGAGGGCCGACAAGCGGCCAAGGCGGTGGACACGTTTCTCATGGGGGCGTCCACGCTGCCCAGATAAGCGCTGGGCCCAAGGCGGCACTGCGTCAAGGGGCCCGCGCTCAAGGGCCTTTGTTTTTCTTCAGACCAGTCGATGGCTGGCTTGAATCAGGCTGAGGTCTTTTGCCATTGGAGTCCCCGTGCTGCGCCTCATGGCCAGGCCAAGACGCAGGCCCGTGGTTTGAAGGCGCCTCAACCGATCGGGTGAACGTGTTGTGGACCAGATGGATCATAAAATGAAGGTTCGATTGACTATAAAAACACAAAAAGTCTATAAAAATCAATGATCAAATAAATAAAAGTTGATTTTATGAATAAGAAAACTTGCCCTGTGCGATGGTAGCGGTGCGCAGGGCACATCCCTTTTGGGTTCATTTTGGCTTCATTTTTTTGTATGCGCTCGAAGGGGTGGGGTTCTTCACTTGCGCTTTGCGGACACAAGGGCTTTAAGGGGGCGCTTCTTGGCCAAGTCCCGACCTGAGGGGCCAAGCTTAAAAGTTTCAGGCTTGCATAAAGTGAGGGCAAGTGTTGCGATTTCTTCACAAGGTCCATCAAGCCTTTACAATGGACGTGCACCCTAGCTGTTTTCTCCACTTGGAACCCTCTGCACCCGTGAACACCTCTGCACAACCCGCCTTGGTTGAATTTAAAAGCGTTCGCTTTGGATACGGCGAGCGCTTGATATTGGACGATGTGTCCTTTCAGATTCCAAAGGGCAAAGTGACCGCCTTGATGGGGGCCTCGGGTGGGGGCAAGACCACGGTGCTGCGTTTGATTGGTGGGCAGTACTTTGCACAGTCGGGCGCGTGCTTGTGGCAATCCCAAGAAATCTCAAGTTTCTCCTCCGAACAACTCTACGCGGCCAGGCGCGAGATGGGCATGCTCTACCAGTTCGGCGCCTTGTTCACCGATTTGAGCGTGTTTGACAACGTGGCCTTTCCTTTGCGAGAGCACACGCCTTTGAGCGAAGCCTTGATCAAGGACATCGTGCTCATGAAGTTGCAGTCTGTGGGCTTAAGAGGTGCCAAGCATTTGTTCCCCAGCGAAATTTCTGGTGGCATGGCCAGGCGCGTCGCTTTGGCCAGGGCCATTGCACTGGATCCGCAACTCGTCATGTACGACGAGCCCTTTGCGGGTTTGGATCCGATTTCTTTGGGAACAGCGGCCAGGCTCATTCGACAACTCAATGACAATTTGGGCTTGACCAGCGTCATCGTCTCCCACGACTTGGATGAGACCTTTCACATTGCCGACCAGGTCATCATTTTGGCCAATGGACGCATCGTGGCACAAGGCAGCCCACAAGAGGTGCGTCAAAGCACCGATCCCTTGGTGCACCAGTTTGTCACGGCCTCTCCCGAAGGCCCCGTTCAGTTTCATTATCCGAGCGTGAGCTTGCAAGAGGACTTTGGTGCAAGTGGGCGCTCATCATCATCACCCAGCAGCAAAGGAGGGGTGTGATGCAATCTCTCATCGACCGTTTGGCGCAACTGGGGGCTTGGGTCAAGACCTTCTTCAAAGAGGTGGGTTATGCCTTCACCTTGTTCTTTCGCTTGCTCTTGACCTTCAAGACCAGTTTCAAGCGCTCCATCTTGATCCGGGACCAAATTCATTTTCTGGGCAACTATTCCTTGGCCATCATTTCGGTCTCGGGCCTCTTTGTGGGCTTTGTGCTGGGGCTGCAGGGCTACTACACCTTGCAGCGCTATGGCTCCTCCTCGGCCCTGGGCTTGTTGGTCGCTTTGAGCTTGGTGCGTGAGCTAGGGCCCGTGGTGAGTGCGCTGCTTTTTGCGGGTCGTGCGGGCACCTCTCTCACGGCGGAGATTGGGCTCATGAAAGCGGGCGAGCAGTTGAGCGCCATGGACATGATGGCGGTCGACCCCATTCAACGCATTTTGGCCCCTCGCTTTTGGGCCGGGGTGATCACCATGCCGATTTTATCGGCCGTCTTCAGTGCGGTTGGCATCCTGGGCGGTTGGGTCGTGGGCGTCATCATGATTGGCGTCGACTCAGGTTCGTTTTGGGGGCAAATGCAAGGCGGCGTCGATGTTTGGCAAGACGTGGGCAACGGGGTCATCAAAAGTTTGGTGTTTGGGGTGACGGTCACCTTTGTGGCTTTGTTTCAAGGCTACGAGGCACAGGCCACGCCCGAAGGGGTTTCAAGAGCGACCACCCGCACGGTGGTGATGGCGTCCTTAAGCGTGTTGGGCTTGGACTTCATCTTGACCGCTTTGATGTTCAACATTTAAGGTGCACAGAAAGTACACAATGCAAAGATCTAAAAACGATATCTGGGTGGGCCTGTTTGTGGTGATTGGCTTGGTGGCCCTTCTCTTTTTGTCGCTCCAGTCGGCCAATTTGATGAGTGTGAATTGGCAAAAGAGTTACACCATTTCGGCCAATTTTGACAACATTGGCGGCCTTAAAAAGCAAGCCGCTGTCAAAAGCGCGGGGGTGGTTGTGGGGCGCGTGGAGAGCATCACCTTTGATGACAAAGCCTATCAAGCGCGCGTGAACATGGCGCTCGATGAGCGCTTTGCCTTTCCCAAAGACAGCTCACTTAAAATCCTCACATCCGGTCTCTTGGGCGAGCAGTACATTGGCATTGAAGCGGGTGCGGAGGCCGACAACTTAAAAGCCGGCGACAAAGTGCAATCCACCCAGTCGGCGGTGGTGCTTGAGAATTTGATCAGTCAGTTTCTCTACAGCAAAGCCTCCGAACCCACGGACACCAAAAAATAACAGGCAGCCTCCTTGCTCGGCCCCATCGATGCGCGAGCGCTTTTAACACCCACGAGGACCCCTTCATGCGACCGACCCTATGTAGACCCAGACCTCTCAATGGCCATGAGCGCAAGTGGCGTTGGGTCGCGTGCAGCGTGTTTGCTTTTGCGTTGAACACCCTTGCTGCGCCCGTCTGGGCCGCGAGCGCCCCAGAAGAGCCGCCCTTGAACCCTCGACAAGCCAACCCCAAAGATCCTTGGGAAGGCTTTAACCGTTCGATGTTTCGCTTCAACGACAAGATCGATCAACAGGTGACCAAACCGATCGCGCAAGCCTATGTGGATGTCACGCCCAGTTTTGTGCGCACAGGCGTGCGCAATTTCTTTGGCAACATCTCCGACGCGTGGTCAGCGACCAACAGTGCGCTTCAACTCAAGCCCCAACAGGCGGTTGAAGGTTTCTTGCGCGTGATCATCAACACGACGATTGGTGTGTACGGCTTGATCGACTGGGCGACCCCCATGAAGCTTGAGCGACACAGCGAGGATTTTGGGCAAACTTTGGGGGTTTGGGGCCTGGGCACAGGTCCCTATGTGGTGCTCCCCTTGCTGGGTCCCTCCACACTCAGAGATTCCGCCGCTTTGTTGGCCTTGGATGTGCATGCCACACCGATCAAAAGGGTCCGACCCAGCGAGAACATGTACGAGTTGACGGCCTTGAATTTGACCGACAAGCGGGCCAAATACTTGGGACTTGAGAGGGATCTGGACGAAGCCGCTTTGGATCGCTACAGTTTTGTGCGCGACGTTTACCTGCAAAAGAGGCGCTCAGACATTTATGACGGCGACCCCCCCAGTGAAAAAGAGGAAGATTTCAGCCAGTAAAGTGGCCCTTGTGTCCTGAACAGCGCACGGTTTTGACGCAAACCCCTCAGTTCACGGCCAAAATACAAAGCTTTGCACGCGGGCCTCGCGGTTCGAGGGATAATACGGGGTTGTTTCCTGTTCAAAGGGGCGTGCCCCATTGAACAAGGGTCCCTGATCTCTGCGGGTCTGCTTCCCGCTTCAATCCAATGAATGTGTCATGAGTGTTAATCCATTGAATGCCAAAAGAGCTTTGCTCGGCGTGTTGAGTCTTTGTTTTGTCAGCCTTTTTGTGCTCACGGCCCCAGCGTTTGCAGCTGAAGAGGGGCCCGATGAGTTCATCAAGCGCTTGAGCGCAGAGCTCTTTGACACGGTTCGAAGTGACAAGTCCCTTAAAAACGGGGACATGCAAAAAATCCGTGCCTTGGTGGACACACAGGTCATGCCGCACTTGAACTTTCAAAGGATGACCGCCTCAGCGGTCGGCCCCGCTTGGCGACAAGCCAGTGACGAGCAAAAGGCCAAACTGCAAGACGAGTTCAAAACCTTGTTGATCCGAACCTATGCGGGTGCTTTGAATCAAATCAAGGACCAGTCGGTCGTGGTCAAGCCCTTGAGAGCGAGTGCTCAAGACACCGAGGTCTTGGTCAGAACCGAGATTCAAGGCGGACCTGAGCCCATTCAAATTGACTACCGAGTTGAAAAACAGCCCGGCCAATCCACTTGGAAAATCTACAACTTGAACGTCCTGGGCGTTTGGTTGGTCGACACCTACCGCACGCAGTTTGCACAAGAAATCAATGCCAAAGGCCTGGACGGTTTGATTGTGGCATTGAGTGACAGAAACAGGAGCAATTTGGCCAAAAAGTGAACCTCGCTGCGTTCTAGAACGCCCCTTTGCCCCACCCCAATGATTGAGCCTCACGATGAACACCTTTTCTCTGCCCGCCAAAATCACGCACCAAGAAGCTCAAGGGGTCTTGGCGCGTTTTCAAGACCGCTTGAACAACTTGAAGGCGGCGCAAGACAAGACCTTTGAAATCGATGCAAGTGCCTTGACGGTCTTCAACTCCAGCGCCTTGGCCGTTCTTTTGGGGCTCAAAAGAGAGCTGCAAATGAAGGGTTTAGAAATGAAGGTGCAGCATCTCTCTGAGCCGCTGCAAAATTTGGCGAAAGTCTATGGCGTGGACCATTTTTTGGCAAACCCTTGACGCCCATGCATCCAAGTGCGCCTTGACCCCGTGCAAGGCACGAGAGAACTTTCAACCTTCAACAACAAAAGCAAGTACCCTTCCCACATGTCTGCCATCTCCATCCAATCCGTCAGCAAGACCTATTCAACGCCCAAGGGCCCCTTCACGGCCTTGAACCGGGTGAGCTTTGAGATTGAACAAGGCGAGTTCTTTGGTCTCTTGGGACCCAATGGTGCAGGCAAGACCACTTTGATCAGCATTTTGAGCGGCTTGTCCAAGGCAAGCTCTGGCGAGGTCTTGATTCAAGGCCACAATGTGAGAACCGAACCGGCCCAGGCCAGGCGACAACTCGGTGTCGTGCCACAAGAGTTGGTTTTTGACCCCTTCTTTTCGGTCATTGAGGCCTTGCGTTTTCAGTCGGGATATTTTGGCATCGATGACAATGCCGAGTGGATCGATGAGCTGCTTGAGAATTTGGGGCTGAGCGACAAAGCGCACAGCAATATGCGACAACTCTCTGGGGGCATGAAGCGGCGTGTCTTGGTGGCTCAAGCCTTGGTGCACAAACCGCCTGTGATCGTCTTGGACGAGCCCACAGCGGGCGTGGATGTGGAGTTGCGCCAAACGCTTTGGCAATTCATTGCAAAACTCAACAAGCTGGGGCACACGGTCCTCTTGACGACACACTATTTGGAAGAGGCGGAGGCCTTGTGCTCGCGCATCGCCATGCTCAAAGCCGGAGAAGTCGTGGCCTTGAACACCACCAGTGAGCTCTTGAAATCGTCTTCCAGCAATGTGCTCCGCTTCAAATTGGACGGCGCTTTGCCGCCCGAGTTGCAGGCCTTGGCCAGAATCACCGGCCGCATTGTGCAGCTGCCCGCGCACAATGCCCAGGAGATTGAGCGCTGTTTGTCAATTTTGCGCCAAGCGCAATTGAGCCCTGAGGACATCGAGGTGCGAAAGGCCGATTTAGAAGATGTCTTTTTGGACGTCATGAACAAGAAACAAGGGGTGCCATCATGAAAGGCTGGAGAGCACTTTTTTACAAAGAAATATTGCGCTTTTGGAAGGTGAGCTTTCAAACCATTGCGGCCCCAGTTTTGAGCGCGGTCTTGTACTTGTTGATCTTTGGACACGTCTTGGAAGACCGCGTTCAGGTCTATGAGCAATTGAAATACACCTCCTTCTTGTTGCCCGGTCTCATCATGATGAGTTTGCTGCAAAATTCATTTGCCAACAGCTCCTCGTCCATGGTGCAGAGCAAAATCATGGGCAATTTGGTCTTTATTTTGCTCTCCCCGCTTGGCCACTGGAGTTGGTTCAGTGCGTATGTTTTGTCGGCCATGGCCAGAGGCTTGGCGGTGGGCACGGGGGTGCTTTTGGTGACCTTGTATTTTGTGCCTTTGACCTTTGTGCACCCCGTGTGGATTTTGGTGTTTGCTCTTTTGGGGGCCGCCATGCTGGGCACCCTGGGGCTGATTGCGGGTCTGTGGGCGGAGAAGTTCGATCAGATGGCGGCCTTTCAAAACTTTGTCATCATGCCCATGACGTTTTTGAGCGGCGTGTTTTACTCCATCCATTCTTTGCCCCCCTTTTGGCAAACCTTGAGTCACTTGAACCCCTTCTTTTACATGATCGATGGCTTTCGATTTGGCTTTTTTGGCGTGAGCGATGTCTCGCCTTGGCTCAGTTTCAGTTTGGTGTTTGGCGCCTTGGTGGCGGTGGCCAGTTTGGCGCTTTATTTGCTCAAGACGGGCTACAAAATCAGAGGCTAAAGCGCAGCTAGGCTCTTTTGCTGAGACGACACCCCTGTACACATTTCATTGATCACCGGTTTGAAAGCATTGACCCCATGACCTCACAAGACCTCGAAGACCTGATTTGCAAAGGCATGCTGTGCACGTCCATCTCGATTGAAGGGGACGGTCGACATTGGTTTGCCACCATCGTGTCCCCTGAGTTCGAGGGCTTGCGGTCCATCAAAAGGCACCAATTGGTCTACAAGACGCTTGGACAAAAGATGCACACCGACGAGGTGCACGCCTTGTCGATGAAGACCTTCACACCCACCGAGTGGGCCCAAGAGAGCGACAAAAGCGCTGGAGCGTAAAGCACATGGACCAATTGATCATCAAGGGTGGAAAGACCCTGAACGGAGAGGTGAACATCTCGGGCGCCAAGAACGCGGCCCTGCCTGAGTTGTGTGCCGCCCTGTTGACGCGCGAAGAGGTGGTGCTGCACAACGTGCCCGAGTTGCAAGACGTCGCCACCATGAAGAAACTGCTCAGCAACATGGGCGTGGACATCCAGACAACGAGCGCGGGGGACATCTGCTTGAAGGCAGTGGATGGCTTAAAGCCCGAGGCGCCCTACGAGTTGGTCAAGACCATGCGTGCATCGGTGTTGGCCTTGGGGCCTTTGCTCTCTCGCTTTGGCCAGGCGCGTGTGTCCTTGCCCGGGGGCTGCGCGATTGGTTCTCGCCCCGTTGATCAGCACATCAAAGGCTTGCAAGCCATGGGGGCCGACATCAAAGTCGAGCACGGCTACATGATTGCCGCCATCATGGGGGGCAAACGCCGACTCCACGGTGCGCGCATCACCACCGACATGGTGACGGTCACGGGCACGGAGAATTTGATGATGGCGGCCTGCCTGGCCGAGGGCGAGACGGTGCTTGAAAACGCGGCCCAAGAGCCCGAGATCCCTGATTTGGCTGACATGCTGAGCGCCATGGGCGCGCGCATTGAGGGCGCGGGCACGTCCAAGATTCGCATCCAAGGCGTCGAGGCCTTGCACGGTGTGCGCCACCGTGTGGTGAGCGACAGGATTGAGGCGGGGACCTTCTTGTGCGCAGTGGCCTGCACGGGCGGCGACGTGTTTTTAAAGGGCGCCAACCCCCAGCATTTGGAAGCGGTGATTGAAAAACTCATCGCGGCCGGTGTGAGCATCCAAGAGCTCCCAGGCGGCATTCGGGTGACGGCCCCCAAGGACCCCTTTGTGCACTTGAAGGCGCAAAGTTTCAGGACCACCGAGTACCCCGGTTTTCCGACCGACATGCAAGCGCAGTTCATGGTCTTGAACGCGGTCGCCAAAGGGCATGCTAAAGTCACGGAGACGATTTTTGAGAACCGCTTCATGCACGTGAATGAATTGGTGCGCTTGGGCGCTCAAATCGACATCGACGGCAAAGTGGCCCTGATTGAAGGCGTGCCCGAGCTCTCAGGCGCAGAAGTGATGGCCACCGATCTCAGGGCCTCGGCCAGTTTGGTGATGGCCGGTCTCGTCGCCAAAGGCGAAACACGGGTTCAGCGCATTTACCATTTGGACCGCGGGTATGAAAAGATGGAGTCCAAATTGAGGGCACTTGGGGCCGATATAGAAAGAGTGAAATGATTACATTGGCGCTGTCCAAGGGACGAATTTTTGATGAAACGATGCCCCTCCTGGCACAAGCGGGGATCGAGGTTTTGGAAAACCCCGAGACGTCCAGAAAGCTCATCTTGGCGACGAGCCAAGCGCATGTCCGGGTGGTCTTGGTGCGTGCCTCTGATGTGCCCACCTATGTGCAGTACGGGGGGGCCGACTTGGGCGTCACCGGACTGGACACCTTGATTGAGCACGGGGGTGCGGGTCTGTATCAGCCCCTGGATTTAAAAATTGCCCAGTGCAGAATGAGTGTGGCCACACGGGCCGATTTTGATTACGAGGCGGTGGTGAGGCAAGGTTCTCGCTTGAAAGTGGCGACCAAGTATGTCAACATTGCCAAGGATTTTTTCGCCAGCAAAGGCGTCCACGTGGATGTGGTCAAACTCTACGGCAGCATGGAGCTCGCGCCATTGACGGGTTTGGCCGACGCCATTGTGGACCTGGTCTCAACGGGCAGCACCTTGAAGGCCAATCATTTGGTGGAGGTGGAGCACATCATGCCCATCAGCTCCAGACTGGTGGTCAACCAAGCGGCCTTGAAGCTCAAACAAGCGCACATCAAAGGGCTCATTGAAGCTTTTTCTAAAGCGGTTGAATCGCGCTAGAGCACGCAGATATTTTTTGTCTCTTCGTCAAACACGTTTGATCCACCATGAAACTCACTCCCCTACGACTCTCTAGCACCCAAGACCATTTCGAGCGCGACTTTAAAGCGCGCCTGCATTGGTCTGCGGACACGGACGAGGCCATTGAAGTGCGCGTGCAGGGCATTTTGGCGCGAGTGAAAGCAC
>CANBTT010000035.1 GCA_947372465.1 Burkholderiales bacterium | reverse complement strand
CTTGCAACTCAAAATCGAAGGCCTGTACAAAGCCAAATGATGGCTCACGAGTGAATCAGCGCTGTCGTGTTTGCAAAAAAGAAGAGGACCCGTGAGGTCCTCTTCTTTTGGTCTTTTGATTTGTAAGTGACAAGCTTGAGAGAAGCAGGCTCTAGATCTCAGCTCATTAAGAAGCCATGCATTCTGGCAAAGTGCAAGGTTTGCGTTCTGCTCTTGACGCCAAGGCGTCTAAAGAGTCTCCAAAGATGCACCTTCACGGTGTGCTCACTGATGTTGAGTTCGCTCGCAATGTCCCGGTTCGATAAACCTCGGTCAAGCATGAGAATCAGTTGCTTTTGACGCTTGGAGAGCTTGGTGTCACTGCCTGCCGCTGCGGGCAAGTCTTCGTCATCTTCTTCACTCGTTTTTTCTTCCGTGAACAGTCCGGAAATGGCGCTGGTGATGTCGCTTGCGGGAAGAGATTTTTCGATGAAGAGGTCAGCACCTGCTTCCAAGCACGTCTCTTCCGCTTCGCCTGAGGGCATGGCAGAGATGACAACCAGGGGCGTCTCAGGGTACATACCTTTGATGTCGGTGATCGCACTCACACCCTTGACCCCTGGGAGCAAGAGGTCAAGGACAAAGAGTTCGGGCGGACCATTTTTAATGATGGCGGCTTGAAGCTCGCTTAACTTTTCAAGTTCGACCACTTTGGAGGCGGGCTTGATTCGTCGCAAGAGCATGCCCAAAGCTTGTCTGAGCAAGGGGTGATCATCGATTACGTAGAGACTCATGATTTAACTTCCTGGTCAATAATTCAGGCCCATGGCCTGACGAACATCCTTCATGGTTTCTTGAGCAGTTTGCCGGGCTTTGTGTGTTCCCGCATCTACTATCTCTCGAACCAGTTTGGGCTGGGTTAAAAACTTTTCTGCACGCTCTAACATGGGTGCTTGCTCAATCAAAATTTGTTCAATGATGGGTTGCTTGCATTCTAAGCAACCAATACTCGCATTTTGACAACCTTTTTGCACCCAGGCCTTGGTGTTTTCATCAGAATAGATTTGATGAAATTGCCACACGGGACATTTCTGAGGGTTTCCAGCGTCCGTTCGTTTGACGCGCGCTGGGTCGGTTGGCATTTTTCGAATCTTTTGCTCCAGCGAGGCTTTGTCTTCGCGAATGGCAATGGAGTTGTTGTAGCTTTTGCTCATCTTGGCGCCATCCAGGCCAGGCAGTTTGCTCGCTTGGGTCAGCAAAACTTGGGGCTCAGTCAGTATGGTCGAGCCCGTGCCCTTGAAATAGCCTTCTAAACGCTCTTTGTCTTTTGAGTTGAGGCTGGGCTCGTTGTGGACAAATCCAATCGCACCTTCAAGTGACTTCAAGTCCCCAGTTTCTTGAAATTTCTTTCTGGACTTTTCAAAGCGCTTGACTTGCTCGGGATTGAGCTTTTGGAAGGTTTCTAAGAGCTTCTCTTCAAAATCGATTTCTTTGCCATACAAATGGTTAAAGCGCCTGGCCGCTTCGCGTGTCAATTCAACGTGGGACGACTGGTCTTCACCGACGGGGACGTATTTGGCCTTGTAAATCAAAATATCTGCCGCTTGCAAGAGCGGGTAGCCCAAAAAGCCATAGGTGGACAAGTCCTTGTCTTTGAGCTTTTCTTGTTGATCTTTGTAGGTGGGCACGCGCTCGAGCCAACCCAAAGGGGTGCCCATGGCCAACAAGGTGAAGAGTTCAGCGTGCTCGGGTATGCGGCTTTGTAAGAAAATCGTGCAACGCTCTGGGTCCAAACCCGCTGCTAGCCAGTCGATGACCATTTCATAGACATTCTTCTCTATGATTTCACGACTTTCGTAATGGGTGGTCAAGGCATGCCAGTCGGCAACAAAATAGTAGCAATCCATCTCAGACTGCAATCGCACCCAGTTTTTAAGGGCACCATGGTAGTGGCCTAGATGCAGCGCGCCTGTTGGGCGCATGCCAGATAAAACGCGTTCTTTCATATTGTTACTTGGACCATCAAATCGAGTGGGCTCAACAACCAAGCGACCATTTGGTAGGTCAAGCTCATGAGGGGTTGCATCCAGATCTTGTTAATGGCCCCAATCATGACCAAAAACATGACCACAAAGAACCCATAGGGTTCAATGCGAGAAAACTCCATCGCCGCTTTCCAGGGCAAAAGCCCCACCACAATGCGCCCGCCGTCTAAGGGCGGTATGGGAAAGAGGTTAAAGACAAACATCACCACATTGACCAAGACACCTGCTTGGCACATGGCCAAAAAGAAACGCTCTTCAACTTGCAAGTTGCCAAGTGTGAAAAGCAGTGCGCCCCATAAAAGGGCCTGAAGAAAATTGGTGACCGGTCCAGCCAAGGCCACCCAGACCATGTCGCGCTTTGGATGTCTTAAGTTGCCAAATCGAACGGGCACGGGTTTGGCATATCCAAACAAGAAGGCGCCCGATGTGGCGAAGTACAGCAGCAGTGGCATGACCAGTGTGCCCATTAAATCAATGTGGTTCATCGGGTTCAAGGTCACTCGACCTTGCACCCAAGCCGTATCGTCACCAAAAAACTTGGCGGCATAGCCATGCGCTGCCTCATGCAATGTGATTGCAAATAAAACAGGCAAGGCGAAGATCAGGACGGTTTGAATAAGCTCATTGGTTTGCACACCACCATTGTGCCACCTGCTATGGGATTTGTAACCAAAAGTTACATCTAATGAGCAAAAAGAGCACTAAATTAACCTTTTTTTAGTGATTTCAAACTCAATTAGTGTGCAAAGAAATACCTAAAAGCGACAAATCACCCCCTCCTTGGCGGATCAATATGGGTTCGCCTGCGTGGCCCATGGGGGTCAGGTCCAAGACGGTGGTGGGTTCTTGAGAGACAGCGCCCGCATCGATGATGCCCTCGATTTGATGGCCAATTCGAGTCCGAATCTCCTCTGGGTCGTTCAGCGCGTGTGTCTCATTGGGCAAAATCAGTGTCGCGCAGAGCAAGGCTTGACCGTGCAGAGATAAAAGGGATTGAACCACTGGGTGCTTGGGGACCCGAAGACCAATGGTTTTTCTTTGCGGGTGACTGACCCGCTTGGGGACCTCTTTGGTGGCATCAAGGATGAAAGTGAAAGGGCCCGGGGTGGCGGCTTTGAGGAGCCGGTATTGGCGATTGTCCACTTTTGCGTAACTGGACAGTTGTGTCAAGTCTTTGCACAAAAGGGACAGCAAGTGGCGCTCATCCACGCCCCTGATTTTGCGAATGATCTGGACGGCCTGAGGATTGTCCAGTTGGCAGACCAAGGCGTAACTTGAGTCCGTGGGTATGGCGATCACGCCTCCCTTAGAAAGCGCCAAAGCACTGACGCTCAAGAGCCGCTCTTGGGGGTGTGTCGGGTGGATCTCTAGGTATTGCACGGCGTTGAATAAAGAAAAGCGACTCGGTGTCTGGGGTTTGAGTTGTGAAAGCTTCAATTCTAAGCGGTGGCGTCTCCAAGCAAGCGATGCACAAAAGGGCCTGCTTTTTTTGCCTGCCAAAGGCTCGGTGCTTGAGCGTGCAAACATCGGCTACATTATGAGGCCGCATTGTTTCTTGGAGGATCGTTTTGAATTGTCAAAGTAGAAGGTCTCGTTTAAGAGAGGTTTTGATTGGCGAGCGCTGTTTCTTTCCCGCCTCAATTTTTGACCCCTTGTCTGCTCGCATGGCGCAGCACCTGGGTTTTGAGTTGGGCATGTTGGCGGGATCTGTTGCCTCTTGGCATGTCCTTGGCGCTCCAGATCATGTGGTGCTCACCTTGAGCGAATTGGCGGAGACTGCGCATCGCATTTGCAGGGCCAGTGACATTGCCTTGTTGGTCGATGCCGATCACGGTTTTGGAAACGCTTTGAACGTTCGAAGAACGGTTGAAGAGTTGGAGGACGCGGGCGTGAGTGGTTTGACCATTGAAGATACGGCCTTGCCACAAGTCTATGCTCAGCCTGCAAAAGGCTTGATCGACCCCATGGAGGCGATGGGGAAATTTCAAGCGGCCTTGGATGCAAGAACGGACCCGGCCCTGTGTGTTTTTGCCAGAACCACCGCTTTGACGAGCCTCACCTTGGAGGAGGCCTTGCAAAGGATTGAACTTTACGCCACACTGGCAGTGGATGGTCTTTTCTTGGTGGGCGTTCAAAACTGGGCGCAGCTGAAAGCTGTGCGAGCCATCACGAACTTGCCGCTGTTGCTTGGCAGCACACCCAAGGAGATGAAGGACACGGAGCAGTTGTCCGAGTTGAATGTGAAAGTTGCGCTCGAAGGGCACTCCTCTTACACCGCAGCGGTTCTGGCAAGCTATGATGAACTTAAAAAGCTGCGAGAAAGAGTGGCCGAGGTCAAAGACGATGCGCCGCAAAGAGATCTGCTCATGAAGTCCTTGAGCAAAGACGCCGAGTACAAAAACTGGATCAATGCCTATATCAACCCCTCGAAATGATCGAACCTATGTTTAAAAAGATTCCATGTATTTGTGTTGGCCTGCTTTTATGTGTTCTGGGCTCAAGTCGGGTCTTGGCCCAAAACTGGCCCACAGGACCGCTTCACTTGATCGTGCCCTTTCAGGCCGGTGGCTCCACGGACTTTATCGCAAGAACGCTTGCGCAACGCTTGTCTGAGCGTGTGCAGCAATCGGTGATCGTAGAAAACAAACCCGGTGCCAATGGCACGGTGGGCGCAAGTTATGTTGCCAAGACCATGGGAGATGGTTTGAACTTGTTGCTCGTGCAAGCCGGTTTTGCGTCCAATGCAAGTCTGTACAAGAGCAATACATTTGATCCCGTCAAAGATCTGACGCCCGTCTCTTTGTTGGCCTCGGGCCCCTTGGTGTTGACTGTCAATGTGGCCTTGCCCGTGAAAAATGTGCGCGAACTCATCGCACTTGCAAAAGCCAAGCCAGGAGAGATCAATTTTGGTTCCGCCGGAACAGGCTCATTGCCCCATTTGGCACCTGAGTTGTTCAACTTGATGGCAGGGACCAAAATGACGCACATTCCCTACAAGGGCTCAGGTCCTGCACTCAACGATGTGATCGGGGGTCAAGTGCCTGTGTACTACATGAATTTGGTTTTGAGTTTGCCTTATTTAAAGGCGGGTAAATTGAAAGCCTTGGCAGTGACCAGTCCCACGCGCTCCGCCATCGCGCCAGACATTCCGACCTTGGCAGAGTCAGGTTTGCAAGGCTATGACATGTCGACATGGTATGGTCTTTTGGTGACCTCCAAAACACCCAAACCCGTGGTGAACAAAATCAGTCAAGAACTGGCTGCGGTCTTGCATGAAAGTGCGATGACTGAAAAGTTCTACGCAGATGGCGTTTCGGTGGTTGCCAGCACCCCAGAGCAGTTCAATGACTTCTTGATGCAAGAAACCGTTAAATTCGCAAAAATCATTCAATCGGCGGGGATCAAAGCGAGCGACTGAAGGTTTCCTACGGGGCCTTGCAATGTTTTTTTATTTGCAAGAAGACGGCTCACTCAAGGGGTGAGCATGCTGGAGTTCCTGGTTTAAAACTTGACGAATGTACAGCGCCAACTCGCTGGGCGTCATGCCAATGGGACCTTTGCCTGCCTTGAGCATCAAGTCTGCTGCAATGGCATGCACTTGGACGCCCAAGCACGTTGCGTCCCAAAGACTCAAATGGTGTCGAACGCCTTGGGCTGCAAGGGCGGCGATGCAGCCAGTCAACACATCACCCATGCCGCCCACGGCCATGCCAGGGTTGCCTTGGGCGCACATTTGTACATCGAAACGGGGTGCATGGATGAGGCTTTGATGGCCTTTGAGCACAACGATGCAATGGGTCAGTTCGGTTAACTGTCGAACGGCTTTTTCGCGATCGAGTTGAATCTCGTGTGCCGTGCAGCCGAGAAGACGGGCGGCCTCTCCTGGGTGCGGCGTCAGAGTTGTGGCCTGTGTTCGATTTTGCAAGCGCTCAAGCAGGGCTGGATCTGATGCGAGCAAATTCAATGCGTCGGCATCCACCACCAATAAGCCGTCCCAATGAAGGCAAGCCGATAGCCACTGGTGGGCGAGCTCACTTTGGCCAAGCCCAGGTCCAATGGCCACGACATCGGGTTGAATGCTCCCCAGGGCCTCTTGCGGGGAGGCCGTGTGGGCATCGTGCACCATGAACTCTGGTTGATCGTTGTTCAAGTGAGCGCAGGCGCCATCAAACATCATCAAAACGGTCCAACCCGCGCCACTGTAGAGCGCGCTTTTGGCTGACAAGGTCAAAGCGCCAGCCATGCTTGGCGCACCCCCAATCAGCAAGACCTTCCCGCAGTCACCCTTGTGCGCGGTGTCTTTTCGTTGAAGTGCGCTCGTGAGCGCAAGGGCGTTGAGGGTCTTGATCAAAGTGTTGATGTGCTCAGCGGTTTTCTAGTTGAGCTTTGAAGCCAAGGACTTGCTCTAGGGTGTTCTCGCCTGTTTGATCGGGTGGATAAACGGACCAAAGCTCTGAGTTTGGAATGAGCTCTTTGAGGGCCCAGGACGCAGATCGGGTGTGACGCGTGTCAGCGCCAGACATGATGAGTGAAGGGATTTGAATGCCCATCAATTCGTCCCCACCTGCGCCACATGGCATGGTGTCAGTGAAGATGTTGTCTCGGCTTTGCTCACAAATTGAAATATATTCATCTTTGTTCATGTTCAAAAGTGTTTTCGCAAACTCAGGGTAATGTGCAGACGGCGACCCCCAAGGACCGATTTCTGGATCCATCCAAAAGTTTTCACCTTTGGGCGCGCGGTCAATCACGGCTTGCATGCCGTGCGCTTTGACGAAATCAATGTGGCGTTGGAAAAAAGTCGTGCCTTTTCGTTGCCATAAAAAGCCGCCTACTGGCCAGTGCAATAAAAGTCCTTTGCACGCACTGGGGTGCCGGGTCGCGAAAGCTGTGGCCAAAGAGGCCCCCATGCAGCAGCCCAAAATATAAGCCTTGTCAAACCCTGCCAAATCCAACATGGCTTTGGCCTCTTTCACATAAAGATCCCAACTCAGAGGTTCAACGCGACCACCTGAGAGGCCAGACTCGCGCCTGTCATAGGCAATGGTCGTGAAGTGCTTGGACAATGTTTCAATGCCGTCCATCTCCTTCCATGCTTCCTTGCCTCCTGCAGCGGTCCACCTCGACATGACCGACCTCCATCCGCCGGGCGCAAACATCAGCAGCGCAGGACCTGACCCTTTAATTTGATAATTAACTGAAATTCCATTGATGTTTGCAAAAGGCACGGTGAAGCTCCAAAGAAGAGTTTAAAGAAAATTTAACAGGGTCGGTTGATTGAGTTTGACACCAAGCTGTTTGGCTTTGATTGGCGAGTCAATCGTCAAGCTGAAAGGGGGAATTTTTCAATTCACATCCCCACCCATGAGTCTAACCGCTTAGAGGTGGCTTTTGACCTGCGGTGAGGGGGGATCTTTGGCCCACACAGCTGTTGGGCATTTGCGTTAAAGGTATGGTGTTCATTCGCCAATACAGTGCGGTGCAGCGCAACCTACCCCACACAATACACTCTTATGAAGCCACACAAGTTGCAGCTAAAAAGCAAGAAGCCGCTGAGGATCTGGGGAAACGGGCCGTGCAGTGCAGTGCTCAAGGTGCGGCTTGCATGCCTGGTCCATCAAGTTGTTCACTGGATGCGGTCTTCAAGCAATTCCCAAATGGGCTTGAGTTTTCCAGGCAGCCAAGGCAGGCTGCCCAAGTCAATGCGACTCTCCGATGGGCTGTGAAAATCACTGCCTCTTGAGGCCAGCAAATCAAATTCAAGTGCCATGTCCGTGTATTGAATGTACTCATCTGGGGTGTGGCTGCCCGTGACCACTTCGACCGCTTGGCCGCCATGCGATTTGAATTCCATGAAAAATGCATACTCTTCGGTCGGTGTAAAACCATAGCGCCCGGGGTGAGCGATCACGGCAACCCCCTTGCATGCCTTGATCCAAGTGACCGCGTCCTTTAAGTTGGCCCATCTGTGTTCGACAAAGCCGGGCTTGCCCTCGGTCAGGAAGCGTCTAAACACTTCGTTGGTGTCGTTGCAAACGCCACTTTCAACCAAAAACCGAGCAAAGTGAGTGCGAGATATCAACTCCAAGTTGCCTGCAAATCCAAGGGCCCCTTCAAAGGCGCCCGCGATACCCACCTTTTCAAGTTGCAAGGACATCTCTTTGGCGCGTTGCTCGCGCCCGCCTCGGGTGGCCTTTAGCCCCTCCTTGATCAAGGGGTCTGAGGTGTCGAACCCAAGGCCCACGATGTGCACGGTCTTTTGGGCGAAAGTCACCGATATTTCAACACCGCTCAGGTAGGGCAAGTCGAGCGATTGAGCCGCCTTTAAGGCCCTGGCTTGTCCGCCAATCTCATCGTGGTCGGTCAGGGCCCACAACTCCACACCATTGGTTTTGGCTCTTTGGGCCAAAGCCTCGGGCGTGAGGGTCCCATCTGAGACAACAGAGTGGCAATGAAGGTCGGCATTGAGGATTGATTTCACCCCGCAATTGTAATGCGCTTTGAATTGAAAAAATCAAAAAAAGACCTTGTTCGCAAAGGGGCATCTGTCGATCTGTGAGGGCCCGCATGGGGCAGATCAGTGGCTTGCATCGGATTGAATGAAGAGCTTTAACTTCTCCACGCCTCTCCAGGTGTCAATGTCCAATTTGTAGGCCAATTGCGCAACTGGGCCCAATCTCTCAGTGCGACCAAACCAAATGCCATCAATTGGACGAGCGCCCAACTTTAACTTCAAGGACAAGTGCTGCTCGCCAACGATGCGTTGCTCTAAAACTTGGAGCTCATCGGTAAAAATAGGGGCCAAGAATCCTTGCCCCCAGACCGTTGATTTTATCTTTTTAGCGGTATTCAAATCGCAGTTGCCTTCACCAAGCGGACCATCAACAAGCATTTCTTGGCTCAAATCGGCTGGGTTGAGAAGTTCCAGAGCCACTTCTTGGAAGGCCATTTCAAACAAGGGGAGTTGATCTTCCTCGATGCTGCAGCCGGCCGCCATGGCGTGCCCCCCAAACTGAGCGATGAGGGCGGGGTAGCGCTTGCTCATCACGTCCAATGCGTCTCGCAAATGAAAGCCTGAGATTGAGCGGCCTGAACCCTTTAGCAAGTGCTCTTTGCCCTTGGCCGTGCTGTTGGCAAATACAAAAGTCGGGCGGTGATAGAGGTCCTTGACCCTGGAGGCCACGATGCCGATGACGCCTTCATGAAAGTCGGGCTCAAAAATGCAAAGTGCTGGAGGTGCGATTTCTTCTTGTTCAAAAAGCGACATGGCAATGTTGAGCGCTTGCTCCTTCATGTCGAGCTCAATGTTCTTTCTGTCTTTGTTGATTTGATCCAACATTTGGGCAAGTTCTCGGGCGCGATGCGGCTCGTTGGTGATCAAGCACTCAATTCCAAGCGTCATGTCGGACAAGCGGCCTGCGGCATTGATCCTTGGGCCAATGGCAAAACCCAAATCATCGGTGCACAGTTGGGTGTGTTCACGCGCGCAAATATCGATCAGTGCCTTGAGTCCCAGGGGCATGAGACCCTTTTTGATGCGTTCCAAGCCTTGGTGAACCAGGCGGCGGTTGTTGAGATCAAGGCTCACCACATCGGCCACACTGCCCAGTGCAACGAGTGGCAAAAGCTGGTCCAATTTGGGCTCTTTGCTTTGTGTGCTGTCAAAGCGACCCCTTGATCGCAACTCTGCTCTGAGCGCCAATAAAACGTAAAACATCACCCCCACGCCAGCGAGATGTTTGCTGGCAAAAGTACAACCCGCTTGGTTGGGATTGACGATCGCATCGGCATTGGGCAGCTGTTGGGCAGGCAAGTGATGATCGGTGATGATCACTTGCAGGCCCAGCTCTTTGGCAACGTGTACCCCCTCAAGACTGGCTATGCCGTTGTCGACAGTGATCAAAATATCGGCATGCGTATTTTTGACTCTTTGTGAAATGGCGGGTGTTAAACCATAGCCATCGTTGATTCGATCCGGTACCAAGAACTCGACGTGCTGGGCGCCTAGTAGTCTGAGGCCAGTCACTGCTAGGGCACAAGCCGTGGCGCCATCACAATCGTAGTCGGCAACGATGCAGATTCGTTTTTGAGACTCAATTGCATTTGCAAGCAATTGGGCCGCCTCTTGATTGCCCTTCAAGCTGGACGGCGCGAGAAGGTGTTTGAGCGAGAGATCCAAGTCTTTGGCGTCTTTGACCCCTCTTGAAGCAAAGAGTTGTGCTAGCAAAGGGTGTTCGCCGGCTTGTTGCAAGGCGTGTGTCGCATGTGCGTCAGAGTTTCTGGGGATGATTTTCATGACAAAACTTGTAAAGTACTTTGAGCGCCTTTGATGTGGTCTTGGACACGTTGCCAGTTTTTTTGCAGCCAGTTTTTCTCACTCACTTGCCACGCCTTGAAGCCTTGTTGGCCGCAAAGAACGAGTCTAACGTTGGGGTGGTCAACGCAAAGAGACAAGACGGTCTCATCCAATTGTTTAAATTGATGGAGCCAAGACTCCAGATCGTGGTTGTGCCAATGTCGGCTCAGCCCACGAAGGCACACAATGTTTGATGAAGGGCCCTTGTAGAGCTCGACCTCTTGTTCATGGGTCACACCCATTGACTGAAATTGCAACATGGGGGAGGGGGCTAGGCCGGTGCCGGAAAACCAAATTGAATTGACCGAATTTTTGAGTGAGGGGCCAATGGGGTGATCGTACAAGTGCATCTGAACTTCGCTTTGAAGGCGTCTCAGGATGTGAATGCTCGATTGAATGTTTGGGTTCGCATTGGGCGATTCTTTGCTTGATACGCCAATGAGCCAGGGCAGGACGTTGTCGTTCATCACTTTGTTCAGCGATGCGCTGGGCAAGTCCTTGAAATGCTTGGATTTTGCAATAAAAGTGTCGTTGAGGTATGCATAGAGTTCGATGCCTTCGCTTTTAAAGAGTGCCTCAATGCTCGCGCGGATTTGCGCACTCACCTCAGGTGTGACGTCTCCTGCTCGGTTCATCAGGACGTGACCTGCGCCGACTTGCCAGTGGCAAAGATGAAGCAAAGCAAACCCAACATCTGCTTGCGGAAATTCAAGGGCCAAGGACGCGGCAAGCGCGGGGAATTGGTGATTGAAGGCAAGGTGCCCCCAAGACGAAAGACCGTCGTGTAAGTTTTGACCCGCAAGGTGGGCAAACGCAAGATCAAAGGAGGAGCTGAGACTGGCCTCCTCACACGGGTGAAAGACCACAGGGCCCGATTTCTTCAGCAGCGTCCTCAATGCTTTGAGCTCCATCTCCTTGAGCTCGGGTGGGATTAAGCCCTGTCTCTGAAGCGCAGAATCCAAAAGAGCATGATCAATTAAAATGTTCAAGTCCTCATGACCGATCTCTTGCATCAAAGCAGAAAGTGAAGTTTTTTGTGCGATTTCCATCACTCTATTGTGAACGATGAGACAATGGGGTTTAAAACATGTTCAAAATGTCCACAATTCCCTATGAGTGTCGCTTAGGTTGGCGTTATACGCGAGCCAGAAGGGGTTCGCGCAAAAACACCTTCATCTCCTTCATCTCTGGGGTGTCGATGTTTGGCATCGCCCTTGGTGTGGCCGCATTGATCATTGTTCTGAGTGTGATGAATGGCTTTCAAAAAGAAGTGAGAGACCGCATGCTGTCGGTGGTCTCGCACATGGAAATCACGTCTTCCCAAGAAGCCTCTTTGGGGGACTGGCAAGCGCTTCAATCCTCGATGCAGAACAAGCCAATGGTGCTGGGCACTGCACCGTTCGTGACCCAGCAGGCTTTGTTGGTCAAGGGGGAGTTGATGAAAGGCGCCTTGGTTCGCGGCATTGATCCCGATCAAGAGGGCAAGGTGGCAGAATTTGCAACCCAATTGCCAAGAGAGATGAAAGCGCAATTGCTTCCCGGGCGTTTTGGGGTCATCCTTGGTGAGGAGTTGGCTTACGCCATGAATGTTCGCGAAGGCGATGCGGTCGTGATCCTCTCGCCTGGGGGGCAATTCTCACCTGCAGGCATGTTGCCCCGCATGAAACAGTTGCGTGTGGTGGGCTTGTTCAAATCTGGACACTATGAATTTGATGCGTCTTTGGTGCTTTTAAACATTGAGGATGCAAAGACTTTGTTTCGCTTGGAGGGGCCCACTGGGCTGCGGGTGAAGTTGAAAAAACCTCAAGAGGCCAGACATTTTTCTCAAGCTCTTCAAGCTGAGCTGGGCAGTGCCTTTGTCGTGAGCGACTGGACCCTGCAAAACAAAACCTGGTTCGCGGCGGTTCAGGTTGAAAAAAGAATGATGTTCATCATCCTGACCTTGATCGTGGCGGTTGCGGCCTTTAATTTGGTGAGTACCCTGGTCATGACCGTCACCGATAAGCTGGCCGACATCGCCATCATGAGAACCTTGGGGGCATCGCCTTCATCGATCATGCTTATTTTCATGTTGCAGGGGTCCTTGGTGGGTGTCATTGGAACGTTTCTTGGCTTCGTTGGCGGGACACTCGTGGCCTTGAACATTGATGTGATCGTGCCCTTCATTGAAAATTTGTTAGGGGCACATTTTTTGCCCAAAGACATTTACTTCATCTCAAGCATGCCCAGCGATCCTCAGGCCAGCGACATCGCCCCCATTGTGATCATTTCTTTGTGCATGTCACTGCTCGCCACACTGTATCCCAGTTGGCGAGCGAGTCGCGTCAATCCTGCAGAGGCTTTAAGGTATGAATGATCAGAGCGTGGGTCTTGTGTTGCAGGCAAAAGCCGTCTCCAAGCGCTTTGATGAGGGCGCGCTGCAAGTGCGCGTGTTGGAGCAGGTGAACTTGACTTTGAGACGCGGCGAGAGCTTGGCGATCGTGGGTGCATCTGGGTCTGGGAAAAGTACCTTGCTTCATATTTTGGGGGGCTTGGACCAAGCCAGTGACGGCGAGGTGAGATTGATGGGGCAATCCTTGGCAAGCCTCTCGCCTACTGAAATGGGTTCATTGAGAAACCAGCACCTGGGTTTTGTCTACCAATTCCATCATTTGTTGCCCGAGCTCAATGCGTGGGAAAACGTTGCCATGCCCTTGTGGATCAGGCGCGAGTCTGGGTCCATCAGCCAATCACGCGCGCAGCAGTTGTTGACCCAACTCGGACTGGCACACAGGCTGACACATCGACCCTCAGAACTCTCTGGCGGTGAGCGACAAAGGGTTGCGATTGCCAGAGCGCTTGTGACGCAACCGGCCTGTCTCTTGGCCGATGAACCCACTGGCAACTTGGACAGGCACACGGCCAAAGAGGTTTTTGAGTTGATGCTTGAGATGACAAAATCGGTTCAAACCTCATTTGTTGTGGTGACCCACGATCCCGAGTTGGCGAAAATGTGTGATGCCGTGTTGAGCCTTGAGAATGGCTTTTTATCAGCCCCAACCTTGGCGAGTTGATCAGACGGTGCCAAACCCAAGCGCCATGAATTGGATCGATTCGCACTGCCACTTGGATGCCTTGGAGTTTGATCTTGATCGGCTTGAAATTCGTCAAGCTGCTAGGCAGTTGGGGGTCGTCTCTTGTGTGATTCCTGCTGTTGAGAGGGCCAATTTCAAGGCGGTCAGAGACCTCGCGCATCAACTGCAAGACTTTTACGCCTTGGGCATTCATCCCTTGTACACAGGAAAATCTCAAGACGGTGATCTG
Organism: Burkholderiales bacterium; assembly: GCA_947372465.1. Taxonomy (GTDB): domain Bacteria; phylum Pseudomonadota; class Gammaproteobacteria; order Burkholderiales; family Burkholderiaceae_C; genus Limnohabitans. The sequence goes on along the minus strand of CANBTT010000035.1, from coordinate 17,079 downwards.
GTTTTTTTGCGAGAGGAGATTGACCGCTCCATCGATGATTTGCGCTTGGTGGCGGTCGGTGAGATTGGGCTGGATGGCTGGGTGCAGTCCTTGGATTGGGCAAGACAAGTGCATTTCTACAAAGAGCAGTTAAAGTTGGCCCATGATTTCCAGTTGCCTGTGATTTTGCATGTCAGAAAGTCGGCCGATGCGCTCTTGAAATGTTTGCGCGCGACCAAAGTGCGGGGTGGGATTGCGCATGCCTTCACGGGTAGTTTGCAGCAAGCCGAGCAGTTCATTGAGTTGGGATTTTGTCTGGGTTTTGGAGGTGCGGTCAGTTTTGATCGAGCGCACCGCTTGAGAGGCTTGCTCAAAGCGCTGCCGCTGAGCGCCATCGTGCTTGAGACCGATGCGCCAGACATCCCGCCTAAATGGCTCTATGTTCAGGCGCAGGCGCGCTCACAGGGTCAGTCGCAAGCGAGAAACGACTCCACCCAATTGCTCCCCATTGCGCAAGTGGTTGCTGAGATCAAGGGCGTGGCAATGGATGAATTGGCCCGTGTGACCAGCCTCAATGTGCGGCGAGTGCTTGCTCGCATGCATGCGCAAGAGAATGGCCCATTGACACCAGATTAAAAAAAATACAAGGACACTCTTTTGAAAAAAAAATCAGCTTTACCGGATGTCAATTTCTCAGAATATGGGGGTGTTCGTTACCTCCATTTGGGCAGCGAATGGGTGCAAGGCTCCATGCGCTTGGACAGTCCCTTTGAGATCCATCTTGAATACGTTCAGCGCATGATGGCATGGCTTTTGTTGGTGGAGCCTGAATCGGTTGCCGCTCGCCACTGTATGCAGTTGGGCCTAGGTGCGGGATCGTTGACCAAGTTTTGCTTTAAAAAGATGAAAGCAAAGACCACTGCGATTGAAATCAACCCGCAGGTGGTTGCGGCGTGCAAGTTGTGGTTCAAAGTGCCCAACGACACCAAGCTGCTGTCCGTGATTTTGGGCGATGCAGAGGAGGTGGTGGCGCATGAATTGTGGAGAGCTCAGATCGATGCGTTGCAGGTGGATTTGTACGATCAAGAGGCTGCGGCACCTGTGCTTGACAGCTATGACTTCTATCTCAATTGCAGGAGTTTGCTGACAGAAGATGGTGTGATGACGGTCAATCTTTTTGGTAAAGACAGTCATTTTGATATTAGCTTATCAAGGATACGCGAAGCTTTTTCCGGGGGCAGTGTTTGGTGTTTCAAACCCACCAAGGAAGGCAACACAGTGGTCATGGCGCAAAAAACGTTGATCGAACACAGCAAAGAGCAGTTGAGCACGCGCGCAGAACAGGTTCGCGCTCAATTTGGACTGCCCGCTCACAAGTGGTTGAAAGTTGTGAGTCAGTTACGATGAGTGAGAACCCTAGGTTTTAATTTATAGTGGATAATATATGAGTCAGAACGCGCTTTACTAGGGTAATCCACTAGTAAAGTTCTTGAGCCTTGGCTCACAATTCGCCATCCGTAAGATTTGACTAGGAGAATTTTTGTGAATATTAAGAGTCAGAAAGACTTTTTCTCAGGACTTATGTTCCTGATTGTTGGAGGCGCATTCGCATTTGGTGCGACCTCTTATTCTGTCGGTACCGCCGCGAGGATGGGTCCAGGCTATTTCCCTTTGCTCTTGGGTGTCCTCTTGGCAATCCTTGGTGCCATTGTTTTGTTTTTCTCACTCGTTGTTGAAAGACCAAACCATGATCCAGTGGGTTCATTTGCTTGGGCTCCCATTCTTTACGTTTTGGGCTCGAACATTTCGTTTGGTGTGATGCTTGTGGGTTTGCCTAGCATAGGCTTGCCTTCATCAGGCTTGATCGCTTCTATTTTTACGTTGACCATCATTGCAAGTAAAGCAGGCGACAAATTCATACTTCGCGAAGTATTGATTTTGGGTGTTGTTTTATCTGTCATTTGTTACTTGGCATTCATCATGTTGCTCAAGTTACAAATGCCTGTGTGGCCTGTCTACATTACTGGTTGAGGAGTAGAAAAGAATGGATTTATTTTCAAACCTTGCACTAGGTTTTGGTGTCGCTGTAACTCCTCTTAATTTGGTTTACTGCTTTGTGGGTTGTTTGCTAGGTACATTGATTGGTGTTTTGCCAGGCGTTGGACCCGTTGCAACCATTGCGATGTTGTTGCCTGCCACTTATGCGCTGCCACCCGTGGCCGCATTGATCATGTTGGCTGGTATTTACTACGGCGCACAGTACGGTGGTTCAACCACTGCGATTCTTGTGAACTTGCCTGGTGAGGCTTCATCGGTGGTGACCACCATTGACGGCTATCAAATGGCCAGACGTGGTCGTGCCGGTCCAGCGCTTGCTGCTGCTGGCTTGGGCTCGTTCTTCGCAGGATGCGTGGGCACCTTGATTTTGGCCGCTTTCGCGCCTCCCCTCACTGAGTTGGCCTTTAAATTCGGCCCAGCTGAATACTTCTCATTGATGGTCTTGGGTTTGATTGGTGCTGTGGTCTTGGCTTCAGGATCCCTGATCAAGGCGATTGCCATGATCATCTTGGGTCTCTTGATGGGCTTGATTGGTACCGATGTGAACTCAGGTGTTGCTCGTTTTAGCTTAGACATTCCAGAGTTGACCGACGGCGTTGGTTTCGTTGTGATCGCGATGGGTGTGTTTGGTTATGGAGAGATCATTGCCAATTTGTCCTTGCCAGAAGATGAGCGCGAAGTGTTCACTTCGGGCGTGACGGGCTTGTTCCCAACGGCCGAAGACTTCAGGAACATGATTCCTGCTGTGCTCAGGGGGACTGCTTTGGGTTCAATTCTTGGCGTGTTGCCTGGAGGTGGTGCTTTGTTGGCCGCTTTTGCTGCGTACACGGTTGAGAAGAAGACCAAATTGCGTCCTGGTGAAGTACCGTTTGGACAAGGTAACATTCGCGGTGTTGCGGCGCCAGAGTCTGCCAACAACGCTGGTGCACAAACATCCTTCATTCCTTTGCTCACATTGGGAATTCCTCCAAATGCTGTGATGGCCTTGATGGTGGGTGCGATGACCATTCACAACGTCCAGCCTGGTCCCCAGGTGATGACGAGCAACCCAGAACTCTTTTGGGGTTTGATCGCATCCATGTGGGTGGGTAACTTGATGTTGATCATTTTGAACTTGCCACTGATTGGTATGTGGATCAAATTGTTGACCGTGCCCTATCGTTTCTTGTTCCCTGCGATCATTTTGTTCTGCGCGGTCGGTGTTTACTCAACCAACAACAACTCATTCGATATTTGGATGGTCGCCGTGTTTGGTTTCATCGGTTATCTGTTTGTGAAACTCGGTTGCGAGCCACAGCCACTCTTGTTGGGATTCATTTTGGGCCCAATGATGGAGGAAAACCTTCGCCGCGCATTGCTCTTGTCCAGAGGTGACTGGTCTGTCTTCGTGACACGCCCCTTGTCTGGAAGCTTGCTTTTTGTGGCATTGATCCTGTTGGTCATCGTTTTGTTGCCATCGGTCAAATCCAAGCGAGAAGAAGCTTTCGTGGAAGAGTGATGAATTGAGTGTTGACTGAACCGCTCCCGCTCACAAAGTGGGGGCGCTGAATTCAGTCCCTTGATCAACCAAGAGCCCACTCTTTGAATAAAAGGGTGGGTTTTTTTTCGTGTACAACAATTTTTAGGACAATGCCATGTTGAATCCTTCAAGAACGAAATTTTTCGTTGCTGCCTTGATCTTGTGCTCAACTTTGAGTGCATTTGCTCAATCGGCCTACCCCATCAAGCCCATCAACTTCATCGTGCCCTACGGTGCTGGCGGTGGTGCAGATTCTCGATCTCGCCAAATTGCTCAGGGCATGAGCATCCTTTTAAAGCAACCCATTGTGGTGGAGAACAAAGCAGGCGCTGGGGGCAACATTGGCACAGAGTTCATTGCACATGCGCCAGCGGATGGTTACGTGATCGGCATGGGGAATTTCGCCCCTTTGGCCGTGAACAAGACTTTGTTTGGCAATCTGAGGTATGACCCCGAAAACGATTTGACCCCTATTGTGCTGATTGAAAAGGGCCCATTGGTTTTATCGGTCAACCCCAGTTCCAGTTTCAAAACGGTGCAAGACATCGTCTCTGCTGCCAAAGCAAAACCAGGTGTGTTGACGTTTGCCTCAGGCGGTATCGGTGGTTCGCATCAACTCTCCGGCGAACTCTTTAAACAAAGCACCGACATTGAGATGATCCACGTTCCTTATAAAAGTGGCTCAGCGGGGTTGATGGATTTGATGGCCGGCAACGTCAACATGATGTTTGACCAAATGTACTCGGCCATGCCCAGCATCAAATCTGGCAAACTGCGCCCCATCGCCATCACCAGTGAAAAACGCTCACCCCTCTTGCCCGATGTACCCAGTTTTGCAGAGGTGGGTTTGCCAAAAGTCAAAGTGCTCAATTGGCAAGGTTTGGTCGCGCCAAAGGGCACACCCAAAGCCATCATTGAGAAGTTAAATGCCGCAGCCAATGAGGTCTTGAAGGATCCCAAGCTCAGGACCCTCATGCTTGAACAAGGCAATGAGATCGGGGGGGGCTCACCAGAGGATTTTTCCGCTTTGATCAAAGCCGAATCGGCCAAGTGGAGTGCGGTGGTCAAAACGGCCAACATCAAACCTGAGTGATCCATTCCACCTGGAGGCTTGCCTCTGGGCTTAAAGAGCACCCTTGAGACGCAATGGTCTCAAGGGTCTTTTTGTCTTTTTGCTCGGTGAAGTCAGCCCTTTCTTCGATCCCGCATGTCTCATATCAATCCCGGTTACGTTTATGCCATCCTGGGTGCCATCGCTTTTAGCGGCAAGGGCATCTTGATCAAGCTCAGCTATCTCTACAAGGTCGATGCAATGACCTTGATCATGTACAGAATGCTGTTCTCTTTGCCCTTTTTTCTGGCAATGGCGATCTATGCCGAAAGACGCGCAAGACGCAAAGGCCATTTCTTGACATTCCAAGATGTATTGGGCGTCATGGGCTTGGGCTTTATTGGCTACTATTTGTCCAGTTATTTGGATTTTTTAGGCTTGCAGTATGTGTCTGTGAGTCTTGAGCGGCTCATTCTTTATTTGAATCCCACGATGGTGTTGCTGCTGGGATGGGTTTTGTACAAACGACAAGTGCCGTTTAAACGCTTCATCGCCATGGCGGTGAGTTATTCGGGGGTGCTGCTGGTCTTTGGCTTTGAGATGCTCTCAGCGGGCCCCGATGTGGTGAAAGGGTCTGTGTTGGTGTTCTTAAGCGCTTTGACCTATGCGTGCTATTTGGTCTTCAGTGAGCGCATGCTCAAGAGAATGGATTCTTTGCGCTTGGTGGGGTGGGCCAGCACCGTTGCTTGCATCTGTTGCATTGCGCAATTTTTCCTTTTAAGACCCATTGAAATGATGCAAGTCGATACAGCCGTCTTGGGCTATTCTTTGGCCAACGCCTTGCTCTGCACCGTGGCCCCCATTCTATTTGTCATGAGGGCCATTGAGCGCTTGGGGCCCTCTTTGACATCTCAAATCGGTATGATTGGCCCCATGTCGACTGTGCTCATGGGGTACTGGTTTTTAAACGAACCCATTCAAGCGGTGATAGGATTGGGGACCCTCTTGGTGATGGGGGGTGTTTTCATGGTTTCAAAGTTAGGAGTTAAATAATGGATTTAGGGATCAAGGGCAAATGGGCTTTGGTGGGTGGCGCCTCAAAAGGTTTGGGTTTTGGATGCGCCAAAGCGCTGGTGCTTGAAGGGGTGAATGTGTGCATCGTGGCTCGAACACAAGGGCCCTTGGACGACGCACTCAAAGCGTTAAAGGCACTGAATCCTTCGGTCACTGTGGTGGCGGTTGCTGCCGACATCACAACTGAGAAGGGCCGCGAGAGTGTTTGGAGTGTGCCCGCAGGCCCAGGCAAAGATTACGACATTGTGGTCACCAATGCAGGGGGCCCACCGCCTGGTGATTTTAGAAATTGGGCGCGTGAAGACTGGGTCAAAGCTTTGGATGCCAACATGCTCACCCCCATTGAATTGATCAAAGCCACGGTTGACAAAATGGCTGAGAGAGGGTTTGGCCGAATCATCAACATCACCTCAGGCTCGGTCAAAGCACCCATCGATAATTTGGGGCTCTCCAATGGCGCCAGAAGCGGCTTGACAGGTTTTGTGGCCGGTTTGGCAAGGACAGAAAAAATGGCGGGCAGCAATGTGACCATCAACAACTTGTTGCCTGGCGCTTTTGACACCGATCGAATTCGAGAAACCATGAAGGGCATGGTCCAAAAGACCGGCAAGACCATGGACGAGGTGGCTCAAATGCGGGTCAAAACCATCCCCAGTGGGCGCTTTGGCAACACCGATGAATTTGGATCCACTTGTGCATTTTTATGCAGTCAACATGCCAGCTACATCACAGGTCAAAACATTTTGATCGATGGCGGCGCTTACAAGGGCACTCACTGACCGAGCAAGGGCTCGGCGCTGTCACATGGAGGCGAGCCTTCATCTCAAGACTGGAGCGTCGATCCAATGGGGGCGTAATTTCTTTTTGGGTGATCTGTACACCCTTTGAACAATCTACAAGAGGAGAAGACTCATGAGCAGAACCGTTAAAGCCATTCGCATTCATCAGCACGGTGGTGCTGAGCAACTCAGACTCGATGATGTCCCCATTGGCGAGCCTGGTCCTGGAGAGATCCGCATCAAGCACCGAGCCATTGGTCTCAATTACATTGATGTGTATCAGCGCATGGGCTTGTACCCCATGCCCATGCCGCTTAGCATGGGCATGGAAGCCTCCGGTGTCATTGAGGCGGTGGGCGAGGGTGTGACGCATTTGAAGGTAGGGGACCGGGCCGCTTACGCCAGTCAACCCCCTGGCAGCTACTGCGAGGAGCGTGTGATGCCTGCCAAATGTGTGTGCAAGTTGCCCGATGCCATTGACTTTGAAACGGGTGCGGCCATGATGCTCAAGGGTTTGACCGCCCAGTATTTGCTCAACAGAACATTGCCTCAAGGCGGCTTGAACAAGGGGGACTTTATTTTGTTCCACGCCGCAGCAGGCGGTGTGGGTCTCATCGTGTGCCAGTGGGCCAAAGCCTTGGGACTGCAGTTGATTGGCACAGCAGGCACAGACCAAAAATGTCAGTTGGCCAAAGACTTGGGTGCGGCCTACATGATCAATTATTCCAAGGAAGACTTTGCTGCGCGCGTCAAAGACATCACCCAAGGCAAAGGCGTGAAGGCTGTGTACGACTCCGTGGGCAAGGACACTTGGGACAAATCCTTGGACTGCTTGGCGCCTTTTGGCTTGATGGCCAGTTTTGGCAACTCCTCAGGTCCTGTGCCAGACTTCTCGCCTGGTATTTTGGCGGGCAAAGGCTCCCTTTATGTGACGCGTCAGACACTGTTCACCCACATCAATTCACGCGAGAGCACCCAAGCCATGGCCGACGATTTGTTTGACAAGGTGGTGAGTGGTGTCGTCAAGATCCGAATCGATCAGCGCTATCCATTGGCCGAGATTCAAGCCGCGCACAAAGACCTCGAGGCACGCAAAACCACGGGTTGCACGATTTTGACGCTTTGAGGCGCCAAGGGCTTTGATTTTCCAAAAAATCAACAAGCCCTGAAATCACAATCCAAGCTCAAAGGCCCCAGATCCACAGCTTCAAGGGCTGTGGACTTGGTCGGCCTCTTTCGTGGATTTTGCAAGTTCTCGGCTTCTTAAAAACTCGTAGACGATCAAAAGTGCCGCGCCCAGGGTGATGGCGCTATCGGCCAAATTAAAGGCTGCAAAGTGCCAGTTCAGCCAATGAAAATCCAAAAAATCAACGACATAGCCAAGGTTCAATCGGTCGATGACGTTGCCTATGGCGCCCCCTGAGATCAAGGCCAAGGCCCAGCAAAACAAGGGCTGATCTTTGTTGAGGTAAATCAAGCGGTACATCAAAGCACTGGCCCCCACGCCCAGGGTCGTAAAGAACCACCGCTGCCAGCCCCCGTCGGATGCCAAGAAAGAGAACGCAACCCCCGTGTTGTGTACGCGAACCAAATTGAAAATGGACAGGACCTCTTGGCTTTGAGCATACACAAAATGCTCAACAATCAGGTATTTGCTCCATTGATCCAAAGCGATCACCACGACTGTGAGGGCGAGACAACTCAGCACCGTGGGCCGCTTGAGGAGGGAGCCCTTTGAGGTGTCGTTCACCTCGTTCATGCGAAGTGCCTGCTCTCTTCGAGACCAAACAAATTGCCAAAGCATCGCTTGCAAAGGCCTGGATGCTCGGCGTTTGAGCCCACATCGCTTTGATAATGCCAGCACCGCTCGCACTTGGGTTGGTCGCTGGTTCTTGGGGTGACCTTGAGTTCAGTGCCCAGATGCAGTTGAATGGCAGAGGTGATCATCACAAACTTCAAATCTTCTTTCAAAGAACTCAAGAGTGCGTGATCCTGCGCGTTCAAGGTCAAGTCCACCTCGGCTTGCAAAGAGGCACCCACTTGGCCGTTGGCCCTCAAGGTCTCGATCTCTTTGTTGACCACATCTCTGATGTCACGAATTCGGTTCCATTTGGCCAAGAGCGAGTCTTGCGCGTCCATTGGAATGAAGCGCTCTGTGAAGATGCTTTCTGAGTGGCCCAAAAGCCCCCAGGCCTCTTCGGCCGTGAAGCTCAGAAAGGGCGCTATCAAACGCAACAAGGTTTGTGTGATGTGCCAAAGTGCCGTTTGTGCACTGCGTCTTGCATGAGACTTTTGCGCTGTGGTGTAGAGCCTGTCCTTTAAGATGTCTAGATAAAAAGCCCCCAATTCTTCGGAGCAATACACCTGCAATTTGCTCACGACCGGATGGAATTCGTATTGCCCAAAGAGGCCGCCTTCAAAGACACCTTTGTCTGCATCAAAGGCGCCAGTGATTTCGCGTTGCAATTGAGACAGCCTTTGCAAAGCGTACCGATCAATCTCAAGCAGTTGATCGGGCTCGATGCGTTCATGTGCGGCATCAAAGTCACTGATGTTGGCCATCAAAAAGCGCAGCGTGTTGCGTATGCGTCGGTAGGCATCCACCACGCGCGCTAAAATTTTGTCATCAATGTTCAAGTCACCCGAGTAATCGGTGGAGGCCACCCACAGGCGAACGATTTCAGCGCCCAGTTTGTCGGTCACCTCTTGAGGAATCACCACGTTGCCAAGGGACTTGCTCATCTTGCGGCCCTGCCCATCGGTGGCAAAGCCGTGCGTCAACAAGCCCTTGTAGGGCGCGCGCCCATACAAAGCGCAGCCCAGCAACAAAGAGCTGTGAAACCAGCCCCGGTGCTGATCGTGCCCTTCGAGATAGAGGTCCGCCTCAGGGCCCACATCGTGAAAGGGTGCGCGGTCGTAGGCCTTGGCATGCGAGCCTCTCAAGACATGTTCAAAGGTGGAGCCTGAGTCAAACCAAACCTCCAAGATGTCGGTGCTTTTGGTATAGAGGGCGCCTTCAGCGTCGCCCAAAATATCCACCGTGCTCAATCGACTCCACGCCTCAATGCCACCTTTTTCAATCACATTGGCGGCTTGGTCCAAAATGTCCAGCGTTTTGGGATGCAATTCGTTGGTTTCTTTGTGAATGAAAAAGGGCAGTGGAACCCCCCAACTGCGTTGTCTTGAAATGCACCAGTCTGGCCTGTTGGCAATCATGTCGCGCAAACGAGTTTTCCCGTTGGTTGGGTAAAAGCGGGTCTGTTCAATCGCTTCCAAGGCCAAGGCTCTGAGTGTTTGAGGAGACTTCTCTTTTGTGAAGATGCCTTCCCCCTCGTCCATGCGGATGAACCACTGTGACGCTGCACGGTAGATCACCGGCGTCTTGTGACGCCAGCAGTGTGGGTAACTGTGTGTGATGGGCTGAGTGGCAAGAAGACGACCAGCCTCTTTCAAGGTGTTCAAAATGGAAGGGATGGCCTTCCAAATGTGTTGCCCCCCAAAGAGCGCAAAATCTTGCGCATACACACCGTTGGCTTGAACGGGGTTCAAAATGTCGTCATAGGACATGCCGTGCGCTTTGCAACTGTTGAAGTCATCCACGCCATAGGCGGGTGCAGAGTGAACGATACCTGTGCCCTCATTGGCGGTGGCGTAGTCGGCCAAATAAATGGGCGAGCGTCTTTTGAAACCGTCATGCACATGCGACAAGGGGTGTTCGAACTCTAGGCCGGCCAAGGCTTGGCCTTGTGTCCTGGCCAAAACTTGACCCGTCAAGCCCCAGCGTTCGAGCGACTTGTCAACCAAGTCGCTGGCCACCATCATGAGGCCTTTGTCGGTGTCGATCAATGCGTACTCAAGCTCGGCGTTTAAATTCAGGGCTTGGTTGGACGGAATCGTCCACGCCGTGGTGGTCCAAATGACGGCATAGGCAGGCTTGCTCAAATTCTCCAAGCCGAACGCGTTGGCGAGTTGCTCAGGTTGCGCACACAAAAACGCCACATCCAAGGTGTCGCTTTTCTTGTCCGCGTATTCGATCTCAAATTCGGCCAAAGAGGATGCGCAGTCAAAACACCAGTAAACGGGCTTCAAGCCTCGGTAAACAAAGCCGTGTTCAATGACGCGTTTGAAGGCCCTCAGCTGTCCCGCTTCATTGGTCGGGTCCATGGTTCGGTAGGGGCGAAGCCAGTCGCCAAGCACCCCGAGGCGCTGAAAGTCTTCGCGCTGTTGGTCAATTTGTTCGTTGGCATAAGCGCGGCTTTTGCTTTGCATGTCATCGCGACTGAGTTGGCGGCCGTGAAGTTTCTCAATGGCGTTCTCAATCGGCAAGCCATGGCAGTCCCATCCCGGAATGTACTGCGCATCAAAACCTGCGAGTTGCTTGGATTTGATGATCATGTCCTTCAGAACTTTGTTCAAAGCATGCCCGATGTGCAGTTTGCCATTGGCATAAGGAGGGCCATCGTGCAAAACGAACAAGGGCGCACCGTGTCTGGCCAAGCGCAGCTTTTGGTAAGTGCCCTCAGTGGCCCAATTTTTAACCCACGCCGGTTCGCGCTTGGGCAAGTCCCCTCTCATGGGAAAAGGCGTGTCCGGCAAATTGAGCGTTTTTCTGTAATCGGTGGTTGGAGTCATGAAAGAGGTGTTGAAAAAATGGATGGGGTCAATAAAGTCAAACGCCAAAGTGCGCTCAGTCGAGGGTCATGCCACAAAATTCAAGTGCTTGGATGGTGTTTAAACCATTCACGTGCACGAATGCAGTCGTCTTGAATGCCCTTTTGCAAGGCCGCCAAGCTGTCGTATTTCAGTTCGTCGTGAAGTTTGTGCAGCAACTCAATTTTGATGATTTTACCGTAGCCGCCCTCCATTGAGAGCCCAGAGGGCCAATCCAGGCAATGTGTTTCCAATAAGATCTTCCCGCCATTCACATCGCTTGGGTCCAGTGTTGGGCGAATGCCAAAATTGGCAACGCCGTGCAAGGCCTTGGGTGAGAGGCCATGCACCAAGACCACAAAAATGCCTTGGGTGGCCGCACTTTGAGCTTTAAAGCGGACGTTGAGCGTTCTGGCGTCCAGGCTTCGACCCAATTGCCGCCCATAGACAACGTGGCCGGAGATGGCGTAGGGTCGACCCAACAACTGAGCCGCCTCTTGCATTTGCCCTTGGCTGAGTGCCAAACGAACGGCTGAGCTGGAGACGCGAAGGGGCGCATGGACTGGGCTTGCCGCAGAGGAGGACACGGCTTCGCACACGGTCTTGGAGGGCGCCTCTCTTCGTTTGTCCATGCTTCTTGGCAGGGAGATCTCGTAGCTGTTCATTTTGCCCACATCCAGGCCCAACTGCTGCCCCATTTGGGTGAGCATGTGGTGGTCACCAGCTCTTTGTTTGCCAAAGCGAAAGTCATCTCCCACCAAAATGTATTTGGCCCCCAAGCCCTCAAGCAAGACCTCTTGCACAAAGGCTTGAGGGGACTGATTGGCCAGTTGCTCATCAAACCTGAGAACCACACATTGATCGACCCCGCAGCGCCTGAGTTCGTCCAGTTTGTCCCTCAAGTTGGCAACCCGAGGGGGGGCCAGCTTAGAGTTGTGGGTGCGCTTGGCAAAGAACTCTCTGGGGTGGGGCTCAAAGGTCATGACGCAACTGGGCACGCCTCTGTGGCGTGCTTCTGAGTTGAGCAGGGCCAGCATGGCTTGGTGTCCGCGGTGAACGCCATCAAAATTGCCAATGGTCAACGCACAAGGTTTGGCCAAATCAGGGTGCTGAAATCCTCTGAAAATTTTCATGATTGAGCTCTAGTTGTCCAAAAATACATGTTTGTCACGAAAAGAAGGTATATTGTCTATGCAAAGTGAGGGTGCGTCACTTTGACACTCTTTTTTAAGTGCAAAATTTTCACCCGCAGGCTTAAAAAAGTGCTGGCAAGGGCGCATGTTCTTGATGGATTGACGTTTGAGTTGAACTCAAAGGGAGGCTTTCATTGAAAGTTTTGAAGTTGTCCGCACAAGGTTTGCCCCAGTCTTGGATTTCACTGGAGCAGGCCGTGACCCATTATGCTGCCAACGACGTTCGCTGGGAGGCGGGGGCGCAAATTGCCATCTTTCACGGCGGACACAACGCCCGGACCGGGCTTCAATCCATCATCAAGGTCAACAGCATCATCGGCACGCGAGGGGTTCCAAGCATCAGTCCCTTTTCGCTTCGCCCTGGGCTGAACAACGGCAAACTCTTTGCCAGAGACAGAAACATGTGCGCTTACTGTGGAGGCTTGTTTTCTGCCCTGGAGTTGACCCGAGAGCACATCATTCCCTTTGCGCAGCAAGGGGCCGACACCTGGATGAATGTGGTGACCGCGTGCCGCTCTTGCAATTTGAGAAAAAGCAGCCGCACGCCCGAGCAAGCCAAAATGCCACTGCTCTACGCGCCTTATGTGCCCTCTTTGTGGGAGGACTTCATTTTAAGAAATCGCCGAATCTTGGTCGATCAAATGGAGTTCTTGACGGCACATTTGCCCAAAAATTCAAGGCTTTTTGATCAGTCCTTCTCTCCAGATTAAAGCGTGTTCTTGATCCAGTTTTCAATGACCCTTGGGTAGAGCAAGTGCTCTTGGGTGAGGACGCGAGCGGCCAAACTGTGCTCGGTGTCTGAGGGCAAGACCGGCACCACCGCTTGGTCAATGATCCGTCCCGCGTCCAGAACCTCGCTCACCCAGTGGACACTGGCGCCCGCAAATTTAACGCCCGCTTCAATCGCTCTTTTGTGCGTGTGCAGTCCTGTGAAAGCTGGGAGCAAGGAGGGATGGATGTTCATCATTTTTCCCGCGTAATGGCCCACAAAGTGTGGGCCAAGGATGCGCATGAAGCCGGCCAGCACAATCAAATCAGGCGCATGGGGCTCAAGTGTTTGGATCAAGGCCTCTTCGAAGGCTCGCCTAGGTTCGGGCTCTTGGAGAAACCCTTTGTGGTCAAGGACCTGGGTTTTTAAACCTTGGTTTTGAGCCCATGCAAGGCCGCCCGCCTGGGGGTCGTTGGAGAGGACGAGCGCGATCTGTGTGTGGTGGCGTTCAAGCCATTGGCCCTTTTGAGCGCGCTTGGCGATGCTTTTCATATTGGAGCCCCCGCCGGAGATCAAGATGACAATGTTTTTCATGGGTAATCAAGTGCAATGGTGCAGGTGCGAAAAAGGCTTGAACGCACAAGCATGAAAGGAGGGCCAAGCAATGGGTCTACAGAGGATGTTGTTTTTCTGAGCAACACTCAAGGCGCATTGATTTTTTCAAATCTTGGCACAGATTGTCCATCAATTTCGACGCTTTCTAAGAACATCTGTGCGGGCCGAACCCAAGTGCCACCTTCTTTTTTGAGCGCTTCGTAAACGACCAAGGTCTCCAGTGTCTCGCTGTGCAAGGCCATGCACAGCACCTTGTAGCGTCCACCTTTGTAGTGTCGGTAGTTGCCGGGCTCGATAAAAACAGTGGGTTTTGGAAATGTGTCGCTCATGAGTGAGAGAATACACCCTTATGCATCCAAAATTACTCCTCCAAGCTTGTAGCGACTTAGTCCGCGCCGTTGTCCAATTTGATCACCCAGCGGATGCTGTGGTTTCAAAATTCTTTCGCGATCATCGAAAAACCTATGCCCTGGGGCAAAGAGAGAGGTCTTTGTTGGCCGAGACGGTCTACAACGTGCTGCGCTTCAAGCTTCGCTACGATCATTTTGCGCCCTCGGGCTCCGGGCCCAAGGAGAGACGTTTGGCGATTTTGGGCTTTGCCCAGTACCTCTTGGACCAGTCCCCAACGGGTGCACCCAAGATGAGTTTGAGGCCCTCTGAGGTGCCTAGAAAAAGCCCCAGCAAAGACGCTCAGCGCTACAAAGCCAATGAGGCTGCGCAAAAAAATCGTCACGCCCCCAAAGAGGAGGGCCCCATTGAGTTTTTAAAGGCGGCCTTGACGGAGCCTGAAATTCGTTGGATTGAAGACTGTTTAAAGATCGATACGGCGGACTTGTTGGATCGCCATCGCCACAATTTGCCTGAATGGTTGGTCGAGCCTTTGAAGACCCAACTCGGGACCGAGTTTTGGGACTTGGTGGATGCGATGAACGCCTCTGCGCCACTGGATTTGAGGGTCAACACCTTTGTTGCCAAACGTGAAGATGTTCAGGCCCAATTGAAAGCCGACGGCATCAAGGCGATCCCCACGCCCTTCAGTCCCTGGGGTTTGAGAATTGCTGGCAAGCCCGCCTTGAGTGATTTGGCCTGCTTTAAAAACGGCTCCATTGAAGTCCAAGACGAGGGTTCGCAATTGTTGGCGCTTTTACTGGATGCCAAGAGGGGAGAGATGGTGGTGGACTTTTGCGCGGGTGCGGGTGGCAAGACCTTGGCCATTGGGGCGGGCATGAGAAACACAGGGCGTTTGTATGCGTTTGACACCTCGGCCCATCGACTGGATGCCTTAAAGCCCAGGCTTGCAAGAAGTCAGCTCTCCAATGTGCACCCTGCCGTGATTGCGCACGAGCGCGATGAGCGCGTGAAGCGACTGAGCGGCAAAATTGACCGAGTTTTGGTCGACTCGCCTTGTTCTGGTCTGGGCACACTCAGACGCAATCCAGACCTCAAATGGCGACAGTCTTTGCAAGGCATCGAGCAGTTGCTCGTCAAACAAAAGGACATTTTGACGAGTGCGGCCAAGTTGATCAAAGTCGGTGGCCGTTTGGTCTATGCCACTTGCAGCTTGCTCGAAGAGGAGAATGAAAAAATTGCGCAAGCCTTCTCTCTCGCCCATCCCGGTTTTAAAGGGGTGAGCGCTCAAGAGGTCTTGGAGCACTTAAAAATTCAAGACGCCAAGGCCTTGTGTTCAGCCGATGGCACCTTCTTGAGACTATGGCCGCACCGACATCACTGCGATGGCTTCTTTGCCGCCATTTGGGAGCGTGTTTCTTAAGCGCCCTGCGGGCTGCTTTCATGCAAGGCAAGCGGTCTCCCAATGACGTGTTTCGATGGCCATCCGGGTGAGGGGACAAAGCCCATTTTTTAACCTAAAAAATGCCATCGGCGCTAAAATAAGACGCGTGACATTCTTTTTACAGGGCTTTGATACCTTTATGACCTTGATGACTTCCTCCCTCGTTTATGCGGTGTTGACGTGGGCCGACGCTGGCTTGTTGAATTTAAGTGCCTGGTCTCTCTTTTGGGTGACCTTGCTGCTCACACACATCACCATTGCGGGCGTGACGATTTATTTGCATCGCCACCAAGCGCACCGCGCTTTGGATTTGCATCCCGCTGTGGCGCATTTTTTCAGGGCCTGGCTGTGGTTGACCACGGGCATGCAAACCAAAGCATGGGCCGCCATTCACAGAAAGCACCATGCCAAATGTGAAACAGAGGAAGACCCACACAGCCCTCAAACGCGTGGGCTCAAGACGGTCTTTTGGCGCGGTGCGGAGTTGTACCGAGCCGAAGCCAATAATGTAGAAACGTTGGAGAAGTATGGTCACGCAACCCCCAATGACTGGATTGAGAAGCACTTGTACAGCCGCTTTCCTTGGCAAGGTCTGGCATTGATGTTGATCATTGATTTCACGCTCTTTGGGGTCATCGGACTCACGATCTGGGCCGTTCAAATGCTTTGGATTCCAGTGACCGCTGCAGGCATCATCAATGGCCTTGGACATGTGTGGGGTTATCGCAATTTTGAAGCGCCTGATGCAAGCACCAACATTGTCCCTTGGGGCATTTTGATTGGAGGCGAGGAGTTGCACAACAATCACCACACCTACCCCACCTCAGCCAAACTGTCTGTTAAAGCGCATGAGTTCGACATTGGATACGCCTACATCTTGACCTTGTCATTTTTGGGCTTGGCCAAAATCAAGAAAGTCCCGCCCAAATTGGCAAGGGGCGTCATCAAGCCTGTGGCCGATGAAAAGAGCTTGGAGGCCTTGATTGTCAATCGCTATGAGGTGATGGCCAACTATGCATTGAAGATGAAGAGTGTTTATCAGCAAGAGCTCAAAAATTTGAATCGCCACTTGGACAACTCTGTTCAAAAGACCGCCAAGCGGTGGGTGCACCGAGATGCTGAAAAAATCCCGCAGTCCGCTTTGCAAGCCTTGCAAGCCGCTCGCGAAGCCATGCCTCGGATTGACACCATGATTCGCATGCGAGAGGAGCTTCGCGGTCTGTGGTTGTCCACCACACTCTCAACGGAGCAACTCACCCATGAGTTGCAAGCTTGGTGCAACAAGGCCGAGCAAAGTGGTATTTTGGCATTGAGAGAGTTCTCTGCCGTTTTGCGCTCGGCAAGGGTTTAGGGGGCCTTCAAAGGCTTGTCGTCACGCGCTTGGAGACATTCAACAAAGCGATTCGCAGCCATTAAAAAAGCCGACCCATTGTTCAATGAGGCCGGCTTCTTTTTTGCATGTCGAAGACAAAAAAAACCCTGCTCAATGCAGGGTCAGAGATCACTTGAGTTTGGTCTCTTTGTATTCCACGTGTTTGCGTGCTTTGGGATCAAATTTCATGATCGCCATTTTTTCAGGCATGGTCTTTTTGTTTTTACTGGTGGTGTAAAAATGTCCAGTGCCTGCAGTTGATTCGAGTTTGATTTTCTCGCGTCCGCC
>CANBTT010000034.1 GCA_947372465.1 Burkholderiales bacterium | reverse complement strand
ACGGTGGTGCGTCTTCTTGAGAGGCCATAGGCATGGTCATCCAGCATGATCTTCAAAGCGGGTACCAAATTGGCGTAGTTTTGAAGGGGCTCCCCCATGCCCATCATCACCACATTGGTGATGACGCGGCTCTCTTTGGCACCCTGGGCTTGTTGCTGCCTGAGGGTGTGCTCAGCAAACCACAACTGAGCGATGATCTCAGCGGTGGTCAAGTTGCGACTGAACCCCTGGTAGCCCGTGGAGCAAAAGGTACACCCCACAGCACATCCGGCTTGAGAGGAAATGCACAAGGTGCCTCGGTCGCTCTCCGGAATGTAGACGGTTTCAATGGCGTTGCCCTGTCCCACATCAAAAAGCCACTTGATCACGCCATCTTTTGAACGGTGTTCTGCGAGCAAGGGCAAGGGTTGAACAAAGGCTGTGGTGCTCAATTTCTCCCGAAGCGATTTAGCCAAATCGCTCATGTGCTCAAAATCTTGCATGCCCCTTTGATGGATCCATCGAAACAATTGCGTGGCACGAAAGGGCTTTTCTCCAAGCCCTTTGGCAAACTCAATCATGCCTGTTCGATCAAATTCCAACAATTGCTGCACTTCTTGCACCTTCAAAAAAATTGACCAACCATTGGACGCAGGCGCCATGGACGAAAAGGGGCTTTGAACAGCAAGGTCCCCAATGAACAATGCCCAAACCAGCGCAAATGATGCGCCGGTTCAGGCACCGTCAGACCAACAAAACATCAAGACCCCTAGAGCTCTAGGCGTTTGAAGTTTTACGGGTTCAATGACCGTACACGTTCATGCCTGCAAAAAAGAATGCGATCTCTTGCTGAGCTGTTTCTGCAGCATCAGAGCCGTGCACTGCATTGGCATCAATGCTGTCAGCAAAATCAGCGCGGATGGTTCCAGGCGCGGCCTTCTTGGGATCTGTCGCACCCATCAAATCGCGGTTCTTGGCAATGGCACCTTCACCTTCAAGGCACTGGATCATCACGGGACCAGAGACCATGAAGTCCACCAAATCTTTGAAAAAGGGGCGCGCTTTGTGCACCGCATAAAAAGCCTCGGCCTCGCCCCTGGACAAATGCGCCATGCGTGCAGCAATGACCTTCAAGCCTGCGGCTTCAAAACGTGCATAAATTTGGCCAATGACGTTTTTTGCGACTGCATCGGGCTTGATGATAGAGAGTGTTCTTTCGATAGACATTTGATATGTTCCTAAATCAGTTGGTTAAATTTGTCCCGCTTTGAGCGTTGAAGGCCGCAAAAAAAGCCGCCGAAGGCTCGGGATAACCCGCTATTTTAGCCCAAAGCATGCACCACTTTGAACCTCTTGCTTGAAACGAAACAACTAAAAGCAGTGTTTCTCATCGAAATAGGGGCCACATGGCGCAAGCATGGCTGTTTTGATGCCCTATCTGCGCCCTCTTTTGGGTCCAGAGCCCCCCATTCGACTCGGGCCAGCGGGGCCTTTTTCTCTTCTTTGCTTGTTCAGACTGTCGCTGCCAATGTAGCCCACCGATGTTTTCATGGGGTCGGGTTGAGCGGCCACTTTGGGCTTCGCGCCCCGCCCCCTGGCATTGGACAAGCCAAAGGCAGATCCTTCAAAGGCATTGCGCTCTGCACTGGGCGCACGAGGATAAGAGGCCCTGGGGCCTGCACCCTTTTGTCCAGGACGGGCACGGTTGACTTGGGGCTTGCGCGCCGCAGCGGTTGCGCGATCCGAACCCAGACCCTGCGCCTCGTTCATGCCACAGGCTTGAATGAGCGCACGGATGTCCGTCTCATCGAGCTCCATGAAGGCGCCTCGTTTGAGGCCTCTGGGCAACACCATCTGACCATAGCGAATGCGAATCAAACGCGACACCGCATGTCCCACCGCTTCGATCATTCTTCTGACCTCGCGGTTTCTCCCCTCACTGATGGTGACGCGGTACCAACAATTGGACCCTTCGCCGCCACCGTCTTCAAGCGAGCCAAACTTGGCGGGACCATCATCAAGCTGCACCCCATCGAGCAATTGTTGTTTTTCATCCCTGGACAAAGCACCCAATACACGAACCGCATATTCACGCTCTAAGCCGAATCGGGGATGCATCAATTGGTTGGCCAATTGGCCGTTGCTGGTGAACAGCAACAAGCCCTCTGTGTTCAAATCAAGTCGCCCAACGGACTGCCACTTGCCATGCTGCAAACGCGGCAACTTTCTAAAGACAGTGGGTCTATTTTGCGGGTCATCGTGCGTGACCACTTCACCCGCGGGCTTGTGGTAAGCAATGACGCGTGTCGGGGGCGCAGAGACTCGAACATGAATAGAGCGGCCATTGACCTTGACTTGGTCCCCATACTGGATGCGTTGACCCACATGGGCCGGCACATTGTTGACCGAAATTCTGCCCTCAATGATCAACTGCTCCATCTCCAAGCGTGAACCCAGGCCCGCCTGAGCCAACACTTTGTGAAGCTTGGGGGACTCGGGTTGGGGCAAGAGCACGCGCTTGGCCAAGACCAAATCCTCGTCTTCAATGTGCTCATCAAATTCACCAGAAACCACATCGGAAAACATAATGGCCTTCGGTGGGCCACTGGCTTGCTGCGACTCGAGTTGATGCCCCCCTTGGGCGAGGTCGTGATCGCTCACTGCCCCCACCGGTTCATTGGCACCCACACCTGCAGGCAAAGCTTGCGAGCCATGCAAGTCTTGCGCAGCTTGAGGCGATTGGGGTTTGGACATATCAGTAGGAAGCGGTTCTTGCATCAAAGTACTCTGTGGTTAGGGGGCGTAAAAGTGGCCTCCGAAGGTGCGGCTCTATGGGTCTCTTGGGTCTCTTGGGTTTCGGACCCTTTAATTTTGAGCATCTGGGGTCGTCTCAACACCTTGAGCGCCCTCCTGGGCTGAGGCCTCATGCCCTTCAGGCGACACCTGCGTGTTGGGGCCCTGATCCACAGACGCTTGGGCGTCTTGCATTTGAGCGTCTTGCAAGACGGGCGCCGTGCCTTCAAGTGCATTCAGCGCATCAAATTGAGCCAAAACCGCCTGGGCTTGAGCCGTCAAATCTTCAGACTTCAAGGCCTCAATGCTGTTGAGCCCCAAATCGTCCAGGAAATGTTTGGTGGTTGCAAATAGAGCGGGCCTGCCCACGGTCTCTTTGTGACCAATGACCTCTACCCAGCCGCGGTCCTCCAATTGCTTGATGACCAAAGAGTTGATGGTCACCCCTCGAATGTCTTCCATGTCGGCACGCGTGACGGGCTGTCTGTGCGCAATGATTGCCAAGGTCTCAAGCACGGCGCGACTGTACTTGGGTGGTTTTTCCGGATGCAAACGGTCCAAATACATGCGCATGTTTGAACGGCTTTGAAACCGCCAACCACTGGCCACTTCGACCAACTCAACGCCTTTGTCACTCCAAGCGTCTTGAAGATGAGCCAAAAGGGTTTTGATGGTATCGGCCCCCACCTCTTGCGCGAACAAAACCCCCATCTCCTTGACGGTCATGGGCTGCACAGCACAAATCAAAGCGGTTTCAAGGACCCGTTGGGCATCCAAGGTATTCATCTCAGGCTCCGAAAAGAAAAAACGACGACTTGTCTAAAAAAGAAAAGGATTTGAGTCCCGATCTTGTGGCTAGGGCTTGCTCAAAGAGCGCCTTGAACAATGTATTTTGCAAGCGCCCAAAGGGCGCTTGGAGACTGCTAACGAATCGGGCACGTGATTGAAGACCAGTTCTTTGTCTGAATGAATTCGACACACGCGCTCCGTGAATGGGCACTTTGGGCGCAAACGCATTGTCCACGCCACACGGGACTGCCAAATTCAAGAAGCCCTTGAACCTCATGACCCCTTCAAGTGGACATGGCAATAGAGTCCAAATTGTAACTGAGTCCGAGACTTTGCGCGACATCGGACAAGTCTTGTGGCAAGTGTGCACAAAAGACCTTTTTCTCGCCGCCATAGGGGTGATCAAAACTCAAACGAAAGGCGTGCAAGGCCTGCCTTTTAAGGCCCCCCTCTCCGGTGCCTTTGGCGCCATAGAGCGTGTCGGCATAAATGGGATGGTGGTGGGCGCTCAAATGGACACGAATTTGGTGGGTTCTTCCCGTGTGCAGTTGACAGTAAATGAGACTGTACTGTTCGTGGCTTGCCAAACAGACACAGGAGGTGTGGGCCACTTTGCCCGATTGGTGCGCCAAATCGACCACAGCCATCTTGAGTCGATTGCGAACGTCGCGCCCGATGGCCTGATGGATCTCCATCCTTTGACCCTCTTGCCAGGCCCCTTGCGCAATGCAAACATACTCTCTTTTCATTTCCCGCTGGGTGATCAAAGCGATCAAGCGGTCCATGCACTCGCGAGTCTTGGCAACCACCATCAAACCACTGGTGTCTTTGTCCAAGCGATGAACAATGCCGGCCCTGGGCACAAATTTAGCCCCCTCATCGAGCGCGAGCAAGCCGTTCAAGAGCGTGCCGCTCCAGTGACCTGCGGCAGGATGCACCACCAAACCGGCGGGCTTGTTGATCACTCGAAGGTGCTCGTCTTCAAACACCACCTCCAAGTCCATCTCTTGGGGCACAAAGGCCTGGGTTTGCTCCGTCTCACGAATGCGCACTTGATAGCGCACACCCGCCTTGACCTTGGTAGAGGCCTTCAAAGCTCTCCCCTGCTCGTGACTTGGCTTGTCTGAGAAAAGCGCTGTCGCCTTCGCAGGCAACTCCGTGACCAAGCCCTCTTGCATGAGCTGCTGGACAAAGCTTCTTGAGAACTCTGGCAAACACTCGCTCAGGGCCACATCCAGTCGCTTGCCGTGCGCAGACATGGAAATTTCAATTTCCCGCTCCTCCACGATCGCTTCTTCTGGGTTTTGAGCCGTAAAACTTAAAAAATCTTCCCCCTCAAAGTCAATAATTGCTGTCTTGGTGTCCGTCATGGCCGATAATACGCAGGTTCGTTGGAAAAAATAAAGGGTGTGCTCAGTGCTTGGTCTTAATTCATTATCACGGCTTTTGGCGTCCACATTGTGTGGCTTGTTGGCCCTGACGCTGGTCTCTTGTGCGTCCAACTACGACGAGACGGCGGATTGGAAACCAGAGAAGCTCTACGCAGAAGCGAAAGACAACCTCAATGCCAAACTTTATGAAAAAGCCATCACCTTGTATGAGAAATTAGAGGGCCGTGCAGCGGGCTCCATCTTATCTCAACAAGCCCAGATTGAGAAAGCCTATGCACAATACAAAAGCGGGGACGCCATCATGGCGGTCTCGACATTGGACCGGTTCATCAAAATCAACCCCGCATCTCCTGCCTTGGACTATGCTTATTATCTCAAAGGCGTGGCCAATTTCAATGACGACCTTGGGTTTTTATCCAGCATCACCAAACAAGACCTCTCTGAGCGAGACCAAAAGGCGGCCAAAGAGAGCTTTGATGCATTTCGTGAGTTGCTGATTCGTTTTCCCAACTCCAAATACGCCGAGGACGCTCGACTTCGCATGCTCTATGAGGTCAATGTGCTCGCGCAATCAGAGGTGAATGTGGCGCGCTACTATTTCAAAAAAGGGGCCTACATTGCAGCCATCAATCGCGCCCAGGCGGCCATCAACGAGTACCGCGGCGTGCCCGCGATCCATG
Organism: Burkholderiales bacterium; assembly: GCA_947372465.1. GTDB lineage: Bacteria > Pseudomonadota > Gammaproteobacteria > Burkholderiales > Burkholderiaceae_C > Limnohabitans. Next base: position 26,913 of record CANBTT010000034.1, on the reverse strand, counting down.
AAGCCTTGTTGATCATCCGAGACGCCTACGCTCATTTGGGCTTGACCCAATTAAAGGACGATACCCAGCGCATCATTGCCACAACCTTTCCCAAGTTTGCAGACAAAACACTTGATGACTTCATCAAGCCCCGGTCTTGGTGGCAGATTTGGTAAGTCGCTTGAGCCCTTCAAGCAAAGCCTCCTCATCGGAGACTCGGGCCATGGGTGGCAAAGCGGCCATCAGACGCTTGCCATAACCCGTGGTGGACAAGCGGGTATCGCACACCACCAAGACACCCTTGTCGCTCTCGCGCCTGATCAAGCGTCCAGCACCTTGCTTCAAAGACACCCCTGCTTCTGCCAAGAAGTAACTGTTGAAGGCGCTCTTGCCCTCGCTCTCCAAGCGCTTGCTGCGAGCCTCAACCATGGGGTCGTTGGGTGGAGGAAAGGGCAACTTGTCAATGATCACGGCCTGCAACGCATCCCCGGGCACATCAAAGCCCTCCCAAAAGGAGGCGGACGCGACCAGCACGAAGCCCCCTTGCTCATGATCAGCGGGCCCTCTAAAGCGCTGCATGAGCTCAATTTTAGAACCCTCGCCTTGCACCAAGACCTCAATGTGTGGATGCTCTTTTAACAAATCCTTGAGCCGCTGAGCGATGTCTTTCAAAGCGCGAAGGGTGGTGGTCAACACCAGCGTTTTGCCGCCCAGTATTTTGATCACCTTGGCAGAAAGCTCACTGACTTGCTCACTGTGTTTGGCATCTGAAGGCAAGACCATGTTTTTGGGCACCAACAACACCGCTTGTTTTGCATAATTGAAGGGGCTTTTGACTTGTAGAACGCGGGCATGCGTCAGACCACAAGGCTGGGTGAACCAACTCAAACTCGGCTCCGCACCCAGTGTTGCAGAGGTAAAGATCCATGCTTTCGGGCTCTCACTTGACGCCGGCTTGCTCAGCGCAGCACTTGAGCCATTGGCGCAGGTTCGCGCATCATCAAAGGGGTTTGTTTCTTCTTCTGGCCATGCCCCCTCGTTTGGGGTCGATGAAACTGTTCGCGCAAGCTGCCTAGAAGCCTCATTGACAGCCCATGTTGCGGAGAGCGTTTTGGGCCCCAAGGTGTTGGCAATGTCAAGAGGCGCTTGGATGAGACGCACCGACCCCCCGACATCGGCGAAACGAACGCAGCCGGGCTCCAGGGCAGACTCAAACAACACAATGCGCGCTTGCATGTCTTGCACCCGCTCCATGTAACGTTCCCAGTCGGGTCCGGTTTGTTCAACCAACTCAACCGCAGCTTGCAGTTCTTGCAACAGCGTGCCCATTGCGCTCATGGTGCTTTGCCACATGAGCTCATCCAAGCCTTGGGGCGCCAGGCCCAACCAGCTGAGCTTTTGACTGCGATCGTTTTTTGCAAAAAGACCTCTGAATGTTTTGCCCATGGTCTCGAGTTGAGCGGCCAAAGCCTGCCAAGGCCCCATGCCCTTGGCAGAAGCGGCGCCCAAAGCCAACAAGTCACGGGCCAATTCGATGAACTGAGCGGAGCTCAACTGCTCACCCAGAAAATTGACCCCAGTCTCATTGAGTTGATGCGCCTCATCAAAGATCACCACTTTGGTGTTGGGCAACAATTCGGCCATGCCGCTTTCTTTCATGGACAGGTCAGCAAAAAACAAATGGTGGTTGATCACCACGACATCTGCGGCCATGGCCTCGCGCCTGGCCAATGCCACATGGCATGACTTGAACTGTGGACACTCACTGCCCAAACAATTCTCTTTGGTTGAGGTGATCATGGGGATCAAGGCCGAGCGCTCATCAAGCCCTTCGAGCTCGCTCAAATCCCCCTTGTCTGTGGCTTTGGCCCACCGCTCCACCTTGCTCAACAGATGCACCACATAGCGATCGGGAAACAGGCCCTCTTCTCTTGCCAAGCCCAAACGGTACAAGCACAAGTAATTGGCACGCCCTTTCAAGAGGGCCATTTTGGTGGGCAGTTTCAAAGCCGCAATGAGCGCGGGCAAGTCTCGGGCAAACAATTGATCTTGTAGCGTTTTGGTGGCGGTGGAAATCACCACCCGCTCGCCGCTCAAAAGCGCGGGCACAAGATAGGCAAATGTTTTACCCACACCAGTGCCAGCCTCCACCACCAATGCACCCCCGCTCTCCAAGGTGTCGGCCACCGCCATGGCCATCTCTGTTTGGCCTTGTCTGACCGAAAAATGGGAATCCACTTTGGCCAAAGGCCCATCGGGTGAAAACACCCCTTGAACCGCCCGGTGCAATGGACTTTGGGACTCGCTCACAAGTGCGCTCCAAGAGGCTTGGTGCGGGCAACGCTCGTGTGCACGAGCAGACTGGGTGTAGAAAGGTTCACTGGGGAGACAGTCATGGTAAGTGGGGGGCGACAGGGGGGACACATCGGACAGGCATGCCTCACAGGCCGCGCCTTAACGCTTGAGCGATTATAGAAACACTTTTGAAGTCAGCCTCAAAGTGGCGACGAGCCCTTGGGTGGCTGAACGCTGGTGGGCAGTGGCAAAGGCACTGGGTGAAGGGTCTTGTTCTCCACCCTTTTTCGCAGCTCTTCACGGTGTTCGGCGGCGGCCTTTATTTTTTGATCATAGATGGCTTGAGCGCTTTGCGCGCCCGCTTCACGGGCCAAGGTTTTTTTCTCAGGCGAAGCGGTCTTTTCGGGTGTGGTCTCAGCATTCAACTGGCGTTCGTGCTCGGCCATTCGCGCTGCGTGAGCACTGCTGCGCTCATCAAAGGCTTGTTGTGCACGTTGAGCGCGCTCTTTGGCACGCTCAAGCTCTTCGGGGGATTGTCGATCTGCGAGGTCTCTTAATTTTTGTTCACTTCGAAGACTCTTTTGCTGCTCACCAAGTTGCGCCTCTTGCCTTTTGATGACCGCAAGCAATGCATTTTTTTCATTCAGCGCATCAATTTTGCATCCCGTCACCGCAAACTTCTTTAAACAAGCGGCATTCGTTTGCACAAAGCTTTTTTCAATGTCCTCTCTTTGCGCTCTGAGTTGCTCGAGTTGGCGATCCACTGTGGACGTTGGCGCATCTTGAGGCTTTAGATCCTCGGGGGTGATGGGGTCTGCCTGACTTGCTTGCCCAGGGCTTGCCTGGGACTGCGCACAGGCACACCCTGGGACCAAGCCCATCAAGGCACAGACAAGCCCCGAGATGAACCCCAGCCTTGAGCCAGAGAAAAAATCTGATAAGCGTGTGATCAAAGCAAGTGACCTTTGAGTTGGAAGACGTTTGAATTGCGAAGACAAAACACTTGGGGCCCCCAGAAAGTGAGAGAAAAAACACATGTGCAATGCGGCAAAGCATCAAACCAAGGCCGTGTCCACATCTCGCCTGTCCAGGCTTAAAAACTCTTTGGACTGCATCTCTTTCAAGCGCGAGATGGTTCTTGGGAACTCGTGAGAAAGGGTGCCCTTCAAGTACAGCAACTCGGGCTGCACTTCAGCAGAGATGATCAACTTCACTCGCCTATCGTACAGCACATCGACCAACCACGTGAATCGCCTGGCTTCTGAGGCCATCAGGGATGTCATTTGTGGGACATCGCTTAAAAAAACAGTCTGAAATCGGCTTGCCAATTCCAAATAGTCATTTTGCGACCTCGGCCCAGCGCAAAGTGTTTTGAAGTCAAACCACACGACATCGGCCGCACGCCTCAAAGCGGTGATCTGTCTTGACTCAATGTTCAGCACGGGATTGTCTTGTGTTGCGCCACTGAGTTGATGAAAGGTCTTGACCATGATCTCATTGGCTCTTTCACCATTGGGACACAAATACAGATCCGCTTGCTCCAGGGTTTGGCGCCTATAGTCAACGCCGTGGTCAACGTTCAGGACCTCTAGTTTTTCGTTCAACAGATCAATTGCTGGGAAAATTCGGTCTCGGTGCAGTCCATCGGGGTAGAGGTCATTGGGTTTGAAGTTGGAGGTGGTCACAAAGCCCACCCCATACTCAAACAAAGCATCGAGCAAGCGATGCAAGATCATCGCATCGGTGATGTCGGCCACATGGAACTCATCAAAACAGATCAAACTGTAACGCTCTGAGATTTGCTTGCCCAGAGCACTCAAAGGATTCACCGTGCCTTGCAGTGCAGCCAGCTCGTGGTGAACTTCTCGCATGAACTCATGAAAATGCAAGCGTGTTTTTCTCTGAACAGGCACACAGGCAAAGAAACAATCCATTAAAAAACTTTTGCCTCGGCCAACCCCTCCGTAGAGGTAGACGCCTTGAGGAACATCCGTTTTTTTGAACATGGCTTTGAGCCACGAGCCTTTGCGCGACTCGTGGCCGGCCCACTCATCCGAGCAACGCTGCAGAGCTTGCACCGCCCTTAATTGAGCGGGGTCGCTTTGAAAGCCTTTGAGCTTGAGTTGCTCTTCGTAAAAAGCCAAGACCTTGGTCATGAAAGAAACATTAGAAGTTCAGCGCTCTCTTGTCCACGGCCAAGGCGGCTTCTTTGGTGGCTTCGCTCAAGGACGGGTGGGCGTGACAAATGCGCGCGATGTCCTCGCTGGACGCCTTGAACTCCATGGCAACCACCGCCTCACTGATCAACTCGCTGGCCATGGGACCGATGATGTGCACCCCAAGAATTTCATCGGTTTTCTCATCGGCCAAGAACTTGACCATGCCCGTGGTGTCGCCCAGAGCTCTGGCGCGCCCATTGGCCAAAAACGGAAACGTCCCCACACGGTAGGCATGCCCTGAGGCTTTGAGTTGTTGCTCGGTCTGACCCACCCAGGCAATTTCTGGCGAGGTGTAGATCACCCAAGGAATGGTGTTGAAATTCACGTGACCGTGCTGACCGGCAATGCGCTCAGCAACGGCAACACCCTCCTCCTCCGCTTTGTGTGCGAGCATGGGTCCACGCACCACATCGCCCACCGCCCATACATTGGGCATCGACGTGCGACACAGTTCATCAACAGGGATTGTGCCTCTCTCGTCCAAAGCCAAACCAATGGCCTCTAAGCCTAGGCCACCTGTTTGAGGCACGCGGCCAATGGAGATGATCAATTTATCGGCCACCAACTGCTGCGCTTGACCTTTGGCGTCTGTGTAGGCCACCGATACCTCTTTGGCGGTTTTTTTGATCTCACCGACTTTCACGCCGAGTTCAATTTTTAGACCCTGCTTGGTAAAGGCCTTGTGTGCTTCGCGAGCGATTTGCTCATCAACGGCCCCCAAAAAGGTGGGCAAGCCTTCCAAGATCGTCACTTCAGCACCCAGTCGTCTCCAAACCGAGCCCATCTCAAGCCCAATGACACCAGAGCCAATCAAAGCCAATTTCTTGGGCACTTTGTTGATGTTCAATGCGCCGTCGTTGGACAAAATCATCTTCTCATCAAAGGGTGCGCCAGGCAACTCACGCGCTTTGGAGCCCGTGGCGATGATGATGTGCTTGGCACTCAACTGCGTGGGCTCACCCCCTTTGACTGGCGTCACATGGACGCTATAGCCTTGCTCGGCCGTGCCAGCAAAGGCACCTGTCCCGTGAAAAAAGGTGACTTTGTTTTTCTTAAAGAGATAGAGAATCCCTTCGTTGTTTTGCTTGACCACTTGGTCTTTGCGCGAGAGCATTTTTGCCAGATCCAAACCGATGCCCTTGAGCTCAATGCCATGATCGGCAAAATGATGCTGTGCATGGTCATAGTGCTCAGACGATTGGAGCAATGCTTTCGAAGGAATGCATCCGACATTGGTGCAAGTGCCCCCAGGAGCGGGCGCACCTTCGGCGGTTGACCACGCATCAATGCATGCGGTCTTCAAACCCAATTGCGCACTGCGAATGGCAGCAATGTAGCCACCGGGGCCGGCACCGATAACGATCACATCAAATTGTTGACTCATGATAGAAGCTCATTTCTTTTTAAACAGGGGTCTTTGAGCGACCCTTTCAATGGACCGCTTCATTTCATGTTCTTCACCCTCAAGCCTTTGATGCGAGCACTTGGCAGGCAAGCCTCAAGGCCTTCCAATCCAGCTCGCCAAGCAGGGCTTGAAGGGGCTCAATGAAATGAGCGGGTCTGCAATTTTTTTAGATATCGAAGAGCAAACGTGCAGGATCTTCTAAGGCCTCTTTCATGGCCACGAGTCCGAGCACCGCTTCACGGCCATCGATGATTCTGTGATCGTAGCTCATGGCAAAGTAGTTCATGGGACGAACCACCACTTGTCCATTTTCAACCACAGCGCGGTCTTTGGTGGCGTGCACGCCCAAAATGGCCGATTGTGGAGGATTGATAATGGGGGTCGAGAGCATGGAGCCGAAAACACCGCCATTGGAGATGGAGAAGGTGCCGCCTGTCATCTCTTCCATGCCGAGTTTGCCGTCTCGTGCCTTCACGCCGTACTCTGCAATCTTTTTCTCAATATCGGCAAAACTCATTTGGTCGGCATTTCTTAAAATGGGCACCACCAAACCACGGGGCGAGCCCACTGCAATACCGATGTCAAAGTAGCCGTGGTAGACGATGTCGTTGCCGTCAACGGACGCATTCAGAACGGGATATTTTTTCAAGGCATGCACCGCTGCTTTGACAAAGAAGCTCATGAAGCCAATCTTGACGCCGTGCTCTTTTTCAAATTTTTCTTGAAAGCGCTTTCTCATCTCCATGACCGGAGCCATGTTGATTTCATTGAAGGTGGTGAGAATGGCATTGGTGGATTGAGACTGAATCAAACGCTCAGCCACACGCGCTCTGAGGCGACTCATGGGCACGCGCTGCTCAGGACGCTCGCCCAAATCGACACGCGGTGCGCTGACTTGAGGCAAAGGTGCACTGGCGGTGCTGGGCACCTGGACAGTCGGCGCCAATTTAGGCGCTTGAACGGCTTGCAGCGCGTCTCCCTTGGTGATGCGACCGTCTTTGCCTGTTCCACTGATGGAGGCGCCCGAGAGGTTGTTGTCTGCCAAGATTTTTTGTGCCGCTGGCATCGCAAAACCAGCGGCCTGTGAGGCTGCAGGCGCAGGGGCCGCCACGGGTGCAGGTGCAGCAGCAGGCGCTTTGGCTTGAGCAGGTGCAGCGCCGGCAACCGCGGCCGTGTCGATTTTGGCAATCAATTGCTCAGCAATGACGGTTGCACCGTCGTGTTGAACGATCTCTGTGAGAACGCCAGATGCGGGCGCGGGCACTTCCAAGACCACCTTGTCGGTCTCAATTTCGATCAAGATCTCATCGGCTGTGACGGCGTCGCCGGCTTTTTTCTTCCACTGAAGCATGGTGGCCTCGGCCACAGATTCAGACAATTGGGGTACTTTGACTTCAACAATAGACATGATTAACTTTCAGAATTCTTCTATTAAAAATGGATTGACTTTTGAATGGCTTATTTGTTCAGGACAAAACCTTTGAGCTTAACAAAGGCACCTTCAACCAAGGCCTTTTGCTGCTCTTGGTGCAAATGGGAATAACCCACTGCAGGAGAGGCAGAAGCCGCACGGCCAGAATAGCCAAGTTTTTGTCCATCCAACATGTTTTCATGAATGTAGTGTTGAACAAAGAACCAAGCCCCTTGGTTTTGAGGCTCATCTTGCGTCCAGACAATCTCAGTGGCATTGGGATACTTTTTAATCTCATTGGCAAAGGCTTTGTGCGGGAAGGGATACAGCTGCTCAACGCGCAAAATGGCCACGTCATCGTGGGACTGCTCTTCTCTCTTTTTGGCCAAGTCGTAGTAAACCTTGCCAGAGCAAAGCACCACGCGCTTGACTTTGTCATTCTTGAGAGCTTTGCTCTCCGGGATCACGGTCTGAAATCCTCCTTTGGTGAACTCAGACAAGGGAGAGGTGGCATCTTTGTTTCTGAGCAAAGACTTGGGCGTGAAGATGATCAAGGGCTTTCTTAGGTTGCGCACCATCTGTCTTCTGAGGATGTGGAAAATTTGGCTGGCCGTGGTGGGCTGAACGATTTGCATATTGGTGTCGGCCGCCAACTGCATAAAGCGCTCAATGCGAGCAGAACTGTGCTCAGGACCTTGACCCTCATAGCCATGGGGCAACATCAACGTGATGCCATTGACGCGGCCCCACTTGACTTCACCGGAGGCGATGAATTGATCGATCACCACTTGTGCGCCGTTTGCAAAGTCACCAAACTGTGCTTCCCAAATCACCAAGGTGTTGGGGTCGTTGGAGGCGTAACCGTATTCAAATCCCAGCACCGCCTCTTCTGAAAGAATAGAGTCGATGACCACAAATGGGGCCTGCGTCTCAGAGACGTTTTGCAGGGGCACATAACTGCCCGTGTCCCACTTCTCACGGCTTTGATCGTGAATCACCGCGTGGCGATGCGTGAAGGTGCCCCGCCCACAATCTTCACCCGACAAACGAACAGGAAAGCCACTGGAGACCAAAGAGGCCAAGGCCATGTGCTCGCCCATGCCCCAGTCCACGGGGACATCGCCGCGACCCATTGCCGCGCGGTCGTCGTAGACCTTTTTGACCAACTGGTGAGGGGTCACCGTTTTGGGAATCGTTGTGATTTTTTCAGACAAGCGCTTCCACTCCGTTAACGGAATGGCGGTGTCGCCTGCATCGGTCCACTTTTTGCCAAGGTAGGGAGACCAGTCCACGGTGTACTGGTTGCTGAAGTTGGTGACCAAGGGGTCAACCGAGTGCTTGCCAGCGTCCAAGGCCGCACGGTACGCTTTGACCATGTCGTCACCCAAGGACTCGCCCAAGCCCTGTGAGCCCAATCGGTCTGCATAGAGCTTTCTGGTGCCGGGATGGACAGAGATTTTTTTGTACATCAAGGGCTGGGTCAAACTGGGCGTGTCTTGCTCATTGTGTCCCAGTTTTCTAAAGCAGATGATGTCCACCACGACGTCCTTTGAGAAGGTCATCCTGAAGTCAAGCGCCAATTGAGTGGCCAAGGCAACGGCCTCTGGATCGTCTCCGTTCACGTGAAGCACGGGTGACTCGATCATCTTGACCACATCAGAGCAGTACAGTGTTGAGCGTGAATCTCTGGGGTCAGACGTGGTGAAACCGATTTGGTTGTTGATCACAATGTGAACGGTTCCACCGGTGTAGTAGCCACGTGTCTCGGCCAGTGCCAAGGTCTCCATCACAATACCCTGACCGGCAAAGGCCGCGTCGCCATGAACGAGAACTGGCAACACTTGTTGACCCTTGGGGTCGCCTCGACGATCCATGCGTGCGCGAACCGAACCCTCAACCACTGGGTTGACAATCTCCAAGTGCGAGGGATTGAAAGCCAAGCTCAAATGCACTGCGCCGCCAGTGGTGCTCACATCAGAGCTGAAACCTTGGTGGTATTTCACATCACCACTGGGCAGATCTTCGGGTGCTGTGTGATCGAATTCAGCAAACAAATCAGCGGGCAACTTGCCCATCGAGTTGACCAGCACATTCAAACGACCTCGGTGAGCCATGCCAATGACGACTTCTTTGATACCAATCACGCCCGCTTGTTGAATGATTTCGTCCATGGAGACGATGAAACTCTCCCCTCCCTCTAAAGAGAAACGCTTTTGACCCACATACTTGGTGTGAAGAAAGCGCTCCAAGCCTTCGGCAGCGGTCAATCTGTCCAAAATGCGTTTTTTCTTGTCGGCATTGAAAGCCGGCTTGCTTCTCACGCTTTCAAGCTTTTGTTGCCACCAACGCTTGTGGTCTTGATTGGTGATGTAATTGAATTCGGCACCAATGGAGCCGCAATAGGTCTCGCGCAACGCATTCAACAGCTCTCTCAAGCTCATTCGGTCGCGACCAAAGAAGGTGTTGCTGGTATCAAACACCGCCTCTTGGTCTGCATCGGCAAAGCCGTAGAAGGCAGGGTCCAACTCAGGGATGTGTTCGCGCTCGGTGCGCTTTAAGGGATCCAGATCGGCCCAACGAACGCCCACATTTCTGTAGGCTGCGATCAACTGCTGCGCAGCTGTTCTTTTTCTACCCATCTCTGCATCTTGTGACGCCATGACCACCTTTGTGCCACCCATTTTTGCGCGTTCTGCAAATGCATTGACCACGGGCAAATGAGGCACATCTTTGGCTTGGGAGCCATCGACGGCTGGCACATGCTGCAAAGCATCAAAATATTCTCTCCAAGTATCGGGCACACTGCTTGGATTGGAGAGGTAATTTTCGTAGAGTTCTTCGACATAGGGCGCGTTGCCGCCGAAGAGATAGGTGTTGCCCGAGTAGGCTTGATACAGAGACGATGAATCGCTCATTGCGCTGACCTCCGATTCCCTTTAGGAAACTTTAGTTGGTTAAAAAAAACCTCCCGCGACACGGCTGAACCGGTTAGCGGATGCACTGTGGCTGGAAGGGCCTTAGTTAGTGCCGTATTGTGCCATTAATTTTCGGGATACCGCTCAAACCAAAAAAAGAAGTCTTTGACTTCATTCCATACAAAACAATCATGGCCTTGCAAAAAAACGCCCATGTAAGAGCTCCCCACAAGGCGCATTAAGGGTTAACCCTATATTCAACTGGAAATCGTCTTCACTCCAGCGAATCAAACCACCCAAAAGACGGCTTTTTGGGCAGCTAGAAAACAAGACCCCAGCCAGATGGACACATCTGTCGCCTTTTCCCGCCACTTGGCGAATGCTTTTCATCATCGGTGAGCAAGACTTCACCTACAATCTGAAAAAGCAAGCAGCAAGGGACATGCATTCATCCCAAGGAGCCCCCTCATGAGCACCGCCTCCCTCACCAGCATTAACAGCGTTCTGGCCCCAGCAGCAAACACCCCAGGCGTGAACGCGCTCACACCCATCGTTGGAACGCCCATCTCAGCGAGCGGACCCAATTCAGCCAAATCCAAGGGAAATGAAATCGAAAAAGAAGACGCCGTTCACGCGAGCACGAATGCCTTGGGTCCCGTATTGACCGGCGTCAACACCTCAAGCACGGGCACGGATAGCAAGTTCAATGACGATGCGCCCAAGAGTGGATCCATCCAAGCGTTTGTTTTCACCGCGCTTGACCCCATGTTGAGCGTGCCCAGTGGATTGAAGCTGCCAAAGGTCAGCGGCGCTGGTTTGCTGGCTGGCGACTTTCAAAACATCTCCTCGGCCATCACAGCCAATGACCTCTTTAAAGTGCTCTCTGGCATGGATTTGGGCAAAATTGCCAGCACCATCTCTCAGGATCAATTGACGCAATTGGCCCATAAATTTGGATCCGACACGGGTTTTCAAAACTTGTTGCAAACAGGCCAGTTGCCTGCCATGAAACCCCTTGTCCCCGTGAGCATGAAGCCCCCAGTGGTCCAAGGTTTTGGATTGGATGATCCTGGCTTCTCCGCGCTAATGAATGCCCCCAATGCAAATGCTTTGTTCACCCAAGTGGCAAGGCAAAATTTGGACCACATCACCAGCCACATTTCACAAACGCAGTTGAATCAAATTTTTGATAAGTTTGGGACCGATCCCGCCTTTCAAAGCTTCGTGGCGACGGGGGTCCCTCCCAAGGCCTTGAATGCCAGTGGCTTGAACCTCCAAGACACCTCTTTGCAAAGCAGTCAGGCACCCACCATTGAGTTGGTGGGCACTCACACTGCTTAAACTTTGAAAAAAGCCTTGATGGCATCTAAGGTGGCGGGGTCCTCTATGGTCGTCAAGTCGCCCGTGTCTCGCCCTTCGCAAACGGCTTGAATCACGCGTCTGAGCAATTTCCCACTTCTGGTTTTGGGCAAAGCGTTCACAAAATACACGCGCGCAGGCCTTGCGATCGCGCCAAGTTGCTGATCCACTTGTTTCATGATCTCGCCTTCCAAAGCCAACTTGGCTTGCGCGTCGCTAGCAAGGCTTGGATCTCTGAGCACCACGAAGGCCATGGCGACTTGGCCCTTTAACTGATCGCTCACCCCCACCACCGCCACCTCAGCGACATTGCTGTGAGAGGAGAGGCACTCTTCAATCTCCCGAGTCCCTAGGCGGTGTCCAGCCACATTGATCACATCATCGGTTCTGCCCAAGATGAAATAATACCCGTTCTCATCTCGCACCCCCCAATCAAAGGTGGAGTAGACCATTTTGCCCGGGATGGTCTCCCAGTAGGTTTTCACAAAACGCTGATCGTCCCCCCAAATGGTCTGCAAACATCCTGGGGGCAGCGGCCCCTTGATGACCAAAACACCCTTTTGATTGGGGCCCACTATTTCTTCACCCGTTGCATCGTCAATGAGCTGCACGTCATAGCCATAGACGGCCAAACCCGGACTGCCCAAACGGGTTGGCAAGTCCTCAATGGATTTGGCCAGGGTCAAAATGGGCCAACCGGTCTCCGTTTGCCAATAGTTGTCAATCACCGGCTTGCCCAAGCCCTCAGAAATCCACTTCGCCGTGGGTTCATCCAAGGGCTCACCGGCCAAGAACAAGGCTTTGAGAGAACTCAAATCGTATTGCTTCAAGTACTTTGGATCTTGCTTTTTCAACACTCGAATCGCAGTGGGTGCACTGAACATGGAGGTGACCTTGTACTTTTGCACAAGCTGCCACCAAACACCGCCATCAGGGCGAATGGGTAGGCCTTCATACAAAATGGTGGCCATGCCTGCAATCAATGGGCCGTAGACGATGTAGCTGTGCCCCACCACCCAGCCGATGTCGCTGGTACAGAAATAGGTCTCGCCAGGCGCGCCCATGAAAATGTGCTTCATGCTGGCAGCCAGTGCAACGGCGTACCCACCCGTGTCCCTTTGAACGCCCTTGGGCTTGCCCGTTGTGCCCGATGTGTACAAGGTGTAGCTTGGGTGCGTAGAGTCCACCCAAACACAGGGCACTTGAGCCCCTTGAAACCGCTCTCTAAGCGCCTCGTAATGGTGGTCTCGCCCTGAGATCATCTTGAACTCGCTCAATGCACGATCGACCATCAAGACCGCAGCGGGTTTGTGGGACGATCTCTCAATGGCTTCATCTAAAAGAGGCTTGTAAGCAACGACCTTGCCGCCTCTGGAGCCCGCATCTGCACTCACGATCAATTTGGGCGTTGCGTCCTCAATGCGCGTGGCCAAACTGTGGGCCGCAAAACCCCCAAAGACCACAGAATGAATGGCACCAATGCGCACACAGGCGAGCATCGCAAAAACCGCCTCGGCCACCATGGGCATGTAAATGAGGACGCGATCCCCTTTGGTGACCCCCAAGTGGCACATCATTTGAGCGGTTTGCTGAACCTCGCGTGAGAGTTCTGCAAAGCTGTAGGTTCTCTCCAAGCCCGTTTCACTGGAGACACAGATGAGGGCATTTTGATCAGCGCGGTCTTTTAAATGACGATCCACCGCGTTAAAGCACAGATTGGTTAACCCGCCCTTGAACCACTGGGCAAAGGGAGGTTTGGAGTAATCACAAATTTGCTCAGGCGGCACATGCCAATCCAGCAAGGCACTTTGTTCTCGCCAAAACTCATCACGGTGAGCGATTGAGTGCTCATGAAATTTGGCATAACTCATAGCAAACCCCTTTTAAACAGTGGGCCTGAGCAAAGAACTGAAAGGTCAAGCCTGGCTGGTGATTGATTTTGAACCCAAAGCACCCAACAAGTACGCATGACCCTGCAAATCACTCAACTTTAATCTTGGCGTCCTTCATCACACCGCCCCATTTTTTGATCTCTGCCTTGATGAAATTGCCAAATTCCTCTGGGCTTTCGCTGCCGTACTCGTAGCCCATTTCTAGGCCATGGGCTTTCGCCGCTGGGGAATTGAGAACTTTGGTGATGTCAGCATGTATGCGGTTGATCACAGCCAGCGGCGTACCCGCGGGCACAAAGATCCCATTCCAGCCCGTGGCTTCCACATTGGGCAATCCAGCTTCCACAAAAGTGGGGACATCCGAGACGATGGCGACACGCTTGCTTTGAGCCACACCCAATGCGCGCAGCTTGCCCGATTTGATGTGCTGGGCAACAACGACGGGTGCCAAGTAAGCGGCATTCACGTGGCCAGCCAAAACATCGGGCAATTCTGCGCCAATGGCTTTGTAAGGCACTTCTCTGATGGTCACCCCAGCATTGATTTTGACCAATTCACCCAGCAGTTGCGTGATGGAGCCGTTGCCACCAGACGCATAGGTCAAGAGTTCGGGCTGCGCTTTTGCTAGCGCCAAAAACTCCTTCAAAGTTTTGGCAGGCACCTGGGGATTGACCACCAGCACCAAGGGGGTTGAAAAAATCCGAGTCACGGGCAACAAGGACTCACCCAGACGACAGCAATTGGTGTTGGGAAACAGGTCATTCAAGGCATTGTTGATGTTGCCGTGAAAAAGGGTGTGGCCATCTGCGGGGGAACGAATCGCCTCTCTTGCACCAATCAAGCTGTTGCCACCGGGCTTGTTGTCGATGAACACCTGCTGACCAAAGACCTCATTGAGTGCAGGAATGATGTCTCTCACGGCCGTGTCCACCGCACTGCCTGGCCCTGCAGGCTCAATGATGCGAATGGTCTTGGACGGAAAACTTTGGGCCTGAGCAAATGCAGTGCTCAAACTGATCGTGAGCGCCAGGAGGGCGTGAGTGAGGCGTAGGCTTGACGTGTTCATGAACGGTTTAAAGAAGTAAAAGAAAAGGTGGGCTCAAAGGGCTTGAATGCCCAATGGGACGATGCGTTCATTTTGTATCCAGCCTTCACGATTTCACAATAGGGTTTGACCCCAAGCCCATCGCAGCACAGGTGAGACCATCGCGTGAAATAAACCATCAATGACAGACCCCGCTGAGTTTTTAAGCGCAAAAGTCAATGCCAATGATTTAAGATCGAGAGCTTATTTTTAAATCAACTTTTTTTACAACATGGCCATCGACGTTCACGCCCATTATGTTCCCCCCAGCATCATCGACAAGCTCCTGATTGAAGGCCCCTCCATGGGCATCGATGTGGTGGAGTCGCAACCCCAATGTCATTGCTTACATTTTCACTACGGTTTGAAGTGTCGACCTTTTTTCACTCGTTTGCTGGAAAGCCCGCAAGCGCGCATGGACGCCATGCAAGCCCAAGGGATCAACAAACAAGTGCTGTCGGGCTGGGTGGATGTCTTTGGACATGGTTTGGGCGATGCAAACGGCAAAAAATGGCATGAGATGCTCAACAATGGCATGGGGGAGTTTTGTGCGCAAAACCCCAGCGCCTTTTCTTTTTTGGCGTCCGCGCACATGCCCAACGCGGGCTTGGCGGCCAGGGAACTGGAGCGCGCGGTCAAGGAGCAAGGCGCTGTGGGCGGCGTTGTGGCCTGCAACGTAGAAGGGGTGAACCTGGGAGAATTGGATCTAGAGGATTACTGGGCCTGCGCGAGTGAACTGGGTGTGCCCATTTTTTTGCATCCCACGCAAGCGCAACCCACACCCAGGAGCAAGGCTTTTGCCTTGAATCAAGTGGTTCAATACACCTTTGACACCACCTTGAGCGTGGGCTCATTGATTTGGAGTGGCGTTTTAGATCGCCACCCCCATTTAAAAATCATTTTGTCCCATGGGGGCGGCGCACTGCCCTACCTCATTGGCCGATTTGACTTTATGCACGCCAAAGGTCACCACGAACAAAATGGCATCAAGGCCAAGAAATCACCTTGGAGTTATTTAAGTGAGATGTACTTTGACACCATTTTGCATGACAAAGAAGCGCTCCACTACTTGAAGCAAAAAGTCGGTGTGTCGCAAATTGTCTTGGGCACAGACGACTCCTTCCCTCCCGCAGACCCCAATCCGCTGCAAAGCTTAAAAGACGCCAATTTCAATGCAGCAGAGATCCACACGGTGAGCGAGATCAATCCTCGGGCCTTGTTCAAGATGTAAGACCCTTCATGGCATCAAGGCCTGGCGCATTCACGCCAGCTTGATGCCGGTAGCTTCTTCTTTATTCTGGCTGGATGCCGGCTTGTTTGATTTGCCTGGCCCACTTGGCTTTTTCTGCAAGCACAAATTTGGTGAACTCCTCAGGCCCCATCACTGCGGGATCCAAGCCCAAATTCATCAACTTGGACGTCACGTCGCTGGAGGCCATTGCTTTTTGTGAGGCGTCCCACAGCTTATCCACCACGTCCTTGGGCGAACCTGCAGGCACCACCAAGCCGCTCCAAACGCTTACATCAAAACCAGGCATCTCTTCGGCAAGAGAAGGCATGTCGGGCATCAAGGCCGTTCGCGAACTGGACGTCACACCAAAGCCCTTTAACTTGCCACCTCTGATTTGCGTGAATGCCACAGCGTTGTCGGCAAAGGTGAACGTCAACTGCCCCCCCAACACGTCGTTGACCGCTTGCGGCACCCCTTTGTAGGGCACCTCCAAGACATCCACATTGCCTAGCGACTTGAGCTCTGCCAAAGCCACTTGCATACCGGCCGAGGCATAGCCAACGGTGTAGACGCCTTTTTTCGCTCTTGCCAAGGCCAAAAATTCTTTGGTGTTTTGCGCAGGAAAATCTGCCTTGACCACCAAGGTCAATGAGGCGGTGATGAATCTAGCGACTGGGGTGAAGTCCTTGATGGGATCGTAATTGAGCTTCTTGTACAAACTGGCATTCGCCGCCAAAGTGGTGTTGTTGCCGCCAAAGACGGTGTAACCATCTGGCAAGGCCTTTGCGGCCTCAGTGGCCGCGATGGCCCCTTGGGCGCCGGGCTTGTTGTCAATGACCATGGGTTGCCCCAAAGTGACTTGCATGTGTTGACCCACAATGCGAGCAATTGCATCGGGGGCACTGCCTGCAGGAAACGGCACGATAAAACGAATGGGCTTGCTGGGATAAGCGCTTGCCGAGGGATTGGCTTGCGCGTGGGTGCGCACCGTGAACCCACTGCCCAATAGCAGCACCATCAATGTCAAACACGACAAAATAGACACTTGGGGACTGGTCCAATCTGGGCGATTCAAGCCTTGTCTTCGCTGTCCATCAAGCCTTGATTTTTTTAAACACAATTTCATGATCTTGCTCCTTAACTTTTCATTTTCGTTCTCTTGGACTCTCAAACCGCTTCAAGCAAAGCGCTTGAACAACCGTGACTCAAGTTGGCGCAATGATGGGCAACAAGATGTAGGGCTGATCTTCATCTTTGAAGTGAAGATGCGTGGTGTTGTGAAACACGTCGCTTGGGCGGTTCACAGGGTGATCATGAACAAAGGGGCCCACACCGGTTAAGGTGTACTTGAATCCTGGCACACTCAAGGGCTCGCCCATTGACTCGTAATCTCGCCCTCTGATGGACACGCCAAACCGAAACCCTTTGGGGATCACGATGCACGTGGGCCAGACTTCAACATCCAAATCAACGGGCACATGGGGCGTCAAGGCTTGCACCTCATCGTGTGTGTGGTAGGGCCTGTAAGGCAATGATTTTTGCGGATCCAATTTGCGGTGGGACGCTCTGAGCCAGCCCATTCCAATGGGCGTTCTAGGATCGTTGGAGCCATGAAAGGTGATCTCCCGTCCATCGGGCCTGAAGACCCGCAGCACGACAAACACATCGGCGTCGCTGGTCGAACTGGAGAGCTTCAATTTCACAGCCGATGGCCCGGTGATCTCCATGGGCGCCTGCAGTGGGGCACTCAAAAACATCAAACCATCCCCTTGCGCCTCATAAGCGACGGTGCCCGTGAAGTCGGGTGCATTTTGAGTCAATGCGCCGCTCAGTGGATCAAAGTAAAACCGCGTCCACTGCGTTCTCGCCAAAGGCCACTCTTGCTCGGCTCTTTCTTCATAATGATCCACATGCCTGACTTGGAGGGTGACCTTGGGGTGCGAGCTCATGCCCGTATCCTCACCCTTTAAGAAGTGCCCGAAAAATTTCTTCTGCAGTGCGATGCCATAGTTGGTATAAAAGCTCTCCCAATGTGCGCCACCATGGGCCTCAAGCCACTTGTCTTTCGATGACACGGCCAAAAAGCCTTCAAAGTTTCCACGCGTGTGAAGACCTTGTCCGCCCCAATTGGCCGCAGACAGAACGGGCACCTCAATCAAAGCCAAGTTGGGCGAACGCGCCTTGTGGGCCGGGCCATCAAGGGCGTGCTCAAGCATCCAGCGTTCAATATCAATTCGGTTTTGTGCCAACACCTCTTCAGGCAAGGTCTCAGGCCCGCAGACCAATTCACCCGTGACCTGACTGCGAGAGCCACGCTCTCCACACCCGTGTTGCGCACGGTGCACGGCTCTTGGGAACCAGTTGCTTAAAAAGCCACTCATGATGCCACCATGAAAGGTGGCCTCTCTGTAGTAGTCACTCGCACCCTCCCAAGCGCAAATGGCACTCAAATGCTTGGGCTTTAGACTGGCCACTTGCCAAGCGTTCATCGCATAGTAAGAGATGCCATTGAGTCCTACTTTTTCATTGGACCATGGCTGCACGCCACACCACTCAACGCAAGCGTACAGGTCTTGTGTTTCTCTGGGTGACCAAGGATCAACAAAACCAGGAGAGCGCCCTGTCCCTCTTGAGTCGACCCGCACCAAAGCGTAGCCATCAGGGACCCACTTCTCGGGATCGACCAACTCCCATGACTGGTACAAATTGCTGGACCCCTCCAAGACCTCGGGGTTGTGCTGGATCAAATGATTCCACGCGCCTGGGTTGCCCTCTTGAAAGGACAAGCCCTTGGCGTAAGGCCCATAGGTCAACACAACCGGATAGCGTCCTGCCGCTAGAGGCAAATAAATATCCGCTCGCATGAGCACACCGTCATCCATTGGAATGGCCACATCAAAGGCCATTCTCATACCATCCCTGACTTGGAATTGCACTTGACTCACATTCACCTCGGCGCTGTTTTGTTGAAAAATCCAGGCCGCTAAAGCAGCCCTTTTTTTAGAGATGCTCTTTGAAAAAATCTATGGACAAGGCCAAGGCACGATCCGACTCGGGTTTGCTGTAGGTGCGACCACCGTGTCTGGCAAAGGCATGATCCGCACCCGGATATTTTTCAATCCGAACGAAGGGGTTGGGGGACAACTTTCTCTCCAGGAGTTCATTGACCTCGGCTTGAACCCAGCGGTCCTTCATGGCCATGTGCAACAAAAACGGATGGTGCAAGTTGGGGGCCTCTTTGATTCGGTGCTCAATGTAAGTCCCGTAATAAGCAACCGCACAATCGATGTCCGTCCTGCAACACATCAAGTAACACAACTTGCCACCCAGACAGTAGCCCACGGAGCCCACTTTTCCATTGCACTCAGGCAGCGTCTTCAAATAAGCCATGGTGTCTTGCATATCAAGCACCCCCACGTCATAGTCAAAGTCGTAGTACAAATCAAACGCCTTCTCCACATCCTTGGGGTTCTTGTCAGACAGCTCAACCCCAGGCTCTTGACGCCAAAACAAATCAGGCACCAAGCAAACAAAGCCCGCCTCGGCAAACTCTTTTGCATGCTCTCTCATGGTGTCATTGACACCCCAAATTTCCATGATTGCGATGATGGCGCCTTTTGGTGGCCCCTCGGGAACAGCCAAATAAGCACCCATGGTGCCGTCTCTCATGGGTACAGTGATGTTTGAATACTTGATCAATTGATGGGTCCTTGAGTGATCAATCAAAAACGATTGAAATAAAAAAATTCAGTTCAGCTTGAGCAGCTTTTTGGCATTGCCAAAAAAGATCTTGTCTTTTTCTGCTTGACTGATCTCCAAAGCCTTTACAGCCGCGATCGTCGTGCGAATGAGCAGTCGACCATCCTCGGCATCAAACGGTGCATCGGTTGCAAAGACCGCATGCTCTGAACCAAAGAAGGCGTGCCCGCACTTGGTCGCTGCAACACCACCGTTCAGTGCAGTGTCACCGTAGAGCATTTTGTAATAATCGAGGATGGGTTTTTTAAGACCTGCTTTTTCAACCTGAGGGTTGGTTTTGGACGTTCCGTAAAAGATTTGATCAAACCCGAGCTCAATCTTTCCAGCAAAATAGGGAATCATGCCGCCCATGTGATGGGTGATGATTTTTAAATTGGGAAGCTCATCGTAAATGCCTGAAAAAATCAAACGCGTGGCACACGCTGTTGTCTCATAAGGCCAACCAAAGCTGAACCAAATTTCATTCTCTGAGGCTTTCTCAGTGGCATAGTCTGCAAACTGAGGACCACGGATGGGGTGAATCCACACAGGCAAATCGAGGTCGTGCATTTTCTTAAAGATGGGTCTGAATTCGGGCAAGCTCAAAGGCTTGCCCAAGACGTTGGTAAAAATCTGAATCCCTTTGGCGCCCATGTTGACGGTTCTGTCAATCTCCTTTAAACACGCCTCGACATTGTTCATGGGCATCGATGCAATGAAACATGGAAACCGATCGGGGTGTTTGTTGCAGATCTCGGCCAATCCGTCATTGGCAATTTGCGCGAGCAAAGGCGTGATGTCAGGCCCACCCAAAATTTCGATGGGCGGGTTGGCCAAGGAGAGCACTTGCTGCAAACCTTCAAACTCATCCATCATCTTCAGTCGCGAGGACAAATCAAGCAAAGAAGGTCTTTCTGGAAAGGCTTTGAGTGCCACATGTCCAGGGACCAGTTTTTCCAATCGATTGAAAATCGAATCGGGCATGAAGTGATTAAAAATATCTAACATCGATGTCTTTCAAATAAAACGTAAATTTGCAGTAAGTTGCGCTCTAAAAATTCGAACGGGGCTGAATCTTTACAATTCAACCCCATCAATTTGCAGCAAAACTTCAATGAGTGCGTTTTTATCACATCGGCAGAGGGTTCACAATGGATGTTTACGATAGGCTCATTTGAGCCACTGGTGAATGGTTTTGAAGTGTTCGTGCTCGGCGGTGCCCAGCCACTCAAAAATCACCATCTCTAAGCTCACCAATTCAGCCCCCGCCCCAGCCAAGCGGTCCAGTGCAGCGTCTTTGTCTTTGCTTCTCCTTGAGCCCGTTGCATCAACCACCACCCAGACCTCTAACTCCTCTTGCATCAAATCAATGGCCGTTTGCAGCAAGCAAATGTGCGTCTCACAACCGGCCAAAACAATTTGATCCTTGACATTTGCCTGGGTATTTTTTTGTAAATGTTTGGGCAAACTTCTGGCGTTGCCTTGTGGCGCCTTGGGCTCGGGTTTTAAACAGGCGAGCAAGCCTTCATCGCATGCAGAGAAATGCATTTTGGGCAAAGTCTCTTGACACAAATCTCTCCAAGCGGCCGGGTTGTGGCCCAATTTTGAGGGATTTTGTTCCGTCCCCCAAAGGGGTACACCCAGCAGATGTGCCACTTTGGCCAACAGGTGAGCTTGCTCCAAGACAGCTTGGTGTTCGGCAATGACGGGCATGAGCTTTTCTTGAAAATCAACCATGACCACTTGAGAGTCTTCTAGAGCGAGACGCATTATGAAACCTTTACAACCAATCGACCTTTGACTTGACCCGTGCGCAGCTTTTGCGCACAGGCCACCACCTCTTCAAGCCCAATGACTTGCGTCATTTGCTCGAGCTTCTTTAAATCCAAATCCTTTGACAAACGGGCCCAGGCCTCTTGCCTCAAGGCCAAGGGTGCCATGACCGAGTCAATCCCAAGCAAACTCACGCCTCGCAAAATAAAAGGCATGACGGTGCTTGGCAAATCCATGCCTTGGGCCAAACCACACGCAGCAACGCAAGCCCCATAGGCGCATTGTGCCAATGCATTGGCAAGGGTGTGCGAACCGACAGAGTCCACCACACCGGCCCAACGCTCCTTTTGAAAAGGTTTGCCCGGCTCACTCATCGTGCTTCGGTCGATCACCTCTTTTGCGCCCAGGGCTTTCAAATATTCATGCTGCGACAATTTACCCGTTGAGGCCGTGACGCTGTACCCCAGTTGCGAGAGCAAAGCCACTGCGACACTGCCAACACCACCGCTGGCACCCGTGACCAAGACCTCGCCTTTTTGTGGATTCAAACCCTGCTTTTCAAGTGCCATGACACAAAGCATCGCGGTATACCCTGCCGTGCCTATGGCCATGGCTTGCAGTGTGGAGAGATTTTTGGGCAAGTGCACCAAGCCACTTGCATTGACCCGTGAGCGCTCGGCCATCAAGCCCCATCGGGTCTCTCCATAGCCCCAGCCGTTGTGAACAAAGAGGTCCCCCACTTTCCAATCAGGGTGTGTTGAACCCGTGACCACGCCCGCGCCATCGATGCCAGCCACCATGGGCCATTTCCTGACCACGGGTGAGGTGTTGGTGATGGCCAAGGCGTCCTTGTAATTCAAGGTGGAATAAGCCACTTGGACCTCTACATCCCCTTCGGGCAAGTCCGTGTCTTGCAAAGACTCTATGGCCACTTTAAATTCCTCGTCTTTTCGTAAAACCAAGGCTTTGTACATTTTTTGACTCTCCTGTTGTCGACGCCATGCTGAGCGTGTGCATTTTTTCCAAGCCTTAGAACTATCGCACAAGGTTTTGAGGTTTTTTTAGGGCCTTGATTTTTATTTCGACAATTTGATCTGTTTGGGCTCGCTGGGCGCCCACAACTCAATGGACGGCGCCACGCCTGCACCAGGACCCACCTCGCTCTCAGAACCCATTGGGAGGACGCCAAAGAAGGTGAGGCATTGAATATGAATGCTTTAGTTAAAGTTTTGAGCCCAACACGCCCTACCCAGCTCAATATTTCCGCCCTTAGAGCACAAACCCCTTTAAAATCAAAGCTTATGCGATATTTAGTGATGGCCTTGATGATTTATGCAAGCAGCGTGGTGAGCGCTGCCCCGTCGAATCGTCCCAACGATGACATAGAGAAATTTTTGTCAGACAGGGGCCTGTTCGAGCAGTTGGACAATTTGCGTCAAAACGTCGGGGAAAAAGCCTCAAAACTCGTGGTCAATGCGATGGGCTTTTTGGGTGTCCCTTATCGAGCAGGTGGCACCAACATCAACACCGGCTTTGATTGCAGTGGCTTTGTTCGCGCCATCTTTGAGCAATCGGTGGGTCTCATCTTGCCAAGAAAAGCCTCCGACCAAGCCAAGGTGACGGAAAGCATTGAGCGCACCGAACTCAAGCCTGGCGACTTGGTGTTTTTCAACACCATGAAGCATGCCTTTAGCCATGTGGGCATTTATGTTGGCGACAACAAGTTCATCCATTCGCCAAGACCAGGCTATGGCGTTCGGGTCGAGGACATGCGCCAAGCCTATTGGGAGAGACGCTACAACGGCGCGAGAAGGGTCAAGGATCTCGCCAAGAACCCCTTGGCTTCGCTGCCCAATTTCTTGGGGCTGCCCACCGCAAATGCAAGCAACAACAATTCACTTGTGCCGAGCATTGAACTGAGCAATGCACCCATTGCACCAGCGACAGGCTTTTTCAATTCCAGCAACAATGATGCTGGGCCAGGCCTCTTTTGGGACAAAAGCATGCCCTCCGCTCAAAGCAATGGTGCTGCATCAAGCCCCTTGTCTTTCACGACATCAAACAGCACGAGCAAATAAATGCCGGCATTCTGAGAGCAGATCGACACCTGGGCTTTCAATCTTTTTTTTCCTCAAGCCTGTGGCGCCTTAACAATAGACTGACAACTTGTCGACGCCATCAGCGCCTTGGGCCAAGAAACGGTCAATCCCACAAAAGGGACATTGCCTTGCGTGAAGCGATCAAACCAGTGTGCTCAGAGAGTAGACAATGGCAGCGATCAAAGCGCTGGCAGGAATGGTAAATATCCATGCCCAAATGATGGTGCCAGCCACCCCCCACCGCACTGCACTCGCGCGTTGAACAGAACCCACACCCACGATCGCACCAGTGATGGTGTGCGTGGTTGAGACAGGAACGCCCAAAAAGGTGGCCATGAAGAGGGTCAAGGCACCGCCAGTTTCTGCGCAAAAGCCTCCAAAGGGCTTGAGCTTGGTGATCTTTTGGCCCATGGTTCGCACGATGCGCCATCCCCCAAACAAGGTGCCCATCGAAATGGCCACATAGCAAGCAACCACGACCCACATCGGCGGCATCGTGTCTTGCGTACTGGCGTAACCTGTTGCAAGCAAAAGCATCCAAATGATACCGATGGTCTTTTGTGCATCGTTGCCGCCATGACCCAGACTGTAGGCGCCAGCCGAGACCAACTGCAAACTGCGAAACCATCGGTCCACTTTAGAGGGTGTCGACCCCCTAAAAATCCATGAACAAAGCACCACGATCAGAGAGCCCAAAATGAAACCGACCAATGGGGAGATAAAAATAAAGGCAACGGTCTTCATGATACCGCTCGAGTTCAAACCAGAGAAACCCACCTTCATCATCACAGCGCCCACAATGCCCCCGATCAAGGCATGCGACGAGCTGCTTGGAATACCGTAGTACCAAGTGATCAAATTCCATAGGCACGCACCCGACAAAGCGCCTAAAACAACATTCGTGTCAACGACGTTTAGGGTCACTATCCCTTTGCCAATGGTTGCGGCAACACTTAACTTAAAAACAAAGATGGCCATCAAATTAAAGAAGGCCGCAAAGACAACCGCTTGATTGGGCTTTAACACACCCGTTGAGACCACCGTTGCAATGGAGTTGGCGGAATCGTGAAAGCCGTTCAAAAAATCAAAGGCCAGCGCCAAAAACACCAATAAAACAATGAACCAAATTGAGGCTTGCGTAGTGATCATAAAAGGCTTTGGGTCAAGAATTTTCTAGAACAATGCCTTCGATCAAATTGGCAACGTCCTCACATTTATCGCTGATCGTCTCCAACAACTCGTAAATCGCCTTGTACTTGATGATCTCTTTGACATCGCTTTCTTCCCTAAAGAGCTTGCTCATGGCGCTGCGCATGACACGGTCTGCATCGGACTCAAGTTGATCGATTTCCTCACAGGTCTTTAAAGCCGCCTCAGAGTTGAGAGGCTGAGCAATGCTTGAGAGCAAACTCACACCGTGCCTGAGTCGCTCACAGCACTTCACACTGATATCGGTGAGTCGCTTGATTTCGATCGTGATGGCTCGAACGTCATACAGGGACATCGTTTCAGCACAGTCCTGAATCAAATCGGCCACATCGTCCATGGTATTGATCAGCGAATGAATTTGCTCGCGATGAATTGGCGTGATGAAGGTCTTGTGCAGTGCGCGATTCACCTCATGGGTGATGCGATCGGCCGACTTCTCAGCTTGGATCACGTCTGCTGTGTATTTTTCTCTCAAGTCCGCATCCGAGTAGAACTCGATCAACCTTGAGAAGGCTTGCGCGGCTTCAACGATTCTGTCTGCGTGTTTATTGAACAACTCAAAGAAGTTGTCTTCACGAGGTAAAAATTTTCCAAACATGATCCGTACCCAATGTGATTAACGATGCCGAGTATTGCTTGATCTTGAAGGCGTGTCTCATGCGAAGCGGCTCGCATTTGATTCGTTTCATCAAAAATCAAAAAAAATCTTTTTTTATTGCTTTAAAGTCAATAAAGACTGTCATCAAATTGTAATATTTAAAGCCGCCAAAAATGAACGCCATCAATAATAAATAAGTGTGAATTGGAAAAAACTTTGACGTCAATGTGCCGATCGATTTCGACGCTGTTCACGTGCTCAAGGCCGCACCTTTTTTCTCAGTGCCCAATAAACCCTTGTTCGCACAACACGGCAGATGGAGCAAAACATCCCCGATGGACAGGCCAAGTGACGGACAAAAAAAATGCTCTTGACAGAGCATCTTTTTAAAAGCGGGGCCTGAGTGAATCGTTTTATTTTTTCGCTGGAGGCAAATCCGTGCAACTGCCATGGGCCACCTCTGCGGCCATGCCAATGCTTTCCCCCAAAGTGGGGTGCGGGTGAATGGTTTTACCGATATCGATCGCGTCTGCCCCCATTTCGATGGCCAGCGCAATCTCTCCAATCATGTCCCCCGCATGCGTGCCGACCATGCCACCGCCCAAAATCTTCCCGTGCCCATGGGCCTCTTTCGAGTCATCAAAAAGCAATTTGGTGAAGCCTTCATCGCGTCCATTGGCAATGGCACGTCCGGAGGCTGCCCATGGGAAGAGTCCTTTTTTCACAGGGATGCCTTGCGCCTTGGCCTGGTCTTCTGTCAGACCGACCCATGCCACTTCCGGATCCGTGTAGGCAACGCTTGGGATGACCCGTGCATTGAAGGCCGACTGAGCCAAATGAGCATCTCCCAAGAGCTCTCCCGCAATCACTTCGGCTGCGACGTGGGCCTCATGGACCGCCTTGTGGGCGAGCATGGGTTGCCCCACCAAGTCGCCAATGGCAAAGATGTGGGACACATTGGTGCGCATTTGAACATTGACATTGATGAAGCCTCTGTCGGTGACCTCAAGGCCAGCTTTTTCAGCGCCAATCTTTTTACCATTGGGACTTCTGCCCACGGCTTGGAGGACCAGGTCATAGACTTCAGAGTGCGTCCCCTCGGGTCCTTCAAAGCTCACCTCAATGCCTTTGGGCAATGCTTTGGCGGCCACGGTTTTGGTCTTGAGCATGATCTTGTCAAAACGGTGTGCATTCATCTTTTGCCAGACCTTCACAAGATCTCGGTCTGCACCTTGCATCAAGCCATCCATCATCTCCACCACATCTAGGCGTGCGCCCAATGTGCTGTAGACCGTTCCCATCTCAAGGCCAATGATGCCGCCGCCCAAGATGAGCATTTTCTTGGGCACTTCTTTTAAAAGCAAAGCGCCGGTGCTATCGACCACACGGGGATCTTCAGGCATGAAGGGCAAGCGAACAGCTTGCGAACCCGCGGCGACGATGCACGTCTTAAAGGAGATCACCTGCTCTTTGCCGGTTTTTTCCTGAGCCTGACCGTGTGTTTCTTCAACCTTCAAGTGATGCGCGTCAACGAAACTGCCATAGCCTCTGACGATTTGAACTTTGCGCATCTTGGCCATCTGCGACAAGCCACCCGTGAGTTTAGAGATCACTTTCTCTTTGTGTCCGCGCAACTTGTCAATGTTCAATTTGGGCTTGGAGAACTCCACCCCAAGGTCGGCCAAATGAGCCACTTCGTCCATGAC
>CANBTT010000033.1 GCA_947372465.1 Burkholderiales bacterium | reverse complement strand
GCAACGTCGAGTTTTCAAATTTCTCATGCCCTGGGCATCAACACCATTGATGTGGTGGAAGATTTGACACCGGTTGTGATGACCAATGTACTCCCCTTTATTTTGGTGATCTCAAGCCAAGCCCCATTTAAAACCATTGCTGAATTGATTGCAAACGCGAAATCGTCACCCCATCGTTTGAACTATGCATCCGGGGGCAATGGCACATTGCCCCATTTGGCAGCTGAAACATTCAAATCCGTGTCTAAAATTGAATTGGTGCATGTGCCGTTCAAAACAGCCGATCAAGCGGCACTGTCTGTTGCATCGGGCCAAGTGGAGATGATGTTTACCTCTTACCCAGTGGTCAAGGGTTTGGTTGAGTCCGGAAAATTAAGGATACTGGCCACGACTGGCGCAAAACGATTGGAGGCTTTGCCCGATGTGCCCAGCATGATGGAGCTGGGGTTTTCAGACTTCAATTTTGTGAGTTGGACTTGTCTGTTCGCCCCTATTGGAACCTCGCCTTTGATCGTTTCTAAAATACAAGCGGACGTTAAAGACGCACTCAAAACCGAGGAGCTCAAACGTCAGTACAGACAATTGGGCTTTGAGTTTCCAAGCGAAGAACACTTGGATGAAAAGTTAGGCCCTTTTTTAAAAAGGGACTCGATCAAATTGAACAACTTACTGAAGTCTAGCCAAATAAGAATTGACTGACTCTGCCTCAGAAAGAGAACGGAACTTTTCATGATCTCAAACCACAGCCCCAAAAGAATCGTCACCACACAAAACGAACTGGGTCGATCGACTGTTCTCTTTGAGGACCATGGCGCACCCCCGAAAGTTTTGACCAAAGCAGGAGGATTGATCCTGACAGAGCTTTGGGAAACCACCTCCAGTCCAGCGCTCAACACAGGACAAGAAGACGATGCGAGAAAGGCTCAAAAAATTGAACCGGAACCGGCTGGCAGTCTTTTTCGCTTGATTGAGTATCCACCTGACGCGATCCGTCTGGCGTCCATGGATGCACAAGCCCACTTTGACAGCATGGGCGTCGATACGCGAGGGGACCCGACAAAAAAGCACCCCGGGATGCACAAGACCAACACCATTGACTATGCTGTGATTGTGAGAGGTGAGATCTATGCGGTCTTGGATGACCAAGAGGTCTTGATGAAGCAAGGTGACTGCATCGTTCAACGCGGCACACACCACGCTTGGAGCAACAAAAGCAATTCGCCCTGCTTGATCGCTTTTGTGCTTTTACCCGCCGTGCCACTGAGCAGATGACGTCTCTTGGGCAAGCGTCAAATGATCCCTAGGCCCATTGAAGACCCAAAGACTCAATTGCTGTCGTACAAATGAGCTCGTCCTCATCCCCTGAGCCTCCACTGGCCCCCATCGAACCCAAGACTTGACCATTGGCATCCTTGATGATCACTGCACCTGTTTGGGGCAAAAATTTACCTTCAGCGGTGGCCGCCAATGACACAAAGAAATTGGGGTTGTCCTTCGCCCGCTGACCCAATGCCCGACTTGATACCCCCATACCGATAGCGCCCCAAGCTTTTGCACGGGCAATGTCAAATCTGAACATGCTTGCACCATCTTCAATGGCGCAGGCTTTGATATTGCCAGAACCATCCAAGACCACAATGCCCATGGCTTTGTAGCCAGCGCTCCTGGCTGTGCGCATGGCAGCACTCAAAAGTTCGCTTGCTTGCTCAATGGTGATGAAATTCAATTGAACGCTCCTTGTATTTGGTGAATCTAAACAGGTTTTAAACTTTTAAGTCAATGCTACCGCACATGCGCCCCTAGGGAAAACACCAATCAAAATGCAAGATCTTCAAATGCTCGGAGAAGAACAAAATCAAATTACACTCCTTCATTGAACCTTTCGCAACGATCCCCTTGATCGCGCATTCACCTTTGCCCATTGGACTTATATCATGACCCATGCTTCCTCAAGAATTTCTGGCGTACGCAGTGTTGCGCTGAGTGTGCCAGACCTGCAAACCACCTGTGACTTTTTCACAAAAACCTGGGGCCTTGAGCTTGCTGAATCTCGGGAGGGTATTCATTACTTCAAGGGAACAGGCTCAGATGCATTTTTAATCTCTCTTAGGCAATCGAACGGTCCAGCAAAACTCATTGACGTGAGCCTAAGGGTTAGAAGCTTGCAAGCGATTGAAGAGATAAAAGCTCACCTGGGCTCCAATGGAACAGTCATCTCGCAAACAGCGCCATTGAACGAGCCTGGAGGTGGCGTCGCGTGCATCATTTCCGACAAAGTGGGACGTATTTATAAACTCGTGTTCGACGACCTTCAAAACAAAGCGGGTGAGGAACAAAAGGATCGCCCTATCCGTTTGGCCCATGTGGTTTTGAATTCAGATGAAATTGCTGTGACTCAGAAGTTTTACGAAGATGTGTTTGACTTCTCATTGTCGGACCGAACAAAGATGATGGCATTCATGAGGTGCAACAACGATCACCACAGCATCGCCTTTGGGGACACCGACAACAATGCCTTGAATCACATTGCTTTTCTGGTCCCAGATTTGGATTCTGTGATGCGAGGTGGCGGACGACTCAAAGACGCAGGCTTTCCTATTGCATGGGGCCCTGGTCGCCATGGTCCAGGCAACAACACCTTCAACTACTTTGTGGGCCCCCATGACATCGTAGTCGAATACACCAGTGAAGTCGAACAAATCAACGACGATTACAAAGCAGGTTCGCCCAGCGATTGGACATGGCCCCCAGGCAGAATTGATCACTGGGGGATTTCTCCCATGCCCAACCAATCACTCAAGGACGCTCAGAAAAAAGTCTACTTTGATTCACCCAAAGCATGACGAACTCGAAGGATTTCAGGCCTTTTGTCCCCACCCTTGACTATCCAAGGGTGGCGGCATTTCAGGGTAGAGATGCCTATCAGCACGGGGACGCAGGATTGGCCAATCCACTCCCTCAAGAATTGCTATTCAAGCCATGGGAAAAGCTCTACGCTGAACCCTTTAAAGGCATCACAACAAATGGTGAGCCCATTGCCGGCCTCTCTAAAAGAGCGTCTCAAAATGCGCCCATCATCCCGATGCTTCAAGCCACCCACACTTTGCTCAAGCACTTGACAAATGATCAAAAAAAATCATTGTGTTTGCCCATTGATGCACGTGAGTGGCGCAGGTGGAACAACACGGAGATGTACATCTACCGGTTTGGCCTTCGACTGGAAGAAGTCGACGAGACAATCAAAAAGCTGATCTTAAAAGTCATCTCCTCGAGCTTGAGTGAGACGGGATTTAAGAAAACACGGGATGTGATGAAAGTCAATCACTTTTTAGGTGAACTGACTGGTAACACCAAAGTGCTTGGTGAGTGGAGTTTTAATTTCACCCTGTTTGGAGAGCCATCCGCCACCCAACCATGGGGCTGGCAACTGATGGGGCATCATTTGGCCATCAATTGTTTGGTCATTGGCGACCAAATGGTGCTGACCCCAACCTTTATGGGCGCAGAGCCTACACACATTGATGTGGGGCCCAACAAAGGCATTGCCTTGTTTGAAGATGAGGAGCTCAAGGGACTGTCTTTTATGCAGTCCATGAGTGCTCATCAAAAAGCACAAGCCATTCTCTACCACTCAACTGTTGGAGGAGATTTGCCTGAGGGGAGACGACACAAGGCCGATCAACTGCACCTTACTGGCGCATTGCAAGACAACCGTGTGATTCCCTACGAAGGTATCGCTGGAAAAGACTTGAATGCGTCACAAAAAATACAACTGCTCAGGCTCATAGAGACGTACTTGGCACCCATGCCACCAGGGCCTCAAAAAGCTAGGCTTGAGCAAATTGAACAGCATTTGGACGACACCCATTTTTCTTGGATTGGTGGCACGGGTGAAAATGATACGTTTTACTACCGGATTCACAGTCCCGTTGTAATGATTGAGTTTGATCACCACTCAGGGGTTTTTCTAACAAATGCACTCCCAGCAAAATTCCATATTCATACCATTGTGAGAACGCCCAATGGTGGCGACTATGGCATTGATCTGTTAAAGCTGCACTACCAACAAGAACACGATCAACGCATCAAGCCTGGTGTTGCTGGAGGACCGATTCATCACCAAGGGCATTCCCACGATCACGGACACTCACACGATCACGATTAATTATTCGCACCTAAATTCTGTTCACCTAACTTTTAAAAACGAGAATCATATGGATTATTTTTCCAGTACACGTCGAAGATTATTGGGTGGTATTGCCTTGAGCGCTTTAAGCCCTTCTTTCAGCCATGCGCAAAACAACAAATACCCATCCAAATCCATCCGTATGATTTTGCCCTTCCCAGCTGCGGGTGGCCCTGATACGGTTGGACGCTTGGCCGCGTCCATCCTGGGCACAAAGTGGGGCCAACAAATTGTTGTTGAAAACATGCCAGGCGCATCAGGTCAAATTGGAGCGAACTATGTGGTGAAGGCACCAGCCGATGGTTACACCTTGCTCTTCTCTCCACCAACGCCGATCACCATCGCTGAGCATTTTGAACCCAAACCGCCCTATGACGCCAATAGAGATCTCATCCCTGCAGCTCTATTAGGAAGAAATCCTGCTGTGATCGTCATCAATGGGAACGTCAAAGCCAACACCCTGGGAGAATTTATTGCATTGGCGAAAAAAGAACCCAATAAAATTTTCTACGGCACACCCGGCCTCGGTCATGCTTTTCATTTGATCTCAGAGATTATTTTCACAAAAGCGGGCATTCAGCTGACCAACGTGCCCTACCAAGGAAGTTCTCCAGCGGTCATGGGCCTATTGGGTGGAGATGTTCAATTCTTGGTTCAATCGGTTGAATCCGTGAAAGAACACATCAAGTCTGGGAAACTCAAAGCCTTGGCCACCCTAGAATCCTCGCGTTTAGAGGCCTATCCAGATTTACCAACTTTGGCTGAAAGTGGACTGAGCAACTTGGATATCATGAATTGGTATGGTGCTTTTTTCTCGGCCAAAACACCCGCTGATATCGTCGGATTTTGGGAAAAGGAATTGATCGCACTGGCCAAAGACGCAACATTTCAAAAGAAGATGAAAGAGATGAGTTTTGATCCCGTTGCCTATGGATCACAAGAGTTCAGCAAAATGATGAATCTTGAAAGAACGCAATGGTCCAACGTGATCAAGACCGCACATGTATCAATCAAAAAATAAAGAAAAACTAAATGGATTTAGGAATCAAAGGCAAGATGGCACTGGTTTGCGCATCTTCACAAGGATTGGGGCTGGCTTGTGCAACTTCACTAGCGAAAGAAGGCGCGGATGTTTACATCAACGGCCGTGATCAATCTCGATTAGAACTGGCGAAAATAAGTATTTTTGAAAAAACGGGGATCACTGTAAAAACGATACAGGCAGATATCACCAAAGACAGCGACCGACAAAAACTTTTTGAGCACTTCAAAACTCTAGATATTTTGGTGAACAACAATGCAGGCCCAGCCCCTGGGAGCATGAAAGACTGGGACCATGACGCATGGATTGAAGCTTTAGAGAGCAACATGCTGGCGCCCATTTTATTAATCAGAGGATTTATTGAAGGCATGAGAGAGCGAAGATTCGGACGAATTATCAACATCACATCCGCCATGGTCAAAAGTCCAAGGCCTCACATGGCTCTTTCAACAACGGCGCGCACTGGGCTCACGGCCTTTAGCAAATCGGTCTCTCTCGAATCCATTGTTGACAATGTAACGATCAATAATTTATTGCCCGAAAGGATTGATACCCCAAGGCAACAATTCATGACAGAGCGGATGATGAAACTACAGAACATCAGTTTTGAACAAGCAAGAGCGAAAATTACTGAAACCGTTGCGGCCAAAAGATTTGGTTTGCCTGAAGAGTTTGGTGATGCATGCGCTTTTTTATGCAGCGCGCAAGCAGGTTTTATTTCTGGCCAAAATTTGCAACTTGATGGTGGCTCATACCACGGCCTCATTTAGATTTTAAGTTTCACGACAAAAACTCAATCACTAATTTCTTCAAGTCCAAGTGAGCCGTTGCCTCCCTCAGTGAAGCCAATAGGTGCAAAAAAATCTGGGTAAGCGTCGGCGCAACGATTGAGACGGTACGGGCGTATGTGGCCGCGCAGTGTGCTGAGGAACATGCCAGAAAGAAAGGCAGGGGGCTTTAGCAAGCACCGTTCACTAGACGCCACCCAGGCTCACGCCAAGGATGGGGAATGCACGCCCATTTGCTCAAAGGGACCATTTAATTTCACAAATCACTATGTTCGATACCGAACAGAATAAAAGCATGAAATCGCATACATTTATTGATAATAAGGGAAGCATATGCGAAAAATGATTGATAAATCAAAAAACCACCTTTTAGCAGCATTGCCCGATGTTGAATGGTTAAGATGGGAACCAGAACTTGAGATCATTGACTTAAAACTTGGCCAAGTTCTGTATGAGTCTAATATCAAAATGAAAAACGTCTACTTTCCAATAGACGCCATAGTTTCACTGTTGTTTGTCCTAGAAAACGGATCTTCAACAGAAATTGCTGTTGTCGGCAATGAAGGCATTGTTGGGATTTCTCTTTTCATGGGTGGAGAGTTTACGCCCAGCAGAGCAGTTGTTCAGAGTGCAGGAAAATGCATTCAACTCAATGCCACTTGCCTTAAGAGTGAATTTAGTCAATCGCTACCGGTCATGCACTTGTTGCTTCGATACACGCAAGCCCTGCTGACTCAAATGACACAAACTGCAGTCTGTAATCGACACCACTCTTTGGATCAGCAGTTGTGCCGATGGTTGCTATTGAGCCTGGATCGCTTAAAGACCAACCACTTGAACATGACGCAAGAACTCATTGCCAACATGCTTGGTGTAAGACGTGAAGGAGTGACTGAAGCGGCAGGCAGACTTCAAAAAAAGGGACTCATTAGCTACAGGCGTGGAAAAATTGAAGTTTTAGATCGTTTGGCTTTAGAGAGAAACTCCTGCGAGTGTTATGCCGTTGTCAAAAAAGAATACGATCGATTGCTTCCCGATCTAATAGCCATATGAAAGTGAAATTTCATTCAATTCTTTAATTTAATGACTCTACCTGCCTCTCCAAGGGCAATCCACATAGCCTTGTTGGGACGAGCTCAACTCGCGCTTGAGCGTCCTTCAAAAAACTTAAGCACACTTCTTAAAAAGTGCTGACACCTATCCCTTCGCCTGCACAAAACAACGTTGGACATACATATGTCTTGACTCGCCCGGGGCCCTGGTTCAGTTCACCTTCATGCCTCATCTGATACAAATGAATGTCATTAAATGTCAAAGTTCTTTGATCAGGATTTTTCTGAACTTGACGGTTCCACCACCATGCTGCAAAGCAATATGGCCTTTGGTGTGTTTGCCATCCGTGCCTGATGCCGTGATCTGACCATCGATCTTGACAACAAACTGGGCGCCCTTTGCCGAGATTTCCATCACGCTCCACTTGCCCCCCACCTTGGGGTAAGGTGGGGTCACCTTGATGGTGTCCACGATGGCGCCTGTTCCATAGCTTGGATCGGGCCGGGTGTCCCAGATATTGACCTCATAGCAGGTGTCAGCCCCCACTTTTTCTGGATTTGCACAGCGAATGAAAATACCACTGTTGGTTTCTGCGTCAACCCAGAACTCAGCGTAGATTTGATAATCGGTGTAGGTTTTCTTTGAGACCAAAAAACCAGCTGTTTTACCGGGCATGAAGTCGGCCTGAATCGCGCCGTCTTGAATGCGCCAATTGGAGTCCCCGTTCTTGGTCCAAGCCAATAAATTGCTTCCCGCATCAAACAAGGTGCTGTAGCCTGAAGGGGCGTTGTTCAAACCTGCACAAGAGCTGAACAACAAAGCACACGACAAAGCCGCAAAGGTATAACGCAAACGCATTTTGATCCCCTAAATTGATGACTTCAAATAATAAGGGGGAAGCTCGTCCAGTCAATGCGGTGTTTACGCCAATAAGAGCGCATGGCCTGCACCTTCGAACCTAGGGTGCACCCTAGCGATTAAATTGCATTTCTGAGGCGCATTTGCTCGATGTCTGACGCAGTGCAACCCAAGCCTTTCAAAATCAAGTCCGTGTGCTCACCAACGGCCGGCACAGCGTCCATTC
The DNA here is from genome assembly GCA_947372465.1 of Burkholderiales bacterium. Classification (GTDB taxonomy): domain Bacteria; phylum Pseudomonadota; class Gammaproteobacteria; order Burkholderiales; family Burkholderiaceae_C; genus Limnohabitans. Next base: position 24,889 of record CANBTT010000033.1, on the reverse strand, counting down.
TTGGAGCGCCCTTCTCCCATGAACCGGGCGGGACAAGCGCAGGCATTTCACCCACCGTCGTTTGAACTTGTGACCACCGGCCCCTGGCTTTAAGTTGCGCATGGGCCCAGACATCGGCCATGGTGTTGACCTGTGCATTGGCAATGCCAGCCTCTTCAAGCCTGGCTGCGACTTCTAGCGCAGTCTGGGTGCTGAAGGCTTTCACAATCAATGACTTCAATTCTTCGCGCCGCTCACTGCGCTTGGGGTTGGTGTTGAAGCGCTCATCGTCTGCTAATTCAGCTTGGCGCATTACTTTTTCACAAAAGACAAGCCACTCACGCTCGTTTTGCAGCCCCAGCATCACGACTTTGCCGTCTCCTGCTTCAAAGGGGCCATAGGGATAAATGCTGGCGTGACTCGCCCCGGCTCTAGGGGGCGGATTTGCACCATCCATCGAGTAGTAAAGTGGGAAAGACATCCATTCCGTTAAGGTCTCCAGCATGGCAATGTCTATTCTTTGGCCCTCACCAGTTTGTTGTCGGTGCATCAAAGCGGCCAAAATGTTTGTATAAGCATACATCCCTGCAGAGATGTCCGCAATCGAAATGCCTGCCTTCGCAATCTCATTTTCACGGCCCGTTGTGCTTAAAAAACCCGCCTCGCTTTGGATCAGAAGATCATAGGCTTTTTTCTTTGCGAAAGGTCCATCGCTGCCGTAACCAGAAATGTCGCAAACAATGATGCCGGGTTTCTTTTTGGACAAGGCCTCAAAAGAAAGGCCCATTCTTTGAGCTGCACCAGGCGCCAAGTTTTGCACCACAACATCGGCCTCTTGGTGAATCAATTGTTTGAGCAAAGACAGGGCTTGCGCGTCTTTCAAGTCGAGCGTCAAGCTCTCTTTTGAGCGGTTGGTCCAAACAAAATGCGAGGACAGGCCTCTTGCACGCTCATCGTATTTTCTGGCAAAGTCGCCCATGCCGGGGCGCTCTATTTTGATGACTCTAGCGCCCAGATCGGCCAATTGACGAGTGGCAAAAGGTGCCGCAATCGCGTGCTCCAAACTGACGACCGTGATGCCTTTTAGAGGTTGCATGTGATGGCAGTCAAGGCCTTTGTCGCTGAAGCTTGTTGCGGACCTTGCCCGCACTCACCAAGGCATGGGCGGTAAAACGGGCTTGAGCCCCGTTTTAGCCACCGTTTCAGCAACCTCTGGACTTGCCAAAAATTCAACAAGTCGCCTCACCTCCTGCAACTGTTGAGTTTGAGCACCAATACCGGCTGAGAAAAAGAAAGAGCGCTGAACTTCAGCAGGCAACTCACCCACGATCTTGATGCCCTCAATGGGAATCAACTCACTGATTTGCTGGAATCCCAAATCGGCTTCGTTGCGCATCAAAATGGTGCCGACACGCTCGCTGAAGATTTTTTTGGCTTTGACCGCCATCTCTGCTTCAATGCCCAGTTTTTGAAACAACTCTTCTGACAAATACGTCCCACTCGCACTTGCGGAGTAGGCAATTCGCCCGGCCGTCAACAAGGCCGTCTTGAGTGCCTCCACCGTGCTGATGTCAATGTCAGGGTCTCCAACGCGAACGCCAGCACCAATATTGGACACCACCAAGTCCACCCGCGAGCCTGGAAGGATTTTGCCCTCTGAGACGAAATGATCGAGCGCAGAGCTTGCCAACACGAACAAATCAAATTGCTCGCCTTGGCTCAGGCGAGTTGGAATGGAATCGTGGGCGGCGCCAATGGAGGAGCCAAAAAACAAATCAACTTTTTTGTTGTACTTGGCCTCATAAAGAGGCGTCAACAATTTCAAAGCTTGAGCGAAAGCACCAGACGTGATCACTCGAAGGGGGGGCAAGCTGTTCTCAGTCATAGGGTCAATCTCTGTGAATTAATCAACGGCAATTTTTGCTGCAGTGACCACTTTCCTCCACCTGGCCACCTCCGATTGAACCAAGGCTCGCAAATGCTCCGGGGTGCTTGCCTCCACCTCAGCGCCTTGATCTTCGATTTTCTTTTCAATGGTTTTGTCATTGAGCACGAGATTGAGCTCTTTGTTCAGGCGCTCAATGACCGCTTTGGGCGTTTTGGCTGGGGCAAAAAGGCCATACCACTGATTGACATTCACATTGGGCACGCCTTGCTCGGCCAAGGTCGGCACATCGGGCATGACGGAGGATCTTTTCTCCCCTGCAATGCCTAAAGCCTTGAGTTTTCCGGCTTTGACTTGTGGGTACGCCGTAAAGAGGCTTGGAAACATCACCTGTGTGGTGCCCCCGATGGTGTCAACGACAGCAGGTGCAGAACCTTTGTAGGGCACGTGGACCAAATCAACACCAGATGAGATCTTGAACAACTCGCCTGCCAAGTGCGGTGCGGTTCCCTTGCCTGCAGAGGCGTAACTCATGGTGCCCGGTTTTGCATTGATCAATGCAATCAATTCTTTGGGCGTCTTCACATTCAAACCCATTGTGGTCACCATCAAGGTGGGTGAATTGGCCACCAAGCCAATGGGTTCAAAGTCGGTCACAGGATCGTATTTGAGCTTTTGCAGCGCTGGATTGATGCCATGGGTTGCGATGTAGCCAAACATGATCGTGTAGCCATCGGGCGCCGCCCTGGCCACAAACTCTGAGGCGATCGCACCGTTGGCACCGGCTTTGTTTTCGACAATCACGGCTTGCCCCAAATGAGGTGACATGCTTTGTGCAATGATGCGAGCCATTGCATCGTTGGCACCACCTGGTGCTGTGGGTACGACAATGGTGATCGTTTTGGATGGAAATGTTTGCGCCTGAACATGGCCAAGCATGGCGCCAATCAGCAAAGGAAGCAGGGCCAGCTTAGAGCGGTAGGAATATGACATATTAAAGCCTTGATAAAAAGTATTTCGAGCTGATCTATTTTAATGGGATAAAAAAACCGACTGCAACAAGATCTGTTGAATTGTATTCACCAAACCCCTTGTTCTTGGTGAGCTGCCATCAACCCAAGGGCAGTTTGAGCAGTGCTTTCAAGCCCCCGCCGGAGTTGTCTTGCAAAACAAATTCTGCATTGAGCAGTTTGGCATACTCCACCACAATGGCCAAACCAAGTCCAGCCCCAGCGCCCAAATTGAGCCCCGCCTCACCCTGAGTTCGCCTTCTCATGACTTGGTGCTTAAACTCATCGGAAATGCCTTTGCCATTGTCAACCACAGAAATCTCCAAATAATTCTTCTTGTTGTCATCCACTGTCTTTTCAATCTCAATGGTGATTTGATTGAAACTTTCAATTTCAGAGACACCGTAGCGAAGAGCGTTGTCGATCAAATTGTTGAGGGCCCCTTCAAGCAAGGAGCGCTGAGTTTTGATCGTCAAGCCCAATTCATAACCCTTGACCCCCAAATCAACGCCCAATGAGTCGGCTCTGCTCAGAAAGCGCATGACGGCCTCTTTGACCAATTCATCCACATCGATGTCTTCGTTGATCAAGCCCGACTTGGCCTCGTTGGTCAAGGAGAGCGCCAACATTTGTTCAACCATGTGACTCGCGCGGAGTTCACTCTTTGCAATGCCTTGGAGTTGCTGGTACCAGACCTCAGGGTTCTTGTTGGCCAAACCGTATTCGGTTTGAGCTCGAATGCCAGCCAAAGGCGTTCTGAGTTCATGCGCCACATTGCCAGAAAATTCACGCAGCAAACGAACACCATCGTCAATTCTAAAAAACAAACGATTGATGGCTGTCCCCAAATCATGCACGTCCTTTGTTCTGGTATCAATGTGCACCGCAGACAAGTCGGTCACCGCTCGCGTCTCAACCGCATTCTCCAAATCCAAGAGTGGTGCCAACTCCTTTTTGATCACCCCCTTCAAAAAGAGCGCCAACAAGGCCAAGAACAGCAATTGTGGAACGATGGAAAAAATCACCACCCGCTTCACAAGTGCTGTGCGAAAGTCTGAGGTTTGGGCCATGACCAAGAAAAAGGGGGACGGCTGAGTGCGGTAGATCGCAACCGTTCGAAAATTTTTATCTTGAAACTCTAAATTAGAAAATTTTGGCGCGGACCCTCTTGCCGGCAATGTGGCATTGAAGCCTGGATGCCCAGCGATCATGGATCCATCGACATTTAAAATCTGAAAGTAAATGATTTCACTTTGATCAAACAACAAGGTTGTCATTTCATTGGCAGAGAGATCGATTTCCAACTGCTCGGTCGATTTTGCCGCATTGAGCTTGACGTGGCTGGCAACAGAATAGGCGTCATCCAGGAGAGCTCGGTCATAGGCCTGCTCTGTAAAGTAGCTCGCAACAACGACGACGACCAAAGTGCCAATGATCCAAGTGAAGAAAAGAGGAACATAAAGGCTTTTTAGAAGTTGGCTGGTCAAGGATGGGAGTCTTGTGTTGTTCATTTTTTTTCCTCTTCTAATAAATAGCCCAAACCTCGAAGCGTTCGAATGCTTACACCAGAGCCTTGAATTTTTTTTCTCAATCTTGAGATAAAGGTCTCCAAAGCATTGTCACCCAAAACATCGTCAAAGTCTGACAATTTACTTGACATTTCTTTTTTGCTCACCGTTTTGCCAGGTGGGGTCATCAATTGAGACAACACCTCGTATTCACGAGCCGGAAAAACAAGCTCGCTGTTGTTGATGAACACCTTCCTTTGCTTTCTATCCAAACACAGCTCACCCACCCTTTGAATGTCATGCGTGTTGCTTGTTCGCCTGGCCAAGGCTCTCAACCTGGCTTCTAGTTCGGCCAAATCTATGGGCTTGCCAAGGTAGTCATCGGCCCCCGCATCTAGACCCGCAATCCGCTCCTCGGTCCGATTTCTGGCGGTCAACACCAACACAGGCGTCAAGTCCCCCCGAGCTCTCAACTCGCGCAGCAATGTCAAACCGCTGCCCATGGGCGCATTGGCTCCTTCTCTTTGAGGAAGGTTCAAGTCGAGCAAAATGGCATCGTACGATTGAACAAAAGCAAAATGCTGTGCTTGATCCAGGTGACTGGCGTGGTCCACACGGTGCCCTGCATCCTCAAGCGACTTGAGCATGATGGTTTGCAATACCTGATCATCTTCGACTAACAATACGCGCATGGTTCAAACAAATAAACACCTTGGTCAGGCTTTGGTCAGGGAAAATGTTGGATAAACGGAGGATGCAACAAAAAAGACACTTTTCAACATTGAAGACAGCTCTCATTTTAGGGTTAACCCTTGGCTTTGGCGCGATTTATTTTTCAAACAGTCTTGCCCAGCCCCTGCAAATGGTATCACCCCAAACCCCTCTCACGGGAGAAAAGCAGCGTTTCGCGCAAGCCAATGCCCCAGCAAAGCACGCCATCCCCTTGGAGACAAAAACATTCCTCCAGTTGGCCGATGTACTGAACGCGGCGAAAGCCAACTTTGATGTTGGCATTGCTCGCGCTCAGACCCAGTCTGCTCAGGGCGACCTCTTGGCAGCCGATCACGCGCCACTGCCCGTCTTGAGCTCACGAGCGAGCCAAATGGATGCAAAAAATGGCATGGGTGCAGGCTCCATCTTGAACGACAAACGCATCGACAAGTCGCTGGGTATTGACTGGACTTGGGAGCGCGGCGACAAGAGAACGCTCAGAACACAAACAGCCAAGAACTTGCTGAGTGCTGCTCAATTCGATTTAAGCGACACCTTGATTGGACAGCAAATCATGGCGTACAACGCATTCATTGACTTGTATGCAGCGCAGTTGAAAGAAGAGGAATTTTTCGCAATCGCAAAGAGCTATCAAACAACCAATGACACCGCCGCCATTCGCTTAAAGAATGGCGACCTATCGGCTCAAGAGGCATTTCGGATTTCCATTGAAAACCAACGTGCACAAGCCGATGCACAAGCCGCGAAGCTTGAAAGACAAACCGCCGCTTTGGCATTGTCACAATTGGTGAGGCTCAAGGACGCCCCTTTGAGCTGGAGAGTCCAAGCGGATTTTGTGGCGCTTTCCTCGACCAAAAGCAATCCCTTCAATTTAGAAGACGCCCAGGCTCAAGTGGAGAACGCGGCGCTTTTGCGCCCAGATGTCGTTGCGGCCATGCAGAGAGAAAAAGCCGCCAATACAGCCCTGGATTTGGCGCTGTCTCTGAGAAAAACCGACCTCACCTGGGGGGCCTCCATTGACCACTATCCGGGCACATCGAACCGCTTGGTCGAATTGAGGGTACAAATGCCTTTGCAAGTCAATTACGGCTATGCGGGTGAAATCAAACGCGCCCAAGAACAACTCACTCAAGCGCAGTTGATGACTGAAAAAATAAAACGCTTGGCCTCCACTGAGTTACAAACATTGTTGCAAAACGCGTTGACCGCCAAAGACCGATCCGATCGCTATGACGCGATCATCTTGCCTCAGGCGCAAAAAGTATTGGAACAAGCAGAGTTTGCGTACACCAAAGGTGCGCTCACCCTGACCGACCTTTTGGATGCAAGAAGAACTTATCGCGCCACACGCATCGAAGCCATTGCTTCTCTTGCCGATCTCAACAAATCACAAGGCGCTTGGTACCTAAGGACAGAGCCCTACCAAATAGAACCGCTTGCCACTTCAAACTGACAGCCCGTGCACGACTGACCTTTCTTAACAAGAGTTCACCTTGAAAAAATCCATCCTCACCCTTTGCCTCTCAAGCGCTTTCTTGCTGTCATGCTCAGAATCTCCCTCTCACATGGAGATCACTCAGCAGCCCATCGTTCAAAACAATCAACTGCGCTTTCCAGCGGGCAATCCACAGTTGAGCCTTCTCTCGACCGTCGAGGTCAAGCAAGCGCAAAACATTGCCATTGATCTGCCCGCGCGAATCGTTTGGGATGAGCAAAAGACGCAAAGAGTGTTCCCCGCATTTTCTGGCCGCGTGAAGCACATATTGGCCGATGTTGGACAAACCGTGAGCGAGGGTTCGCCCTTGGCCCAGATCGCATCCCCAGAATTTGGAGCCGCTCAGGCCGACACCGCGCGCGCTTTGGCAGACGCCTTGTTGGCGAACAAAAACTTCACGCGTCAAAAAGAGCTCTTCAACGCTGGCATCACCTCACAAAAAGAATTTGAACAAGCGGAAGCCGAGACGCTCAGAGCCAAGGCGGAGGTTGACCGCGCACAAGCGAGAACTGCGCTGTACGGCAGTGGTGCAAGCGTGAACCAACAACTGGGCATTCGGTCCAGCCTCAGCGGCATGGTGGTAGAGCGAAACGTGAACCCAGACCAGGAAATCAGGCCCGATCAGTTTGGCCCCAGTTCACCCGCCTTGTTCGTGGTGACCGATCCACGCTTTCTTTGGGTGCTCATAGATGTGCGCGAAACCGATATTCAACACATCAAAATGGGCATGAAGATGGACATCAAGACACCCAGCTTGCCCAACCAAATTTTTGAAGCCACGATCCGAGCCATTGCCGACACCATCGACCCCATGACCCGGACGATCAAAGTGCGCGCTTCCATAGAAAACCCAAAGCGAATTTTAAAAAATGAGATGTTGGCCACGGCCTCTTTTCTGAGGAGCTTTAAAAACAACTTGAACATTCCAGCAAGTTCCGTCTTTTTAAAGGGCAGTGACCACATCGTATTTGTAGAGATTGAACCCGGTGTTTTTCAATCGAAAAAAGTCAGCCTTGTTTTTGAGAACAAGAAGGACGTCATCATTGATGAGGGATTGAACATCGGTGAGAAAGTGGTCAGTCAAAATGGTCTTTTGTTGGCCAAAGAATTGCTCAATGCGCAAGAAGATGCGCAACAAGCGCCCATGAAAGTGCCGGCCATTAAACCATGAAGAAACTCATTCATTTTGCGATCACCCAACCCTTGGTCATTGTCCTGGGGACCCTTTTATTTATCGCCTCGGGTTTGATCGCTTTTCAAAACCTATCGGTTGAGGCCTTTCCCGACGTCACCGACACGCAAGTCACGGTGATCGCACTTTACCCAGGTCGCGCGGCTGAGGAAGTTGAAAAACAAGTGACGCTTCCCTTAGAGGCGGCCCTCTCCGGTCTGCCCAACTCCATTCGTTTGTTCTCTCACACGCAATTTGGACTGTCCTACACCGTCATCACCTATGACGACAAGACCGATGTGAATTTAGCGCGTCAACAAGTCAATGAGCGCCTCAGTGCAGTTGACCTGCCCGCGGGCTCTCAGGTCAACATCACGCCCAACGCCACGCCAGTGGGTGAAATCATGCGCTACAGGGTCAAGGGCAATGGCCAAACGGCCACAGACCTCAGAACCCTACAGGACTGGGTCATTGAGAAAAACCTGCGCCAAGTCCCAGGCGTTGCCGATGTGGTTGCCATGGGTGGCTTCATCAAGCAGTATGAAGTCCAGCCTGACTTGGATAAATTAAGGGCTTTTAAGCTGACCTTCCAAAATCTTTTGGATGCGCTTGGACGCGGCAATTCAAACGCTGGTGGCAGTTATGTTGCCCAAGGCTCGCAACAATTTGCCATTCGTGGCATTGGCCTGCTGAGCTCGGCGGAAGAAATTGGACAAATTGTCTTGGGCTCCAGCAATGGAACGCCCATTTTGATTCGTGACGTTGCACAGGTGAAATTGGGCGCTGTTCCAAGGCTGGGCATCACGGGTCAAGACGGGGAAGACGATGCAGTTGTTGGCATTGTGATCATGAGAAAAGGTGAAAACCCCTCTCAGGTTTTGAAAAACGTCAAAGAAAAAATTGCACAACTCAATCAACGGGGTTTACCGCAAGGCGTTGAGATCGTGCCCTTTTACGATCGAACGTGGTTGATGGGCAAGACCCTCTCAACGGTCTTTAGGAATTTGCTAGAAGGCGCCATTTTGGTGGGACTGGTTCTGTATCTATTTCTCTCCAACATCAGAGCCAGCTTGGCCGTTGTGGTGGTCATTCCATTGGCCTTGCTCGGCACCTTCATGGGGCTCAAAATCATGGGCGTCCCCGCCAACTTGTTGAGCCTGGGCGCGATGGATTTCGGCATCATTGTGGATGGTGCCGTGATTGTGATTGAGAACGTGATGCACCGACTCGCGCAACGCGGCGAAGGCATGGGTGAAAAAGAGCGCCAAGCCGTGATCACGGACGCCACCAACGAGGTCGGCCGCCCAACTCTTTTTTCCATGTTGATCATCATTGCCGCGCACATTCCCATTTTTGCGCTGCAGCGCCACGAAGGTCGCATCTTTCAACCGATGGCCCTGTCTGTCACCATGGCATTGATTGGTTCCTTGATTTTTTCATTGACCTTGGTCCCTTTGATCGCCTATTGGACGCTTCGCTCCAAGTTGCCGCACGATGACAACAAGGTCGTCAGCGTTGCCAAAAACATCTACAAACCCATTTTGAATTGGGCCATCGAGCACAGAAGAAAAGTGATGATGATGGCTGCCGCTGCCTTCTTGTTGGCCTTAGGCGCCGCGTCCAGATTGGGGTCTGAATTTTTACCCGAACTCAATGAAGGCACCTTTTGGGTCAACTGGGATTTACCGTCCAGTGTTTCACAAGAAGAGGCCACAAAAATTTTGCGCCTTGCACGGCGTGCCTTGCAAACCATTCCCGAGGTGAGGACGGTCGTCTCCAAAGCGGGACAACCAGAAGACGGGACCGATCCCAAAACACTCAGCATGGCCGAGGTCTTTGTGGATGTCAAACCCCACGAAGAGTGGCGCAAAGGCTTGACGCGCGACCAATTGATTGAAGAGATGGATGCGCGTTTGTCTGTCATCCCTGGTGTTGATCCAGCGTTTTCTCAACCCATTCGAGACAACGTCTTGGAATCGATCTCTCAAATCAAAGGGCAAATTGTCGTCAAAGTCGCAGGCGACGATTTAACAGACTTGAAAAACACGGTTGAAGCCATGCGCCGCGAGTTCAAGCAAATTCCAGGCATTCAGCGCGCAGAGGTTGACCGTCTGGGCGAGTTGCCCCAATTGGTGATTGACATCAAACGAGAGCGGGCTGCGCGCTTAGGGATCAATGTGAGCGATATTCAAGACGTGATTGAAGCCGCCCTTGCGGGCAAAGTGGCCACCTACATTTGGGAAGGCGAGAAGAAATTTGCCGCAGCGGTCAGGCTCAAAGAGGATGGTCGCGCCATCAGCAACTTGCCCAACACACCCGTTTTGATGGCCAATGGTGGCTACACCACTTTGGGCACATTGGCCGATATTCGACAAGCATCTGGGGCGATGAACATTGCCCGTGAAGCGGGCCGGCGCACAATGGCCATTGGCATCTTCATCAAGGGCCGGGACATGGGCTCCATTGTCTCGGACATGAAGGCAAAGGTCGCGCAAAACGTCAAGATTCCAGACACCTACACCGTGAGTTGGTCTGGTGAGTTTGAAAACCAAGAGCGGGCCATGAAAAGACTGACCTTGGTGGTGCCCGTGTCTTTGCTATTGATCTTCTTGCTTTTGTTCAATGCGTTCAACTCTGTCAAAACGGCCTCACTCATCTTGATCAATGTCCCCTTGGCACTGATTGGTGGATTTGTTGCGCTGTGGGTGCTGCGCATTCCCTTGTCGGTGTCCGCGGCCATTGGCTTCATTGCTCTGTCAGGCCAAGCCGTTTTAAACGGCGTGGTGATGTTGTCCGTTTTTCAACAATTGCGCTCAGCGGGTTTGAATGTTTTGGATGCGGTCAAGGAAGGCTCCATTCAACGCTTGAGAACGGTTTTAATGACCGCTTTGTTGGCCGCATTTGGCTTGTTGCCCATGGCTTTGAGTCAAGAAATTGGTGCTGAAACGCAGCGCCCACTGGCCATCGTTGTGATTGGCGGCTTGATCACGGCCACGCTGCTGACCTTGGTGGTTCTGCCTGCACTCTATGTTGCATGGTTCTCAGGGCCTGAAAACCCCAAAAGGCAGGATTGAGCCAGCAAATTTTGCGTGACGCCTGTGCCCAGGTTCGCCCCTGGGCTTGATGGGCTTTCCCCATAAAAAAAGCCCCCGAAACCATTGGATTTCGGGGGCTCGCAGTTCAAATCTTCGCTGCTTTATTGGGTCTGCATCTTGGCACCTGGAGCGGCCAAGTTTTTAGGCCAGACCACAAGCCACTGACCATTTTGCAACTGCTTGACGTGCATCAAGTCGTCGCCATAGTTGTTGGGGCCATCAAAGCGCAGGCGGCCCGTGATCGCATCGACCTTGTTGGTCTTGAGCCACTTTGCAATGGCGTCGTCGTTCAAGCTCTTCGTTGCAGTCACCGCCGCTTCCAGCATTTGCCATGCGGTGAATGAACTGGCCGCTTGCACCTCTACGCGCGTGTAAGGCAAACCGGCTTGCTTGGCTCTTTCATCAAAGGCTTTGATGAAAGATTCAGCACCTTTGTTCTTGGTGAAGGGCAGATGCTCTTCAAATGGAGAAATGGCAAAGCTGCCTTGCGCCTCAGGAGCCGCCGCCATGATCCCAGGAGAGGGGTACACGTGTGTGTGAAGTGGAGGCACATAATCAATTTTCTTCATGGCCTCTAATATCTGGTTGCCCTCAGCACCAATGTCGCCCACCCACAAGAGGTCAGGCTTGGCGTCTTTGATCCTGGACGCAATCGGTGCGAAGTCACGGTTGCCAAAATCCCACTCCAAATACAACACTTCTTGCAATCCACGTTGCTTGGCCACTTCACGTGCGCCAGCGGACAAGAAAAAGACGGATGGGAACTTGCTGGTCACAATCGCAATGGTTTTGGGCGGCTTGGGCAAAGAGGCCATCGCATCAAACACCGTATTGGGCACCGTTTTATCTGGATTGGAGCCAAGCGCCCAGGCGGGGAACTGCTTGTCGTACTTGGCTTGATTTGGAATACCAAAGGTGTGATGTATGAGCACTTTGTTGTATCTCTCGGCCACAACGAAAGCCGACAAAATGGCGCCCGTTGCGTAGGGGCCCATGAGCAAATCCACCTTGTCGCTGTTGAGCAGTTGCTCGTAAAGGGTTCTGGCCATTTCGGGCTTGGATTGATCGTCCTTTAAGACCCACTCTACGCGCCGGCCCAAAAGACCGCCGCGCTTGTTGATGTCTTCGACAGCGATCTCACCGGCCAACTTGTGCACAACGCCCGTGGAGGACAATGGGCCTGTCAGCGCCAACGTGCTACCGATGCGAATGGGGGGGTTGGACTGCGCTTGCAGGGTGAAGTGCACACCCAACAAACCCAAAAGCAAGACGGATGTCTTGACCAACGCGGTGGCTTTGCCCACCGATTTAGCGATACATTTCATGAAAGTCCTTTGATTCAAATGTCTAGTTTTTATATTGCGGCAAAGCGACCCGAGAGGGCTAGGTGGCCCCTTGGGACTTGACCCATTGTGGACCAAGCACAACAACCCATGGCGGGATGTTTTTCGCAGTGATTCGATTCTAGGGATGAATTAAAAGCACGAATCAGGTCTAACCCTAGGCCACAAAGGGTGCCTAGTTTTGAATCGGCGGGGGCAGCACTTTGGGCTTTGGCGCGGCCCAATTGATTTCTCGCTGGCGGTTTCTGACCAACAAGATGCACTCCATGCGTGTGCCCATGGAGGTGATTTTGTCGCAGTAGCCTGCAGAAGCGTGGTTCTTGGCTTTGCACATCAGCTTCAATTGTTCATTCGCTTCATTGATGCACTCGTCCCCAACCGCCATGGCAAACATGGGCGCAAGAAGCGTCAGGGTGAGCAAAGCTTTTTGGAACATGCACCCATTGTGACAAAACCGTCACCCAAGCACATTACTTTCTTGTCATCAAAGTACTTTTCTCAACTGAACCGTCCCATTTGAGCACACAAACACATCAAAAAAGAAAGGAAATGAACCCTAAAGGATTAATTAATCCAAAAGTACTTCATGGGAGATGAGGTGATGATGCGTGTGTTTGCTGCTGACATGGGTTTGACGCCGTACAGATTGTCTCTTTGGCGGGCGCGAACAGCGGCCACACAAAACATCTTGAACTCCATATTGCTGCCCCGATCACACTCGTTCACGCTGATGGATCGTTTGGCATTGCACAGCAGTTTTTCATCCCCTTTCAAACCCTCCTCACATGGGTTGCCCATGGCACAAGCAACGCTTGGCAAAGCGAGCAATAGAAGGGAGAGGACTTTGGCGTTCATGGAGCCTATCTTAGGCAAGGGCATTCGCTCGAACATTACCAAGATGCTTGTTTTGATGACAGTTCACTCATTGATCGGGGCAAGACAATAGCCCCTCAATCGACAGGTCTTTAAAGTTCAAGATCCGAACCAGCGGCAATCAAACGTTTTGAGTCTAGGGCTCGACACCCTGGCCGCCTAGCCGCCTAGTCGCCTGGTCACGTGGGTCGTGGGGGCCTGCGGGAAGGGCTGCGTTTGACGCGCTCGCCCTTGTCAAAAATGCCCTTGAGCGCCTGGGTTAAAATAAAGCGTCTTTTGAGTTGTCTTGAGCTTCAAGCCTTCAAGCGCCCTGTACTTGGCACCCTTGAGCGCCTCGATCCCATCGTTCAACGCCCCCCTTTGGGTCCGCTTTGAACACCAACTGATCCATTCCACTTGGAGCACGTCCATGAAAAAGAGCCTTTCTCCTGTTTTGCCCTCGCAGCGTGCCATCGCAGATGAATCAAAAAGACGCAGTCTGGTGTTCAGCTTGTCTTTGATCGGCGCGACTTGTGTGCCCGATGCCTTTGCGCAAAGCAGCAACTACCCTAGCAAACCCATCAAAATCATCATCACCCACGCAGCCGGTGGCTTGCCCGACACGGTCGCTCGCATTTATGCACAACGCCTCACTGAGCGACTGGGCCAAGCCGTGGTGGTCGAGAACAAACCCGGCGCCAATGGCTTGCTGGCTGTTCAAGCGGTGATGTCTGCACCTGCTGATGGGTACACGTTTTTGTGCACCGATGGATCGAGCTTTTCCATCAATCCTTTGATCTACAAGAGCGTGAGCTACGAGTACAAGCGCGATATCGTCGCCGCCTCTTTTGCGGCACGCGCTCCGCTTTACTTGGCCGTGCATCCCAAAACGGGGGTGTCTAACTTCAAGGAGCTGGTGGCGCTGGCCAAAGCCAAACCAGGCAGCCTGTCCTACGGTTCCTCAGGCGTTGGTAGCACACATCACCTGTCCATGGAGGCGATCAAAACAGCGCTCTCCTTGGACATCACCCACATTCCCTTCAAAGGCTCAGGCCAATCGGTGCCCGCTTTGGTGGGTGGTCAAGTGGACATGGCCTTTGCTGCACTCCCCTCCTTGTCTGGGTTTGTCAAATCGGGACAAGTCAAATTGGTGGCAAACAACGCATCCAAGCGCTCTGAGCAAGAGCCCAGCACACCGGCCATGGGAGAGATCATTTCTGGGTATGACTTGGCGCCTGTGATTGGTTTGTTGGCTGCCAAAGCAAGCCCTCCAGCCCTGATCGAGCGCATCGGTCAAGAGATGGCCGCCGTCGCTAAAATGCCCGAAGTGATTCACGCTTTGAGCCTGGCAGGCATTGAGGCGGTCGGTGGGAGCGCCACGGAGTTTGCGCTCGCACTGGATCAAGAAATTTCAAGAATGACAAAAATCGTGCGAGACGCACATATTCAACAGGAGTAAACAAGAAATGAATCGACTTCAATTAAGCTTTGCGTGCTGGGACTACGATCGCACGAGAGCGTTGATGGACGGGCGCGTGAAGGTAGACGGCATTGATCTGAATTACCTGAACCTCCCCGTAGAAGAGACCTTCTTTCGGATGGCTCGCTTTAGGGAGTTCGATGTGGCCGAGATGTCCTTGTCCTCTTACTGCGTGACCTTGTCCAAACCCGACAGACCGTTCATCGCTTTGCCCATTTTCCCGTCTCGCTTTTTCAGGCACTCTTGCATCTATGTCAATGCCAACAGCGGCATCAAGGAAGCCAAAGACCTGATCGGCAAAAAAATCGCCTCTCCCGAATACCAAATGACCGCACCGGTCTGGATTCGTGGCATTTTGCAAGACCATTATGGTGTGCCCATCGATGCGCAACCCTATTTGTTTGGTGGCGAAGAGGAGCCCGGCCGCATTGAAAAAATGAGCCTGAAGTTGCCTGACAACATCAAAGTCTCCCCCATTGAGCCCCATCAAACCCTCACGCAAATGCTCTACGACGGTGAGATCGATGCGTTGTACACCGCCAGAATGCCCTCCTCCTTTCTCAAAGGGGATGGCCGCGTGAAGCGCTTGTTTGAAAATTACCAAGAGGTCGAGCGCAACTACTACCGCGAGACACAGATTTTCCCCATCATGCACACGGTCGTGATCCGGCGCGAAGTCTATGAGGCCAATCGCTGGATTGCGCAGTCCTTGACCAAAGCATTCATCGAGTCTCAAAAAATGACCTATGAAGCCTTGAACGAGACCGCGGCCTTGAAAACCATGTTGCCGCACTTGACCGCACAGGTTGAGGAGACCAAGCGCGAATTTGGTGATGACTGGTGGCCCTATGGTTTAGAGAAGAATTTGAAAACGCTTGAAACGTTCACACGCTACCACCATGAGCAAGGCCTCTCGCCCAAGAAGCTCAATGTGCAAGACCTCTTTGCGCCTGAGGCGCTTGAGGCCTTCAAGATTTAAAAAAACGCGAACACACCCAAGCGCACTTGTGCCTTTGGCTGTGTTGACAAAAAAGCAAAGCGCGGCGTCTTCTATGGCGCTGCGCTTTTCTTTTTTTGTGCGATCATTGCGCTTGGAATTTTGTCCTCTCAAACATTGAGTCCCCTTCAATCGAACCCATCCCCCCATGAGACCCGTCCATCACCACATCATCAAAGCCGAGCTCTCCTCTCTTAGGCCCACTCAATGCAGCATTGGCTACCAAGAGGTCTACAACAAGCGAGAGGAGTGGCGAGCCTTGTCGGGCAAAAAACGCGAGGCCTTGATTGAGCAGCACTGGTTTCCAACCATCGTCGGCCCCAAAAAACAGCACTTCATCATTGATCACCATCACTTGGGGGTGGCTTTGTTTGAAGAGGGCCAAGAACGTGTGTTGCTCACCATTCTCAAAGACCTCTCTTGGCTCGATGAGCTCACCTTTTGGCGAGTGATGGAGTTCCATCAGTGGGCACATCCCTTTGACCGAGATGGCAAACGGGTCGACTTCAAGAAAATTCCTAAAACCATTGCGGACCTCAAAGACGACCCCTACAGAAGTCTTGCGGGACTTGCAAGAAAACACGGCGCCTTTGCCAAAGACATCACCCCTTACAGTGAATTCTTGTGGGCCGACTATTTCAGAGGTCTTGTCGACAAAGACTTGCTTGGGCAATCCATGGACAAAGCGCTCAAAGAGGCGGTCAAACTGGCGAAGAAAACGCAAGCGAGTTATTTGCCCGGCTGGAGTGGTGGCAAGAGCGATCCGAGCTGAGCTTTTGTCTGCAGGGCTCAGCTTGACCCGTGCGCTCAGCAGCGCGTCACGGTCTTCTGTAGCTCACTTGCATGCGTGTCCAATAGGGCTGATCGGTGTGGCTCAATTTAACCGTCCCCCCCGTTGAGGGCGCATGCACAAACCGCCCTTGCCCGACATAAATGCCTGCATGCGTGGGCAAAGCGACCCCAGGAGATTTAAAGAAGACCAAGTCCCCCGTTCGCCGCTTGTCCTCAGGAACCTCGATGCCCCATGCGTTCAACTGCGCAACCGTCCTAGGTGTCGCAAAGGGTGTCTGGGATTGATAGACATGTGCGATGAGTCCGCTGCAATCAAAGCCCGAGGCCAGGGTATTGCCGCCGTAACGGTAAGGCACCCCCACCAAGCCAATGGCATAAACGGCCACACTTTGGCCTTGTTCGAGACTCAACTGGGTCTTGGGCACCACACCCGCTGAGTCCACGCGCAGTGCTGGCGCATTGGGGCTCACCACAGCCATAGGGGGCTTGGAGCTTGAGCAAGCCGCCAAGAGCAGCGCACACATCAAGCACACAAGCAGGTGACAACAACGCAGGACAGGTAAACGGTTCATGGAGGGCCCCAAGGGACTGCGTTGATCGACAGGTGGGTTTGAGAGAAAAAAGCGAAGAGGTGTTTGCCAGTATAAAAGAAATCGACCAAAGGCTTTTTCCCTTCACGTAAAATCAAACGCTTATGACAACCCACCACACCCCCTCCCCTTTGCCACTCAGTGGCATTCGTGTGCTTGATTTAAGCCGCATTCTTGCAGGCCCTTGGGCCGCACAAACCTTGGCCGACTTGGGCGCTGAGGTGATCAAAGTTGAGCGCCCAAGCACGGGAGACGACACCCGCGTTTGGGGGCCTCCCTTTTTAGAGGACGTCAACACGGGCGAGAGAGCCGACGCGGCCTACTTCATGACCTGCAACCGCGGCAAGCAATCCATTACGGTGGACTTCACGCAGGCGGCTGGCGCAGCGTTGCTGAAAACATTGGTCAAAAAATGTGACATCTTGATTGAAAACTTCAAAGTGGGCGGGCTCAAAAAATACGGCCTGGATTACGCCTCTTTGAAAGAGATCCACCCTGGGCTCATTTACTGCTCGATCACTGGCTTTGGACAAACGGGGCCTTACGCAGAGCGTCCTGGCTACGATTTTTTGATCCAAGCCATGGGCGGCTTGATGAGCATCACGGGAGAACGAGACGACAAAGCGGGGGGCGGCCCACAAAAAGTGGGGGTGGCCATCACCGATGTGATGACCGGGCTGTACTCCACCGTTGGCATCCTCTCGGCCCTCAGAGCCCGAGACTTGACGGGCGAGGGACAACACTTGGACATGGCCCTCATGGATGTGCAAGTCGCCGCTTTGGCCAACCAAGCATCGAGCTACTTGGTCACGGGGGAGTCCCCCGTGCGACTGGGCAATGAGCACCCCTCGATCACCCCCTATCAGTCCTTGCCCGCCAAGGACGGCTACTTCATCTTGGCAACAGGCAACGATTCGCAGTTCAAGAATTTTTGTCAAGCTGCGGGGCGTCCTGAACTGTCCTCGGATGCGCGTTTCTTGACGAACAAAGACCGCGTGACACATCGCGACCAACTCACCCCCTTGCTTGAAGAGATCACCCGCACGCGCAACATTGACGAGTGGGTCCTCATCATGGAGCGAGCTGGCGTGCCCTGTGGCCCCATCAACACCTTGGAGCGCGTCTTTGCCGACCCACAGGTCAAAGCACGTGAGCTGCGTGTGGACATTCCCCACACACAGTACGGCAGTGTGCCCAGTGTGGCCAGTCCCATTCGTTTGTCCAAAACCCCCATTCAGTACAACAAGGCGCCGCCACAACTTGGCGAACACAATGAGGCGGTGTTGCAAGGCCTCTTGGGTCTGAGCGATCAAGAAATGACGCGACTCCAAGAAGCGGGCATTCTCTAAGAAAAGAGTTCCTAAGGCGGAGGATTTTGCCGTATACTGTATAAATGAACAGTATGCGGCCTCTCCTTCTTGACCCCTCTCGCCCAGCTTGCGCGCCAAACGAGGCGAGACGCGTGCGAGACAAAACACCCCCAACACCCCGTGCACAAGAGCACGAATGGCAGCACTTGCCCGTGCCGCCCACGGCGCACGCGTGCACGCTCGCCCCTCGCGTTCAGCCCTTGAGTGTCGTGCCCGGCAAGGTGCCTGCAGGCTTTCCCTCACCCGCAGAAGACTTTGCCGTCAAGCGCCACGATCTCAATGAGTTGCTCATCACCCATGCCATGGCCACATTCTTGTGGCGCGTCTCTGGTCAATCGATGACCGAGGCGGGCATCTTTGATGGCGACATCTTGGTGGTCAATCGAGCGCTCACGCCGGTGCACAAAGATGTGGTGGTGGCGGAGGTGGATGGCGAGTTCACCGTGAAGTACTTCTACAAACGCAACGGCAACATCAAGCTCCAACCGGCCAACCCCACCTACCCCGAGATCACCTTCAAAGAGGGGCAAAGCTTGCGCATTTGTGGTGTGGTCACGAGTTCCATCAAGCGCTTTCGCAAGAGCGCACAACACCTGGACTGATATGTACGCACTGGTGGACGGCAACAACTTTTATGTGAGCTGTGAGCGAATTTTTCGCCCCTCTTTGAACACCTGCCCGGTGGTTGTGCTGTCAAACAACGACGGTTGTGCCATCGCGCGCAGCAACGAGGCCAAAGCCCTAGGGATTGCGATGGGCGCACCCTGGTTCAAGATCCACCACTTGCAAGAAAGCGCTGGCCTGGTGGCCTTGTCGGCCAATTTCACGCTCTATGGCGACATCAGCCAACGCATGATGACCATTGCCAGTGGCCTAGGACCCAGCCAAGAGGTCTACTCCATTGATGAAAGTTTTGTGGGCTTGCACGGTGTGCGAGGCGACTTGAGCAAAAGGGCTCACACCATGCGCGAGCGCATTTTGCAATGGATTGGCATTCCCACCTGCATTGGCATGGGGGCCACCAAAACACTGGCCAAATTGGCCAATCACATTGCAAAAACAGCTGAACGCAAGCCCGGCGTGTACCCTTTGGAGCTCGCACAAGTCTGTGACCTCGAGCGCCTGAGCCCGGCGACGCTCAAAGACGTCTTACAACGCACCGATGTCTCAGAGGTCTGGGGCGTTGGCAGGCGCATCAGCGCACAACTCAAAGCCTCAGGCATTGAGACGGTCTGGGACTTGCGAGCCGCCAGCACCAGCGCACTTCGAGCGCGCTTTGGCGTGGTGATGGAGCGCACGGTGCGAGAGTTGCAAGGGCACGCCTGTTTGGACTTGGAGGAGCTGCCCGCCAACAAGAAAGAGATCGCCTGCACGCGCAGTTTTGGTCAAGCGGTGGTGAGTTTGGCGCCCTTGATCGAAGCCGTGTCAGCGTTCGCCTCACGCGCTGCAGAAAAGCTCAGACGCCAACACAGTCGAGCCGGGCAAGTGTTGGTCTTCATCAGAACCAGCCCCTTTCGCTCAGGTCCCCAGTACAGTCAAAGCGTCACCTTGCCACTCTTGCGACCCAGTGCAGACACCAGCACCTTGGTTCAAACCGCCATCATGGGTCTGCAACTCATCTATCAAGGCGGCTTTGCATTTGCCAAGGCCGGCGTGATGCTGCTGGAGTTGAGCGACGAAGACTTGGAGCAAGGCGAGCTCGCATTTGATCAAGCAAGCGATCAAAGCACGCTCCACGCGCGTCCTCAAGAACTCATGCGCGCGCTCGACAAAGTCAATCAACGCCATGGGCGTGGCACCTTAACGCTGGCAAGCAGTGGCTTGGGTCTGAGGCCAAAAATCTGGGCCATGCGACAAGAGCGACTCACACCCCGCTACACCACCGCCTGGGCTGACATGCCGGTTGCTCGGGCCTGAGAGCACACACACCAAAGGTTCGACATGTTCATCGCACTCCTCGTTTGCATGGCACAAAAACTCAAGCGCTGAGGGCTCACACCTGGCTTGGCATCAATCCGTCCCATCCAGCAAGGTCCTCCCGAGTTGGGCAAAGCTTGCCGGACTCAAAAAACCAAAATGCTCTAAGGCATCGCGGCGCACAAAACCGGGCAACAGTGAAGACACAGGCGCAGCAGGTGCTGAATCTTTGAGCAGACAAGTCGGCAAGGTGTTCATCCATGCACACCGCGACAAAAACTCAGAAGAAAGCAGTGCATGCAGATCCTTCCCGTCCAAATCAAAGCAAGCCCAGGCCTCCTCCACACTTGGAAAGAGCACCTCAAAGGCCTCAAACACAGTGCGCTCAAAGGGCTGCTCAAAAGAGCACGCCAAGGCGCGAGTTTCCTTTGCCGACAACTCGCTCGACAAGGCTGCAAAATGGGCCTCGATGTGTGGCAGCTGCGAGCCCTTTTTGAGCCAAGCACCAAAACACGCATAGAGCGCGGACAAAGGGTGGTCATGCCCATGATCGTGATCGCGCTCAGCACCCAAACTCGACCCAGACGCAGCCGAGGGTTTCAAGCAGGGATTGATCGCGAGCACGGACACCACCCGCTCAGGCAGCAGCGCTTTTAAGAGGAGCGCCCAAATCACCGAGGCGTCATGGGTGATGAAACACACGTCCTTCAAATCCATGAACACCAGCCACTCAAGCAAAGACTGCATGAGCAAAGCGAAATCATAGGCCCGCGACTTCTTGAAGCGGTCACTCGCGCCAAACCCAAGTGCATCGGGCGCCAAGACCCGTGCGCCTGAGCCGAGCAGGGACGCAAAGACGGGCTCAAAGACGGCCGCACAGGTGTTGGCACCGTGCAAGCACACATAGGTTTTGCCTGAGGGCGAACAACTCGGCTCACCGTGCAGATAATGCAGTCGCATGCCGGGCACTGCTTTGAGCACATAAAAAGAGGAGCTTAGCGTCGATGACTCAAAACAGGGAAGACTTTCAAGCGAGCGGCGAACAGCGTCTTCGCGCAAAAAAGATTTCGCACGCACTGCCGCTTGGCGGCGCACGCGCCTTTGCGCTTGAAAAAAATCTTGCAACAAAGCGGCCGATTGCTCCTCTAAAACACCGCCCCGAATTCGTGTCTGGTGATTGAGGCGCGAATCGGCAAAGAGATCTACAACAGAGCCCGCAGCACCCGATTTGGCATCTCGAGCGGCATAAACCACCTCTCGAACACGCGCATTGAAAATGGCACCCGCGCACATCGCGCAAGGCTCCAAGCTCACATACAGCGTGCAGTCTTCGAGCCGATAATTGCCCAGCACTTTTGCCGCCTCTTTGAGCACCAACACTTCTGCGTGTGCGCTGGGGTCACAAAGTGAGATGGGCGCGTTGTGTGCTTGAGCGATGAGCACGCCGCGCTGATAAATCGCCGCGCCCACAGGCACCTCTGCGTTCTGGGCCGCCCTTTGAGCCTGCGCCAAAGCCACCCGCATGCACGCGGCCTCTTCAAGACCGAAGGCATCGAATGGGGCTGGTTGGGGTTCAGACTCTGGGATCACAAAGTAGGCGCATGTGGGTTGAGGAAAAAAAGAAACGGTGCGTTTGCGCGCAGAATGTGCATCGTCACTCAACACATCGAGTCGCTGCATCCAGCGCGCAACAAAAACACGCACAACAGATCCTATCTTAACGAAAGAATGCGTCTTTTAAGCACGCGCCAAGCTAACCCCCAAATTTTTTCAAGCCCTCTTGATCAATCCCCGTGACGTCCACGTTGTCTGGCTCTTGCCACAAGCGTGACACGCCCATCACCACCACCAAAACCTCAAAGTGACTGCCAAGCACCAGCGTGAAGACCTTGAAAGCCAAACGTCCAAGAACACAAAGACACACAAAGAGGCTGCGCAAAAAAACCATGCTGCACGCCTTAGGCAAGCGCATTAAAAACAGGGCCCTTCATGAAGCACCTGGGTGCAAGCCACCGAGCTTTTGAAATTTTGCCCGGCGAGTCTCCTCTTGTGTTGTGGCCAAAGAGCGAGCCAAGGGGGTCAGTTCAGTTAAAAAATGTTCGTATTTTTTATAAAAATAAAGTCCCCCTTCGCCCACAAATTGCCCCTGGGCTGGCTGCCCAGCTTTGGGCGCTGAGCGTTTGGGCTTGAGTTTGCTCACAGGGCGCTGAATCACCACACCACCGAGTTCTTGCTTCATCTCGGGCAAAAAACTCAATTTCGGAATGCGCAGATCAAAGAGCTGCGTGGCGCCGTGCAAGAGCACCGCTTGTCCCACATCAAGTCTGGCCAAACGCTCCACAGACAACCTGTACTCTTCGCGCTCGCGTCGTGTGTGTGTCTGCGACTGTGAATGCGTTACTTTGGCATTCAAGCCCAGGCCCAGGAAGTCAAACGCCTTGGAGCGAGTTTGTTGCTCGGAGACTGTGCGTTCAAAGACACGTTGGCGACCCATCATCTCCGCCCACGCTTTGGTGGTCTGTGGGTCCGAGGGCTTGAACAGGAGTTTGTTGTAGGTGTTGCCTAAAATGGTGCTCAAAAAAGACGGACCCAACTCTTGCACACTTGCGTGCTCTTGAAAGCCCACACCCAAAGCGATGTGAGCGCTCCTGGCTTGCTGAAAAGGGGTGGCCAAGGCGCTTGCGCTGCCATAACTGGCGACCTCATCGAGCCAAATTAAAAAAGGCGGATCGGGCCGACACGCTTTGGGCAAGGCTTGGAGCTTGGCAACCGCTGAGCGCAAGTCCCCCAGCAACATCTTGCCAAAATTTTGTGCCGATAGATGCTGCCCCATGGTCGGCAAAGCACAATAGATCAACTGCCCTTCTCGCATGCCCTCCAACAGATCAACCTCTGAGTGGTAGCTGTTGGTCACCTCACCACAACTGCCGGATCCATAGACAAACAATCGACCGGCAACACCCCCAAAAAGATCTCTGAGTTTTCTGGTATCGATCTGCACCTTGCCGTTGAGGGCATGTGCACTTTTGCAAGACTCTAAAAAAAGTTTGAACGACGCAATGGAGGGCGAGTGGGCTTGGGGTCTGGCCTGCAAGTGTGCATTGACCATGTCATCGAGCTCCAACAGTGCCTTGGGGTGCGTGAGCAAAATGGCCAAGTCCATGCAGTTGTAAGACAGCGCCAAACACTCCATGACCCCCAGCACACAAATCAGGCCTTGGTTGGCCGCTTGTTTGTAGTAATCTGATCCGGCATTGGTTTGTGTGCTTGGGATGGTGGACAAAATTCGCGAGGCGACTTGATCAGGCGTGCCTTGTGCGATGAAGTTGTAGCTGTTTGAAAGTGCTGGGTTGGACGGGTGAATGATGCGCACATCGCTCTCGCGCCCGAGCCACTTGGCCAAATGAAAAAACATCTCCATGTTGTCAGGATCGAGTTTGCCGTCCACCCACAGCACCCCTCCGCCCTTGGACATTTGCTGGGCCATCAAAAGTGTGGCGCTCACCGTTTTACCCACCCCTGTCATGCCACCCACCATGAAGTGCCGGCTCAAGTGCTCGCCCGACAAATGAATGGCTTGTCCCTTGTCCACCGTGTACCCCACCAAATAGGCGTGTGGGTTGCTCGCCGAGGGCGACCCAACAGGTGCCTGGGCACTTTGCAGCCCCAATTCCGAATTCAAAAAGGCCGGCCACTTCAAATGCTCAAAAAAATGCTTGGCCGAGCTGCTCGCCCCCCAGGCACTCAAAGACACAGACAAGGCACAAAAGAGACTTGCGGGCTCTAGAGCGCCTGCGCCACTGAGCGCCAATCCCAAGCCCATCGCCCCCAAAGCGCGCACAGGCTTGAGACCCACAGGATACTGCGCGAGCAGTCCTCCAAGCCCCTCGGCTCGAATCCAGTCGCGCAGCTTGTCTTGGTCGATTTTGATCATCTCTTGTGCGTGCATGTCTGCCTCCCCTTGCCTTTTCTGCAATAAACCCTCAAAAGCCGCACCGCAATGGACCTTGCACAACAGGGACGAAAGCGCTCCACATTGCACGCAAGGGGGTCTTGAAGGACAGCTTCATGCTAAAGGGCGACGCGGAAGAATCCCCCGCAAAAAAACAGTCTTTTTACATGCCCTTTCAAGGCATGCACTTGGGCGCTCTAAGTCCTCTCTTGTGAATGTTCTAGAATGGTGGCGCGTCCTTTGATTCACCAACACCGACCACCATGCAACGCAAAACCGTCCGTTACGACTACACCATCAGCTTTGGAGACTGTGATCCCGCGGGCATCGTCTTTTACCCCAATTACTCGCGTTGGATGGATGCGTCTTCTGTGCATTTTTTCAAGAGCTGTGGCTTGCCGCATTGGCGAGAGATGCAAAAAACCAATGGCATCTTGGGCACGCCCCTCTTAGAAATTCACACCAAATTCAACCAACCGGCAACCTATGGTCAGACCCTTCAAATTTATACGAGTGTGTCCGAATGGAGAGCCAAGGTGTTCATCCACAAGCATCTGGTCATGAGAGGTGAGGACTTGATTTGCGAGGGCGAGGAGACTCGTGTGTTTGCCATCCAGCACCCCGAGGACCCCAACAAAATCAAGGCGGTTGCAATTCCCGAAGAGTTCAAAAGATTGTGCGAGTTTGAACGGGTTCAGCCTTGAATTGACGCGTCGCCTGA
>CANBTT010000032.1 GCA_947372465.1 Burkholderiales bacterium | reverse complement strand
ATCAATGTATTTTAAATAGACCCACCAAGGGAGACAGCATTGAATTCAAAATCTTCTTCCAATGGGCCTTGAAATTTAAAATTAAGCCCCTATAATTAGCACTCGACTAAAGTGAGTGCTAACAATATGTATGGCAACATTTAGCGATTGAATGGCAGATAAACCCATGTTTATCCAACGTTTTTAACCTTTTAGTATTCTTTTGGAGATGCAATGAAACTACGTCCTCTGCACGATCGCGTGATCGTCAAGCGTTTAGAACAAGAAACAAAGACAGCCTCAGGCATCGTCATTCCTGACAACGCAGCTGAAAAGCCTGATCAAGGCGAAATTTTGGCCGTCGGTCCTGGCAAGAAAAACGACAAAGGCGACTTGGTTGCCGTTGGCGTGAAAGTCGGCGACAAAGTTCTGTTTGGCAAATACAGCGGCCAAACCGTCAAAGTTGACGGCGAAGAGTTGCTCGTCATGAAAGAAGAAGACCTCTTCGCAGTGGTTGAGAAGTAATTTTTTAAATAAGTATTGAAGGAGCTATTCACATGGCAGCAAAAGACGTAATTTTTGGCGGCGAAGCCCGCGCACGCATGGTTGAGGGTGTGAACATCCTCGCCAACGCAGTTAAAGTCACCCTCGGCCCCAAAGGTCGCAACGTGGTGCTCGAGAGATCCTTTGGTGCCCCAACGGTCACCAAAGACGGTGTCTCTGTCGCCAAAGAGATTGAACTCAAAGACAAGCTCCAAAACATGGGCGCACAAATGGTCAAGGAAGTGGCGTCTAAAACCAGCGACAACGCAGGTGACGGTACAACCACCGCAACCGTTTTGGCCCAGTCCATCGTTCGCGAAGGCATGAAGTATGTTGCCGCTGGCATGAATCCCATGGATTTGAAGCGCGGCATCGACAAGGCCGTGACGGCTTTGGTTGAAGAGTTGAAAAAAGCCACCAAGGCCACCACAACCTCTAAAGAAATCGCTCAAGTCGGTTCAATTTCTGCCAACAGCGACCACAGCATTGGTGAGATCATCGCCAACGCCATGGACAAAGTGGGCAAAGAAGGCGTGATCACTGTTGAAGACGGCAAGTCTTTGAACAACGAACTCGACGTGGTTGAAGGCATGCAGTTTGACCGCGGCTACCTCTCACCTTACTTCATCAACAACCCTGACAAACAAGTCGCTTTGCTTGAGAACCCCTTTGTTCTCTTGTTCGACAAGAAAATCAGCAACATCCGTGACCTCCTGCCCACCTTGGAGCAAGTGGCCAAAGCGGGTCGTCCCTTGTTGATCATTGCCGAAGAAGTTGAAGGCGAAGCCCTTGCAACCTTGGTGGTCAACACCATCCGTGGCATTTTGAAAGTGGTCGCCGTCAAAGCCCCTGGCTTTGGAGACCGTCGCAAAGCCATGCTCGAAGACATCGCCATTTTGACAGGCGGTAAAGTGATCGCTGAAGAAGTGGGCTTGACACTTGAGAAAGTGACCTTGGCCGACCTCGGACAAGCTGCACGCGTTGAAGTGGGCAAAGAAAACACCACCATCATTGATGGCTCAGGTGCCTCTGCCGACATCGAAGCCCGTGTCAAACAAGTTCGCATCCAAATCGAAGAAGCCACCAGCGACTACGACCGTGAAAAACTCCAAGAGCGCGTGGCCAAATTGGCTGGCGGTGTTGCAGTGATCAAGGTCGGCGCTGCGACTGAAGTTGAAATGAAAGAGAAGAAAGCCCGCGTTGAAGACGCATTGCACGCAACCCGTGCAGCGGTTGAAGAAGGCATCGTGGCCGGTGGTGGTGTGGCACTCTTGCGTGCACGTCAAGCCGCTGGTGTGATCAAGGGCGACAACGCCGATCAAGAAGCCGGTATCAAATTGGTCTTGAAAGCGGTTGAGTCCCCTTTGCGCGAAATCGTCTACAACGCAGGCGGCGAGCCCAGCGTGGTGGTCAATGCTGTATTGGCCGGAAAAGGCAACTACGGTTTTAACGCAGCCAACGACACCTATGGCGACATGATCGAAATGGGTATTTTGGATCCCACCAAAGTGACACGCACAGCGCTTCAAAACGCTGCATCTGTGGCCTCTTTGATGTTGACCACAGAGTGCATGATTGCCGAATCACCCAAAGACGACGCTCCCGCCATGCCTGGCGGCGGCATGGGTGGCATGGGCGGCATGGGCGACATGGGCATGTAATCCCCATCGTCTCTTGAAGAGACCCAGGGTTTCAAAAAATCTTGGGGTTCTTCAAAGACCCCAGGCGAGATCCTCAAAGCCCAAGACTTCGGTCTTGGGCTTTTTTAATGCATCAACCAACTTGACAGCACACAAGGCATCGCTATACTGAAGCAGGCTTTTTTGAGTCTTTGCGTGTTGATAGACCTGCAACTTTGAGAAGACCCGTGGCTCCTTCGTGATGACGGCTCCAAAAGCATTCATAGAACAAAACAACTTGCGTGAAAGACACCCCGTTGAACGTCAACTGATCGGCCAAAAAAAAGACCGCGGGCGCACCTCGATGCAAACGTGATCAACGGTCCGATGGGTTCGCTGAAATGAACGGTCACTTCCCCCATGGCTCAAAGGCTCGGATGGCGTGAATCGCCCGGGTTTAAAGAGCGATGGATGGCCGACAGACTGAGCCCGATCTGAAATTGTTCTTCACGGCGTTGACCCTTTCAACGGAATAAAGAACACACAAGGTGCCGTGCATGGTCATCCATTGAGTTCTCGCGACTGGCGAATTCGAAAGCTTCAATGCAATCCGTTGGCCCAGCCCTTGGTGGTTGACGATGTACAGACCCGTGTTGAAGCCATTGTGTTCGACTGAATTTCTTCTCATCCGCCCCTGTCACTTGATTTTCCTTTTTTCTTCTTGCCCATTCATTTCAAAGATCTCATGAAAAAAATACTCGTTCTCGGTGGCTCAGGCTTTGTGGGGCACCACTTGTGTGAGGCCTTGAACCGTCTTCAATGGCGTGTCACTGTACCGACCCGTCGATTGCCCGCCCGAAGCATTCAAACGCTGCCCTTTGTGGACGTGGTGAAAGCCAATGTGTATGATGAAAAAGTGCTCCAAGCATTGATCCAAGACCAAGATGCGGTGATCAATTTGGTGGCTATCTTGCATGGCAGCGCAGAAGCGTTTCAGCACACCCATGTTCAACTGGCAAGCCAAGTGGCCAAGGCCTGTGCCAAGATCAATTCGGCACACTTTGAAAACAAGCCCCTAAAGGGCTCAGTCACCGAGACCCAGACAGACCCGCGCGTGCGGCCCATTCACTTCCTTCAAATGAGCGCCTTGGGCGCGGACCACGAGGCCTTCAAGAGCGCCCCGTCCCTTTATTTGAAAAGCAAAGGAGAAGCAGAAAACGCCGTCATTGGCATCTGCCAAGCGTCAAAGACGCCTTTGAGCATTCTTCGTCCAAGCGTCATCTTCGGTGCAGACGATCAATTCATCAACTTGTTTGCAAGCCTGCAGAAAATATTTCCTGTGGTGCCCCTGGGATGCGCAGATGCGCGCTTTCAGCCCATTTGGGTCCAAGATGTGGTGAGCGCCATGGTCGCTTGCATTCAAGGCGCCCAGCATTTGAGTGGGAGCGAGTCAAACCCTGAAATCTTTGAGCTCGGTGGTCCAGAAGTCTTCAGTCTCCAAGCCTTGGTGAACATTGCTGGACGCTTTGCAGGACAGACAAGACCCGTCTGGCCTTTGCCTTTGCCCTTGGCCAAGTTACAAGCTTTTTTCATGCAACATTTGCCTGGCAAGACCTTGATGAGCTTGGACAATGTCGCCTCCATGCAAATCCCCAACACCTTGAGTGGCAAGTACCCAGGGCTCAAAGCGTTGGGTCTCTTGGCCCCCAAGTCCATCGGCTCGGTTTTCATGCCGCATGCCTGATCCATCCGAAATTCAATCGCTCGGGTGAAATGATGTGGGGTCTTGCCCAGGCTCAATGGCCTCATAAAATTTGGATTTTTATGACTTATTTTTCGGAAAATTAAATCCTAAAAAATGGGGGGGTTCAACGGGA
This sequence comes from Burkholderiales bacterium, assembly GCA_947372465.1. Taxonomy (GTDB): domain Bacteria; phylum Pseudomonadota; class Gammaproteobacteria; order Burkholderiales; family Burkholderiaceae_C; genus Limnohabitans. The sequence goes on along the minus strand of CANBTT010000032.1, from coordinate 29,708 downwards.
AATGTGTCTTTTTTGAGTCAAATTCATTCTCTTGCCCAAAGCAGCTCATTGAGCCGCCAATGAAGCTTATGATGCTGCAATGGATTTCTTCGGTCCTGCACAGTTCAAATGAGACATTCGATGCAAGTATTTCTGGTGGGTGGCGCTGTAAGAGACGAGTTGCTGGGTCTTGCCGTGAAGGACCGCGACTGGGTGGTGGTGGGTTCAAGCCCAAAGGAGATGAGCGCACTGGGCTTTGCACCCGTTGGGAAAGACTTTCCCGTCTTCCTTCACCCCAAAACCCATGAAGAGTTCGCGTTGGCCAGGACGGAGCGAAAAAGTGCACCTGGCTACCATGGGTTTACCTTTCATGCGTCCCCAGACGTCACGCTTGAAGAAGATCTCGCAAGGCGTGACCTCACCATCAATGCCATGGCCCAATCAGAAAGCGGCACGCTGATCGACCCCTTTGGAGGCGCCAATGACCTCAAAGCCAAAGTCTTTCGACACGTGAGCCCCGCTTTTCAGGAGGACCCTGTCAGGGTGCTTCGACTCGCCCGATTTGCCGCGCGCTTTGCCGACTTTACCCTTGCAAAAGAGACCCTCGAACTGGCCAAAAACATGGTCCAAGCGCAAGAAATCGAAGCCCTGGTGCCTGAACGCGTTTGGAGCGAAGTGGCCAAAGGCCTGATGGAGCCCACACCCTCTAGGCTCTTTGAGGTCTTGATGGACTGCGGTGCCTTTGCCGTTTTGTGTCCTCAACTGATCGCTCTTCAAAGCGAGCCCCTGCATAAAGAAGTGTTCTTTCAAAGTTTGAACGCAGCGGCCTCGGCCTCCAGCGCCTTGGACATCCGCTTTGCCTTGTGTTTTTATCCATACCAAACACGGGCTTTGAGCGCGTCGGAGGCCCAAAGTTTGTGTGACGCGTTAAAAGCACCCTCGCACTGCAAGGACCTGGCGCTCTTGCTTTTGCAGCTGAGCCAAGCGCTCTTGCCCATCCAAACCTTGAACGCCAAAGAGACCCTCCAGTGGATCGAGTCCTTGGATGGCCTCAGACGCCCAGCAAGGCTTAAACAAGCCCTTGCCGCTTGCAGCATCGCTGCACACTGTGCAGCCCATGAGAAATTGAGCGGGTCCTTGAGCGCTTTTTCCAAAGCGTTTGATCACATGTTGAATGTAGACACAAAGCAGTTGAGTGCCTTGGCCTTGCAAAAAGGCCTGCAAGGCACAGCGGTCGGTGAGTTCTTGCACCAGTCAAGGCTCGCTGCCTTGGAGCACTTCCTCACAACCGATGCCCAAGACCAGGGTGAGCGCCCTAGGATTTGACTTGCCCTTTTGGGCGCTCAACAAAGGTGTTCTTTTGCAGCTGATTCCAAGCCAAGAGTTGCCGTGAGCGCACATCCAGAAGGCTTCTCTGTGCGCCCAAGAGGGCGCTTTGAGCGCTGACCACACTCAAGTAGGGCACAACCCCCGCTTGGTACTGTGCATTCACCACCTCCAAGTTGCGAGTCGCACTTTGAGCCGCATCGGCCCAAGAGCTCTCCATCAAGCTCAGTTGTTCACGGGCCACCAAATTGTCCTCTATCTCTTGAAAGGCGTTCAAGACCACTTGTCGGTAATTCAACAAAGCATTGTCCAGTTGCGCTTGAGCACTCTCTTTGGCCGCTTGCCTTGAACCCCCATCGAACAAGGGCAAGACCAAACTGGGCCCAATGGACCAAGCCTGGTTGGGTGCACTGACCAGACTGGCCAAATCGGTGTTTCGATAGCCCGCCGATGCGGACAGGACCAGGGGCGGGAAAAATGCCGAGCGAGCAACGCCCAGCTGCGCATTGGCCGCCTCCACCCGGCGCTTGGCCGCTTGGATATCGGGCCTGAATTGCAGCACATCCAAGACCAAGACCTCGGGCAAAGCCGGCACCTGGGGCAGGGCTTTCAAAGCGGCGTTGTCCACTCGATTTGAGCGGGCGTCAACCGCATCCTTGGAGCGAGCTTGGCTCAGGTCCAAATCCAGATTCAATTGAGCGGGCACAAGGCCTGTCAGCGTCGCCAATGCGTGCTCGATTTGTTTTCTTTGCAAGACCACGTCTTGCCACTGTGCTTGTGTGCTTTTGAGCTGCGTTCTCGCTTGGGCCACATCGGCGCTGGAGACGACACCTGCTTTGTAGCGCGCCTGCGTCAATGCCAATGACGTCTCATACACAGCAACCGTTCTGCCCAGCAAGCCCTCCTGGCCCCTTGCGGCCAGCATGCTCACATAGCTTTGCACGAGCAAGGCCTGCACAGACACTTTGGCTTGGCTCAAATCGAATTCACTGGCCCGCGCATTGGACGCGGCGAGCTGTGTCAAAGCGTCTACACGGCCCCACACATCCAACTCCCAACTCATCGGCGCACTCAGGCTGTAGCTCGTGCCCTTGGGCACCGACAATTGGTTGGCGGCACGAGACGCCGACATGTTCAAGTTCAAACTCGGAAACAGCGAGGCCTCGGCTTGCTTTAAGCTCGCCTGCGCCACACGCACTTGGGTGGACAAAGACAAGACTGAAACGTTGCCCGCCAACAGTTTGTCCTCCAATTGATTGAGAAGAGGGTCTTCAAGTGAACGCCACCAAGCAATCGGGACCCACGTTCCCCCCTTGGCGTCAAGGTCGCTTTCGTGGTTTTTGTCTTGCGCCGCACCGGCCGGCGAAGTGGGCTCTTTCAAAGGGTGCAAAGCACTCAAAAGCTGAGACGCTGGGGGCTTGCTTGTGCTGGTGTTGCTTTCTTTGAATTGAGCTGGCACAAGAAAGCCATCGTCCTTCAAGGTCGGTACAAAGGAGCATGACACGCCACCCATTGCAAGTGCACACACCATGAACGCCTTGAATGGCTTGAGCGTGGTGCTTGTGGGACGTGCAAGCTCCAAGGCTTGAGCGCTCACGGTGTGCGCAGTGCTTCTTTGGTGTTCAATCGTCATGGTTTCATCCCTCTTGGATCCAACGGTTCATTGATTTTAGGTGCGCGCCTGGCCTTGACAAGGCCTAGACCTTGGAGCCAAGTCTTTAAGTCCTCCAAGAGCACGTAGACCACCGGTGTGGTGTACAAGGTGAGCAATTGACTGAGCACCAAACCACCCAGCACCGACACGCCCAAGGGATGCCTGAGCTCAGCGCCATCCCCTTGCCCAAAGGCCAGGGGCAAGGCACCGAGCATCGCAGCAAGCGTGGTCATCAAAATGGGCCTGACCCTGAGCTCGCAGGCCTTGTAAATGGACTGAGACGCCGTCATGCCTTTTCTTCTGTATTGAATCGCAAAATCAATCATCAAAATCGCATTCTTTTTCACAATGCCGATGAGCAAGATCACACCAATCAAGGCAATCACCGAAAACTCGGTGCCGGTCAGCATCAAAGCGATGAGCGCCCCGAGACCCGCTGAGGGCAAAGTCGACAAGATCGTCAAGGGATGCAGCAAACTTTCATACAAGACCCCCAAGACCACATACAGGGTCAAAAGGGCCGCCAAAATCAACCACGGTTGGGTCTCCAGTGACTTTTGAAACGCATTGGCCGCACCAGAAAAGCTCCCCCTCACGGACACCGGCATTTTTAAATCCGCCAAACTCGCCGTCACCGCCTCAGTGGCTTGCGACAGTGCAACACCTGGGGCCAAATTGAAACTAAAGGAGTCCGAGGGCACCCCTCCCTCGTGGCTCACCGACAAGGCGGTGTTGGTCAACTCCACGCTGGCCACTGAACTCAAGGGCACCCACTGCCCCATCGCATTCAAGAGTTGAATGTCCTTCAAGGACTGCGCACTTTGCAAATACTCGGGTGCCCATTCCATGACCACGCGGTACTGATTCAAGGGGTTGTAAATCACCCCCACTTGGCGCTGAGAAAAGGCATTGGCCAAGGCATTGTCCACATCCCTCACCGTGAGTCCGAGTCGACTCAAACGCTCTCGGTCCATCACCACAGAGGTCTGCAAGCCGCGGTCCTCAAAGTCGGTGTTGATGTCTTCGAGCTCACTCAATCGACTCATGGCACGCCTGATCTTGGGCTCCCATTCCTTCAAGCCTTGCAACTCATCGGACTTCAAGGTGAACTCGTACTGTGAGCTCGACATCCTGGCCCCAATGCGAATGTCTTGGGACGGGATCAAAAAGAGCCTGGCACCCGCTTCCTTGCCCAGTTTCACTCGCAATTTGGCCACCAATTGATCGGCCGTGAGGTCTCGCTCGTTTCTGGGTTTGAGGGTGATGAACATTTGCGCTGAGTTGCGCTGTCCCCCGCCCGTGAAGCCTGTCACATTGTCAACAGAGGGCTCGGCCTTGACCACCGCCATGAAGTGGTCAAGGCGCTCTTGCATGGACTGAAAGGAGGAGCTTTGATCGGCCCGGATGTTGCCAAAAATCCTGCCCGTGTCTTGCTGCGGGAAAAATCCTTTTGGAATGGCTTTGTACAAACTCACGTTCAAGGCCACCGTTGCGATCAGCACCAGGAGCATCACCGCGGAGTGCCGCAAGCACCAAGCCAAGGAGTGTCGGTACCAAAGGAGGGGGCGCCAAAGCTTGATCCACGCAATGCGAGCGCGCAAAACAAGTCGCTCGCCGCCCCAACGCATTTGATCAAAGCTGTTGGTGACCCTTGTCTTGCTGTGCTTGGCCAAGCGGTCCAATAAATTTTTTAGGGCCTGGTGCTTGTGTCTTTTAAGGTGGTCCTCGGGTCTTAGAAGTGCCGCACACATCATGGGGGTGGTGCTGAGGGACACGAGCATGGAGATCAAAATGGCCCCTGACAGCACAATGGCAAACTCTTGAAAAAGCCTGCCCAAAATCCCCCCCATGAGCAAAATCGGGATGAAGACCGCAATCAGAGACAGGCTCATCGACAAGACCGTAAACCCTATCTCTCTGGAGCCTTTTTGGGCCGCCTCAAGGGGGCTCTCGCCCCGCTCCATGCGCCTGATCACGTTCTCCAGCACCACGATGGCGTCGTCCACCACAAACCCTGATGCAATGGTCAACGCCATCAAGGACAGATTGTTCAAAGAATAATCCAAGACATACATCAAGGCAAAAGCACCCGCCAAGGACACGGGCACAGCAACGGTGGGAATCAACGCGGCCCGTGATCTTTTCAAGAACAAACCCACCACCAACACCACCAAGGCAATGGAGAACGCCAGCGCCTTTTGAATTTCAAAGAGGGAGGCGTTCAAAGTGGGGGTGCGGTCTGAGACCACGGTCATCACCAAGTCGTCTGGCAAGGAGGCCTTGAGCACGGGGAACAAGGCACGCACGCGCTTGACCGTTTCAATCACATTGGCGCCCGGTTGTTTGTTGAGAATCACAAGGATGGCGGGCTTGCCGTCTTCGGCGCCATAGTTTCTCAAGTCTTGCACGGAGTCCAAGACCTGTGCCACATCTTTTAAACGCAGCACTTGCGCATTCTTGCTGCTCAAAATCAGATTGGCATACTCCTCGGCTTTCTTGGCCTGGTCATTGGCCTCGATTTGCCAGGCGTGTTCACTGTTTTCAATGAACCCCTTGGGCCGATTGGCATTGAAGGCGACAACGGCTTGTCGAACTTGCTCACTGCTGAGCCCCACCGCGCTCAATTTGTGCGGATCGAGTTCAATGCGAACCGCTGGGAGCGCGCCCCCTCCAATGCTCACCTGTCCCACGCCATCGACTTGCGACAAGCGCTGGGTGAGCACGGTTGAGGCTGCATCGTAGAGCTCACCTCTTGTGAGGGTCTTGGAGGTCAATGACAAAATCAATATGGGCGACTCTGCCGGGTTGACTTTGCGGTAAGTGGGGTTGCTCGGCATGCCAGTGGGCAACAGGGCTCTCGCCGCATTCAAGGCCGCTTGCACATCGCGGGCCGCACCGTTGATGTCTCGGTTCAAATCAAACTGCAAGGTCACGCGGGTGTTGCCAAGGGATGAGTTGGAGGTCATCTCATTGACGCCTGCAATGGCCCCCAAAGCGCGCTCCAAAGGCGTGGCCACAGTCGAGGCCATGGTCTCTGGAGACGCGCCTGGCAAAGCGGCCTGCACCGAGATCGTAGGAAACTCCACTTGAGGCAAGGGGGCCACGGGCAACTTCAAATAGGCCAAGGCGCCTGCCAAAGCCACACCGAGGGTGATCAAGGTGGTGCCGATGGGGCGAACAATAAAGGCCCCTGAAAGACTCATGACACCCCTCTCATGTTTGGGGGCTCATGGGGTGAGCTCGGTTTTCTCGCGCTTTGCATCCGATGAGAACCATTGCGAGAAGGTCAAATAAATCACGGGAGTGGTGAACAAGGTCATGAGTTGGCTCAGCATCAAGCCGCCCACCATGGTGACCCCCAAAGGTTGTCTGAGTTCACTGCCCACCCCCCCACCCAGGACCAAAGGCAAGGCGCCCAAGAGAGCGCACAAGGTGGTCATCAAAATGGGTCTGAAGCGCAGCATGCAGGCCTCAAAGATGGCCTCTTTGGGCGAGAGCCCTCTGCGGCGCTCGGCGTCCAGCGCAAAGTCAATCATCATGATCGCATTTTTCTTCACAATGCCAATCAACAAAATCACCCCAATGACCGCGATCACGCCCAAATCCATGCGGCTCACCCACAGGGCTAGCAAGGCGCCCACGCCGGCCGAGGGCAAGGTCGAGAGGATGGTCACCGGATGGATGTAGCTCTCATACAAAACACCGAGCACGATGTACATGGTCACGATCGCGGCCAAAATCAACCACAAAGTGTTGTCAAGCGACTTTTGAAAAGCCAAGGCCGCCCCTTCAAAGGTGCTCTCCACGTTGATGGGCATGCCGGCGTGTCGAAGGCTCGCAAGCTCTGCATCGATGAGCTTCACCGCTTCTCCCAAGGACACGCCAAGGGCCGGTTGAAAGGACAAGGTGACGGCCGGGTACTGCGCCATGTGCATGACCCCCAGTCGGGTGGGCTTTTCTTCAATGCGGGCCAAACTGCTGAGAGAAATTTGTGCGCCTGTGCTGCTGGGCACAAAGAGTTGCTCCAAGGCTTTGGGGCTTGAGCGAAAAGCGGACTGCAACTCCAGCACCACGCGGTACTGGTTGCTTTGGGTGTAGATGGTCGAGATCAAGCGTTGGCCAAAGGCGTCGTAAAGGGCGTTGTCGATGGCCGCAATGCTGACCCCCAAGCGGCCTGCGGCCTCGCGGTCGATGCGGACAAAGGCTTGTAAACCTTGGCTTTGCAAATCACTGACCACGACCGTCAACTCGGGCCGTTTGAGCAACTGCTCTTTGATCTTTTCGGACCACACGCCCAGAGCATCGATGTCTGGACCACTCAGCACAAAGGCATAAGGGGCTTTGGCCACACGGTCATCCAAGGTCAAGTCTTGAACGGGCTGAAAATACACTTGAACGCCGCTCAGGGACGCAACACCAGACTGCAGTCGTTCAATGAGTTCACGCTGTGTGCCGCTTCTTTCTCTTTTGGGTTTGAGCACGAGCATCATGCGCCCCGTGTTGATGCTCATGTTTTGACCGTCCACCCCAATGAATGAGGTCAGATTCAACACATCCGGGTCTTGTAAAAAAGCATTGGCAATGTCACGTTGCTTGTTTTGCATGGCTTCAAAGGAGCTCGACTGAGAGGCCTCGGTGATCACTTGAATGCTGCCCGTGTCTTGCTCAGGAAAGAAGCCCTTGTCGCTCACGCTGTAAAGCAGTGCGCTCAGCACCATGGTGCCCAAAAAGACCCCCCATGTTTCTCGGGGACGGTCCAAGACCCAGTGCAAGGCTTTGCCGTACTGTGCAATGGTGCGCTCAATCAAAGCCCCCACTTGCATCGACCACCCGGGTGTCGAACTTGAACCCGCGGAAGGTGCATGGCTCAAAGTGCCCGACTTCAAAATCCTTGAACACATCATCGGGGTCAAGGTGAGAGAGACCAGCGCAGAAATCAAAATGGCGACCGCCAAGGTGATGGCAAACTCATGAAAGAGTCGCCCCACCACGTCGCCCATAAAAAGAAGGGGAATCAAGACCGCGATCAAGGAGAAGGTGAGGGAGATGATGGTGAACCCAATTTCTTTGGCCCCGTCCAGCGCGGCATCAAAAGCACTTTTGCCCATCTCCATGTGGCGCGCAATGTTTTCGATCATCACGATCGCATCATCGACCACAAAGCCCGTGGCAATCGTCAAGGCCATCAGGGTCAAGTTGTTGACTGAAAAACCCAGCAAATACATCACCCCAAAGGTGCCCAACAACGACAAGGGCACGGCCACACTGGGGATCAAGGTGGCCTGCACACTTCTTAAAAACAAGAAAATCACCAAGACCACCAAGGCAATGGAGATGAGCAACTCGGTTTGTACATCCGAGACCGAGCTGCGAATGGTCAACGTGCGGTCGTTCATCACCTCCAGATCCAAGGACTCGGGCAAATTGGCCCTCAAATTGGGCAAGGTGGCTTTGAGCTTGTCAACGGTGTCAATCACATTGGCCCCAGGCTGGCGCTGCACATTGATGATGATCGCGTCCTTTTGATTGGCCCATGCGGCCATGCGGCTGTTCTCGGGCGCATCGACCAAGGTGGCCACATCTTCAAGTCTGAGGGGGTTGCCATTTTTGTAAGCAATGATCAACTTGGCGTACTCTTTGGCCGAGCGCATTTGATCGTTTGCATCGAGTGTAGAGGAGCGCTTGGGGCCATCAAAACTGCCCTTGGCCATGTTCACATTGGCCTGGGACACCGCTGCACGGATGTCTTCCAACGAAAACCCGTTCTTGCTCAAAGCGCCCGGGTTGACTTGAACGCGCACCGAGGGTCGTCGGCCCCCCCCTAAACTGACCAAACCCACGCCTGAGATTTGCGACAGGCGCTGTGCGATTCGGTTCTCCACCATGTCGTGCACTTGGGTGATGGGCAAAGTGGGCGAGCTCACCGCCAAGGTCAAAATGGGCGCATCTGCAGGATTGACTTTGCTGTAGATGGGCGGCATGGGCAGGTCGGTGGGCAACAAATTGCCCCCCGCATTGATGGCGGCTTGGACCTGTTGCTCAGCAATGTCCAAGGTGAGCTCCAAAGAAAACCTGAGGGTGATCACGGACGCTCCCCCAGAACTCACCGAGCTCATTTCATCCAAGCCCGGCATTTGTCCAAATTGACGCTCAAGAGGGGCTGTGATGGACGAGGTGACCACTTCTGGAGAGGCCCCAGGGTACAAGGTGGTGACTTGAATGGTGGGGTAGTCGACTTGGGGCAAAGAGCTGATCGCGAGCAGTCTGTAGGCCAAGGCCCCGGTGATCACGATGGCCAACATCAAAAGGGAGGTGGCAACGGGTCTTTCAATGAAGAGCTTGGAGAGGTTCATTTGGCCCTTCCCAGAAGCTTCATGGGGGACACAAACGCCTCATTGATTTTGGATCCCTTCATGAGGCGCTCACTCACCTTGAGACTGACGTCGTTCTCTGAGCTTTTGAAAGAAAGCGCGTCTCTCCTCGGGGCTCATGGCCTTGACCTTGTCCACCATCTCGGGGGGCAATCGGTCCATCCAGCGGGGTCGCTCTGCAGAACCCTCTGGGCCGGGGCCTGCGGCCGCGCTTGCAGGTGCAGCGGGCAGCGAAGTCGCAGGCGCCATGGAAGGGGCTGAGGCATTGGACGCGGGCAATGGACGGGTTGGCGCATGGGCACCTTGTGGCTTGGAGGCGCTTGGCGTTGAGAGCGAAGGGGCATTGGGAGCTGAAAGGCCTTCGCCGCCCCCCAAGGCCTTGCTTGCGGGTGCAGAGGCGTCGGGCGCGCCCTCCCTCTTCTTTGCATCTTGTCCATTGATCTTCACCACGTCCACGCGGCTGTTGTCACGCAGTCGATCCGCCCCATCGGTCACCACCCATTGTCCCGGTGTCAGGGCGCCGCCCAGGGCCTGCACGGCTTGGAGATCACCTTGCGTGGCCAAGAGTTGCACCTTTTGTGTTCGTATGCTTTTGTCCTCTTGTACAAGCAGCACAAACGTGCCAATGGCCCCTCGTTGAATGGCCGTCATTGGCACCACGGTGGCTTGCTTCAAAACATCGAGTTGGAGTTGAATGTTGGCGAATTGGTTGGGAAACAGGCGAGCGTCCTTGTTCTCAAGCAGCGCTTTGAGCTTCAAGGTGGAGGTGCTCACATCGATGGCATTGTCACTGGTTTGCACAAACCCCTTGGCCAAGATTTCTCGCTGGTCCTTGTCCCAAGCAACAACAGGCAAAGGCAAGGAGGCATTGAGCTTTCTTTGAATCAAACCCACGTGCTGCTCAGGCACTGAGAACAACACCGCCATGGGTTGCGTTTGCGTGATGGTGACCAAACCCGTGGCGTCCCCAGATCTCACCAAACTGCCCAGTTCCACCGACTTGAGTCCCAGTCGACCCGCAATCGGCGCCACCACCTTGGTGTAACTGAGATTGAGTTTGGCACTTTCCAGCAGGCCTTGATCGGTTTGGACGGTGCCAAGCAGTTGTCGAACCAAGGCTTCTTGCGTATCGAGTTGCTGCTTGGCAATGGCGTCTTGCGCCCAAAGTTCTTTGTAGCGTTGAGCGTCCAACTCTGCATTCTTCAGCAAGGCTTGATCCCTGGCCAGTTGCCCCTGGGCTTGCAAGACTTGAACCTCAAAGGGCCTGGGATCAATTTCTGCCAACAATTCACCCGCTTTGACCGCTTTGCCTTCAATAAAACGAATGGCTTTGAGTTCACCATCGACTTTGGATCGAACGACAGCCGTGTTGACCGCACTCAAGGTGCCCACTGCCCAGACGCTGGAGGTGATGTCCATTTGAGCGACAGATGCCACGCTCACAGGTTGTGGCCTGCCACCCCCAAAGCCAAAACGGCCACCCCCAAACCCAGCTGGCCCTCCTGGGCCAGCGGCTCTAGGACCCGTGGGTGCGCCGCCTGGCCCCGTCTCTTCTGTCGCGGCTGCCAGGGGGGCCGTCAGCAACCAGTCTTTGATTTTTGGGTACCACCACGTCAAACTCACCACCAAGGCGACCAAGGCCATCCAGAACATGGGGTTGGATGGGGCGCGACCTCTTTGAGCGTGAAGCGAAGGGGTGTTGGTGGGTGATTTAGAAATCATTCAATGTCGTTGGAGCGTTTGGGTTGAGCGCTTTAGGGGCCTTGAGTCCCTAAAAGTAGAGTGAATCTTACCCATGATTTGCGAAGTTTGTGTGAATCGGTCAGATTCACCTCTCCCTTTCAGGCAAAAATGTTCCGACTGGAATTCAAATACTTGCACCCCTCAAGCCAAGCGCTCAAACGCCAAGCTACAAGAACTTGGCAATCAAGGCACAGACCACACTCAAAAGCAAGGTGCTGGTGAGGGGCAGTCGCCAGACGCGCCCCAAAAAAAAGAACTCCAAGTCACCTGGCAATTTCCCCACTCCTAGGCGCCTCAACCACGGAGAGAGGCCATCGATCAAAATCAAGACCAACAGCACCACCAAAATCCAGCGAATCATGCGGCCTCCTTGGCGCGGTGTTGTGCAAGTGTGTGCATGGCTCAAAGCCTCACAAGGTGTGAGAGCGGTCCCCGGTTTGAAAACCCATGGGCGCCCATTCAAGAGGCGTTCCAACGCCCAGTGCCAAGACTTTAAAAAGCTCTCCCATCTCGTGCTCGGTGATGAGCTTTTGCGCCATGGCCTTGTGCGCCAAGCTCGCACCTTCTAACAAGTCCAACAGCCCCGAGTTGATCAAAAAATGGGCTTGAGTGGTGTAGCCAAGCACCGCCATGCCACTGTCTTGGGCCGCCAAGGCAATCCCCGTGAAGTTCACATGGGCGGTGATGTCCTTTTGACCCACCGCCACCAAGGGGTTGCTGTCGGCTTGGTGGGCTTGGTGACACATCAAGGTGCCCCCTGAGCGCTGCTCGTGGTAGTACTCGCGCTCCGGAAAACCATAATCGATCAAGAACACCACGCCCTTTTGAAGTCGGTCGGCCAAGGTCTTGATGAAGGCCTCGGCTTGGGCGTGGATTTCGGTCAAATAATCGTGTTCACCGGGGATGTCGATGGGTGGCGAGAGATCCGTGGGACGAGGCGCCCAGTTGAGTTTCAAATCGGTTGACTGCAGGTCACGAGCGACCCCAAGCTCCCTCCAAACACCCAAGCGGCGCTCAATGAGTTTCACCGGCATGGCGTCCAAGACCTCGTTGCCCACAACGACGCCAGAAAAGTGTTCGGGCAACTGGTCCATCCAAACCACTTTGTCTTTGAAGGCTTCAAGTTGTTGGGCTTGGACCTCTTTGAGATGACTGGACACCTCAACGATCACATAGCGATTGATTTTGTCGCCCAGGGTTTTTAAGATTTCAAAAGCCATGAGCGCCGTGCCTGCACCAAACTCCCAGACCTCGTCCATTTGGGTCGCAAGAAGCGCCTCTTCAATGGAACGCGCCAAACTTCTGGAAAAGTAGGGTGACATCTGCGGCGCCGTCACAAAGTCCGAGCCCGAGGAAGCCATCAAACCAATGGGCTGGGTCCTGGCACTGTAATACCCTAAATTGGGCGCATACAGCGCCAAAGCCATGAAGCGATCAAATGAAAGCCAACCATTGGATTGGTCAATTCCTCGAGTGATGAGTTTGTCCATCGCCGTGGCGTTTGTGCTCAAGGGCGCATTCAAAATGGTTGTTTCCTTTTTTTAAAGACGGGCATGGCTTGGAAGTGTTCTCCATTGTAGTGATTGCAGTGAATGATTTTTTTCAAACCAGGCCCGCCCCTCTTTTTTTGCGCATGAAGAAGTCTTTCCTCAAAGCGCTTTGATGAAAGAGCTTGGCGGATCAAGCATTTCTATAATCCCCTATACTTTGCCCATCACGGGCTTGAATTCACCCCAAGTGCCGTGCCTGGCTCAAATCCCCAAGCGACAAGCCTTGAAGCTTTTGATTGTGGATTGAAGGCCAAACCCATGAATCCAACTCCAGCAAAGAAAGCATCACTTCAATGAACCCCATGGTATTGGTCACCGGAGGCGCCACCCGTCTTGGACGTGAAATCGCCCTGTGTTTTGCCTCCAAGGGGTGGGATGTCACCGTGCATTACAACAAGTCCCTGGACTTGGCGCAGGCACTTCAATCAGAAATGGCTGGGCTTTTTCCTGGGGTCAAAACCCAACTGCTCAAGGCGGAGCTGTCCTCAGAGCAAGAAGTCACCGACCTCTTTTACAACACGGTCGACAGCGCAGGCCATGCACTGCAGTGCATTGTCAACAATGCCTCTTTGTTTGAACCCGACTCGGGACTGGACTTCACAGGCGAGTTGGCCATGGCGCAATTGAAAGTCAATTTACTAGCGCCCATGAAACTGGGTCAATGCTTGGCCAATTTCTACCAAGAAAACCAAAAAGCCTCCCCCTCTATTGTTCAGAGCCTCCCCAGCATTGTGCATGTGCTCGATCAAAAGGTGTTCAACTTGAACCCCGATTACTTCAGCTACACCTTGTCCAAATTGGCCTTGGAACGGGCCGTCAGCTTGCAAGCGCAATCGTTGGCACCAACGGTGCGGGTCAATGCGGTTTCTCCAGGACTCATGTATTTGAGTGGAGACCAAACACAAGAGAATTTTGAAAAGGCCAGCAAAGTCAATTTGCTGCAAAAAGCCATCGACCCAGCGGACGTCGCCAAAAGTTGCTTCTTTTTGGCTTCAACGTCCAGCTTGACAGGCACCACCATCAAGGTGGACTGTGGTCAACACTTGGTGCCCTTGGCAAGAGACGTGATGTTCATGGTCGACGAGTTGTTTGCACAAAAGACCTGAAAACTCGACCCCTCCGCTCAGACGTACACCACCCCCGTGCTCGCCAAGCCAATGAGGTTGATGCTGCTCAAATTTTGTGGTGCATTGGCCGCCATCACGGCCAAATCAATGGGGGCAGTTCCAGCGCTCAGCATTTGCAAAAAGGGCTGCAGTTGAGCATCACTGCCCGCTTGGTGCATCACATTGAGCCACAACTGAGTCACCAAGCTTTGAGGTGTATTGAGATTTGCAGCCGTGAGTGCCAGTGAGGTGAGGGCATTGAAACCCATGCCCGCATCCCGGTAGGTCAATCCAATGCCCACGTACTCAGGATGTGTTTTTAAAGCGCTGGCTCCAAAGACCGCGCCAAGGATCTTGACCACATCACCGGCGTTGCCATCCAAATCGAGGGCCACCTTGACATCTTTGAAGCTCAAGCGCTCGATGCCAGAGAGCAGGTCCACCCCCCCAGTGCTGACGTTGTCCATCACCACAAAAAGATTGCCACTTTTACTCACATCGTAAGCCGATCGATTGAGCTCGAAACTCAGCACATCGATGCCTGCACCGCCTTGAAAATGCTCCCCCCCAGGATGGTTGGTGAATTGGATGGACGCGGTCAAGTCGACACTTGTGTTGTCAAACTGGATCTTCTCGACATTGATCAATTGCGTCTCTTGGATGCTTGAGCTCGCTGCTGATACCGAATCGATGTAGATCACCCCATTGATGTTGGTGATCTTGTAGTCAGCCGCTTGACCTTGAACGTGCACCACGTCATAGCCCATGGCGCCATCAACCATGTCCCAGCCACCCCTTGGGTAGACTTCATCGTTTCCAGCCGTACCGGTGAGTTTTTCTAAAAACTGATTGTTCAGCGCGCCTGTGATTGTGCTCATGTGAAAGTTTAAACGTATTCCAAACCCGTTTGTGCTAGACCTGCCAAATTGATGTGGCTGGTATTGAAGCTGGACGTCGCCGCCAAAACCAAGAGGGACGCTTGCGTGAATGCATCCTTGTTCAATTGGCCCACATACGTATTTAAATTGGCGTCATCAATGGGAGAGCCCACCACATTGCTCCAAACCGCTTTGACGAAAGACGTGTTGTCAGGTGCACTCACCAGCCCAGTTTGGATGGCGAGGGTGGCCACGTCTTGCAAACCCATGGCACCATCGAACAAACTCAAGCCAATGCCAACATACGGCTTGTTGCTGAGCGCGCTCAAACCAAAGGCCGCACCCAATATTTGGGCAGTTTTCCCACCAGAATCCGTTGGCATCAAATCGAATGCAATGTTTGTGTCAGAAAAATTCAAGCGCTGAATGTTGAACAAATCTTTGTTTCCTAACTTTTGACCTTTGTCGGCCACGTTCAAATGCTGGTTGCTGGCATTGATGTCCCAGGAATACCCGCCAGCAGCGCCTTGAAACACCGCTCGATTGATGCCGCCTTTTCCATCAATGATGTCATTGCCCTCCAGGGGGTAAAAAACATTGCTTTGATCGTTGCCGATCAATACATCGTCAAAACGACTTCCACTCACGTTTTGAATGATCGTTAAAGAGTCGATGTACATGTTGTTGAATGCCGCCAGGTCATCCATTGTCTTGCCAACGGAGGAAAATGTGTTGGGCCTCAAACTGATGGAGACGCCCAAAGTAAGCCCTGAGCAATCGATGGTGTTGAGGCCTCCTGCATCGCTTAAAGTTTGGAGCTTCTGACCATCAGCATCCTTTAAAACATAATTGGTGTCCGCTGGATTGAAGCTTGCGGCTTTCGCGCCATACAGAGTTTGAAGTGCTTGCATATCTAAAGGCCCGAACCACGATTGCCAAAGATGGTTGGAGGCCTGGACATCTGACATCACTGTATAAAGATTGTTGTTCCATTGCCCAAGCAATCTGGCGCTGGTACCAGTGACAGGATCGGTTTCACCTTGGGGATGAATCAAACCCAGCGCATGCCCCACTTCATGCAGCAGGACTTGATAGCCCTCTTGGCCAGGACTCATCAACGACAAGGTTTCAACATCAAGCCAAACGTCCCCCGCCTTGTCAGTGGCAGAATCCGATGGATTGAAAGAGTAGCCCTTGGTGCTCGCTTGTTGATTGGCACCAAAGCGCAATTGCCCATAACTTGAAGTCGCGTCACTGATCTCCACAAAATCAATGCCAATGAATTTTGACAATTGAGAGAGGATGCTCTTGACAGCTGTTTTGTAGTTCTCCGTGGGTGCTGTAAACCCAGTGCCCCCATCTGCACCCCCATAGGTGGGTGAGGCCGACATGAAACTGAAGCTTAATTGATTGCCCTGAGCGCTCAGCGTGTTTTGCCATAGATTTTTTGAAGCAATTAGCGTTGCAGGACCTACGGCTGAAAAGTCAATGAAGTCCTTGTAATTCAAGCTGATGTTTTGTGTCCCATTTTGATGAAACAAGAACGTTTCCACATTGTTGAAGTTGGCGGTATAGCCATTCCTTTGAATGGTGGTGGTTTTGCCATCGACGCTCGTTTTGAGAATGTATTCTGAGAGAAGGCCAGAATAAAAATCTGCCGTGTCCACCCCATCTCGCCCATCAATGAAGGAGGCATTGCCTTTTGTGAAGCCGTCAAAATAAAAGGTGTCTGAGCCAGAGGAGCCATAAGCTGTATCACCGTTCGCGCCATTGAACCTGACGTGATAGATGTTCTTGATCGTGATGGCATACCCATCCCCAGACGTTGCTCGCCCACTTTCTAAGTCAACATTGGCGCCTTTGGTCGAACCCCAAAAAGCAACCGTTCCCAAAGTTCGTGATGTCGGGTAGAGGTCGTTGACGATGGTTTCATTGCCTTGGCCGACAACGACGTTGGTCCAAGCGTCTAGGCTGATGTTTTGAGCGCCTGCACTTAAATACAAATTGATGTAGGGACTGTTTGCCGGGTAATTAAAATTCAAGACTTTGGGTGCAAGCCAAACATCTGGATTGCCTGCATTGAAATAAATTTCCGAAATCCCAATCAGAGTGTCAATGACACCTGTTTTGTTGTTTCTAACGGTGATTTTATCGTTCGGCGCATCGTAGGTGATGCTGTAGTTGTTTTTGCTTTGATAGTAATTGACTACATCAAATCCACCCGTTCCCGTGTAGGTGTTGTTGGCGCTTGTGGCAGAAGTGAGGGATCCGAATGTTGCCATGGTTGTTCTCTTTTTTGACGGATGACAAGCGAGGGGGTTTAAGCAAGCATGAAGCCCACGGTTTTATTGCTAAAGTTGTTCAAATTGGGCAGCACCGTGGTCAATGATGAAGAGGGCAAGCCCAACCAAGTCAATAAATCTGCAGCGACTTGGTCATTGGAGATTTGCGGTACCCAATAGCCTCTCTTTTGCGGATGCGCATCGTCCACACCGCCAAGCACGAGACTTGGGAACTTGGCACCATACATTTGCCCTCCCTTGACCGTGTTGCCCATCACCAACCAATGGTTGCCCCATGCATGGTCCGATCCTAAACCTGACGCCTCGTCCAAAGTTCGACCAAATTCGCTGGTGACCAGCAACGCCACATCGTTGGACAGACCGGTTTTTTCCAAGGCGGCTTGAAAGGAGACCAAAGCCTCTGCCAAATCCGACAGTTGTGTGTCCTGACCCAGGGGCAAGTCATTCACACCCCGCTGGTTGGTGTGGGTGTCAAAGGACCCCCACTGAAGTGAAAAAATCTGTCGAGTTGCCCCTGTTGTTTTGTAATAAGACACGAGCCTTGATACCATGGCCAATTGCCGTGAAATACCAGCGGCTCCAAAGCCACTGGGCTCAGGCACCTTTTGTGCTGCCAGGGCCAATTCTTGGGCATCCGCAAAAATGCCTTTAAAGGTCCGAGCATACTCAGCGCTCACTTGGTTGGGACTTTGAAAGCGAGACAATGAATCCATAATTTGGGTCCACTGGTTTTTGGGATCAAGTAAATTGGCCCGCCCAATGTTGGTCGATGGGTATGAAGAGGCGGTGATGATTTTGCTTCTCTGACCCAAGACCAAGGTTGACTGGTTGTTGTTGACCGAGATCAAGGGCGACTTAAAAGCAGCCACTGGGTCCATGGCTTCCATCGCGCGTCCCCCCCAGCCGCTGGGATCTTGGTCGCCCATCCATCCATTGACCAGGGCCGTTTGCTCTGGGTGAGAGTACAAAAAGGGTGGCAATTTGGCTGTTCCAGCCAAAACCTCTTGAGCCGTTGTGGGCTTGACCAAGGGCCCAACGTTGACAATGGCGCCAAGCTTACCTGCGTTGAACAAAGGGACAAGGCTTTTGAGCGCAGGATTGAGGCCCATGGTGTGACCTAAAAAAGAGCCTGACAACGGTGTCAGTGCGTCCTTTTTAAGGCCCACATTGGGTCTGGATTTGATGTAGTCGGCATGCGCACTGTCGGTGGGCACGATCACATCGTTGCCATCACAGCCTCCGTTCAAGTGAATGCAGACCAAGGCCTTGTAGCCACTCAAGTTGCTGCTTGCAGCCATGGACGCATTGAACGTCAGTGCACTCGCACCACTCAAGCCACCGGCCACCAAAAGTCGATTCACAAAGGTACGGCGATCCATTACACCACTCCAAAGGCTGAGGAAGAAATCAAAAGGCCCAACAAGTAAAACACTTTGTTGAACGCACTCTCGCTGGCCAAGTCATTGCTGAGCAAACTGTTGACCCCATTGCTGAGCGCGGGAGGCATACGGCCACGGAAAAACCGCTCGCTAAAGAGCTGAATCAAATCCGCATTGGCGCTTTGAGCCGCCGCCAAAAAGGGCGCGATGTCGCATCCCGCGTTTTGTAGGTTATCCAGCGTGAAGTTGTAGCCCAAAGAGTTTCGATTGTTAAAGGCAGACAAGTTCATCAAGGACTGTTCTGGTAAATTGGTCAAACTGACAGGTGCTTTGTAATCTGGGGAAACGTAACCAAACACCGTGGGTGCATTGATGGGGTCTTGAACCGCGTTGTCAGCTTGGGCACTGTTGTTTTTACTCATGATGGTGGTTTTACACGACAAGCCCCTCATCAAAGAGGTTCTGATCAAAATGGGCTCTTTGATTTTTCCCACTCGAGGTGTTTGTGCGCTTGGGTTGTCACCCACTCTTGCTTCTGTGTCCAAGAGAATGGCCTTCACCACTTGCGACAGATCAGCCTTGCTGTCGACAAAAACCTTGGCTATTCTTGAAATGTAGTCAGGACTGGGGTCGCTCGTGACCAAGTTTTGAATCAATCTTCTGGATACAAAGGGCGCTGTATTGGGGTGGTTGACCAATATTTTGATGAACGCATCCAAGTCTTGTTGTGTGGTTTGATTGGCCGGGATGGTGGTGCCCAGTATTTTTTTAGAACTTGAATTGTGCTGTGAGGCATCTTTGGGAACCATGGGGACTTGGCAATTGCAACCATTTGTTTTGGGTAAATTTTTGTTCCAATTGTTGCCCCAGCCCGACACGGCTTTGGTGGCATCGATCACATCGGCCTGGCTGTAAGTTTGCAAAGGCACGCCATTGGCATCTCTTTTTATGCTGCCATCCATGTTCAATTGAACCAGTCCAACAGAAAAGAGTTGCATGACTTCACGGGCAAAGTTTTCGTTGGGCACGCTGGCGGTGTTGTCCGTGTTGTTCAAGAAAAAGCCCATCGACGGGCTCAATGAAACCGCCTTGAGCAGTTGATCAAAGGAAGAGAGACTGTTTTGTTGTATGAAGTCGTAGTAACTGGGGCGATAAATTGCACTTCCGTTTGACGCTGGAATGAAGTTGTACAAAGCCCAAGACACGCGTTGCCTCAATTGATCTTGTCCAATGGCGGTCATTTCAAAAAAGCGAATGGGTATCCAGTTGTAGGCACGGGGTTCTGTCACCCCGTCGTTCGCCGTATAATCAATCACATAACTGGGTGGATTGGTCAAGGTCGCGGGCTGGCTCAATTGCTTGTCTATCCAAGCGGCATAACCCAAACGCCTCACCTCACTGACCGACTGAGGGGTTGGGCCCCAAGAGGCTTGCTCTAAAAAGCGAGAAGCCGCGTAAAATCCAAGTGCATTGGGGGTGTTGACAACGGCGCTCACTTGTCCATCGCTGTTGGAGAAGACATCTGTTTTGGCAAGCGTTTGAACTGCATTTTGATCGTTGCAACTCAAAAGCAAGAAAGCCATTGACCAAAGCGCGATGCGTTGAATTTTTTTCATAGACATTAAAAACTCACAATGATTGACTCGGCCCCAAATTTATCATTTTTACTTTATTTTAGATGACTATTTTTAGGGTTTTTCGGTGCATTTGTATTCATTAAACCATAAAGGCATGACCCTCTGATGACGCCCTTCAATCCATTGCTCAAAGCTTGTCGGCGACTTTTTGTAAAAGACTTGGAGGTCATGGCCAGCATTGGTATCCATGACTTTGAGCTCGCGACCCCCCAGCGCCTATTGATCGATGTCGATTTGTATGTGGATTTAAAGTCAACAAGCCCATCCTCTGATGACATCCGGCAAGTCGTTGACTACGACTTCATCCGCCACGTGGTCCTCTCTCGAATTGCAAAAGGACACATTCATTTGCAAGAGACGCTTTGTGATGAACTCGCTTCCGAGCTTCTTGCAAACCCACAAGTTTTGGCGGTTCAACTCTCGACCCGCAAACCCGATGTCTATCCCGATTGCGCAGCCGTTGGGGTCGAAATTTTTAGGGCTCGCACATGAACCAACAAACCTTGTCCTTGAAGGGACTCAAATTCAATGCCAATTTAGGCATTCTTGATGTTGAAAAGACCGCACCTCAGCCCATCCAAGTCGATGCAGAACTCAACTTGGGCGAGCAACCCTTGCTCCCCTCAGATGACGACATCATGCGAGTTCTGGACTACCGAAAGGTGCGCCAAATCATCATCAACGAGTGCACAGCAGAACACATCAATTTGCTTGAAACCTTGATCGGAAAAGTCGCCACGCGACTCATGCAGTTGCCTGGCGTGCTTGGCGTCAAGGTCAAGATCGCAAAACTTGAGATCTTTGAGGACTGTGAAGTGGCCATCGAAGTGTGCGTGGGTCATTGGCCCACGTCTTGAGGACCGATGGTCCAAAGACCACCGGTCAAGCTCACACGTGGCCGCACTTGCTCAAAGAACACCAAATTTGTCAATTGGCGAAGTCCAAAGAATTATTGGATAATCTACAAAGCCTCATTTGCAGCTTGATCGTGTTTTTAATGTCAAAGACGCCCATAGCAGCCCCATCCTTCTTTTTTCATTGACCACCATGCTCACCCACTCAATCGCTGACACCACTTCTGCTGAATTTCTTGAGGCGCCTAAAGAGCTTGACATTGCCACTGACCGATATTCGCACGCTGCGAGGACCAAGCACGAGCGCGAAATGCACAAGCTCGAAAAGCGTCTTTGCCGCTTGACGGGCCAAGCCATTGTGGACTTCAACATGATTGAAGAGGGGGACCGGGTGATGGTGTGCGTCTCCGGTGGCAAGGACAGCTACTCCATGCTCGACATTTTGCTGAAACTCCAAGCCAGGGCCCCGGTTCGCTTTGAGTTGATTGCAGTCAACTTGGACCAAAAGCAACCCGGATTCCCAGAGCACATCTTGCCAGAGTACTTGAAGTCACGCGCCGTGCCCTTTCACATCGAAGAGCAAGACACGTACTCGATCGTCAAGCGCGTGGTCAAGGAAGGCAAAACCATGTGCAGCCTGTGCAGCCGACTCAGAAGGGGCGCACTGTACAAAGTCGCCTCTGAACTGGGCTGCAACAAAATCGCATTGGGCCATCACCGAGACGACATCTTGCAGACCTTTTTGCTCAATTTGTTTTTTGGTGGACGTTTGAAAAGCATGCCCCCGAAGCTGTTGAGCGATGAGGGCAACCACATCGTCATTCGGCCCATGGCCTATGTCTCGGAGACCGATCTCCAAGCGTGGTCTGAGGAACAAGCCTTTCCCATCATCCCCTGCACCCTCTGTGGCAGTCAAGAAAACCTGCAAAGAAAACAAGTGGGCAACTTGCTCAGGCAGTGGGACCAACAGTTTCCAGGTCGCATCAACACCATGTTCAGCGCACTCACCAAAGCCGTGCCCAGTCATCTTTTGGACCCCAATCTCTTTGATTTCAAGGGGCTTCAAACCACGGGACAGGCCGATGCAGACGGTGACAAAGCCTTTGATGAAGAGCGTTTCTCACCCGCTCCTGCGGTACACGCTTCAGGTGTTTTGGGCGAACTCATGGGCAACAGCGCCAAGCGCAATGCTTGGAGCGACTGAGATCATTGTGGGTCTTGGCAATGGGTTCAAATCGAGAGGGGCCATTGACACCCGCCGCGCCCCTGAACGCAGAGGCTTTCCGCGCAGCCTGTTAAAAAACCCCAAGCTCCAAAGCGCAGGGCTTTAAGAACGGTTGGGGTTTTGCACTCAACACAAGGGGCTGCTCAGTTGGCGCCAGCCTCTTGCTCTCTCATCGCGGGTCTCAAGCTGCCTTTTTATAAGCCACAACTTTGGTGTGCTGCTCGCCCAAACCTTCTACGCCAACGGTCATCACGTCGCCTGGCTTCAAAAAGACAGGCGCCGGTTTGCCGTTGACTTTCACGCCCATGCCAACACCTGGAGGCGTGCCTGTGGTGATCACGTCGCCTGGGTACAAGGTCATGAACTGGCTGCAGTAGCTGATCAATTTGGCCACGCCAAACACCATGGTCTTCGTGTTGCCGTTTTGCATGCGCTCGCCGTTCAGCTCCATCCAAAGCGCCAATTTCTGGGGATTGGGCACTTCGTCCTTGGTCACAAGCCATGGGCCAATGGGTCCAAAGGTGTCGCAACCCTTGCCCTTGTCCCATGTACCGCTTCGCTCGATTTGGTACTCACGCTCGCTCACGTCATTGACGGTGCAATAACCAGCGACGTAGTTCAAGGCGTCCTTTTGGCTCACATATGAGGCCTTGGTGCCAATCACAATCCCAAGCTCGGCCTCCCAATCGGATTTCACGGAACCTTTGGGCAACATGACATCGTCATTGGCGCCTTGAATGCAGCTCGTGGCTTTCATGAAAATGATGGGCTCTTTAGGCAGAGGCATTCCTGCTTCCTTGGCGTGGTCTGCGTAGTTCAAACCAATCGCAATGAATTTGCCCACATGGCTCACGGGGCAAGCCAAACGGGGCTTGCCTTTGACCAAAGGCAATTTGCTTGTTTTGAGTTTGGCAATTTTGGCCAACACTTTGTCGCTCAACTGCTCAGGCCCGAAGTCGGGCACCACAGCGCTTAAATCTCTCAATTGGCCATTCTCATCAATGAGACCGGGTTTTTCTTTACCAGGGTTGCCATAACGAACGAGTTTCATAAAGACCTTTCATTTAAAAAATTATCACGCTTCATGCCGGCAAGGGCATTTTTATTGTGTTTCTTTGCGCACAGCTCATAATGTATTTGATTTTGCTGTCCTTTTTAAAGGGGCGCCTTGTTTTTTTCTCTTAAGGAGTAGGTGTTGAGCTTTCGACAAGGCGCTGATTTGGAATTAAGATCGGTTTCAACAAGCAAAGGCTCACCCATCGACAACAAGGCTTTTTGGGCCTTGTCAAATCTCAATTCACTGGTTTTTTGACCCACACCACCATGATGCACATTTTCAAGCCCAAGCAATTACAAAACGACATCACCCAACTTTTTGAGCATGCGGGGGTCAGCCAGCAAGAGGCTCAGCAGGTGGCAGAAAATTTGGTCTTGTCCAACTTAAGTGGACACGATTCGCATGGCGTTGGCATGGCCCCAAGATACATGGACGCGATCTCTGAAAAGAGGCTCGTGCCGGGCGCCAAAGTCACCGCACACATCGATCACGGTTGCCTTTTGGGATTGAATGGACAGGGCGGTTTTGGTCAAGTCGTGGGGTTTGAGGCCATGCAGCGGGCCTTCGAGAAGGTTCGCACCGAAGGGGCTTGCATCATGTCTTTGTCCAACGCACACCATTTGGGCAGAATTGGACACTTTGCCGAAATGGCCGTTGCCCAGGGATGGATCTCCATTCACTTTGTGAACGTGCTCTCAAGACCCGTGGTGGCCGCCTTTCAGGCGGGCGATGGCCGCTTTGGCACCAACCCATGCTGCATTGGCATCCCCATTGGCATGCAAGACCTGAGCTTGAACAAGCCCTTCATCTTGGACTTCGCAACTTCGGCCGTGGCGCAAGGCAAGATGCGAGTCGCACACAATTTGGGCTTGAGCGCAAAACCCGGTTTGTTGATCGATGAAAATGGCCTCCCCACCACCAGGCCCAGCGTGGTCGTCAAAGCCCAAAGCAATGGCAAGTTCGGTGCTTTGCTGACCTTTGGTGAACACAAAGGCTCGGGCTTGGCCATTGCGTGTGAACTCTTGGGCGGCGCTTTGAGTGGGGGCGGCACTTGGAGAAAAGAAGCCAACTCGGCCCGAGCCGTCATGAACGGCATGTTGAGCATTGTGATCGATCCCAAAGCCATGGGACAAGAGGACTTCTTCTATCCTGAAACACAGGCCTTCATCGATTGGCTCAAACAAAGCCCACCTGAGCCAGGCACGCCTGGCCTGATCCTGGCCGGCGAACCCGAACGACAAGCACGCCTTGAAAGAGCAAGAGGCCTTGAAATCGATGAGGCCACCCACAATGAACTCAAAGCGAGCGCTTTGAAAGTGGGGGCAACGGGTTTATTTCAAATTTGACCCTTGAATTGATCAAAGAATTTGGAACGCTTGAACACGCTTAAGGGGGGCCTTGGCGCGTGCACCCAAGCGCCAAATTTAGAGGGGCAAGAGCAGGGCCAAATGGGCCTCTAAATGCTCGGTGGGGCGCTTTTTAAAGTCAGAACGCACATAGCGATGAAGTCGCCCGACCATGAAGGCGCACACAAGGGAGGCCCATTGGTTGTTCAAGACCGTGGGCGTGGCACTGGCCTTGACCTGAGCAGATTCTTTCAAGACCTGTCTGAGGGTCGACTCAATGCGGTCAAAGAAGTGATTCATCCTGGTGTTCAAGCGATCGTGCTCAAAAATCAAGGCGTCACCCACCATCACACGGGACATGCCTGGATTTTTTTCAGCGAACTGCAAGAGCATTGAAACCATCTTTTGCGCCTTCAAAGGGGCTTCACCCTCTTTTTCTGCAATGTGATTCATCAGGCCGTAAATGCTTTGTTCAATGAAATCGATCAAGCCTTCAAACATTTGCGCTTTGCTTGCAAAGTGGCGATAAAGAGCCGCCTCGCTCACACCAATATGCGCTGAGAGAGAAGCGGTGGTGATTCTTTCGGCGCCTGGGCGTTCAAGCATCAGGGCCAAGGCCTGAAGGATTTGAACACGCCTCTCTCCAGGTTTGAGCCGGGTTTTGGTGGAGGGCGTGCCCGCTTTGGCAGGCGCCTTGCCCAAAGCACCTTCTTTGAGCATGGATGCAGACTGGTAAGCTTCAGACATGGGGTGTAGATTTGGCGTGATGAAACATGGACAGGTTCAATAGAGCTCCATTCAAACACCCATTGCCCAAGCAAGCAAAAAACGTTTGAAGGTAGACTTTTCAATCCCTTTGGACGCAGACTTGCGTGAATCGTCCTCTTTCTGTGCAGGCCTGTCAATAGACAAAAGCCATCAAAATCCTTGGGTTGGTGCCCAACCCAAGGCCTTCTGGTCCAATTGGGCGACTTTGGCAGCGTTGGGACTGGCCCGTAATTGGTGTTTACTTGGGGTGTACTGGGCTTTTACAGTGCCATTTAGAAGGACCGGATCATGGTGCCAAAGGCTTGGTCGGTCAAAATCTCCAAAAGCAAGGCGTGTGGGACTCTTCCATCGATGATGTGCACCGTGTTCACGCCGCTCTTGGCGGCGTCCAATGCACCACTGATCTTGGGCAACATGCCTCCACTGATGGTGCCATCGGCAAACAATTCATCAATTTGCCGGGCTGACAGGTCGGTCAGAAGTTGGCCCGCCTTGTCCAAAACCCCTGGTGTGTTGGTCAAAAGAATGAGTTTTTCAGCACTCAAGACCGTTGCCAATTTGGCCGCCACAACATCTGCATTGATGTTGTAGGTCTCGTTGTTCTCGCCAAAACCAATCGGGCTGATCACAGGAATAAAGGCATCGTCTTGCAAGGCTTTGACGACACTGGGGTCAATGCCGATGATGTCACCGACTTGCCCCACATCGTACTCTTTGCTGGGGTCTTTGTTGTCCGTCATTTTGAGTTTTCTGGCGTGAATGAGACCGCCGTCCCGTCCAGTTAAACCCACGGCTTTGCCGCCCGCTTGATTGATCAGACCCACAATGTCTTGCTGCACTTCACCTGCGAGCACCCACTCCACCACTTCCATGGTTTCTGCATCGGTGACACGCATGCCTTGAATGAACTCGCCTTTTTTGCCCAGTCGGTTCAAAGCCGTCTCAATTTGGGGGCCCCCTCCATGAACCACCACCGGGTTCATGCCCACCAGTTTCAAGAGCACCACATCAGACGCAAAATCAGCCTGCAGTTTAGGGTCCGTCATGGCGTTGCCACCGTATTTGATGACAATGGTTTTTCCATGAAAACGTCTGATGTAAGGCAAAGCTTTGGCCAAAATCGTGGCTTGGTGCTCAGCGGAAATCGGGTTTGTATCAGTCATGGGTGGGCATTCAAATAAAAAAACATTCAAATCAAAGAAGAGCGTCCGTCTGGGGCACAGACAAGAAAAAAAAGATTCTAAAGTGATTCCCTGTCCACAGGCCCCTTTGAGCGCAGATATTTCAACAATATATTGCTCGCACCAAGGCGAAAACCCAAGGCCGAAGCTTTGAGGGCTCAAAACCCTAGGGCGCTTTGAACCCCTTGGCGTTCACGTCCATTGCTCAACGCCTGCCATTTGCACCCAGTCTCTCGGGCTCGCATCTTTTACCCCCGCCCTTGTCCCAAGGGACGAATTTGTGTGAGGCAAGGGTAAAATGCGTGCAAGAGCTCAGAATCGAATCGCGGCCAGCAGGGCGGTTTTTTCAAACCGCCTCAACACCCAAGAGACCTAAAGGAAAGAAGTGCAAGAAGGCGCCGTCAACATCGAACCGAAAGAGCAGGACTTGCCCCTGCCTTTCAAGTCGCTTTCTCTTTGGCAAGTCTCCTTGTCCAAGCGAGCGGTTTTGCTTGGAGACCTTGTGGCCATTGGCCTGGCCTTTGTCTTGGCCACCTTGCTCAACATTGGCTTTGAAGGTCAATCCCTGACGCTGGCCTCCAAGTGGTTTTCAACACAAGACCCATCCAGGTACTTGTCTTGGCTTTTGTTCAGCTTCTTGGCCTTGTTTATTTTCCTCATTCGTTTTCAGCACTATGTCAACCGGCGCCCCTTTTGGGACGAATTGAGCGATGTCTTGTGGACCCTTGGCACCATGGCCTTGCTTGACATGAGTTTGGTGGCGGTGGCCAGGTGGAATGCGTCCAGATTGTGGTGGCTCAGTGCGTGGGTCTGTCTTGCCCTGGTGCTGATGTTGACCCGGTGGCTCATGCGACTTTTGTTGAGCCATTGGGGCCTTTGGGCCCGACCCACCATTTTGATCGGACACGGCAAGAACGCCCACGATGCCATCAATGCCTTGATGAGCGAGCCCAATTTGGGCTACCACATCCAAGGTTTTGTGGACGCAGAAAGCGACCCCGCAGGGCTCTCCAATCCAACGCGTTCAAGCCAAGCGCCGTCCCTGCACGGACTGCCACAAATCAGCCCCCAGCATCTCAAAGCCTTGGCCAAACAACCCGGGGTTCAATGGGTTTTGGCCTTGGACCACGGACAAGCGTTTGAGCGCGAGCATTGGCTCAGGCAACTCTCTCAGTGGGGGGCGCAAGAAATTTGTGTGATCCCAGACATGCGCGGCATCCCGCTTTACGGCACCAACATGTCTTATTTCTTTTCGCATGAAGTTGCCGTTCTGCGCATTCGCAACAACCTCAAACGTTGGCCAACACGGCTCACCAAACGTTTGTTTGATGCGCTCATCGCCTTTTTGTTGATGCTTGTTTTTTCACCCCTTTTTCTGTATCTCTTTTTTCGCATCAAAAGAGACGGGGGCCCCGCATTCTTTAGGCAGCAACGCATTGGGCGCAATGGAGTCGCATTTGACTGCTTGAAATTTCGCACCATGGTGGTCGATGCCGAAAACCTCCTACAAAATCTGATCGATCAAGATCCCGCACTTCAAGCACAATGGGCTCAGGACCATAAAATCAAGAACGATCCTCGCATCACGCCCCTGGGTGCTTTTTTGAGAAGAACCAGTCTGGATGAGATCCCGCAGTTGCTGAATGTGCTCAAAGGAGAAATGAGTCTGGTGGGCCCAAGGCCCATCGTCCAGGAAGAGCTTGAAAAGTACGGTGACGACGTGGAGTATTTCCTCATGGTGCGACCCGGCATGACCGGCCTTTGGCAAGTCAGTGGCAGAAGCGATATGAGCTATGAAAAGCGCGTCTATTTGGACACCTGGTATGTCAAAAATTGGTCGCTTTGGTACGATTTGGTGATTCTTTTCAAGACCGTGAATGTGGTCATACAAAGAAGCGGTGCCTATTGACGTTCTGAAAACCTTCTGAAAACCTTTTTTTGTCCCCTCTTTACAAATACTTCACGCAATCAAAGCGCTGTGTTGTGTCCCCTTGCGTTCTTGGGACAGGCATGTTGTATATAATTTGTCGAGCAGTGTTGCCCTTTCAATGCAATGTTCTTCTAGGGGCAAAGGTCTGGGCCTGCCAAGGCGGATGCACTTGACCATTTGATGGACGCTGCGTTTGAGGCTTGAAATTCTTGGAAAGCGTTCCTATGTAATTAGGAGGGCTTGGAATTTCTGACAAAAAGGCGTCACCTCAGACACTGGGGCGACGTCCTCTGGCAGTGCGATGCCCAAAAACAGTCTCAAACTGATCAAAAAAAGTTAAAAAAACGGGTTTCATTTGAAGTGAGCAATCAAATTGAGTGGGACCCGCTCACCATGGATGTTTTGGAGCTTACATTGAAATCTTTAAACTGGAGAATGTTCTTTCTCCTCGGTTCGGTCGTCTTGTTTTCATCTTGCGCAGGCGGCGACGACACGCCGCTCAAGCCACCCGTTATTCAATCGAGCAATTTGTTTTATGGCGTCAAGGCGACATTTTTTGTGGGTGTCACGACCCTTGCCGACGGCATTCAATTCTCTGCCAGCAACTGCGCCAACCTCGCCGCGGTCACCAGTTCAAACCCCTTGTACCTGGCTTACAGTTGCACGGTGAACAAAACGGGTGATTTGATATTTTCGGCTAAGGACGCCGCCGGCAAAGAAATCACCAACAAGACCTTTACAGTTCCTCAGCCGCAAGTGAGCATGGTGACCTCTTTGGGCAATGTCGTCTTGGAATTGAATCCCAATGCAGCCCCCCTGTCCGTGAACAACTTTTTGCAGTATGTGCAAGATGGGTTTTATGCGAACACGATTTTTCACCGTGTGATTCCTAATTTTGTGGCCCAAACCGGTGGCTTCAACACCGGCATGGCCCCCAAAACACCGACCTATCCAGCCATTGAGTTAGAAAGTCAAAATGGCCTTCTCAATGTCAAAGGTTCTTTGGCCATGGCCAGAACGTCAGATCCCAAAAGTGCCACCTCGCAATTCTTTGTGAATTTGGTGGACAACGCCTTTTTGAATTACAGCAGTGCGAGCAGCCCTGGCTATGCTGTCTTTGGTCGCGTTCTTTCCGGTCAAGATGTGATGGACAAGATGGCCACCTTTCCCACGGGCACCGTGAATGGTTACAGCGACGTCCCCAACACCGACATCACCATCACCTCAATGACCAGAACGCAATGAGCCTTGGATGGCTTTTATGCGGTGCTCAATGTGCAAAAAACGCGAGCAAGAAACAAACGTTTCTGATTCTAAGCATTGGCTTGGCCCACAATGGACACCCCCATGTCTTGAAGCATGGCCAAATCCAGCGCTGAGATGGGCCGGACAAGGCCAGCGCCGATGGCGTCAGACATCAA
>CANBTT010000031.1 GCA_947372465.1 Burkholderiales bacterium | reverse complement strand
GTTCCAACCCACCAATCCACCCACAGAGATCAAGCCACTGACAGCACCTGTTGCATAGCTGTTGGAAACCGTGTTGTTCACACCACTGGCGTTGGCCCAGTTGTAACCAATCAATCCACCCGACCCATAACTTCCCCCTAGCAAGGAGCCCGTTACGGAGCCCGTCGCATAGCTTGAGATGACTTTAGAACTGGTGCCAGCGACAGAACTCCGATTGAGTCCGATCAACCCACCAATACCTGCAACTGCATTTCCACTTGCAGCACTTGGATTGGAGACCGCACCGGTTGCGTAACTGCTCAAAATATCAGCGATACCATTGGCCGCATTGATTTGATTTAACCCAATCAATCCTCCCACCCATGAAGCCGCAGCGCTCACGTTTCCTGTCGCATAACTTCCGCTCACTGTGGCATTTGCGCCTGTTTTGTTCACCGTATTGGAACCAATCAAGCCACCGACATCGTAACTTGCGCCATAGGATTGAGGGCCGGTGACGTTGCCGCTTGCAAAGCTGTTTGTCACCGCAACTGAGCTATTGATGCCATTGGCATAGTTGTAACCGATCAATCCTCCTCCATTGCCGCCATTTGTCCAAACATCTCCAGTGGCAAAACTGTTGGTCACGGTGGATGAGGCTCCCGTGGCTGTGGTGGTGTTTTGTCCGATCAAACCACCGGCGGTGCCGCCTGTGCTCGTTAGATTGGCTGTTGAAAAACTGTTCAAGATATTGCTTGGACTTGCGCTGTTGCTTGTTCCATTGGTGCCAACGAGTCCACCCAAAAGCGAAGTGCCTGAAATTGAGCCGGTCGAAAAACTGTTGGTGATCAAGCCGGAATTGGTGCCGACCAATCCGCCAAATGTTCCGTATAGGGCTGCACCACCACTGTTAAAAGTCGTGAAAATGGATGCATTGGCAAAACTGTTCAGTATCACACCTGAGTTGGTGTTGACCAAGCCACCCGTGACACTTGCCACGTTCGAAGTGGAGATGTTGACCCCCACATCACGAATCAAACCCGATGAATTGCTAAATAAGCCAATGGCACCTGTGCCAGTCAAATTGCCAACCGTGTGACCCAAACCTTCGAACTTGCCCGTGAATGTCCCCGTGATGGGAGACGCCGTGAATGAACGGCCAAAGTTGTAGTTCTGCCCCAAAGCAAATTTACCGCTGAGGCTGTTGATGCTGCCCGTTGGGTTGGTGGTCGACACATAGGTGCTGGGGTTGGTGATCACGGTGTAACTGTCGACCGCGTTGGCCCCCAACTGGGTGGTGAACAAACCGGCACCCGTCCCTGCAAAATTGATCGCCCCCGTGAAAGCGGTGTTGTTTAAACCAAAGCTTCCAAAGTTATAGTCCCCTGTCGCATCTCCAGTCCCGTAGACCAAGCTCACCGACCCGCCCGTGGGCACGTTGATGGCATTGTTGATGTTGATGTTCTTAAAGGCCGACAAGGTCAGCTTCTTGTTGCCCGTCCAAGTCACCGAATCGTTGATATTGATATTGCCACTGGCACCGGTCCCACCTGAACTGCTCAGGATCGTGACATTGTTGGTATTTAAATTGGCTCCCAAAGTGGCGCCAGTCATGTCGTTGCCAACGGTACTTCCAACCGTGAAGTCGGTGGGATCTATGATCCAACTGCCGCCCGTGCCCATGGGCGCCTGGGTCGTGATGCGGGTCGCAGGCGAGACGTGGACATGCGAGCCCGACGTTTCAATGCGGCCCCCATCCCCCCCCAATAGACCAGCCTGCGCACTTAAAGCCCCATCAACTTGGGTCGTGCTGTCTGGGGCTTGAAGATCGGACATCAATAAAATCTGTCCACCACTGCCGGTTCCCCCAGGCATAGCATCCGCGGTGATGGTTCCCGAGTTGCTGACCGAATGGCTGGCAACCAGCCTGATCACACCCCCGTCATTGATCAAACCATTGGCTTGGATGGTGCCGCTGTTTTTAACAACACCGCCCTGAATGGCGTTTGCGGCCTGCGCCGACAAAATGACCACCCCCCCTGGCGCCATCACGGCATTGCCGTTTTCTACATAAGCGGCAACCGTTGAGGGGGACACCAAAATATTGGTCAAGGCATTGTTGGCCTCAAATTGCAACTGAAAAGTTTCCCCCGCCGCCAACACAATGGTGCCGCCTCTCGCCACCACAACCCCTTCGTTTCTCACCTCAGGCGCCAAAAGCGCAATGTAGCCCCCAAGCTTGGAGGTGATGCTGCCTTGATTAAGAATCCTACCCGTGGACCCCGTTCGGCCAAAAGTAAAATTGCCCGACATCAAATCGGCATCACTGATTTGGTGTGTTGTCGCAAGGAAGCTGCCTACATCAACGCTGGAACCCGGTGCGAAGTAAACCCCACTCGGGTTTTGCAAGAAAACCGAGCCATTGGCATTGATTTTTCCAAAGATTTGACTCGGGTCGTTGCTTTGAACCCGGTTTAAAATCACACTCTGTGCGCTGGGTTGTTCAAAGTTGACCGTGGCTTGAGAGCCCACATCAAAGGTTTTCCAATTGAGGGCCGCATTGGCGCTCGATTGCTTCACGGTGAGCACCGCGCCTGACTGCGTCACCTGCGCCACACCGGCCGAGACTTGTGCGCCTGTGGGCAACTGCGTGAGCGCAGGCGCAGTCAGGTTCGACGCCAAGGGCCCCGCATAACTGGCAAAGGTAAATCCAATGCAAATCAAGGCCGCCACAAGCGGCTTGATAAAGAAAAGTTGCGTTGATCGCTGAACCAGACCTGAGCGTTCAAGGACTCGCTCACCCCCTTGTGCCGCACCTTGGCCTTTGGCAGTCTCAGGCACTGCGACAAATGTCGCAGTGACCTCACTCCAAATGACTTTAAAAGCCTTGTTCATGGCGCCGTGTTGAAAAAAAGCTAGAAAGGCACCGTCGCATTCAACCAAATGCGATTCTTCACCATCGAGCCGTCCTGGTCATTGCCCGTGGTCGTGGGATTGGGGTTGTTTCCAATCCGTCTGGCAACCGTGGCTTTGATGCTTGTGCCGCCAACAGAGACAAACGCATAAGAAAAACCATAGCCGCGCAATGCGTATTGGTTCAAGGCAGAGGCCCCAGAATAGTCGTTGCTCGGGTTGACCAAGACACGGCCATGATCATAAAAGGCCGTCAGCATGCTGGACTGACCCAGACGGCTGCGAAGCTCAACACTGGCCAACTGTCCCAAAGCCCCTCCTGCCTCGTTGCTGGGATAGGCCCTGACGCCGTTGATCCCGCCCAGATAAAACTTTTCTGAAGAATCTAAATTCTTGTTGGCCCATTGACCGTTCAGTGATGAGTAAATTGACAAGCCCCGCACAAGTTCTTGGTCTCTGGAGACGGCGTACTTGAATTTATTGAAACGTCCCGCTGTTTTGGTGGTGTTGGCGTCGGATGACCGATTGGCCGATTTGCTCAAATCCAATTGTCCACCGACCACATCGATGCGAAAGCTGCTTCTGGTCTGACTCACAGGAGAGGCCAAGGTGCTGCCATTCAAACCCAAGTTCAACAATTGACTGACATAATCAGAGGCCACCGTATTTTGAGATTGGTTCACCAAATGTTTGCCCTCTAACCCCAGGAGAACATTTAAAGTGGACTGCCGGGTCAAGACCCAAGGATAGCTCGTCTCCAGACCCACTGCATCGGAACTTCCCTTGGCCAAAAGGGCTGCGTAATCTTGGGTGACCAAATGGTAATTCAAATGCGACAAATTCAAGCCCATCTTGGCGCCTGAATAACCCACAGGCAAGGACTCAGAAAAACGAACATATTGCGTGCCTGAACTGCTGAGGGTGCTGATCGAGAACTGGTCTCCCATTCCCAAGGGACTATTAACGGCCAAATTGGTGGCCAAGCGGTTTTGACCCGTCGACCTCGAACCCGTGTTGTCGCTTGACGCATCAAAACCAATGACAGGGGTGTCTTTCACCGTGACCACCAGATTGGTTTGTCCGGGCGCATCGCCTTCAACCAAATTGCCCTGAATTTGCACACCCGCCAAATCGGCGAGCAAGGCCAAGGCCTTGTCGATGTGCTGGGTGTTGAGTTTTTCACCCGTCTTTTGTGTCGAGTCAATCGTCTTCAGCACACGGTTGGCGCTCACCCTTGTGCTCGAAAATGCATCGAGCACCACACGGCCGAAATTCGCCTCAAGGATTTGAAGGGTGACCACCCCGTCCTTGATGTCTTGTGGTGGAAGACTCGCCTTGACCACAAATCCCAGGGAGCGGTAACGCTCAGCAACAGCAATTGCGGCCAACTCCAACTCAAAGAACGCCAAGGATCGATCGGTGAAACCGTCTGTTACTTTTTTGAGCTCAACATTGCTCAGAATCGTATTGCCCACAAATTTGAATTCTTTGACCGTGACCTTGGGTCCATCCACACGTTTTTTTGTTTCAAATTGAGGCAACACCGTGCCTTGAATTTCTTTCGGAGTAGAAATCTCTCGGTCGCGATTGATTTGCTGCTGCAGGGAGCCAGCATTGGGGATGTTTTGCGCGTAGAGGTGCGAAAAGCCCAAGAAAATCAAAAAGAAACAACAACGCCAGACAGTTAAAGCCGAAACCTTTGCCAATGAATTAAATTCATGCATATCGATGGACCCGAGTAGAAAGAAACCAATTTATATCATCGGCAAGATCTAAAAGCTTTCCAAAAAATGCAAGGTCTACAGACGTCTTCAAGTAAGATCACCCCCCATGACCTCAAGATTTTTGATTCAATTGATGTTCAGTTTGATGGCCTCGATCCCTTTATGGATCTTGGCACCTGCGGCCTGCGCACAAAATACGGCCAACGAAAAAATTGAAATCAATCAAGCCGTTTTGCTCGATGCGAGTCAAAAACTGACGTTCAAAGATGTTTTAAATTTGCCGTTTTCGCCGATCCTCCACAACGACAAACTGTCCTTTTCTGACAACAGTGTGTGGATTGAACTGAGTCCCACAAAAATCCCCGAGAGCAACCAAGACCTTTATTTGAGGGTGCTCCCCGTGCTATTGACGCGGATGACGCTGTACAGGCCTTCAAAGACAGAGCCCAAGGAGTGGGAAGCTTTGAATTTTGAGGCCAACGAACTCAATCAAGCCATCAACTTGGGCGTGCTCACACCCGAGTCAAAATTGTATTTGAATGTGAACTCGAAAATAAATTTTCGACTCTATATGACCATTGACACACAGGCCGCGATGAGCAATCTTCAGCGACGCCTAGACATGTTCTTGGCCACCTCAGTCACGATGATGCTTTTAATCGCAGGTTTGTCACTGACTCAACTGATCTCAAACTTCAATTTGGTCAGCCTTGGTGCCTTACTGCTATCGACCACGGGCACCACCAGCTGGTTTTGTGTCATGGGTTTTTTCCCAATTCTCTTTGATGTCAATCAAAATGTTTCGCAGGAGATGTTGCCTATTTTTCTGTGCACATCAATTTTCATCTTTCTGTCTTGTTGGCTTGCACTGTCAAATCAACTCTTGCCCAATGGTCGTTGGATCCCCTTGACTTGGATCGTGGTCGTTTTGGCAGGCGTCAATGTCGCCTATGCTTTTTATGACGGGGTCATGGC
Source organism: Burkholderiales bacterium (assembly GCA_947372465.1). Classification (GTDB taxonomy): domain Bacteria; phylum Pseudomonadota; class Gammaproteobacteria; order Burkholderiales; family Burkholderiaceae_C; genus Limnohabitans. The sequence goes on along the minus strand of CANBTT010000031.1, from coordinate 28,166 downwards.
CATTGAATGCCTTGAGTTTCTTTTTAAATATGGCCGGTGGTTATGTGTTTTGATATTGATTTTGCAAGCCTTTGAGTCAAGAAATCACCTGAAATTGTTTTCCGAAAAAATTACATTTTTGATTTTACTCATTCCTTTGATCCAAACCCCGGGCATGGTTTTTCAATACATGGGCATCTTCTTTATCGCTGATAATTTAACGTTCACTCAGGTGATTTTGATGCGAGTTTTGATACCCGTTTCATTTTTTATGTTGACCTTTTGGTCGTACAACAAGTTCACACATGCTCGAATTTCTTCCCTGAACACCAAGCTCAAAGATGCCCACTTAAATCTTGAGAAAGAAACGCTTCGCTTGGATCAACAAAGAAAATTTACAGCGATGATTGCCCATGAGCTAAAGAACCCATTGATGGCCAGTCAAATGGCACTGAGTGTGATTCAAAGTCGTTTAAGCGCTGAAGACCCAACGCACAAAAGGGTTCGGTCGATTGAGCACTCTTTGCAAGAAATTGACGACATCATTGAGCGATGCTCAGAAATTGACAAATACGAACAAGGCTATATGCCTTTGACATTTGACAAAACAAGCCTGAAAGATTTGCTCTCCGCGGTGAAAGCCTCTCAACCGAGCGATAGAATCTACGCCATTTCCAGAGGGATCAACGCAGACTTTGTGTTTCGCACAGACACCCATTACTTGAAAATCATTTTGAACAATTTATTGACCAATGCTTTAAAGTATTCGCCAAACGAAAGCCTGATTGAATTCAAAGTCGAAGGACAGCAAAAAGACACGCAAGACTTTCTGTTGTTCAGCGTCTCCAATGAAATTGCAGCCGACGGCACACCAGATCCCAGCCGTGTTTTTGAGCGTTATTACCGAGCCGAGAGCGCAAAAAGACAGTCGGGTGCGGGGCTGGGCTTGTGGCTGTCTCAGTCCATGGCGCAGGCTTTGGGCAGTCACATCTCCTTGTCGATCGATAAAAACAGCATTCGATTCGAATTTTTACTTTTGGTTTAATCATGACGGTCGACCCCCAACACAACATCAATGCGCAAGAGCCCAAACCGGTGATGGGTACGGTCTTGCTGGTTGAAGACAACATGCGTGTAAGCGAAGAACTTTCTCTGGTCTTGGAGTCTGCTGGCTATTCGACCAAGTGCGCTTACGATGGGGAGCACATGCGCGCCATGCTGTCGACCTATACCCCACATATTGTCATGCTGGATCTCAATCTTCCTAGTGAAGATGGCATCAGTTTGTGCAAGTGGCTGAGGAACATTTATCCGCAACTTGGTATCGTGATGCTCACGGCGCGCGTCATGGGCAGCGAGCGCACCGAGGGCTATCAAGCCGGTGCGGATGTGTATTTGACCAAGCCCACTCGGCCGGATGAAATTCTAGCGGTGATGAGAAACCTTTTACGAAGAACCACCAACACCCCTCCAAGCAACGACCCGGCTTTGGCTTGTTGGACCGTCCATATAAAGAGCATGTACCTGTCTTCCCCTGAGACAGATGTCTTGAGCCTGACCCCCAAAGAAACCATCACTTTGACGACCTTGGCTCAAAGTTCAACACACTGCACCTACGAGGACTTGATTGACAAATTGGGCGGAGAGTCGGTCCGCTCATCTTTTGACAAAGTGCGTCTAGAGGTTTTGATCAGCCGATTGCGCTCCAAACTGTTCAATTTCAAAGGCCAAGCCTTTGAGATCAAAACAGTTCATGGCTCGGGCTACCGATTATCAGCCCCCCTGAAGGTCAAATCCAACTAGGGCTTTGCCAATTCGCTTTGCCAATTCGCTTTGCCAATTCGCTTGACCCATGCGTTGATCGATCTGAGACAAGCGCATTCAAACCAAGCCCATGCCATGACGGTCAAAGGCGATGCCTTCTTGATGTGATCCGCTAGAGGTCGATGAAAGAACCACAATCCCGTCTGCAGCCAAAACGCCCTGACCTTTTGGTAAAACAAACAGTGGATTGATTTCAGCTTCTAAGAGATGCGCGTTCAACTGCTGTGCCATTTCAGAAAAGGCCACAATGGCTTTGACCAAGGCCTCCACATCGCACAAAGGTCTTCCCCGGTAACCATTGAGCAAAGGCCAAGTTTTAAGCGCCATGACCATCTCCAGGGCTTCCCTTGAAGACAAGCCGCCACTCACGGGCAGCATGCGCATGCTGGTGTCTTTGAGCAACTCAGACGCCACGCCGCCCATCCCCAGCAAAATGGCTGAACCCAAAAGATCTTTGTGCAGGCCCAAAATCAATTCTGTTCCACCTTGAACCATTTGCTGAACAAGAAATTGTTCTGCTCGAACACCCGCCTTGTTTTCCACCTCCGTGCACATTTGCGTCAAACGATCGCCAACCGTCTGGGCATTCAAGCCAACAGCGACACCGCCGACATCGCTTTTGTGGAGAATTTTTTCGGACAGAATTTTTAACACCACGGGTCGATTGATGTTCAAAGCCGCAGTCGTGGCTTCTTGCGCACTTTTGACCACAACTTCTTCTGTACAAGGAATACCAAATTGTGCAAACAAGCGTTTAGACGCGTGTTCATTCAAGTTGCCTGAGGTTTCAAACACAATCTCTGGTCGAGCCTTGTTTTGCTCAGTCACAGGCGCTATCCAAGAAGCGACTTTGTGCATGGCCAACAAACAAGCCGCGATGCTTTCAGCGGCTGGAAAGGACGGCACACCGTAGCTTGTAAGCAATTGGGCGGCCTGTGGGGCATGGGGACTGATGTAGGCAAGAACAGGCTTGTGCGACAAGTGCAAACAATCCTTGATGGCCCCGGCCATCAACTCGGGCATCGCAATGCTTGATGAACCAACAACAATCACAAGGGCGTCATAGCTTGAACTTTGAAGCAAAATTTTGATGGCGGCTCTTAGCAAATCTGGTTGAAGACCGGCCAGCGTCACATCGATGGGGTTTCGGTCGAGCACCGCTTCGTCACCACTTTGCAAAGCCCGCAAAGCACTGGCCGTTTGCGCGTCGGGCGCCGGTGTCTCAAACCCCACGACACCCAGCGCATCGGACACCAAGGTCCCAGCGCCCCCAGTGGAGGTCAAAATGGCCACCCGCTTGCCATGCAATGTCTTTCGACTGGCAAGCGTCATGGAGATATCAAGCAAGTCAGCAAAGTTTTCTGCTCTGATCACGCCCGTGTGGTTGAACAAAGCATCGTACATGCGGTCTGAGCCCGCCAAGGCCCCCGTATGAGACACCGCCGCCATGGCGCCCGCCTCAGACTTACCTATTTTGAAGGCCACAATGGGTTTGCCAACACCCGCGGCGCGAAGCGCAGCTAAGCGAAATTTCTCCGGAAATCGGATCGCTTCAATATAGAGGGCGATGACTTGCGTGGCAGGATCGTCGACCAAATAATCAATGAAGTCCGACAACTCCAAATCCACCTCGTTGCTCGTGGAGATGAGTTTTGACAAACCGATCCCTTTTGCTGTGGCTCTGGAGAGCAAGGCGCCCAAGATGCCGCCACTTTGAGACACCACCCCAATTTGACCGGTTTTGAAGTCATCCATTTCCAGCGCACCCGAGGCCGACAGCACGATGCCTTCTGACAGATTGACCAAGCCAATGGTATTGGGGCCCAAGAGTCTCATCTTTCCCGCCGCCGCTTTTAACTGCTCTTGGCGGCGAGCGCCCTGCTCGCCTGTCTCAGCGTAGCCGCTTGCCAAGACGATGGCTGCAAAAGTCCCAAGATCTGCCAATTCTTTCACGGCCACATGGGCTCGCTCAGCGCCCAGCAAGACGATGGCAAGATCGGGAACCTCTGGTAAATCGGCAATGCTTTTAAAGCATTGGAGCCCATTGATTTCTGAGATCTTGGGGTTGACCGGGAAAATCTTTCCAGAAAAGCCGTGTTTTTGCAAATAGGCGATGGGGCGACCTGCTGTTTTTTTCGGGTCGCTTGAAGCACCAATGACCGCCACACTGGCGGGACTTAAAAGCGGATGAAGGGAAGAAAACATGTTCACTTTGGCGTCGATTTAGACAGGAAGGCCATGACAGACTCTCTGTGCTCTGTGCTGGAATAGCAAATGCCCTGCGCTTGACTGCCTTGCTCAAAGATTTGGTGGGACGAGAGCTCAAAGGATTGATTCAAAATGGTTTTGGTCAGCGCCAAAGCGGTTGAAGACCCAGTGCTCATTTGCGCGGCCCATGCTTGCGCGTCGGAGAGAAGATTTTCAGCACTCGTGAGGCGGTCCACAATTCCGAGAGCCAAGGCCTCGGTCACATCGACCTTGCGTCCTGAAAAAATCAGCTCTTTGGCTTTGACCAGGCCCACGCGACGGGGCAAGAAGTACATGCCGCCCCCATCTGGCACGATTGCTCGGTTGATGTAAGACCAGGTGAAATTGGCGTGTTGACTCGCAATGACAAAATCACAGGCCAGTGCCGTGTCGGCCCCAAGGCCCGAGGCTGCGCCATTGACAGCGGCAATCACAGGTTTGGGCAATGTATGAAGGAGGGACTGCGTGTAATGCACGCGTTGCTGGCGGTGCCAGCCATTGAAAGCGATTTCGCCGGTCGGCGAATTCATTCGCCTCTCCATCCCCGCGACATCTCCTCCGGCACAAAAGCCTTTGCCGTTGCCAGTCAAGACCATGGCGCGAATTTTTTTGTCTGAGGCGACGTGCTCCAACACAGAAATCAATTCCAGCCTCATGCTGTCGCTGATGGCATTTCGCTTATCGGGGCGGTTGAGGGTGACGGTTGCGATGTGCTCGTTCAATGAAAATTCAATGAGTTCAAAATTTTGCATGATGGATTCCTTATTCTGCTTTGATGTTGGCTGATTTGACGACGTTTTTCCAACGCACCTCTTCGGCTTTCACATACCGATCAAAGGCCTCGGGAGTGCCTGCACTCACCATCAAGCCCTCTTTTTCAATTTTTTGTTTGAAGGTCTCGGACAGGGCTGCTTTTTTGGCGGAGGCGTTCAACCGCTGAACAATGGCCTCAGGGGTTCCGGCCGGCACGTAAAAGCCATACCAACTCTCGGCCACATAACCAGGCAAGCCAGATTCAGCAAGGGTTGGCACCTTGGCCAAGAGGGCTGTGGGCGAGCGCTCTGAGGTGGTGACTGCAAGGGCGCGCAGTTTTCCTGCAGTGATGAAGCCGCCCACCGCTGAAGCGGTGGCGAACATCATGTCGACTTGCCCGCCTAAAAGATCCGTCAACGCAGGACCTGCGCCTTTGTAGGGGATGTGCGTGATGTCCGTTTTGGCCATGTAATTGAACAACTCACCGGCAAGATGAGCAGATGTGCCCGCCCCCTGTGAGGCATAGGACAACTTGCCGGGATTGGACTTGGCTGCATTCATCACGTCTTGAAGGGTCTTGTAGGGGCTGCTTTCAACGACGACCAAGACGTTGGGTGAACGACCAATCAAGATAACGGGGGCAAATGCCGTCTCTTGTGAATAAGGTAATTTGGCTTGGATGCTGGGGTTCACTGCATGCGCAATGGTGGCAATGACCATGGCATAACCATCCGGCGCGCTTTTAGCGAGCGCATCCGTGCCAATGATTGTGCTGGCACCAGGTTTGTTCTCAACCAGCACCGCTTGGCCCAAATCGACAGCCATCAAATTGCCCAAGGTTCTGGCAATCAAATCGGTTCCACCGCCTGGGGAGAAAGGAACAATGATGCGAATGGGTTTTTCTGGGAAAACCGCCGACAGCCCCAGCGCTTGAAAAGCCACCAAGACACACCCCAAAATGGGCTTCAACACTGAGATTTGTTTGATCATAAGAGCACTCCAATGCTCAGGAGTCTAAACACTTTGGGCCCTTAGAGACAGCCTATAATTCCACCAGGTGGAATTGATTCCAGTTCAAATTAAATTGCAGAGGATTGGCATGGGCGAGCAAAATCGATCCCTTCTTCGGGGCGTAGATATTTTAAAAACCTTCAAACCTGGGATCGACTTGCTGGGCAATGGGGAAATTGCCGAGCGCACACAACTCTCCAAAGCCACGGTGAGTCGATTGACCCAAACCTTGGTCAGCGCCGGCATGCTAGAGCACGACACCCAACACCGCGCCTATCGACTCGCTGCCCCAGTGCTCAGCTTGGCCTTTGCCATGAAAACAAGCTCTCCTGTGCTCACCACGGTCGCACCAAAAATGAGGCTGTATGCTGAAAAACACAAGGTCAATATAGGTTTGGCGGTGGCAGATGGGGATGAGATGGTCTACTTGGAGTCCATCCGCTACAACCACAAGGCCGCGTTTCGAAATGTGGTGGCTGGATTGCGAGTGCCCATGGAATTGACCAGTCTTGGACATGCGTGGCTTTCATTGCTGAATGAAAATCAAAGGAAAGCGCTGTTCGTCGCCTTTAAAAAAAGACGCCCGAATGACTGGGACAAGGTCAAAAAGGACATCGCAACGTCTCTGGAGGATGTCCATCAAGTGGACTTTTGTCATGCCACTTGGCAGCCTGGTGTCTTGGCTTTGTCAACACCCATTCAACACACCGAACATTCGACTTCTATTTTGAACATCAGTGTGGCCAATTACGACAACAAGGAGGAGCAAATTTTAAAATTATCAAAAGTCTTGCTTCAATTGAAGAGCGAGCTTTGACGTTGAGCAAGGCTTAAGCCGCAACGATTTCCTTGGCGGGGACTTGAATGGGCGTGCGAATCAAATAATCAAAGGCACTCAAGGCGGCCTTTGCGCCCTCGCCAGCAGCAATGACAATTTGTTTGTAGGGTACGGTGGTCACGTCACCTGCGGCAAAAACACCTGCGATGTTGGTGTGGCATTGATCGTCAATGACGATCTCACCAAATTTGCTCAGCTCAAGCGTCCCTTTTAAGAACTCGGTGTTCGGGACAAGTCCGATCTGCACAAAAACGCCTTGAAGATCAAGATGGTGTTCCTGAGCACTTGAACGGTCCTTGTAATTCAAGCCGTTGACCTTTTGCCCATCACCTGTGATGGACAGGGTTTGAGCATTCACGTGAATTTCAACGTTGTTCAAGCTTTTGAGCTTGGTCACCAGAACAGCATCTGCTTTCAAGGCGTCAGCAAACTCAATGAGCGTCACGTGATCAACCACACCCGCGAGGTCAATGGCCGCTTCAACACCAGAGTTGCCGCCACCAATGACCGCGACACGTTTGCCTTTAAATAGAGGACCGTCACAGTGAGGACAATAGGCAACGCCCTTGTTTTTGTACTCTTGCTCCCCAGGGACATTCACATTTCTCCATCGAGCACCCGTTGATAAAATCACACTTCGCGCCTGCAAGCTCGCGCCATGGGCCAATTCAACTTCAATCATGCCCCCCGCTTTTTCGGCAGGAATCAGTTTTTGAGCCTTTTGTAGATTCATGATGTCAACTTCGTAGTGAAGGACTTGTTCTTCAAGGGCTGCAGCAAACTTGGGCCCATCCGTTTCCAAAACAGAAATGTAATTTTCAATCGCCAGCGTATCGTTCACTTGCCCCCCAAAACGCTCGGCCACCACGCCAACTCGAATGCCCTTGCGCGCGGCGTAAACGGCGGCGGCAGCACCCGCAGGACCTCCACCAACAATCAACACATCAAAGGGGTCTTTGGCATTCAACTTGGCAGCGTCTTTCTCGGCCGACTTTTTATCGAGCTTGCCCACGATCTCCTCCAGGCTCATGCGCCCGGAACCAAACACGTGATCGTTCATATAAACCATGGGCACCGCCATGACTTGTCTGGCCTCTACTTCAGCCTGGTTCAAGGAGCCGTCGATCACAGTGGTCTGGATCTTGGGATTGAAGATGGCCATCAAGGTGGCCGCTTGTACAACGTCAGGACAGTTGTGGCAGGACAAGGACATGTAGACCTCGAATTTCATTTCTTCATCCAAGGCTTTGATTTGCTCGAGCACCTCGGCATCCACCTTGGGTGGGTGTCCGCCTGTCCAGAGCAATGCCAAGACGAGCGACGTGAACTCGTGCCCCAGAGGAATTGCGGCATATCGCACGCCCTTCGTTTGTCCCTCTTTGGCAATCACAAAGGAGGGTGTTCGAGCATCCGTACCAGAATCATCAAAGCTCACCTTGTCTGATAAGTCTTTGATCTCTAGCAAAAGTTCGCGCAATTCGGCACTCTTGTCACTGTTGTCCAGGGTCGCAATCAAACGAATGGGGGTGCGAAGATTTTGCAAATAAGCTTGCAATTGGGTTTTTAATTGCGAATCGAGCATGACAACTCCTTTGGGGACTCAAATGTGGGAACGATCAATGTGTTCAAGTTCAAGGCAAACTTCCGACAAAAGAGGCGCACAGCAGTACACCTCTTTTAGCAGAGGAACTGCTTAGATCTTGCCAACCAAGTCAAGTGATGGTGTCAATGTCTTGGCGCCTTCGTTCCATTTCGCTGGGCAAACTTGACCAGGGTTGTTGGCAACGTATTGCGCGGCTTTCAATTTACGCAGCGTCTCTTTGACGTCACGGGCAATGGCGTTGTCATGGACCTCAAGCGTTTTGATCACGCCCTGGGGGTTGATGATGAACGTTCCGCGCAAAGCCAAACCTTCTTCTTCAATGTGAACACCAAAAGCTCTGGTCAACTGGTGTGTTGGGTCACCAACCAAGGGGAACTTGGCTTTGCCAACGGCCGGTGAAGTCTCGTGCCATACTTTGTGTGAGAAATGTGTGTCGGTGGTCACGATATACACTTCTGCGCCAGCTTTCTGGAATTCAGCGTAGTTGTCTGCGGCATCTTCAACTTCTGTTGGACAGTTGAATGTAAATGCAGCTGGCATGAAAATCAAAACTGACCATTTGCCTTTTAAAGCAGCGTCTGAAACTTCGATGAATTTACCGTTGTGAAAAGCTTGAGCTTTGAAGGGTTGTACGTGTGTATTGATCAGGGACATGTGGATTCCTTTCGGTTGATTTAAAATAACTATGGAATGAGACAATCTCATTGAGTTGAATTATAAAGAGATATTCAATTTGCACCGATTAATTCTCTCAATGACGCTCATTGGAATAAGCTAAAGTCCACCTCTTGATATCCAGTTGTGATTTCAGCCAAAAGAACCACGCATCAACTTTAACAACTGGTGACAAAACAATGGGTGCCAGATCAGAAAAAGCATGTGCCTAAAGCAAGGCAGGCAGGAAATGAGCAGCACACAGGCTGAAATCAAGGGTTAACCCTAGGTCGCATCCCACCCAAGCAATGAACAAGAGAAAAGCATCAAGACGTCTAAGCCTTCCTGAAGGACCCCGAAAAAAAACAAGCAGGCCCTTGATGCCGGCCAAGACACTTTGTTTATTTTTTCAGGGACGACAAACTTTGATTGGCCAATTCAACGGTTTTTGCAGCTGCAAGCTTTGCACTGTCAATCAAAGATCGACTTGCTTCCAAAGACTGCTTGAGCACCGCAATCGCCATCGTTGACATGGGATTGCCAGCCAAAGCGTGTGAGCTCAACACAGAGCTTGTTAAAGAACTGCTGTCCTCAATTTGCTTTTGCAAGATCTCAGACACCTGGGTGTGGGCTTCAAAGCCCATTTGATAGGCTTTGGTGGTCAAGGCCATGAGGTCATTGACTTGCCCCATTAAATTTGAAGAGATCAACTGCGGCACATGAGAGGCCTCTTTGGCTTGCATCAAATCTGTCATTTTTTGCTGGTGCTCTTGCATAGCACCTTTTTGATGATTCATGACCAAATTCATCAATTCAAAAGACTGTCGATGAAAGATGTTGGCGATTTCCATGTAGCGGTTGGGTATTTGAACAGAGGTGATGGGGTCAGTTTTCATAGGGCGTCCTTGGTTGAGTCTAGAAATTTGATTGATTTAAATTTTGAATACCATGAGCAATGAGCTTAAGACACATCTTTGGTTTCCACTGTGCGACAGCAAACACACGCAATGAACAACAAAAACGAAAACAGCCGTAAAACCATGTTGAATAAAAAAACAATCTGTTCGCTATCGTACAGATTTAATTCAATTCAGATATGACAATTATCAAATGTCATATGTTTATATGAATATATCAAAGGGAACACAACATGCTAATGAAAACTCAAGTTCGAGACCCAAGCATGAGAAACATCTCGTGCTCGAAATGCCACACTCGGAAAATTTGCTTGCCCATGGACATGACTGAAAAAGACATCAATGATTTCGAGAGCATCGTTTTATTGAGAAAAGCAGTTAAAAAGGGGAATTATTTAATCAGCGCTGGCATGGGCTTTAATGCCATTTTCATCATCCGAACAGGATTTTTTAAAACATCGATCATTTCGCCAAGTGGGCAAGAGCATCTGCTGGGTTTTCGCATGACAGGGGACAGTCTTGGCATGGATGGCATCCCAAGCAGACAACACTTATCAGACACGGCTGCACTGGAGGACTCCAACGTCTGCGTCATTCCCTACGCAGAAATTGAGAACATGTCGCGAATCTCCCCCGTCTTTTTAAATCACATCTTTCAACTCCTGAGCAGAGAGTTGGTCAGAGAAAATTTCAATCTGCTGATGCTACAAATGTCAGCAGAAGAAAGACTCGCAGGCTTCCTTCAAAACTTGACCAAAAACTTGCAAATCAGAGGGTTCTCAAGCTCTGAGGTGCTACTGAGAATGACGAGGGAAGAGATTGGTCAATTTCTTGGCTTGAAATTAGAAACCATCAGTCGCATGTTCGCCAAACTCTCAAAAAGTGGCGTGGTCTCCATCAACCGCCGGCACTTGCACATTCTGAACTCTGCAGCTCTAGAAAAAATCACTGGCATTCCAAATTAATTGTACCCACATATAAGCATTACAGGACAACAAAAGTTCGCATTGCCTTTGATGTTCTTCAACCAGGAAACCCAAAACTAGACTTTCATCAGTCGCTCTAGACCAGCGAGATCAAGAGAGCGAATATATCCCCGGCTGTAATCAATCAAATGCTTGGATTTTAAAAAGTTTGCAGCTAGGCTGATGCTGGCCCTTCTCACACCAAGCATTCTAGAGATGTGCTCATGCGTCATGAAGAGTGGCTTGGAATTGCAGCGCTGATAACTGATGAGCAACCAATGGATCAATCGCAATTTGATGTCCTGCTGATGTGAAAGTGCGGTGATCTTACAAACCTCTTCGTACATGACCCAGAGATACCTTGAAAAGATGATCAACATATTGGGGAAACGCTTGATGAGGCTTTGCAAATACCTGGCCTCCACCACATAAGCAAAACCAGGCGACTGGACAATTAAATTCAGGTGCGAAGAATGAATACCCAATGCAGCCTGAAGCCCAACTGCACCCTCGTTGCCAATCAGTCCGACAGACAAACCCTTGCTCAAATCCCCCTCCTTGAGGGACACAAACAACGCAACAGAACCGCTTGTAATGAAATAAACAAGGGACTGCCCAAGCTCTGAATTGAACAACAAGTCACTGGTTTTAAGCTCGATCAAACGAGCTTTTCGCATCAACAAAAGTTGCTCTTGCGAACTCAATGCGACAATTAATTCATTGGGAAGTGGATGCACCGAAAACCTCGATTGTTCTAAACGAGTCAAGTCGTTTTTAAAAAAAGTATACGGTATTAAACTCGAGCATCGGCCTCAAAAACTCACACCTGATGCGCTTAAGTTCGATCGCGTACTTTGAATTTCACCCAAGAACTTAAGTAGGAACGCAGAGCTTAAATGAAGGCTTCGGTATAATTCAGTTCGGTAACGAACATATTTCATACAATTATTTTTTTAATAAAAAACCCTTTTAACCGCCAGCGAACACCAAGCACCATGCACACCCTACTCAACGCTTTGCTCTTTCAACTGGCTTGGTGGATTTGTGTTTTAAGTGTGAACAATGATTTCGAAATTAAAGCACTGCTATTGTGTTCACTGTTGGGTGCAGTCCAGCTTCACTTGAGTCAAGCAAAAGAAAAGGATTTAAAACTCTTGGCCACAGTGTTGCCCGTAGGCATTGGCATTGACACCCTCATCCAACAATTGGGCTTGATGGATTTTTATGGTTGGACTTTGAGTGGGATGAGCCCGTTTTGGTTGTGGATGATTTGGATTCAATTTATTATGACCATCAACCACTCCCTGCGCTTTATCAATGACTTGGCATGGCCATGGGTGGCATTATTGGGCTTTGTTTTTGGCCCTTTGTCATATTTTTCAGGCGCAAAGCTAGGCGCGGCATCCAGCCACTTCACTTGGCTTCAGATCACCGCTTTGTGTCTAATTTGGGCAACTGTTTTGCCACTTGTGGTATGGATCAACAAGCACGAAGATGCAAAATCAATGCAAAACAAGGTGCTTGAGCCATAGAGTCGTGGACCTTAAATCACGCTCACGCAGGCATGCCTGACGCATCGAAGACATTCTCAAAAAGAACGGAGCTAAGATAACGTTCACCAGAATCGGGTAATACGACCACAATGGTTTTACCCGCATTTTCAGGCATTTTGGCCAAACGCACTGCGACTGCAGCGGCAGCACCGCAAGAAATACCACACAATATGCCCTCCTCACGCGCCAATCGACGCGCAAAAGAGACGGCCTCCTCGTTCGTGACTTGCTCAATGACATCAACAAGCGAGAGGTCCAATACATCAGGCACAAATCCGGCGCCTATACCTTGAATTTTATGGGGCGCAGGTGTCAAATCAAGACCGGCACGTGTTTGGGTCAAAACCGGACTGGTCGTCGGCTCAACAGCAACAGAGATTATTTTCTTGCCCTGCGTATTTTTAATGTAGCGGCTCACTCCAGTGATCGTTCCTCCAGTGCCTACACCAGAGACAAAAATATCAATCTTGCCATCTGTATCTTCCCAAATTTCAGGCCCAGTTGTTTTTTCATGGATGGCTGGATTGGCAGGGTTTTTAAATTGCTGAAGCAAAACATATTTTGGGTCACTTGCCGCGATTTCTTCCGCTTTGGCAATTGCTCCCTTCATGCCTTTGGCACCTTCAGTCAAAATCAATTTGGCACCATAGGCAAGCAATAACTTTCTGCGCTCGATGCTCATTGTTTCAGGCATTGTCAGGGTGATGGGAATTCCTCGCGATGCTGCAACGAAAGCCAATGCAATGCCTGTGTTTCCGCTGGTCGGTTCAACAATCTCTTTGCCTTTGCCAAGCAGTCCTTTTGATTCAGCATCCCAAATCATTGACGCTCCAATCCTACACTTGATAGAGTATGCAGGATTTCTTCCCTCAATTTTTGCCAACACCGTGGCTTTGGCACCGTCTGTGACGCGATTTAATTGAACCAATGGTGTTCGACCTATAGAAAGTGAATTGTCAGCAAAAAAATTCATCAAAAAAACTCCTTTGAATATTACTGACGCTATTTTACACTTTTAATGAATGTCCATCATTGCTTCTCAGGCCGGAGAAAAGCTACTCAACACCGTCAAAATTAAATCAAAGAATGCCCAATCTCCAAAATTCAGGAGCAAGAAAAGATCATCAGAAAATAAACTTAAACCTTTAAAGTGATCTGGACACCTGCATCACCCCACAAAAAACTTGTGGGCTTCTTTGAGACTTAGCTTGGGGACTCTTTAAGTAAAAGTCCATTGACATCAAGCACACGCGTATGAATGGGAATGCCCAGTCCTACACTCTGAGTCACCGTGCAAAAGGACTCAAACTGATCTAACACTGAGGACAAATGCTCTAGCGTTGAGCCTTCTACGCCAATTTTAAGAACAACGTTGATGCCTAGAACACGAATTCGCCCTTCTGTATTTCTACCCGTCAGGGTTTCTACTCTTGCCTGAATGGGCTCCGGATGAAGCTTGAACTTTCTAAAGGCAAAGAGCAAGGAGTCACTCAAACAGTTCCCCACAGCAGCGGCCAAAAGCTGAACAGGTGACGGACCTAATCCTTGACCGAGAGGCGATGGCTCATCGCCCAAGAGAGGGGGCACAGGATCTCCAAAATTAATCACGAATTGAAAATCATTTTTTTGATGCAACTCGACAGTGATGGTTTTATCGGTCATTTTCATATACTCCGGTCATGATCCATGTGCTTACCTAGACTTGACATCCATCGTGTAGCACGTGCTGTTCCCTATCAATTCCCCTTGGGGATTCACACAATACAAAAAGTATTTTTCATTGACAAAATCAGACAAAAAATACGATCTGTAAACTTGTTCATTTTTTAACACCAACACCACATTTCTCGCTCGCTTGAGTTTGCACCTCAGATTGGTCGAGCACTTTTCGAGCTCAGTTTCACTCTCATAAAAATGAACACTGAACCGCCCTGTCTTGGGACCCAAATCTTTTTCAAGGTACATGACACACACGGGTTCGACCATCTGCTGCAACTTTGAACGCTTGGCCAAAAAATTAAATTCATCAATGAGCATTTGTTGAACCCAGGGTGCAATCATGCCTTTGCAATCGTAGATATCGCGCTTCAACTGGACATATCGGGGCGGCACCAATGGTTCGAATTCATCGTTGATCATCAACATGGGCTCCGTTCGCTTGATCAATGTTTCATCAGCGTGAATCGGCACAGGAGCCATATCAGAATAACCGAAACCAAATAAATTTTCGCTGCAACTGGTGATGGCGAACAAAAAAAGAAAAGCCACCAATTTAGAAAAAATACGCGTGTGTTGCGTTTCTTTGATGCTGCGTAACATGGTTTGACACCTCCAAGGGGTTATCCACCATCCTAGTCAAAATGTGAAAACTCCAATTGATATAAATCAAGTGCTCCTCCCGTGTCGATTACGTGCCCCCCCCTTTTGTAAAAGATGAAAGACTTGGTTAAAGCCTAATTAGTAGCCGCTGATCAGCTGCATTCAAATCGATCATTGGACGCAAGTGCGTTATTTCCTAAAAAGCAAGGGTTGACTTCTAATCCACTTCTACTCGGCGAGGACCGAAGGATAACCGGCCTCCTCCAAGGCGAGGGTCAGAGGCTCAATGCCTTGCGCAAAGTCACCCGTCACCTTTGCTTTACCCGCCGGCAAATCAACGGCTACAGCTGTCACACCAAGAACAGACTGGATGGCTTTCTCTACATGTTTTGCACAAGAACCACAGCTCATGCGACTGACATTCAATTCTATTGTTTGCATAAAATCTCCTTGTTCAATATAAATTCAATTATCAAGCAAGGCCTAGGGTATTTCATATGATTTAAATCGATCTTTGATCGATAAAATTAATTCCGCAGGAACAGGCCTATCTCGGTGCTCCTCAATGTGTCTTGTTGCCCTTATTTTCCCCTTTTAATTTTTGAGTCTCTTCTTGTTTCTAAAGCCGATTAAACAGTTAACCTCTACCCAGGAATTTGAAATGAACCATAGGCGCCAACTTTTAGCAATTTTCTTGGCATCGTGTTTGCCCTTGGCTAGCAGGGGACAAACAATTCAATTTCCAGAGCGTCCAGTCAAAATCATCGTCCCCTTCGGGGTGGGAGGTTTAGCAGACATCACGTTCAGAATTTTTTCTGAAAAGCTCTCTATCGTCACCGGCAAGCAATTTGTTATCGAAAACATGCCAGGTTCTGGTGGCTTTGCTGCCGCACAAGCTTTGCTTAGGGCCAAGCCCGATGGGCATACGCTCATGGTCATGGTCAATGGCACAGCAATTTCAAAATCTCTCTATAAAAGCATGCCTTACGACCCTGTCAAGGATTTGATACCTGTCTCATTTGCCGCTTATTTTGACGTCATCTTGTTGGTCAAGGCAGAGAGCAAAATCAAAAATTTTAACGATTTGATCAAGCTCTCGAAGGACAGCACCAAAGGACTCGATTTTGGGACCATCAACCCTGGCAGCACACAAAATTTATCGGCTGAGTTGTTCAAATCTGTGACGCATACGCACGCCGAAATCATTCCCTTTAAATCCACCCCAGATGCACTTTCTGCACTGATGGCGGGGGAATTGGATGTTGTTTTCGAAACCTATGCCACTTCGAAATCATTGGTTGACTCAGGAAAACTGCTTGCAATCGCCACCACCGCAGCACAACGAAGCGGCTATTTGCCCAAAGTACCTACCGTGAGTGAATTGGGTTTCAAAGGATTTGAGGTTGTCGGATGGAATGCATTGGCTGCACCAGTGGGCACGCCACCAGACGTCGTACAGTACTTGAACAAGGCCATGAACACGGTAGCAGACATGCCTGAGGTGAAACAGAAATTAAATGCTCTTGGGAGTGACTCATACGCTGGCAGTTCACAAGAATTACAAAAACGCTTTTTGGATGACATTGCCAAATGGGCCAATGTCATCAAGAATTCAGGTATTCAAGTCCAATAAAATGCAAAAAAACTCTCAATTTCTATACGTTGATTCTCACGCTCACATTTGGCTCAAAGATTTGCCGAAAGTTGACAATCCAAGGCACGCCTTGAGCTATGACTTCAGCATTGAGCAGTACCTCAATGTTCTTTCACAACACAAAGTGGACTACGCCGTGATTGCAGCAGCCAGTCCCTTTGGCGACTACAACGACTACACCTTGAACGCGATTCGAGGCAAGAAACGCATTCGTGGCACCGTTATTGTGGAGCCCACCATTGATATGTATGCATTAAAAGCCATGAAGGAGGATGGAATAGTCGGCGTTCGTTTGCCCTATATCAGCATGGCGCAGCTACCTGACCTCAGTTCCTTTGAATACAAAAAGTTGCTGCGACGTTTTGTTGATTTGGATTGGCATGTGCACTTGCACATCGATGGACCTCGAATTCCTTTGGTTCTCCCAGAGTTGGAGCGCTCAGGTGTCAAAGTGGTGATTGATCATTTTGGACGACCCGATGATCAACTGGGCATTCACTGCAAAGGTTTTCAAATGATGATGAAATCCATCGAACGCGGAAATACTTGGGTCAAAGTTTCAGCGGCGTATAGACTTGGCAAGGAAAAAACAATTGCCTATGGCACTCAATTGCTGAAGAACTTAGGATCTGATCGACTTTTATGGGCCAGTGACTGCCCTTTTGCTGGCTTTGAGGATCAAGTCACATATCAAGAGACCATTGATGACATTTTATCTTGGGTTTCAAATCCTGAAGACCGTTCAAAAATTTATGGTGAAAACGCCATCAAGCTTTACTTTGATTGAAGTGAATTAATTGAAATCTGGTAGTTTTGGTTGAGCTGTCGGAAGACCCGCAGCAACCCAAGCATCAATGCCGCCGGCGATTGAGACAACATTCGCATAACCCATTGACATGAGCACTTGCGCACTTAAAGCCGCTCGACCACTGCTTTTACAGTAAAGCACCAAGGATTTACTTCGATCACTCAATGCGGGTATGTCGCCAATCTGAAACTCAAGCAGTCCTCTTGGTATATTCAAGGCGCCAGGCAAGTGCCCTTGTGAAAACTCTTGAGGCTCTCTCACATCGATCAAAAAATCGCTCTCACTGATTTTGCTTTGAGCTTGTTCTAAAGTCACCTCGGTGATTTGAGCTTTTGCTTGCATCACCAAATCCATCGCTGATTTCATCTTCATTCTCCCTTAGTGTTCATGATCATTAAAAAATTCAATTGAAGTCATCGTTGATTTTTTTCATGCTGTGCATTGAAAACTGATTCGTCAACACATCAATCTTCAATCGATTGTTCAAAAAATCCAATTTTGCTTGAAGTGCAGCCAATTGCGCTTGTGACATGTCGTTTTCTGCATTCAACAACTCTAGGGTCGTTTTGTCACCGACTTGTCGACCAATGCGAGTGGCATCCAATCTTGCTTGACTGGCGAAAAGAGCTTCATCAAAGGCAGACAATCGATCCGAAGCTGTGTTTAGATCGCTCCAAACCGAATGGGTGAGCTGCAAGAGTTGATCTCGCCGCATGTCATACTCTGCTTTGCTCTTATCGCTTAAAGCCAAGGTTTCTTTTAGTTTTCCGCCTCTGGCCCCTCCCGTGTAAAGGGGAATGCTCAAGTTAAAACCAAACATCTGCTGCGACTGCACGCTTTTTGCTGAACCAAAATCACCAGACCCTTGCAATTGATCTTTTGAAACGGATGCGACTGCATCCAATACCGGTGAAATGGTTTGTGTGTATTTTTGGCTTTCTAACTGAGCGTTAGCAACTTCGAGCGAACGAATTTCAAGAGAAATGTTATTGGTCTGAACGTCAAGCAGTGTTTGGCTCAAGGGGGCCAAGGCCAGCCTCCTTGTGGACACTTTAAGCTCTTTGACGAGAACATCGTTTGCAGATATGCCCATGGCATTGGCCAAAACGAGTTTGGAGAGTTGGAGTTCATTCTCTACGCCATTCAACTGAGCTTGTAGCGATTTTGCTCTCGCATTGGCCTCGTAAACGTCTGTGACAGGCGCGTCACCCAACTCAAATCTGTCCTTTGCCTCCCTCCAAGACGCCGTAACAGCTTGGAGTTGATTTTTGATTAGGGCATAAAGGGTTTGGGCCTTTAGAACATTGGCATAGCGTTCAAATGTGCTCAATGCGAGTTGCTGCTCCATCAACGTCGCATTCAGCGCTGACGCTTTAAACGCAGAATTCAGTTGCTCACCTTGTGCACGTTTTTCCACATCGTAAATGGATTGCTTGGCACTCAAGATCCAGCGGTTCATACTTCCATTGCCCATGGATGTTCCGAATTCAACCCCCGTTGAGCGACCAAACGCAGGAGCAGAAAATTCTGCCCCATTGAGCAACGACTTACTGGAGGAAACACCTGTTACCGTATTGACTAAAACCGTGGGACGCCACACGGCGTCGGCTTGCTCTTTGTAGGCCTCTCCTCCCATCTTGCTTGCACGAGCCACAGCCATTTGTGGATCATGTGACAAGGACATCTCCCAGGCTTGCATTAAATCAAAGGCTTGCGCATGGTTTGATAGTGACAGGATACCAACAAGCGCAAGCTTTAAAGTGAACTTTTTAAATAATGACACCATCAGCTCCTTAAACCCTTGTCGGAAAGCCAACTCGACAATTGTGAGGCTGACATGGCCCCCAATAGTCGGTCAATTTCTCTACCCTGCTTGAACAATATGAGCGTTGGTATGCTCTTGATGACATATTTCCGTGATGAAATGGGGCTAGTGTCGGTGTCTATTTTGACGAACCTCACCTTGGGAAAACTTTTTGCAGCTGTAGCAAACTGAGGTGCCATCGCTTTGCATGGCCCACACCACACCGCCCAAAAGTCCACCAACACGGGCAGATCGGTTCCTTCTAAAAAGGACGCCAAATTGGCATCGCTGAGAGCGACGGGCTCCAAGGACAAGAGATCGCGCTGACAGCGTCCGCACCGGATCTCTTTGTCAATGGTGTCATCGGGAACTCGGTTCTTGACCCCGCAAGCTGGGCAGATCAAATGCATGTTTTGCTCCTTAACAACCCGCTTGGAGTCCAAATTTTCTTAAGATAGACTCCATCAAGCACCATTTGGTGACAGCGCTTTGAGCCAAATTCAAGCCTACAAAAGCCGTGAATCCCAGCCACCATTCACTGACAAACAAAGGGCTGCCTTGCACACCCATTGCAAGCGAAGCAAGAATAAATAGACCCGCAATGAACCGAACCAATTGCCATGATTTCATGATGAATACTCCTTGGTGAACACAATAAAACTAAGAGGCATACTTGTCCTTGTAGGCGACAAAGTACAAAAGAGGAATGACCACCAAGGTCAGCAAGGTGGAGACGAAAATTCCAAAAATCAAAGAAATGGCCAGGCCATTGAAAATAGGATCATCCAAAATGAACAATGCACCCAGCATGGCAGCCAATCCAGTTAACGCGATGGGCTTGGCTCTGGTGACAGCGGATTGAACGATTGCACGTTTGAAGTCCACGCCTTGAAGGAGCTGCAGGTTGATGAAATCCACCAACAAAATGGAGTTCCTCACAATGATGCCTGCCAAGGCAATCATGCCGATCATGCTGGTTGCCGTGTATTGCGCGCCCAGCAAGGCATGTCCTGGCATCACACCAATGATCGTAAAAGGAATTGGAGCCATGATGATCAAAGGCAACAAATAGGAACCAAACTGCATCACCACGAGGAGATAGATCAGCACCAACCCGACGGCATAGGCCGCCCCCATGTCACGAAATGTTTCATAGGTGATTTGAAGCTCCCCATCCCATTTGAGGGCATAAGCACTCCAAGCCT
Source organism: Burkholderiales bacterium (assembly GCA_947372465.1). Classification (GTDB taxonomy): domain Bacteria; phylum Pseudomonadota; class Gammaproteobacteria; order Burkholderiales; family Burkholderiaceae_C; genus Limnohabitans. The sequence goes on along the minus strand of CANBTT010000031.1, from coordinate 8,032 downwards.
CAGGAGGCTGCTCAATGAAATACTCATTCAAAGGGTTTCCGTTCGATGTTTTGATGTTTGCGATTTCAGAGCGCATTTTAAAAATCCCATACAAGGGACTGTCGACGACGCCCGCGGTGTCTGCGGTCACAAAATTCACAGGCAGCAAATCTTTGTGGATCACAGGCTGCTCACGCATGCTGTCTGTGATCCTCACCAATTCACTGATGGGCACGATTTTTCCTATGCTGCTTTTTACACCAAGCTGCAACAAAGTGGTCAAGTCGCCATGCCTCTCGGGCGGGAGTTGAATCCATGCGGCATTGGGGTATTTGCTCCCATCGTGCAAAAAGGTCACCGCCTCACCACTTAAACCAGCTCGCAAAGTGAAAGCGATTTCTTGCTGCGAGACGCCCAACAAGGCGGCTTTCCTTTGGTCAATCAAAACCATTTTTCTAGGCGCTTGGGCAATGCTGCTGTCGTCCACGTCCACAATGCCGGGTGTATTTTCAAATACGCGTCGCACCTCTTTTGCAACTTGGAGACGGCCCTCTTCTTCAGGCCCATAGATTTCAGCCACAATGGGTGACATGACGGGAGGACCTGGTGGAACCTCCACCACCTTCACGTTTGCACCGTATGTCATTGCAATCTTTTGCAACTCGGGTCTCAAGCGGGTCGCAATCGCATGGCTTTTTTCACGGCGGTGCTCTTTATCCAACAAATTGACTTGAATGTCCCCGTATTCGCCCCCTGCGCGAAGGTAGTACTGCCTGACCAAGCCATTGAAATTGATGGGGGATGCCATGCCCGCATAAGCTTGGTAATGCTCGACTTCTGGCACTGTGGAGAGAAAGTGCCCCATTTCTTGCAAAACAGCCGCGGTTTTCTCAAGGGGTGTGCCCACGGGCATGTCCACCACGACTTGAAACTCAGATTTGTTATCAAAGGGCAGCATTTTTAGCACCACCCAACCTGTGACGGGCAGCATGACACTCAGGCCCAAGAGCGCGGCCACTGCGAGCGCCAAACGCAAACGGTTGGCCGCCCCTCGCTTGACGTCCAAGAGAGGCGCAAAGAGGCGCTCAAAGAAAGACTGCAGTTTTTCATTGACACCTTCATGCGGATTTCCTGAATGGGATGACGTTTGGGGTGTTTTTTTCATCCAAATCAAAGACAGCCACGGGGTCACAACGAACGCAATGATCAATGACAAAACCATGCCCATGCTGGCGTTGATCGGAATGGGACTCATATAGGGCCCCATCAAACCACTCACAAACGCCATGGGCAACAAAGCAGCGATCACCGTAAAGGTGGCCAAAATGGTGGGTCCACCCACCTCATCCACTGCGTGCGGGATGATGTCTCTCAAGGACTTTTCTGGATAAAGTTGTTGGTGGCGATGGATGTTCTCCACCACCACAATGGCATCATCGACCAAAATACCAATTGAAAAAATCAAGGCAAAAAGGGACACCCGGTTCAAGGTAAATCCCCATGCCCAAGAGGCAAAAAGCGTCACAGTCAGCGTCAAAATCACGGCGCAGCCAACAATCAGGGCTTCTCTTTGACCCAAGGCAAAAAACACCAAGGCCACCACCAAGGCGGTGGCAAACATCAATTTATGAATGAGTTTTTGGGCCTTTTCGTTGGCACTGGCACCATAATTTCTTGTCTCCTCTACACGCACATCGTCTGGAATCACTTTTCCCTTGAGCTGCTCGACTTTGGCCAAGATGTTGTTGGCGACATCAATGGCGTTTTCTCCGGTTTTCTTGGTGATGGAAATCGTCACGGCAGGATACTGTTTCCCACCAGATTTCTCATTCTCCCCGTGCCAAACATAGCGACTCGCTGGCGGTGGACCGAGCTTGACGTCGGCCACATCTCTCAAGTAAACCAATTTTGAATCTTTGACATTGACAACCAGATCCTCCAACTCACTGATCTTTGAGAGGTAAGGACCCGCCTCAATGGCAACACTTTGGTTGCCACCCAGCAAGTCCCCAACCGGGATGCCCTGATTGGCTGATTGAAGTGCACTGCGCATTTGAGAAACCGTCACACCAAAACCAGCCATGCGCTGAGGATCAATCTCAATCAATGCCGAGCGAGCAGGCCCCCCGAGGGTGAGCACATCTCGCGTACCAGGGACACGTTTGATATCGATCTCAATGCTGTGAGCCACTCGCTCCAAGTCATATGCGCCCATGTCAGGCGTTTTGCCGTGCAAGGTCAACGCCATGATGGGCACATCATCGATGCCCTTGGGCTTGATCAAAGACGCCATGACGCCTAAATTCTTCGGCAACCAATCTGCATTTTCTTTGATGGCGTCATGCAATCGAACCAATGCTTCCGTCCTTGGCACACCCACTTTGAACTGGACGGTGAGGATGGAGACGCCCGCTTTGGAGACAGAAAACACGTGATCAACGCCCGCGATTTTTGACAGCACTTGCTCACCCGGGATGGAGACCATGCTCTCAACGTCCTTGACGGACGCGCCTGGAAAAGGCGTGATGACATTGGCCATCGTCACATTGATCTGCGGCTCTTCCTCTCTGGGCGTCACAATGACGGCGAAAAGGCCCAAGAGCAAAGCGACAAGCGCCAACAAGGGCGTGATTTGAGCACTTTGAAATTTTTGGGCCAATTGGCCTGAGGGGCCTAGTTCTTTAGGGTGGCTCATTTTGGGCGACTCACTTGTTCACACTCAACTGCGCGGGTTCCAGCAACACTTTGTCACCGATGGACACGCCGGTTAAAATTTCAACCTCCTCAGCGCTCGACTCACCCAAGCGAACTTGTCTTAATCGTGGCTTGTTTTGAGCGTCCAGCACAAAGACGCCCGTCATCTCAGCTCTTTTGACCACAGCGCGAAGTGGGATGCGAATTTTCGCAACACTTTGAGGCGGCAAATTGGCGTCCCGTGTCAAAAAGACACGCGCAAAAAGGCCTGGAACCAAGAGGCTTGTATCACCTTTGAGCTCAAAACGCAGTTGCGCAGAGTGCGTGAGTTGATCAACCACGGGCAGCAATTTGACCAAGGCGCTGGCAACGGCAAAAGACCCTTGTAATCCTGTCACTTCATAGCGAAACGCTGTTTTACCCAAGTTGATCGAGCTCAAATATGACTGTGGAAGCACTGCAGAAATTCTCAGTTCACTTGGATCGTACATATTGAGCATGGGTTTCGCAGGCATGGCCATGTCGCCAAGACTCACAAGCACCTCACTGACAACCCCACTGAAGGGCGCTTGGATCACAAAGAAACCTGTTTGTGCTTGAGCGGCAGAGGTTTGTGCTTGTAAGGACTGCACTTGCGCCTGTGCGGATTCGAACTGCGCTTGACTTCTGTCCAAGGCACCTTGGCTGATGTATTGCTTTTGAAACAACTGTTTTTGCCGTTCGAACTCCTTGCTCGCCACCTTGAGAGTCGCTTTTGCCGCCTCCATTTGGGCTTGACTCGACAGCATTTGTTGATTGACAGCGCGCGCATCAATTCTGATCAATTCCTGCCCCCTTTGAACCCGGTCGCCTGCTTTGACATTCAAACTGACCACGGCACCTGCGACTTGGCTGGAAAGGACCGCATCTCTGACCGCTTGCACCGTGGCGTCCAAACTGAGTTCCAATTTGCTTTGAGCACCGCCTCCAACGACCCAGGTTTTATACTCTTGCACCTTGTCTTGTGCAGTGGCATGTTGCAAGAAAAAACCCAGACAGACAGACGCCAACAGGGCACAAAAATTCTTCATAAGATCCATTTTCTTAAAATATATCTATTTGCTTATTTGCGTGATTATGCAATAATACAATAAAACAAACAAGCAAACATGCTTAAAATCAACAAACGTTAAGAAAAAGGACCCTCGAATGAAAGACTTGCCGGAGCAGGCCCTAGAAGAAATTGCAGCCTATTTCCAGGTTTTTGCTGAACCGACACGCTTAAAGATCTTGAATCTGCTCAGAGAAAAGGAGCTCAATGTGGGCACCCTTGCCGAGCTGAGTGGCTATTCGGTGGCCAATATCTCAAGGCACTTGGCTCTTTTGGCCCAAAATGGCATTGTGGTAAGAGAAAGTCGAGGCGTCAGTGCTTTTTACCGGATTGCAGACCGATCAATTTATGCCATGTGTGAACTTGTTTGCGATAACATTGCTCGACGGTACGAACAATCTGCGGCTGAACACTTTAAGACCTCGGACGGCCCCATCAAAGCAAAGAAGACCAAGGCCATCCACTTGGCATAAAGCGCTGCCCTCGCCGCTCAAAGATCAATGCTCTTTTGAGAGGGGATCATCAGTTAAAAATAGTCCGCTATAGGACACCTTTCATGATCCCTCCCTATGCTCAATGATTTAAAGTCCTTCAAGAAACTCATTCCGACGCATAAAACACCAAAAACAAAGACGGTTTGGTGGCTTGATCCAATACGGCAAGAACAAATCGCTCAACACCCAGCTGGTTTGAACCAAACGCAGGCCAGCTCACTGATCCAACAATGGGGAGAAAACACACTCAAGGCGCACAAATCACTCTCCATCTTCTTACAGTTCATCGCCCGATTTAAGAACCCCCTGGTGATCATCTTGCTTACCGCCAGTTTGGTGTCTGCCATTACAGGAGAAATGGCCAATTTTGTGATCATTGCATTGATGGTCACCATGAGCGTGACCCTTGATTTCGTTCAAGAGTACAAAGCCAACGAAAGTGCAGAAAAATTGCGCCTGACCGTTCGAGTTCAGACCAACGTCTTGAGAGACGGTCAATCCATAGAAATTCCAGTTGAAAAGGTTGTACCTGGAGACGTCGTCATGCTAAGAGCGGGTGATTTGGTCCCCGCCGATGCACTCATCTTGGAAGCGAAAGATTTTTTCGTCAACCAGTCCTTGCTCACCGGAGAAGCGTTCCCGATTGAAAAGAATTCGTTTCTCCCGCCCAACTCCGCCACGGAGTTGCACGATGCAAGCAACGCCGTATTTATGGGCACATCGGTGATTGGAGGCAGCGCCAAGGTTCTGGTGATCCACACCGGCATGAACACCATGATTGGCGAAATTACGCAAAGCATTCAACAATCGAACACCGACACCTCCTTTGAATTGGGCACCCGACGATTTGGTATGCTGATCATGTGGCTGACCTTTGTGCTGGTGTTGTTCGTGCTCTTTGTCAACGCCTGGTTTCACAAGCCATGGCTTGAGTCCTTTCTCTTTGCCGTCGCCTTGGCGGTGGGTTTGACCCCCGAGCTTTTGCCCATGGTGGTTTCGGTCACCCTTTCAAAAGGGGCGCTTCGCTTGGCAAAGTTGAAGATGATTGTCAAAAGACAGTCAGCCATTCAAGATCTGGGCTCCATGGACACCTTTTGCACGGACAAAACGGGCACCTTGACAGAGGCAAAAATTCGTCTAGAAAAGTTTCTTGACGTCCAAGGTCGTCCAAGCCCATTTGTGCTGGAATTGGCCTACCTGAACAGCCATTTTGAAACCGGTTTAAAAAGTCCACTGGATGCTGCCATTTTGGAGGCGAAGGTCTGTGATGTCAGCACATGGACAAAAATTGATGAGCTTCCCTTTGATTTTCAACGCCGCTGTGTCTCGGTCTTGGTTGACTGTGCAGACAAGCGTTGGTTGGTGGTCAAAGGTGCTGCTGAAGATGTGATCAAGCTCTGTACCACGGTTCATGACCCCATTGAGCCACAGAAAAAAAACCTTGATGAAGACCTGTTGACACGCATTCAAGATCAATACCACCGGCTCGAAAGCGATGGACTCCGCGTATTGGGTGTTGCCTGGAGAGAGGTCTCAAAAGAACACGACACGGCACAACTCAGTGATGAACAAACACTCACCTTGGCAGGATTTACCGCTTTTCTAGACCCACCCAAGGTCAGTGCGAGCGCGGCCCTGGCAAAACTTCAGGCCCTAGGTGTTGATATCAAAGTCATCACTGGCGACAGTCCCTTGGTGACACAGCATGTTTGCCTTCAACTCGGTCTTGCTGTCCAAGGCATTCTTTTGGGCAAAGAGGTCTCTGAGCTTGATGATGCAGCCCTTCAAAGACGTGTTGAGAGTGCCAACCTTTTTTGCCGTGCCAACCCTGCTCAAAAACAGCGCATCATCATGGCACTGAAAGCCAACGGACATGTGGTCGGCTACATGGGTGACGGCATCAACGACGCGCCTTCACTGCACAGTGCAGATGTGGGCCTGTCTGTGGACTCGGCCGTTGATGTGGCCAAATCAGCGGCAGACATCATCCTTCTTGAACAGGATTTGAACGTTATCGAAGCTGGCGTCTTGGAAGGCAGACGCACTTTTGGCAACATCATGAAGTACATCATGATGGGCACGAGTTCAAATTTTGGCAATATGTTCAGCATGGCTGGGGCCTCTTTGTTTTTGCCCTTTTTGCCGATGCTCCCCACTCAAATATTGCTCAATAACATCCTGTACGACCTTTCAGAAATCCCAATCCCTCTCGACGACGTCGATGCAGATGAAATTCTCAAACCCAGAACACTAGACTTGTCTTTCATTCGCACCTTCATGCTTGTGATTGGGCCCATCAGCTCGCTGTTTGATTTCTTGACTTTTTATGTTTTGTTGAACGTTTTGAATGCCGATGAAAAGCTCTTTCAAACGGGCTGGTTTGTCGAATCACTGTGCACACAAGTGCTGGTGATTTTTATCATTCGAACGCGGAAAAATCCCTTTCAAAGCAAACCCCATCCTTTGCTGAGTTTGACCTCCATCGGCATCGTTTTACTCGCCATTGCTTTGCCAATGACACCCCTAGGCGCATTCTTTGGCTTCGTAACCCCTCCGGCTACTTTTTACGCCATGTTGATGGCGCTGATTTTGGTGTACTTGTTCTTTGTCGAAGTGGCCAAACAACTGTTTTACAAATGGTTACGCTCGCGCTCAACAAAATCAATGGGCGCACCGAATCCAATTTAACAGACACCCACGCTCATCGAACTTTTTTCTTTGACTTGGACTGGAGATTTTTGTGATCTAAAAAATGAGCAGGAGTTGACAAATATCAAAAGTGTTTGCCTGCATTGATTTAAGGTCACAGCATGAAACACTTTTTAAGACTCGATGGCCTCGCGGTCTTTGCGGGCAGGCCCTCAAAAGCCGCGCTTCTGTATGCCATCAAAGCGCCATGGGTTCATTTGGCGGCATCGAGTTTGGCATGAAATACAAGGATTATTACGCGGCCCTGGGCGTGACCAAGGATGCAGACCTGGATCAAATCAAAAAAGCTTACCGCAAACTGGCCAGAACGCATCACCCCGATTTATCAAAACAAGCAGGTGCAGAAGAAAAATTCAAAGACATTGCCGAAGCTTACAACACCCTTAAAAATCCAGAAAAGCGTGAGGCTTATGATGCTTTGGGACGCGCATCCACCCAAGGAGATTTCACCCCACCCCCGACTTGGCAGGACCAGTACCAAGATGCACCGTCGTCCTTTGATCAGATGGATCTATCCGATTTACTGAACTCGATTCATCGTCACTCCGCTCACGCACATTACAGCCGACAAGCAACACCCGGAGAGGACAACCAAAAAAGCGTGAGCATCACCTTGCTTGAAGCACTGAAGGGCACCAGTGTGCGACTCACGGTCATGGAGAACGGACATGCCAAAGAACTCGAGACCAAGATTCCCGCTGGGGTCAACACCGGCAAAAAGATGCGCCTTAAAGGACTGGGTGGCAAGGGTCTGAATGGTGGCGAAAATGGGGATCTCTTTTTGCACATTCAACTTCAAGTTCACCCTGTTTTTAAACCCATTGGTCAAGATTTGTATTTCAACTTGGCCCTGAGCCCATGGGAGGCCATCCTGGGTGCTGACATTGAAGTCCCAACCCTTGAGAGCCCTGTGGTGCTGAGTGTTCCTGCGCTCACTCGCAACGCCCAAAAACTCAGACTCAAAGGTCGTGGCCTTGGGGACCTCAAGGGCTCAAGAGGCGACCTCTACGCAGTGGTTCACATCGAGTCGCCAACGCATGTCTCAGCGCAGGAAATCGAACTGTAC
>CANBTT010000030.1 GCA_947372465.1 Burkholderiales bacterium | reverse complement strand
GCACCAGGCGCCGCTGCCGCCATAGCCGCTGCTGTCAAAAATGGTCAAGGCCCCTTATCGGTCGCATCCAATGGCAACATCACCAATCAGTATGGTGAAATCATGGTCTACGACTCAGCGGGTAATTTGGCTCCAGCACCCAAAGTGGCTGCTGCACCTGTGGCCCCTACTGCAACACCTGCACCTGGCATGCCCGGCAACACTGCAACCCCCATGCCGGTTGCTGCGCCTGCGGTCAATGGCGCTGGACTTGATGCATCAACATTCAGTAGCTTGGCGGGTGCGACGAACACCACGGCCTTGTTCAATCAACTCGCCAACATGAACCTGAGTCAAGTGGGTGCCCAGATTTCTCCATCCCAGCTCAATCAAATCATGAACACCTTCGGTTCAGACCCAAGTTTTCAGACGTTCTTGAGCACAGGTAAAATCCCCAGCACTGCAGTGACTGCCCCGGGTGGCACGCCCATCCCAGGCGTGGCCCAAGCAGCTGCTGCGGCTGCAGCTGGTGTGCCGCTGCCCAATGCACCTGGCGCTACAAACACGACAGCGGTGAGTTCACCGATCAGCAATTCGCCGTCAACTGTAGTTCCTGCTTCAACGCCTGGCGTTAACGCCACTAGCGCTGTCAGTCCTTCAGCAGCACCCGTTGTGAGCGGCAAAGGTTTGGATGTGTCAACGTTCAATAATTTTACAAACGCGACGACTGCCAATGCATTTTTAAGTCAGCTTGCCACGCAAAATTTATCAACCGTTGCGTCTCAAATTTCGCAAACACAGTTGAACCAATTGATCTCTAAATTTGGTGGCGATCCAAATTTTCAAACCCTGCTTTCTACTGGAACAATCCCAGCTTCTGCACTCACCGTTAACAAAGCCCTGTTGGCCGCGCCAGCAAGCCCATTGGATTCTGGTTCAGTGGCGCAGCAAGTTCTGCAGTTGGTCGGCGTCGAACACACGCTCGGTTAATTGAACGGGGTTTGGCGATGCTGTCTTCACGTTGAAGGGTTGATTGATTCAATCCATCGAGTGAAGATGGCATCGCCCAAAACGCCAGCAAAAGAAAAGCACCAAACAGCTTGAAGAGTTCAAGCAAGCGACAAGCTCAGCAAAGCAGTTGAGCCGTTGTCATGATTCTTCAGCGCGCAAACCGCAGAAGATTTGAGTCGATCTCGCTGGACGCCCCTAAAATAGAAAAGCCAAAAGAGAGAATCAATTTTCTCCTCTCTCAAGAAGTCGTGCCGCACCTCAAGGCTTCAGACAGTGGATGCCCATCAAGCATTGATGCCGAACTGAGAAACACAATTGCGTCCATCGCGGTGACACGCATGTCGATTGAGCGAACTCTTTAAAAACAAGAAGCCAGTCAAGGGGTCTTGTCCAAAGACGCTGGATGGCTGTGACTTTTCGCGAGCACATAGAAAAATCCAGCGCCTTGATCGGCGCAAAGAAATGCTCAACGATCACTGACACCATCCATTCTTCACCCTTTGAGTTTGAACCCTGAGCTGAGCATTCCCTTGCCTGAGCAAGCGGTGGTGATGGGTGCAGAGGTCCAGGTCTTTTTGTCCAGCAAAGAAACCTTGCCTTCGTGGATTTCATACAATCAACAAAGTCAAGCCTTTGAAGCCAAGGGGGTGCCCATGGGTGGGCTGCCCTTGTCGGTGGTGCTTGACAGCGCAGGTCAAAGCACTTGGATCTTGCTTTGACAGACTTCAGGACCATAGGCGTTTCGACTTACCCCCCCCAGAAGCATCCGGCCATACAAATGATTTTATTATTGATAAAGAAAAACATGAACCATTCAATGCACCCCGTTCGCGCTCAGTTCTCCCTCCTTGCTGTCTTGTTGGTCTTGGCGTTGGGGTTCACGCAGGCCTCAGCGCAAACCGGCTCTGCCCCAAGTGGTGTCACAGCCACGGTCAATGGCAAAGCGATTGATGCAAAAACATTTGAACAAATCATCAAAAACAATGTGGCCAATGGCGCGCAAGACACAGATCAGTTAAGAGCTGCGGTCAAAGATGAGCTGATTGCTCGCCAAGTGATGGTTCAAGAATTTAGCAAATTGGGTTTGGATAAAAATCCAGACGCCATCGCTGGGCTGAGTTATGTCAGAGAGAATTTCTTGATCGATTTCTTGCTCAGAAACCACGAACAAAAGCATCCCCTCACCGAGGAGATGATCAAAGCGGAGTATGAGCGCCAATTGGGCTTGATTGGCGAGCCCTCGGAGGCGCAGCAATACTTGACACGACTGATTGTTGTGCCCTCAGAAGGGGCGGCCAAAGGGGTGATTGCAGAGCTTAAAAAGGGGGCGGATTTTGCAAAAATTGCCTCCGTGCAGAGTGTCGATGCAAGCAAGAAGAATGGGGGGGAACTGGGCTGGGTCTTGCCCGCTCAAGTCCTGCCAGCCATTGGCACCGTGATGGTGAACTTAAAGGAAGGGTCGTTTTCTGCGCTGCCCATTCAGACCCCCTATGGCTGGTACGTCATCAAAGTGGAGGAAAAAAGACCTTTTAAGATCCCCTCTTTGGAGGACAGCCGCGCCGTGGTGATCCAGACCTTGCAACAGGTGCAACGACAAAGCTATGTTCAAGAACTGATCAAAAACGCCAAAATAAGCAAATAAAAAGGCCTTCTTTTGAGGCGCTGGGGCCACTAGGCTTGGATGACTTTGACCGTGATGGTCTGAATGTCCCAACCGCGGCTTCTGAGGTGGGCGCAGATGGCGGGCCCCATTTGCCGCACTTTGGCGGCAAATGCAGGGCTTTTGAGCATCAAAATCCAATGCCCCCCCTCTAAGGGTCCTGATTTGAGTTGGTTCAACATGTTTGCAGGCACCAAGCCCTTCAAGTCCTCGATTTGGCTTCTTGATCGGGCCGCTTGGGCCAACAATTGAGCCAACCCAGGCGCCGATTGAGCGGCTTTGAGAACCTCCACCGATTTGCCGCGCAAAAGAGGGCCAGAGCGGGGTATTTTTGAGTATCCAAGGGCGCGCAATTGAGCCAAAGCGCTCGGTTGTCCGGGCGCGGGCTCGGTTTTGAGCACGGAATTGGGTTTTTTGGGTTGGCTTGGGTCCATGGCCTCATTATCTCTGTTCTCCCAGTTAAAATGCGGGGATTCAGTAAAGGAAAGTGTGGCAAGAGCTTTGGACCTTCTCTAAAGCGCCATTGCACGTACCGTTTTCATGGCTTTTAATCTACTCACCCAAATATTTGGCAGTCGCAACGAGCGACTTCTTAAACAGTACCGCAAGACCGTTGAGCGCATCAATGCGCTTGAGTCCTCTTTGGAGGGCTTGAGCGATGATGAGTTGCGTGCCAAGACCGTGGCCTTCAAGGCCCGCGTGGCGCAAGGCGAGAGCTTGGATGCGATTCTTCCGGAGGCCTTTGCCGTTGTGCGCGAGGGCTCCAAGCGCATCATGAAAATGCGCCACTTTGATGTGCAGATGCTCGGCGGCATTGCGCTTCACAACGGAAAAATCGCTGAAATGCGCACGGGTGAAGGCAAAACGCTCACGGCCACTTTGGCGGTTTATTTGAACGCTTTGAGCGATCAGGGTGTGCACGTGGTGACGGTCAATGACTACTTGGCGCAACGCGATGCGCAGTGGATGGGGCGTTTGTACAACTTTTTGGGTCTGAGCGTGGGGGTCAATTTGCCCCAACTGCCCAGAGCAGACAAACAAGCCGCCTACCGCTGTGACATCACCTATGGCACCAACAACGAGTACGGCTTTGACTACCTCAGGGACAACATGGTCTATGAGGCACAGGACCGCGTGCAAAGAAGGCTCAATTACGCCATCGTGGACGAGGTGGATTCGATTTTGATTGACGAGGCGAGGACGCCATTGATCATCAGTGGTCAAGCCGAGGACCACACGGCTGTCTACATTGCCATGAATTCGATTGTGCCCCAATTGGTCTGCCAAATTGGTGAAGAGGATCCCCGAACGGGAGAAGGCATCATCACGCCTGGAGACTTCACACTGGATGAGAAATCTAGGCAGGTGTTTTTGACCGAAATGGGTCATGAAAACGCAGAACGCTTGCTCACGCAAGCGAATCTTTTGCCAGCAGGGGCGTCTCTTTATGACCCGGCCAACATCAGTTTGATGCACCACTTGTATGCGGCGCTCAGAGCCCATCATTTGTATTTCAAAGACCAGCACTATGTGAGCCAAGGCGGCGAGATCACGATTGTCGATGAGTTCACGGGTCGATTGATGTCGGGCCGGCGTTGGAGCGAAGGTTTGCACCAAGCCGTTGAAGCCAAGGAAGGGGTGGCCATTCAGGCCGAGAACCAGACCATGGCGTCCATCACCTTTCAGAACTATTTCCGCCTCTATGCCAAATTGTCCGGGATGACGGGCACGGCAGACACCGAGGCCTACGAGTTTCAAGAAATTTATGGCTTGGAGACGGTGGTGATTCCGCCCAACCGCTTGAGTCACCGCGACGATCAGCTTGACCGTGTGTACAAGACCACGCAAGAGAAGTACAAGGCGGCCATTGAGGACATCAAAGAGTGCTTCAAACGTGGTCAACCCGTCTTGGTGGGCACGACCTCGATTGAGAACTCAGAGTTCATCTCTGAGCTCTTGAGCAAGGAAGCCTTGCCCCACCAAGTGCTCAACGCCAAGCAGCACGAGCGCGAGGCCGACATCATTGCACAAGCGGGGGCGGCCAAATCCATCACCATTGCCACCAATATGGCGGGTCGCGGCACCGACATTGTCTTGGGGGGCAATATTGAGAAATCCTTGGCCGCCATTGAAAGCGACGAAAGCTTGTCAAGCGAGCAAAAAGCTCAAAATGTGCAAGCGCGCAAAGCGACGTGGCAAGAAGACCATGAGCGCGTCAAGCTGCTGGGTGGCCTTCGAATCATTGCCACAGAGCGCCATGAATCCAGGCGCATTGACAACCAGTTGCGTGGCCGCTCAGGCCGACAAGGCGACCCTGGTTCTTCGCGCTTTTATTTGAGCTTGGACGATCCTTTGATGCGCATTTTTGCGGGTGACCGTGTCAAAGCGATCATGGACCGTCTCAAAATGCCTGAGGGTGAAGCCATTGAAGCGGGCATGGTCTCAAGAAGCATCGAGAGCGCGCAAAGAAAGGTGGAGTCAAGAAACTTTGACATGCGCAAGCAGTTGCTCGAGTACGACGACGTCTCCAACGATCAAAGAAAAGTGATCTATCAACAAAGAAATGACATTCTGGATGCGAGCGACTTGAGTGCGCAAATTGCGTCTTTAAGAGAAGGCTGCTTTGATGATTTGGTGAACCAGTTTGTGCCACCCGACACGATGGATGAGCAGTGGGACATCAAAGGTCTTGAAGAGGTGCTCAGGGCGGAGTGGCTCTTGGGCTTGGATTTGACGAGCAAAGTCAAAGCGTCCGACACCTTGGTGGATGAAGACATCAAAGCGTGGGTGGTGCAAGCGGCCAATCACGCCTTTGAGGCCAAGGTGGGCGAGGTGGGCTTGGATCAATTCATGCCCTTCATGCGCGTGGTGTTGCTCCAAAGCATAGACACGCATTGGAGGGACCATCTCTCTGCGCTGGACTACTTGAGGCAAGGCATTCACTTGAGAGGCTATGCGCAAAAGCAGCCCAAGCAAGAGTACAAACGCGAGGCCTTTGAGCTCTTTGGTCAGTTGCTGGACGCCGTCAAAAATGAGGTGACCAAGACGTTGATGACGGTTCAAATTCAGTCCAAGGACCAACTCGAGGAAGCGGCGCAGAGTTTGGAGCAAAAGGCCGAGCAAATGGCCAACGTCACTTACAGCTCACCCGATGAGCGTGGCAACGCGCAAACGACCTTGGATGTGGCGCAGTTGTTGTCCCAACCCGCTCCAGACATCGTCGCTGCCGTTGGGCGCAACGAGCCGTGCCCCTGTGGCAGTGGTAAAAAATACAAGCACTGTCACGGCCGACTGAGTTGATGGCCGGTGTGCGTCTTTGACGCATGCATGTCCAACCGCTTGCACTGGGTTCTTGACTGCAAGAGGACCTTGCAACATGGCGGCTTTTGTCAGGGTGGGTGCGTGAAAAAATTTTAATTTTGGAGTTGGATCGATGTCTGTTCATTTGAAAGCGCCTGACTTTGCCGCTTTGCGTCCCATCAAAGGCTTGAGCCTTTCGGTGCTGGAAGCGGGGATCAAAAAAGCCGCGCGCAAAGATTTAACGCTCATGGTCTTGGATGAGGGTTCTGTTGTCGGGGCTGTGTTCACCAAGAACCGGTTTTGTGCGGCACCTGTGCAGTTGTGCAAAGCGCACTTAGAAACGGGGCACGGCATCCGTGCTTTGTTGATCAACACGGGCAACGCCAATGCGGGCACGGGGGAAGACGGACTGATGCGCGCGTCAGCCACTTGCATCGCGCTTGCCAGGCTCATGGAGATTTCGCCTGAGCAAGTGCTGCCTTTTTCTACGGGTGTGATCATGGAGTCGCTCCCCCATCAAAAAATCATCGACCATTTGCCCCAAGCCTTGGACGCTTTGGGAGAAAGCAGTTGGGGCGATGCGGCGACCGGCATCATGACCACCGACACCTTGCCCAAAGCGGCGAGCAAAACCTTGCTTCTCGCAGGTGAGTGCATCAGCATCACGGGCATCTCCAAAGGGGCTGGCATGATCAAGCCCAATATGGCCACCATGCTCGGCTTCATGGCCACGGATGCCCATATTTCTCGCGCATGCATGAAGGACTTGGCCAAAGCTTTGGCCGATGCCTCCTTTAACCGCATCACGGTCGATGGGGACACGTCCACCAACGACTCCTTTGTGGTGATGGCAACGGGAAAAGCCAAGAACGCGCCCATCACCCAATTCACATCGGGTTTGGGGCTAGAGCTTTATCAAGCCATGGAGTCGGTGGCCATTGAGCTGTGCCAAGCCATTGTTCGAGATGGGGAAGGTGCTACCAAGTTCATCACGGTGGATGTGCAAGAAGGACAAAGCGATGAGGAATGCATGAAGGTGGCATATGCCATCGCGCATTCCCCTTTGGTGAAAACCGCCTTCTTTGCAAGTGACCCCAATTTGGGCCGCATCTTGGCGGCTGTTGGCTACGCGGGGATAGAAGACTTGGATCAGTCCTTGATTGAGCTTTACTTGGACGATGTGCATGTGGCCACGAAGGGGGGGCGCCACCCCGATTATTTGGAGGCCGATGGTCAACGGGTGATGTCGCAAGCGGACATCACGGTGACCGTGAAGTTGGGCCGTGGACACCATCGCCAGCACGTGTGGACGTGTGATTTAAGCCATGAGTATGTGAGCATCAACGCAGATTACAGAAGTTAATTGAAGAGTATTTTTTATGTCAAATTCATTAGAACAGTTTTTATCCCGTGCAGAAAAATTGATGGATCAGCTCCAAGCGATCTTGCCCAAACCTTTGTCCGAGCCTGACTGGACGAAGAGCACGGCCTTTCGCTACCGCAAACGCCAAGGCGGACACGGGGTCTTGGAGCCGGTGATGCATGTGGCCAATTTGCGTTTCAGTGACCTCAAAGAAATTGACTTGCAAAAAGAAAAAATCACGCGCAACACCATGCAGTTCATTGAGGGCAAAGGCGCCAACAATGTGCTGTTGACGGGTGCGCGAGGAACGGGCAAATCCTCGCTAATCAAAGCGAGTTTGAACGAGTTTGCGCACCTGGGTCTGCGTTTGATCGAGGTGGACAAGGCGGACTTGGTGGACTTGCCCGATCTCGTGGATTTGGTGAGCCAGCGGCCTGAAAAGTTCATGATCTTTTGCGACGACTTGAGCTTTGAAGAGGGCGAGTCGAGTTACAAGGCTTTGAAGTCGATGCTTGACGGCACCGTGGCGGCCACAACGCCCAATGTGTTGATCTACGCCACGAGCAACCGACGTCATTTGTTGCCCGAGTACATGAAAGAGAATTTAAGTTACGCGCCCTCAGTGGATGGGGAGATTCATCCTGGAGAAGGGGTGGAGGAGAAGATTTCTTTGTCCGAGCGTTTCGGCTTGTGGATCAGTTTTTATCCCTTCTCGCAAGACGAGTACTTGAGCGTTGCATGCCAATGGTTGCAGTACATGAAGGTGCCAGAAAAGCTCTTTGAAGAGGCCAAGCCTGAGGCCTTGCTGTGGGCTTTGGAGCGAGGCTCTAGAAGTGGTCGAGTGGCCTTTCAATTTGCCAAAGATTATGCGGGTCGCTTGAACTTGAGTGCTTGAACTTGAGTGTCGACCAAGCCATGAACACGCCCGATCTTTTTCCAGGCTTGGTACCCGGGGGAGAGGTGATGACCGATCAGGGTTCAAGACGCGTTTGGATCGCTGCGCCGGCGCACGCTTCAGTGGGCGAGGACTGTCCAAAGTCCGCTGCTGTGGGGAGCGAAGTTGGGCACATC
The DNA here is from genome assembly GCA_947372465.1 of Burkholderiales bacterium. Classification (GTDB taxonomy): domain Bacteria; phylum Pseudomonadota; class Gammaproteobacteria; order Burkholderiales; family Burkholderiaceae_C; genus Limnohabitans. The sequence continues at coordinate 26,203 of CANBTT010000030.1, read as the reverse complement.
AAAAAACTCATCAAAGTGGCCGTGGGGGTGCTCTTTGACGCATCGGGTCAATTTTTGATGACCACACGCCCGCCGGGCAAGGTGTACGAGGGTTATTGGGAATTTCCGGGGGGCAAGTTGGAAGCGGGTGAGGACGTCTCTCAAGCCCTGAGGCGGGAGTTGCACGAAGAGCTTGGCATCGACGCTTTGCGCATCGAGCCTTGGCGCGTGGAGTGCATCGACTACCCGCATGGGCTTGTGGAGCTTCATTTTTGCAAGGTCACGCGCTGGTCGGGCGAGATCGCCATGAAAGAGGGGCAGCGCTTTTCTTGGCAGGCACTGCCCGTTCAAGTGTCACCTGTTTTGCCTGGCACCAGGCCCGTTCTTTTTTGCTTGTCTGAGGATCTCAAGTAAACCCCTTGCGTTTTGCTCAGGCTCAGTGAACCGGGGGCAACTCCATGTCATCTGGCGGACTGGGTTCTGGCAGGCGATGCTCTTCATTGGCCCAGGCGCCCAGATCGTGGTTCTTGCACCTTGCACTGCAAAAGGGTCGATAGGGGTTGGTGGACGCGTAGATGCTGTCTCCAGAGCAACTGGGACACTTGACCACTTTCACGCGTTCGATGTCACTCATCTGGGGGGCTCAATTTAGACGCACAAAGCCAATTCAAGGGAGCAGTCTGTGGGACTGGCTTGCAAGCGTCCGTTCTCATCTTGCTGCATGAGACGGATGGAGACCATCATGCGGTTGCCGCTGATCTCAGGAATGAGGTTCAAGGAGGGATCAATGAACAAGCGCAGGAGTTGAAACTTCCCTTGGGGCAAGTTTTGCTGAAACAAACCCGCTGGGGCCATGACTTTTTGCGCCACGCCATTGTCTCTCATGAGGCCCAAGAGCAACTCGACACTGCTGTACAGGGGTTTCAAGGGCTCGGTCCAGCGCCGCATGTCTGCTTGGCGCAGGGCATTGTTCTTTTGTTGCCAGGAGTGGTAGGCGGGCAAATCAAAAGCGCAGGTGCCTCCAGGGATGGAGATGCGGTTTCTGATGCTGGCGAGGAAGTCGTTCTCGCCCACCAATTGATTGATCTTGGCACCCAAATTGTTCAAGTTTTCAAAGCAGGACTCAATGCGCATGAGCACCTCGAGCAAGACATCTTGGTCGACACTGGGGTTGTTTTTGTAGGCGGCGAGTTGATTCTTGTGTTTGTCCAAGTCCTTGAGCATGTCGGTCTTGAGGTCTGTTCTGCCTCCGACCTCGATGATTTCAAAGAGGGTGGTGAAGCAAAAGTGGTGATCCACAGCGTGCTCGCGTTGGAGCAGCAAATCAAAGCGACGAAACAAGTGCTCTAGCCGCAGGTAAGTGCGGACGCGCTCGTTAAAAGGGTGTTCAAAAAGGATCACAAACTTAAATAAAAATGAATGAGCAAATGATACTCGGGACTGAGCTGATTTTTTACAGAAAATCAGATATTTGTCATGGAGACAAAATCCTCGCAAACCACGGCCCCTCTCCAACGGGGCTTGCCGCGCCCTGCATGCTGAGAGATTTTAATGAAAAACCCCTCTCCTCTTGGCTTGTGTGGGCTGTCTTTTTAGGTCTGCAAAGACGCTGAGGGTGTGGGCGGTTTGTTTGTGCCACAGGGAACCGATGCGGGCAAGGCAGAAGCGGGCCTCGCTCATGGGCTTGCGCCTTGGTGCGTTTTGGCCAGGGAATAAAGCGCCTGGACGGCGACTTTCAAGTCCTCCAAGCTTTGGTGCTCGTTTTCAATGACCCAGTCGGCCACTTGCAAGCGCTCTTGGCGAGAGGCCTGAGCGCGCATGATGTTTTCAATTTGTTCGGTGCTCAGAGCGCTTCGGGCTTTGACCCGTTGAATCTGCGTCTCGGGCGAGCAGTCGACCACCAAGACTTTGTCGACCAAGCCCAGCCATTTCTTGGACTCTACAAGCAAAGGGATGTCGTGGATCAGGACCTGAACGCCTTGGTCTTTTGCAGCTTGGATCTGGCGTTCAGATGCCTGGGCAATCATGGGGTGAAGGAGGTGCTCGAGCAGGGATTTTTTAGACGGGTCAGAAAACACCAACTCGCGCATCTTGTTGCGGTCAAGTGCCCCCTCTGGGGTGATCATGTCCGGGCCAAAGTGTGTGCGGATGGCCTCCATCGCAGCACCCTTGGGGGCGGTCAAGGATCTGGAGACTTGGTCCGCATCGAGCAAAGTGGCGCCCAGGTCCTGCCACATGCGTGCCACGGTGCTTTTGCCGCTGCCAATACCACCGGTGAGGCCAATGTGAATCATGGTTCAGTGAGTTGCAAAGTAAAAGGGCGTGGGGGGCCGGGTGTTGTAAAAAGCTGTTTGACTGGGTTGGTCAAGCGATTTTAGGCCAGTTCAAACCTTAACGCACCAGTGCCAAAAAATGAAGCACCTGCTTGGGGCCAAGAAGGAGCAAGGCAAAGGCACTGAGGATCAAAAACGGTCCAAAGGGAATGGGCTCATTGGCGCTGAGATTTTTGGTGATCTTGAGTCGCCAAAGTCCAAAGAGGGCGCCGCTCGTGCTTGCGAGCAAGACCAAGGGGATGAGGGGCAAGGGCCCCAGCCAGGCGCCAAAGAGGGCCAAGAGTTTCATGTCCCCTTGTCCCATGCCCTCTCGTTTGCTCACGAGCAGGTAAAGGTTGGCAATGCCCCAAAAGCTCATGTAGCCCGCGGCGGCACCCCAAAGGGATTCCTTGACTGAAAGACCCAAGAACCCACAACTCGAACCCAAGAGGCCCAGCCACAAAAAGGGCTGTGTGAGGGCGTCGGGCAGCAGTTGGTGTTCCCAGTCAATTTGAGCCAAGCACACCAGTGCGCTGCCCATCAGGGCCCAAAGGAGCGCACTGGTGAGTTGTGTAAAAAAGAGCGCTTGAAGCCCTGTGCTTGGAGTGTTGAGCGTGAGCAGTTGAAATTGGCCCGCGCAAATGAGCCACCAAAGGCTCACCAAGACCTCGGTTTGCCAGTAACGAGACGCGATGCGTTCAGCGCAATGTGCGCAGCGCCCTTTGAGCCAAAAGAAGCTCACCACAGGGATCAAGTGTTGCCACAGCAGGGGATGCAGGCACTTTGGACAGTGTGAACGCGGCGCCATCAAGCTCAAGGGGGGGATGCTGTGTGCCGCGTCTTGCATCAGCATGCGGGGCAAGCGCAAGACCACCACATTGCAAAAACTGCCGGCAACAAGGCCCAACAAGGCGGCCAGCAAGGCCACCAGAAGGCCGAACGCATCCAAGGAGAAATTCTGTGGGCTCATGTGGGGTGCTGAATGTTGCAGGCCTGGGGCGGTCTTGTTAAAGCGGGGCGATTTTGCTGTTGAAGGCCTCTTGCAGCCGGTCCAAAAGGGCTGGCAAGTCAGAGACGCTCCAATTGAGCAATTCGCTCAACCTTTGAAGGACCCACTTGGCTTCACTTGGACTCACGATCTCGGGGTTGATCAAGAGGCCTTGAAGCGTGCGGTCCAGGACATCGGTCTCGGTGATGTTCATGCTGCCCATCATGTTCAAAGAGGGTTGGCACAGCATCTGCGCCATGTCTTCGCACAGATCGTAGCGCGCCAAGATCACTTCAAAGGGCTCACTGGGCTTGGCATAGGGGCGAGAGGCGTCTTTGAAAAGATCGGTGAAAGAACTTGGAATGAACTGCTGGTTGCTGTGTGACATATTCGCTCATTGTGCCTGAAAGAAACCCATGCTCATCAGATCAAAAAACGCCTGTCGATGGGGTTTTATTGAAGGAAGAGGCGTCATTTGTTCTTGCATACAGACCATCGTTTCTCTATGAGAAATACTTCTTGCTAAAATGGGGTGATCGGTGGCAAGGGTTTATAAGGTCATTTATGGACTTCTTGTGCGCGAAATGACATTTGCGGGGACACTCGTCCCCGGGTCATTGGGACTCTCTTAAAAATAACGATTGGAAGCCATTTGGCTTGAAAGGATTGATGTGCGTCGTCGTGGACTTCTTCAATGGGCTTCTTTGCCCCTCATTCCCGGCATGGGTTCGCTTGTTGCGCATGAAAATGCATGTGCGCAAGAGGGCCCTTGGCCCAACCGAGCCGTCAAAGTGGTGGTGCCCTACTCCCCTGGGGGCAGTGCAGACACATTGGGTCGCATCGTCACCACCGGTTTGACGGAGGCGTTCAAGCAAGCCTTTGTGATTGAAAACCGAGGGGGGGCAGGCGGCATCATTGGCTCGCAGTTGGTCGCCAAGGCCGCGCCCGATGGCTACAGTTTGGTGATCTCTGGCATTGGCTCGCACATCATTGCGCCGGCTGAAAATCCCAAGTCTTTTGATCCCGTGAAAGACTTCACGCACATTGCCATTCTGGGCGGCCCGCCCATTGCGCTGGCGATCAATGCGGCTTTGCCCATCAACGATTTGAAGAGCTTCATGGACTACGCTGCAAAACAAAATGGGGGCTTGAGTTGGGGGTCTCCTGGAAAAGGCACGCACGGGTATTTGATTGGGGAGAGTTTTCAAGCGGCCACAAAAACGCGACTCGAGCACGTGGGCTACAAGGGTGCCGCGCCGGCGATGACGGACTTGATTGCGGGCCATATTTCTGCCTCGTTCACAACGCTCAGCACGGCGAGCCCCCACATTCAAGCCGGTCGTTTGAAGCTCATTGCCACCACCGGCAGCAAGCGACTCAAAGAGTTTCGCGATGTCCCCACCTTCGCTGAGCTTGGCTACCCCAAGTTGACCTCGACCACTTGGTTCTCTTTGTCAGGGCCTGCTGGGATGCCCAAGGCCATGGTGGAGTTGATCAACAAAGAGGTTCGAAAAATCATGCACAGCCCACAAGTGTTGGATCAACTGGCCAAAGTTTCGATGGAGACCTACGACTGGGATGTGCCCAAGTTCAATCTTTACTTTGCAAGCGAACTCAAGCGTTGGGCGCCCATGGTGAGCGCAGTGACGCAGGACGAATGAGCCCAAGCTCAAGGCTCTCATGGCGAGCTGGACCCTAGAGGCTAGGGTTTCGCTCGGTGAGGACTTTTGACACCTTTGATGCAGATCAAAAAGTCAAACGCAGATCAGGCTTAAGCTTCGATGGTGATTTCTTCGGCATCGATCTTTGTTTTGTACACCTTCAACGGAATCATGCATGGAGGTGCAACGGGTTCACCGGTTTTGATGTTGAAGGAGCCATTGTGAAAATCGCACTCAACCACATCACCGGTGATGTCGCCTTCAGACAAAGAGCCTGGACCGTGGGTGCATACATCGTCTGTGACGTAGTACTCGCCTTCAATGTTGAACACTGCAAGCGTTAATCCATTTTTTTCAATCTTGATGGCTTTCCCAACGGAAACATCTGATTTTTTACATAATGAGAGGTATTGGCATCCTGCCGACATTTAAAACTCCTGTTGACAAAAACTGGTCCCCAATGATAACCTTGTTTCTGATGCAAGAACTGCGTTCTTCTATGTAGAACATATATTTTTGGGGTCTTTTAAAAGATTTTTTTCAAAAAACCCAAGCGATTTTCCTTTATTTTGAAACTGTAGTGGAGCGCAACCATGCTTAAAAAAGAACAAAACGATTTAGTCACACAAACTGGCCCAGGCACCGCCATGGGGGATCTCTTTAGACGCTATTGGCTGCCGGCGCTTTTGTCCGAGGAGTTGCCAGCCAAGGATTGCGCGCCGGTTCGTTTGGAGCTCTTGTCAGAGAAGTTGTTGGCCTTTAGGGACTCATCGGGCAAGCTGGGCTTGATCGATGAGTTTTGTGCTCACCGCGGTGTCTCCCTATGGTTTGGACGCAATGAAGAGAACGGCATTCGCTGCCCCTACCACGGTTGGAAGTACGACGTCAACGGCGCCTGTGTCGAAGTGCCCTCTGAGGCGCAAGAGAGTGGCTACTGTGAAAAGGTCAAATTAAAGTCCTACCCCATGATCGAACAAGGTGGGGTCATATGGGTCTACATGGGCCCCCCAGACAAGCAACCGGCTTTGCCCGCTTATGAGTTTTGCACCGTCAAACTCGATCAAACCTACTCCTCCAAGAGATACCAAGATTGCAATTGGCTCCAAGCCTTGGAGGGCGGCATTGACTCCAGCCACGTGTCCTTCTTGCACGGCGGCAGTTTGAACAACGACCCCTTGTTCAAGGGCTCAAAAGGCAACAAATACAACCAAAATGACTTCAAACCCGTTTTTGAAGTGGTCGATGCAGAAGGGGGCCTCTTTGTGGGGGCCCGAAGAAACGCAGAAGACGAGCAATACTATTGGCGCATCACGCCTTGGATCATGCCCTGCTACACCATGGTGCCCCCAAGAGCAGATCACCCCCTGCATGGTCACTTCTGGGTGCCCATTGACGACAACAGGTGCTGGGCTTGGAGTTTTGATTACCACCCCACACGTGCATTGAGCACAGAAGAGAGACAGGCCATGATCGATGGTCACGGTGTGCACGTGTTGGTTGACAAGAACTATGTGCCTTTGCAAAACAAGTCCAACGATTACATGATGGACCGCGATGCACAGCGCTCAGGCCTTTACTTCAGTGGCATCAAGGGCATTGGCATGCAAGACGCCTCCTTGCAAGAGAGCATGGGTCACATCCAAGATCGCAGCAAGGAAAACTTGGTCTCCACCGACAACGGCATCATCATGGCGCGTCAGCGCTTGATGAAGGCGGCCAAAGCCCTTCAAGCCGACCCCAATTTCACGCCCCCTGGTTTGTTGCCCGAGCATCAAAAGGTGAGATCGGTTGCGGTCCTTTTAAAGCGCGATGTGCATTACAAAGATGCTGCCAAAGAGCACTTGAAGGCGGTGCCTGGCAAGCCACACCAAACGGTGTGAGGCGGGTTTAAAAGATCCCCGCTAAAATTCAAGCGTCCTCTAGGCCTGAATGCTGTTTGCCACGCAAGTGGGAATGCCATTTTGGCCTTTTTTCATAGGCCCCTTCCAATGAACGGGATGGGCTCCACCACAGAAAGTCATTTGTCGCATGTCCAACACCTTCAAAGCCGCGGTCGCACTGGTCGACGCCAAGATTGAAATTCAAGAGTTCCAACTGCCGTCTCCCAAGGCGGAGTCGGGTGTGCTTAAAATTGACATCACCGGCGTTTGTGGCAGCGACTGGGCGTATTTTCAAAACCTCCCCAAAAGCCGTGGCCCTGTGATTTTGGGCCATGAGATCGTTGGTCGAGTGCAGTCCATGGGGACCGTTGCGGCCAGAAAATTTGGCGTGAAAGAAGGCGACTTGGTGGCCTTGGAGGAGTACTTGCCTTGTGGACATTGTCACTTTTGCCGGGATGGCGATTTTCGCTTGTGCAATGCAACCGATTGGCGCCTTGGCGGTCACCGCTACGGCGCCACGGGTTTGAACGTGGGGTCGGGTTTGTGGGGCGGCTACAGTCAATACATGGAGCTTGACCTCAACACGGTCTTTCACCGTGTGCCCGATGGCTTGGATTCCAAATATGCCGCCTTGGCGCTTCCCATGTCCAATGGCATCGAGTGGACCTATCTTCAAGGCGGGATCGGCCCAGGTCAATGCGTGGTCATTCAAGGGCCGGGGCAACAAGGTTTGTCGTGTGTGATTGCGGCCAGAGAAGCCGGTGCCGAGAAAATCATTGTGACAGGCTTGGCCAATGAAACCGATAAAAGACGTCTGGCCATGGCCGAGCACTTGGGTGCACATCACACGGTGGCCATTGGTGAAGCAGATGTACTGGAAACGGTTGCCGACCTCACGGGGGGATTGATGGCGGATTTGGTGATCGATTGTGCCTCCGGTGGAACCGAGTCTGTGGTCACCGCTTTGCAACTTGCGAGAAAGCGTGGGCGGGTGATATTGGGCGGGCTCAAGAGCTCAAAAGTACCTTCCTTTGACAGCGACATGATCATTGCGCGGTTTTTAACGGTCAAAGGCATGCGCGGACACAGTTTTGAATCGGTCGAAATGGCCCTTCAACTCATCGCACAAAACCGCCACAATGTGCAAGCCATGAGCACGCACAAGTTTGGTTTGGATCAAACAGAGTTTGCTTTGCGAACACTGGTGGGAGAAGGTGCGCAAAACGCCATCCACATGACCATTGATCCATGGGCCTGATTTAGAGAGACAAGAGCGCTTCAAAGGCACGCTCGGCAGAGGGTGTCAGGGGTCTGCTCACGATGACGGTGAGCCCCAAAGCCGTTGCGGGCAACACCGTGCCCTGCGTGCTTTGTGGCAGCTCGTGCGTTTGAACCAAAGGGCTCAGGTCAAAGGGCGACATCTGTATCAAATGAGGGCCCTCGTGGCACAGAACGAAGCCTTTGAGTCGCAACAAATGGGATCCAAGACAGGCTTGAAGACGCTGCACTTGAAGCAAGCGCTCTTCTAAAAATAGGGTGTCGGGCATGCGCCAAAAGTAGGCTTGTGCGTGATGTTGCAAACTCGCGCCGTGCGCATGGGGCTGGTTCGGGTCATGTGCAGTGCTGTGCCCAGGCAAGTGCGCACAGGCGTCGGTGTGAACATGGTCGTGGTCCTCAAACACGGGGCCTGCCCTGTGTTGCGTGTGGGTGTCGGTTTGTTCAAAGGGCTTGGCAATTGCACTGGGCGGGTGCTGGGTTGTGAGCGCCAACAAGAGATCTTGCGCACGCAAGTCAGCGCGGCTGGAGGACAGCAAGGGTGTTTTGAGCCCATGGTGCAGAAAAAACTCAGACAGGTGCAAGCGGGCCAACGCAGCATCGTGCTCCGAGACCACGTCTGTTTTTGTGAGCACGCAGACATCGGCCTTGCTCAATTGAGCTTGGGCTTCCCTGAACTCAAGCAAAACCTCCTTGTAGGCATTGGCGCTGACACAGGTGATGGTACCGGCCCATTCATAGCGTTCTAAAAGAAGCGGGCTTTGAGCCAAGGTTTCTAAAATGGGGCCCGGCATTGCAAGTCCGGTGGTCTCGATGATGAGTTGAGGAAATTTGTGAACGCGACGCTGGAGTCTGGCCCAAAAGAGATCCTCTAAAGCCTCCGACAGGCCTGAGAGGCCCGAGCAACAAACACAGGCATTGGCCACCAAGGAGGCCGCCTCAGCCGCACTGGTCAGAAGCGCCTGGTCAACCCCAACCTCACCGAGCTCATTGATGATGAGGGCCGAGTCCTTCAATTCAGTCTGTTGGAGCCACTCTTTTAAAAGGGTGGTTTTACCACTGCCAAGAAAACCTGTCAGGAGGTAAATCGGTATTTTTTGGATGGTCATGGGGGACTTTGCTTGGATGGTGGTATTGTCTCTAAAAAAGTGACGAAGCTATACTGTGAGCAGTTAAATTTTTCTAACCGTTCAAGTAGGAGAACGACTGTGGAGAGAATCACCATTTCACTCGATCCGGAGTTGGCTGGCATTTTGGATGACATGTCTGCGCAGCACGGCTATGCTTCCAGGTCCGAGGCGGTCAGAGACCTCATCCGTGGATGGCACTCTCAAGAGGCGATGAAACGCAACAAGAGTGAGCACTGTGTCGCCTATTTGGGCTACGTCTACGATCAGCGGGACCGAACTTTGGCCGAGAGAATCGCCCATGTGCAACACGAGCACCATCACCTGACGGTTTCAAACATGCAGTTGCACATGGACCACGACAATTGTCTGGAGGTGGCGTTCCTCAGAGGGCCGAGTCGAGAAGTCAGGCATTTGGCCGAGCGGGTCATCTCGCAGCGAGGGGTGAGGCACGGATCTGTGAGTTTTGTGCCCGTCACCGTTCAAGGCGATATTGAAGGGCATGACCATGCACACGGCATGCCTCATATGCACTTAAAGCCCAACAGTTAAAGGACGGTTAAATCAACGATTTTGAGAAGTTCGCTGCTTGAGAGCGGTGGCGCAGTTTGTCAAAAACAAAAAGGGCCAACAGGGCAAGGGTGATGCCCACGCCAATCCAGGCGCCATGCTCGGACCACAGCTCATCGATGTGGGCGTCAAAATTTTTGATGACGCCAACCAAGACCACCGTGAGCGATAAAAGCGCAATCACGCCACTCATCAAACGGGCCGTTTGTTTTGCCAGGAGTTCGCTTTGTTTGACAATCCAATGAACAATCAAGCCGTTGAGTGAGTCGGCCAGCATCATGCCTGTGCCAAAACTCAAGGCAAAGAGCAAAATCATCTCAAAGCCACCCAACTCATGGCCTTTGGCGGCCATGAGACCTGCTTGACCCAGGGTGTCCAAAGAAAGCGCAAAGGCAAAGCCCACCCCCATCGGATGCGCAAAGGGGCCCAGTGTTTTTAGAATGAAATGTTGCACGGCGCCATTCGGGTGTGCGTGATGCGAGCCCATCAAACAATACCTTAAATTGGTGAATGCCAACCACAGCAAAAAGAGGCTAGAGATCCACAGGCCCAATTGATCCAACCACAAGGGCATTTCAATGCCTTGCCAATAAAAAATCAAGGTGGCGAGCAAAACCGTCAAGCTGTGTCCACTTGCGAATTGAAAACCGGTGAGTCTCGCAGACCAGTAATTTTGAGCTTTGAAGCGCATGCGTGTGAGGCCATCCACCGCCGCAATGTGGTCTGGGTCCAGACCGTGTCTAAAGCCCAGAGCGAGGAGCAAACCAAGCGTTGGCCAAAGTGAGGTGGCGGTGAAATCATGCATGTGACAAATTCTAAATTATTCTTACGCGGGTGTGTGCTCTATTGCCTAGGGTAAATACGGAGGGGTCCCAGATGGCTGTGTCCGTGGCTCTGCCCATGGCTCTGCCCATCAAGTGTGTGTGTGCCCGGCTTGTCCATGTCCATGTCCATGTTCAGGCCCAGGTCCATGGTCGTGTTCATGGTGATGATGGTGCCCATGCGCACTGTGGGGATGAGCATGGTCATGGTGCCCATGGTGCGCGTGCTGTTCATGGTCATGGCGGTGCATGTGGCCATCGCCATGTTCGTGCCAATCGTTCATGTCAGATTTGCCATGTGCATGTGGGTCTTCATTGAAGACCAAGGACTTGACGGTCACAGGCACGGTGTAGGACGGCATTCTGATGCGCCCCAAATCAATGAAATCAAAGCCCCAAAGGGTGACGCCATCGATCACCAAAATTTCGCTTTGCACGCGGTCGTCTTCTTGAATGATATGGCCTAAATTGTGTGCAATGTCGCCATCGGTCACAATGAAGAGGGGCCTTTTTTGCGACACCGTATTGGGAATGGCGCTGAGGATGCCATGGGCCAATTTTGAGAGTCGATCGTAGGAAGGCGCTCCCAACCAGCGCAAAGAAATGGCCACGTCCTGGGCGCCCTCTTTCAGATCGTGTTGCGTGAAGGATTGATTTAAATCTTTGGTGATCGCGTCTGGGTCGATCTCTTCGCCAAGGACGGTGGGCAAGGGAATGACTTGAAGGTTCTTTCTGGGCAAGAGAAAAGCCGGCTCAGAAATGAAGGTGGTGTTGCCGCTCAATTGAACGCTGTACTCGGAGGCACCCAGGACCGTTGCGCGAATGCACTCACCCGCAGGCAACAAGTCGGTGTTAAGGGCATTGGCATCGAGTTGGTCTCGAACGGCTTGACCGAACAATTTCCCCAGATCACCAAAATCTCTGAGCTCTCGCAAGTAGACATACTCACCCACGCCGCCCGAGAACATGATGCCATCCAAATGGCCAAAGCTCTCGATGGGGTCGGTCAAATACAAATGCTCTAAATCGGCCTTGGTAAAGCTTTGGTTGAGAACGCGCATGAGGGCTTGGGCCATCCACTGGGCCACTTTGGCCATGTCCTTGCGCTCCACTTTCGTGCCCAGTTGCCAGTCAAATCCAGCCTGGGACGCAAGATATTGGCCCGCCGGATCGAGCCGTGTGATCACATTGGACTCATCCACGACCAACAACCTGCCGCCCAAATGAACGGCTGCGGTGGCCACCAGTTCACCATTTTGAACCAGGCCCAGTTTGGTGGTGCCCCCGCCAATGTCGACATTTAAAATTCTGCTCTTTTCATCGTAGGAGCGTTTGGCCGCGCCTGAGCCGTAGACCGCCAGCATGGACTCCATGTGGTGTCCGGCCGTGGCACACACAAACTCGCCACCTTGCTCGGCCAAAATCTCTGCAATGGACTCGCTGTTTTCACGGCGAAGGGCTTCGCCAGTCAAAATCACTGCACCGGCGTCCACATCATCGGGGTGCAAACCCGCGGCTTGGTACGCGCGATCAATGATGGCGCCCAAAGCTTTGGCATCCATCGTGGTCTCACTCAAATAAGGGGTGAGAGAGATGGGGGATTGATAAAGAGGCTGGCGGTCGACAACGGTGTAGCGAGAGGACAAATCCTCAGCGATGCGGCGCAAATGAATTTTTGAAAACACCACTTGCGTGCCCGATGAGCCGACATCAATGCCTACGCTGTGCAAGATCACATTGTCTTGTCGCCACAAGGACTCTTGGGAGGGATCGTCGCCTGTGAAGTTGTCGTGGTCGTGGTCGTGATCGGCATCCCCTTCATGCGTGTGCGCATAATCTTCCCCGTACTGGTGATCTTGCAGGGTGTGGCGAATAGACGCGACTGGGGGTTTGCTTTGCTCTGTGTTGCTCATGGCGAATGACCTTGTCTTTGATCGTTGGGCGTGGTTCTACAAATGACTTTGTGGGGCTTGAAATGCACTCAGGCTGTTGATCAATAAAATTGATCAAAGTGAACTTGAGCCATGGGGACCTTTTGATCCACCAAGAGCTTGATCATGGCTTGAGCCATGAGCGCTGGACCTGCAAAATAGATCTCCATATTGGCCACATCGTGTCCGTGCAGCGTTTGCACCGCTTCATGGACAAAACCTCTCTGTGTCCCCTTTGGCAACACCTCATCGACCGGTGCATTCGAGACGACAGCCGTGTAGTGGCCCATGGTCTTCCAAAGGGGCAGTTCATTGAGCATGTCAAGGCCGCAGATGTCGCGCGACTCGCGAGCGCCATAAATGAAGTGGATGTTTTTAAAGGGGGGCGTTTTCAAGGCCAAGGCACCTCGTGCCAATGAGATCATGGGAGCCAGGCCTGAGCCACCGCCCACAAGCAAGATGTCTCTTGGGGCCTCTTCTCGCAGGTAAGCCATGCCAAAGGGGCCATCAATTTGAACGGCCTCTCCAAGAGGCATGGTGAAGAGTTTGCCCGTGCCGCTGCCCCCAGGGATCCACCTGGCTTGAAAGTCGATGCGAGTGCTGCTGCCCCCCCCTTGACTCATGGAGTAAGCCCTGGGGCCCGCAACACCTGCAAAGTGAATCAATGCGTATTGTCCTGAAGCGAATGTCAGGGGGGTTTCACACTCAAAAGAAAATTCGTGCAGATCGTGCGTGATCTCTCTTTTGCTGATGAAACGAGCCGGGGTCTTCACAGGTGTGTGAACGGGTTGGTAGTGTTCCATTTCTCTCAATTTGATGCGTGCATTGCTGCAGGGTTGGCTTTGGCACCCAAGCCAGCGGTTCTTGGTGCGATCTTTCTCGCTGAGGCCTGGTGCCTCGTCCCAAGTGTTTTGAAGCGCACCTTCTAGGAGTTCGAACTTGCAGTTTCCACATGACCCCACATTGCACTCGTAGGGAAAGCCAATGCCAGCTCGAAGTGCTGCTCGCAAAAGGGTGTCCTCGGGCGCGCAGTTGAAGTGTTTGGTCGTGCCTTCTATTTGAATTTGAAACATGGTGCTTGAGTTGATAGGAAAAAATTAAAAAAGCGTAGATTGACATGCCGATGCCCATTGGGCGCAACTGCTCAGGGGCGGTAGCCCAGTTGTGTGGAAATGTCTTGAGCGGTTTGAACGACCAAAGGCGCGAGGGCTCTGAGTTTTTTGAGTGTCAAGCGCTGACTGGGGCCACCAACGCCAATGGAGGCCACCACTTGAGAGCTGATGTCTCTCAAAGGGGCTGAGATCCCGCGCATGCCAATTTCTGATTCCTCGTCATCAATGGCGTAGCCATTGTGTCTGACTTGCTGAAAAACATGGATCAGTTGATTGACATCGCAGCATGTGTTGGGGGTTCTTGGTTTGAGCTCAGAGTGGAGCACCCGTTGGATCAGTTCATTGCTGCTGAAGGACAATATTGCACGCCCTTCGCTGGTGCAAAAAGAGGGTTTCAAGGTGCCAATGTAGTTCTTCATGCGAATGGCTTGGCTGCTCTCTAAGTTGTAGAGATAAATGATGTTGGTCTCGTTCATCACGGCCAAATGAATGGTCTCTCCCGTTCTTTCGCGCAAAACGTTCAGAAAAGGCTGGGCCATGTTGGAGACATCCAGGCGCCTTCTGACCAAGGCGCCCATGATGAAGAGATTGATGCCTAAGCGGTAGCGACCGTTTTCCGAGTTTTGCTCGAGCAAGCCTTCGCTGAGCAAGGTCACGGCCAATCGATGGGCTGTGCTCTTGGCCAAGCCCAGTCGTTTGGCCAAATTGCTGATGCCAATTTCCGGCTCCATCTCGGTGAAGCATTTGAGCACCCGTATAGAGGCTGCAACTGAAGAGAGGCGGGCACTTTTTGAGGGAGGTCGTTCCATGAGATTGGGCTGCATACGAATGTTGAATTGATCATACCTCAATTTCTTTTATAGGGAACATCGTTCCTTATAAAAGAATGCCCGACGATGTGGCCAGCTCCCCCGGGCTGGCGAAAACAAGGCAGCCGCTCTAAAACGAGCCCGAGGAAAGCCACGGGCCTTAGAGGGAAAACCCGTAACGCTTACGCTTGACACATAAATCAGATTCAAGCCTAATTGGGCGTGTGCCGATATATGGATCAATGTTCCATATGAAGGAACGAAAGAATCGAGTCCCCAAACGTCAAAAGCGCCTGCCAAAAGTCTTGTCTCACCGGGGAGATCCTTATAATAGGCAAAAGAGCGTCTATTGACTTAATCGTTGGAGAAACATCAGTGCAAAGCCCGGTTGTGTCGGCGTCCATTCGACCCGTGAAATTTAGTTTTGATCCCAAATGGTTGGTCATTGGGGTTTGTCTGATTGTGGTGGGCTTTTTGGCCTTGGTGCCCTTTGGCTTCATGATTTGGCAGAGTTTTTTAACGCCTGAGACCGCGGACTCGCCTGCGACGGTCACGCTCTCCAATTACATCACCGCCTACACCGACGTTGAGACCATCACCACCTTGGGCAATTCCGTGCAATTCGCGCTCGGTGGCTCATTGCTCGCGTTCGTGATTGGGACCGCACTGGCCTGGATGAATGAGAGAACCAATACGCCCATGAGGCGTTTGTTTTATGCGCTCTCGATCATTCCTTTGATCATTCCAAGCATTTTGTTCACCATCGCATGGATCATGTTGGCCAGCCCCAAAATTGGTTTGATCAACATGGCGCTTCAGTCCTGGTTTGGTTTGGAGTCCCCGCCCTTTAATATTTACTCCATGTGGGGCATGATTTGGGTCGATGGACTTCATTACTCGCCCATGGCCTTTTTGCTCATGTCGGCCGCTTTCAGAGCGATGGATCCCTCCTTGGAAGAGTCGGCCGTGATGAGTGGCTCGAGCATTTTAAGAACGCTTTGGCGCATCACCCTCAGGCTTGCCATTCCCGCGATTGTGGCAACCGTTTTGACACTTTTTGTGCGAGCCATTGAGTCCTTCGAAGTGCCCGCCCTCTTGGGCCTGCCCGCGGGCATTCAAGTGTTCACCTCCGCCATTTATCAGGCCATTCATCAGTTTCCAAGCCAATTGGGTTTGGCCTCGGCCTATTCGGTTGTCTTGCTCTTGATCACCTCGGTGGGTATTTATGTCCAAGCAAAAATATCATCGACAGGCAGCAAATATGTAACGGTCACAGGCAAAGGCTTTCGACCCAGAAGCATCGACCTAGGGCGCTGGCGGTATTTGACGACAGGGATCTTCTTGCTCTATTTCTTGTTGATTGTGATCTTGCCGTTTTTGGTTTTGCTGTGGTCATCGCTCCAAAAATTTTACGCGCCTCCGTCGGCTGAGGCTTTGAAGCATTTGACGCTGGACGGTTATCGCTATGTGCTCGACTCAAGCAACATCTTGCACGCTTTGCTCAACAGTTTGTGGATGGCCGTTGCGTGTGCCACCATTGTGATGCTCTTGTCGGCTGTGGTGTGTTGGGTGGTGGTGAAAACCAAAATTCCTGGACGCTGGTTGCTGGACAATTTGGCCTCTTTGCCCATGGTGTTTCCAGGCTTGGTCCTGGGTGTCTCGATCATGATTTTTTATCTGACCTTTGACATTGGAATCTACGGCACGTTTTGGATCATATTGCTCGCTTACATCACGCGCTTCATGCCCTATGGCTTGCGCTACAACACCACCTCCATGATTCAAATTCACAAAGACCTTGAGGACTCGGCTGGCATGAGTGGTGCGGGCTGGCTGACAGTCTTCACGCGCGTGATCTTGCCTCTCTTAAAGCCCGGCATGGTCGCGGGCTGGATCTACGTGATGATCGTGTCTGTGCGAGAGTTGTCCAGCTCCATTTTGCTCTACAGTCCTGGCAACGAGGTGATCTCCATCGTGATTTGGGAGCTCTGGGAGAACGGTCAATACGTGGAGCTCTCGGCCCTCAGCGTGATGTTCATCCTCTTGCTTTTGGTTTTGGTGCTGATTGCTCAGCTCATTGGCAAGCGCTTTGGTGTGAAAGATGCGTGAACGTGCACAGACATTGCTGTGCTTGAGACAAGAAGAATGTATTAAAGGAAGTATGCCGTGTTAAATGTTACAGGTCTATTCACAGAATACGTGAGCGACAAAGGGGTGGTGGTGCAAGCCGCCAAGGATGTCACTTTCGAGGTTCCAAAGGGCAAACTCTTTACCCTCTTGGGGCCAAGCGGCTGCGGTAAAACCACGACCCTCAGATCCATTGCCGGTCTAGAAAAGCCCAGCCAAGGCTTGATTGAGGTGAATGGCAAGGCCGTTTACAGCTCGGTCAAAGGCGTCTTCACACCCCCCAACAAGCGTGGTTTTGGCATGGTGTTTCAGTCCTATGCCATTTGGCCCCACATGACGGTGTTTCAAAATGCGAGCTTCCCAATGGAAGTGGGTCAAAAGAAGTTCACTACGGCTGAGATCAAGGAGCGCGTCATGCGTGTGCTTGAGTCCGTTGAATTGGCCCAGTACCATGACAGAGATGCCACACGCTTGTCTGGCGGACAGCAACAGCGCTTGGCCTTGGCGCGTGCTTTGGTGATGGAGCCGCAACTCTTGCTCCTTGACGAGCCCTTGTCCAATTTGGATGCAAAGCTCAGAGAAAAAATGCGTTTTGAATTGAAGAAGATTCAGCGTGAGCTTGACATCACCACCATTTATGTGACCCATGATCAATCAGAGGCTTTGGCGCTCTCGCATGAAATCGCTGTGATGTCTGCGGGTCGAATTGTGCAGCGTGGCACGCCCAGAGAAATTTACGAAAAGCCCAAAAACAATTTTGTGGCCGACTTCGTGGGTGCCATCAACTTCATCGACGCCACCGTCAAGGACATCGACGCTCAACACCAGCGCATGGTCATGGACTCAGAGGTGGGCTTGATCCAATTGCCCATTCAAGAGGCCTTCAAAGTGGGTGACACCGTCCAAGTCTGTGTGCGACCAGAGAATGTTCACTTGAGTGACACGCCCCCAAGTGAGGACAACATGAACAGCTATGTGGGGACGGTGGATCAAAAAATCTTCTTGGGCGAGGTGCTTGATTTCCAAGTCAAAATTCGTGAAAAATTGATTTTGGCACGCGTGCATCCCACACAGCTCACGCCCGTTGGGCATCCCATTCACGTCTATTTCGACCCCCGTGGATGCGTCGTTTTCAAGGCAGAGTAAGGTTCACTGAACTTATTATTTTTTAAACAAGAGCAATCACCATGACGATTAAAACGATTGAAACGTCTTCTGCGGATTATGTCCCGAACGAATCTCACTACCACAGCAAGAAAGATCGCACCTTTGTGCGTGCCATTGCAGGGCCCTACAATTTAAAGGACGAACTCACCCGATTAAGAGCCATGCCACGGGTGAGAAAAGGCAAAGACATCAAATTCAACGATGGCCCCCAAGCCTTTAGTCGCCACTATGTTGAACCCAAAGATGGCATCACGCAGACCTTTCATATGCATTTGGAAGAATACGGCCCAGGCGGGCGTTCACAAAAGCATGGTCACGTGAACGAAGCGGCGTTCTACATTCTGGATGGTGTGGGCTACGAAATTCACGACGGCATTCGTTACGACTGGAAGGCGGGCGATGTGGCCATTGTGCACAACAACTGCGTGCACCAACACTTCAACGCCGACTCGGTCAAACCTGCACGTGCGCTGGTGATCAAAACCAAGCCCATGTACATGTTCATGAACATGCTCTTTCAACAACAAGTTGAACCCCGTCCGAGTGAGCCTGCCGAAGGCGGCGAAGGCTTCAAGGCGAGAAACGACGAGCAAGACTTCAATCACCTCGAGGGAGGATACTAAAATGGCATGGGACGAATCAAAAGCTTGGATGGGCGGAGACGCTCAAGGGACCTTCTATCAAGGCTTGCTCGATGATGCTGCGCAGGCCCCAGCAAGGAACGCAAAAAGAAAAAAAGTCGTTCACCCACAGGAGATGCCTTGGGAGATGGCCAAACAAGGATTGCTCAAGCATTTGCTCAATGAGGAAATGAACACGCGCATGGAGACCGTGGATGCCTACATGCAACTCATTCCCGCTGGCTCTCACTCAGGCAAGCACCGCCATTTGGCTGAAGAGTGCGTGTATGTTTTAGAAGGCCGTGGCTACGACTTGCACCAAGACTGTGATGTTGAAATCACCGACACATACCACTGGAAACCGGTGGACGAGATCAAGCGCTACGATTGGGAAGCGGGTGATGTGATCTACATTCCACCCAATACCATTCATCAGCATTTCAATGCGGATCCATCAAAACCCGTGCGATTGATCTCTTCAACGAATCGCATCTTCAAGTACTGTGGCTTGAACGACATGGAACAATTGGAGAATGCGCCTGAGTACGATCCATCTGTCACACTGAATGCCACAAATATTCTTAAATATTTGAAGAACAAGTGATGCCACTTGTTCAAGCCCTGATGTTTGATCCAATAGAGAAATTCTTAAATGAGTAAAAACGCTTTAGTTTCCGAAGATTTGGCACAAAAATTTGCCACCGAAAAAGAGACCCCTTACACACGATGGGTCAAGTCTGAAGGGCT
The DNA here is from genome assembly GCA_947372465.1 of Burkholderiales bacterium. Taxonomy (GTDB): domain Bacteria; phylum Pseudomonadota; class Gammaproteobacteria; order Burkholderiales; family Burkholderiaceae_C; genus Limnohabitans. Next base: position 7,077 of record CANBTT010000030.1, on the reverse strand, counting down.
TGACATCATCAGTGCGCACTATGTCAAGAATTTGAACACCGTGGATGTGAAGCCTTGGGCACGACGCGGGGGCAAAGGTGTTTTCATCAACCACGAAGCATCGCGCACTTCCAACGATTGTTATGTGGTTGAGATCGCACCAGGCAAACAGTTGGAACCTCAGCGTCAACTCTTTGAGGAAATGATCTACGTTTTATCTGGACGTGGTTCAACCACCGTTTGGAACGATCAGGGCCACAGAATCACTTTTGAGTGGCAAGCGGGTGCACTTTTTGCCATTCCATTGAATTGCTCACACCAGCACTTCAATGGTTCAGGCAAAGATGCGACACGCTTTGTGGCGGTGACCAATGGCCCGCCCGTGATCAACTTGTATGAAGACCTTGAGTTTGTCTTTAAGACAAAGCATGATTTCGCCAACCGCTTCAACGGTGAGCCTGATTACTTCAGTGGTCAGGGCGAACAAAAGGGTTTGCTTTTAGAAACCAATTTTGTGGCCGATGCCGTGAACTTGCCTTTGATCAGCGCCAAAGAGCGTGGTGCTGGGGGCGGACACATTCGCTTCAACATGGCGCGTGGCTCCATGAACAGCCACATCTCTCAGTTCCCAGTGGGCACTTACAAAAAGGCCCATTGCCATGGTCCAGGTGCGCACGTGATCATTTTGAGTGGTGAAGGTTACAGCTTGATGTGGCCTGAAGGTGAAGAGCCCCGCCAGTACGATTGGGAGGTTGGCTCGATGATCGTGCCGCCCAATATGTGGTTCCACCAGCATTTCAACACAGGCAAAACACCGGCCAGGTACTTGGCCTTTAAACATGAAGTGGTCTCCGTGCGAAATGCGCAAGGTGTCCCAAAAGCCTGGATCAGTCGCCGAGTTGGTGGCGACCAAATCGATTATGCAGATGAAAGTCAGTTGGTGAGAGATCGGTTCACCAGTGCCTTGTCCGTGCACGGGTTGACGCCAAAAATGGCGGACGCTTATGAGACCGAGTTGGCCACACTGCCCGCTAAAAGCTGAGGGTGGTTTTCAAGTGAAAAGGCTCTGCGCCAGGGAAAACCCTGAGCAGGGTCTTTTTTGATTCAATTCACGGTCTTGGCATGCCTTTTATGTGCTGCGTTTGGTGGGCACTTGAAGATTTGGTCATAATGCAAACCTTGGACTTGCAAGAAGTCTTTTCACCCATATTTTGTTCTTCTTATTTTTTGCACACCTATGAAAAATACTGGCTTGAGTCGTCGAGGGGTTCTTAAAACTGGCTCCTATGTGTTTGGAGCGGCCGTGTTGCCCACCAGTGTCATCACGGCCTCCTGGTCCACTGCGGCGCGCGCGCAAAGTGAGGCGCAAAGTGCATTGCCAACCGGCTTGGCTTCTGCCTTTGCTGGGCCCGAGCGAACCCATAAATTGCTTGAAATGGCCAAAAAAGAAGGTCCTGTATTGGTTTACTCCTCCATGCCACAAGATGACATGGCGGCCTTGACCAATGAATTTGAGAAGCGCTATGGTTTAAAAACCAAGGTCTGGCGCGCAGGCTCAGAGAAAATTCTGCAACGCGTGGTTTTGGAAGCCAAGTCCAATCGCCACGAAGTCGATGTGATCGACACCAATGGCCCAGAGATGGAGGCCATGCACCGAGAGCACATCCTACAGGTCTGTAAATCACCCTCCTTGGGTGAGCTGATCCCACTGGCCATTCAGCCTCACAGAGAATGGATTGCAAGTCGCTTGAATATTTTCACCTGCGCTTACAACACCCGTCAGATCAAAAAGGAAGAATTGCCCAAATCCTATAAAGATTTGTTGGATCCCAAATGGAAGGGCAAGATTGCAGTGGAATCTGAGGACAACGATTGGCTGGCTGGCGTGGTCACCCAAATGGGCTACGACAAGGGTGTTGCCTTGTTCAAAGAGATTGCCATCAAAAACGCCGTGACCGTGAGAAAGGGACATACCTTGCTGGCCAACTTGGTGGCGTCAGGGGAAGTCCCACTGGCTTTGACGCTTTACAACTACAAGGTTGAGCAGATGAAAAATGCAGGTGCCCCCATGGATTGGTTTGCACTGGACCCTACCGTTGCCAGACCAAACGGTGTGGGCGTGAACAAGAACGCACCTCACCCCTATTCAGCGGTCTTGTTCCAAGACTTTATCCTGAGCGTGGGTCAGAGCATCTTGGGCAAACGCGACTTCATCCCGACAAGCACCAAAGTGCCTTCGACTTTGAACAAAATGCCGCTGACCTTCGCCGATCCCAGGCTCACCTTGGATGACAACCAAAAGTGGTCCAAGCTGTATGAGGAAATCTTCAGCCGAAAAGGTGCATAAGCACCTCTCACGCTGATGAGCTGGGATCAATGTTTGGCTTTGCACCCAAGCTGATCGCAAGGCCATTTGATGATGGATGAATAAACTGATGAAGAAAAGCTTGTTGCCCTGTCTGAACAAAGCACGCTTGAGTGCTTGTGTGCTCATTTGCTTTGCCGCAACGCTGCACGCTCAATCGGTGGGTTCCTCTGTGGCCAATCCATCCACTTGGGAGACAGTTAAAACCGCTGCGAGCGACCGCACACAGAAGCTTTTGAGCTTGTCCAAGTCGGAAGGCGGGAGCGTCTCCCTTTACACCTCCATTGCCGAGAAGGATTTGAAAATCATTTTAGATCCGTTTGAAAAAAAATACGGCATCAAAGTTATCACTTGGAGAGCCAGTGGAGACTCGGTGATGACGCGCACCATCAATGAAGCGCGTGCCAAACGCTTCAGCGTGGATGTCTTTCACGCCGGTGCTGTGGAGCTTGAAGCTTTGTCCAGAGAGCACTTGATACAGCGCGTGGCCTCTCCTCATTTTACGGATTTGATGGAGGGCAGCTTGCCTTCTCACAAGGAGTGGGCGGCCACTCTTTTTTCCCTTTGGGTGCAAGCCTACAACACCCAGGCCTTTAAAGAGTCGGAGTTGCCCAAGAGTTATGCCGATTTGTTGGACCCGAGGTTCAAAGGTAAATTGGGCTATGAGATCGAGAACGTCGATTGGTTTGCGGCCGTGATCAAATCCATGGGGGAAGCCAAAGGGATTCAATACTTCAGAGATTTGAGCAAGAGCAACGGTATTTCCGTCAGGAAAGGGCACACCAATTTAACAGGCATGGTGGCGTCGGGCGAGGTGCCCATGGCGCTCACCGTTTACAACTACATGCCTGAAGCGTTCAAGAAAAAAGGCGCGCCGATTGACTACGTGGTAATTCAACCCGCTGTGGCAAGAGCCAATGGTGTGGCTGTTTTAAAGAATGCGCCACACCCAGCGAGCGCGGCCCTCTTGATGGACTATTTGCTGAGTGAAGGTCAAGTGGCCAGTGCAACACTGGATTACTTGCCGAGCAATTTGAAGGTGCCTTCAACGCTCAGGGCCATCAAAATGATGGTGGTCGATCCTGGCGAAAGTCTGGATCAACGCGAGAGGTGGAAGAAATTGTACGACGAAATTATTTTAAAGGGCAGCCGACCATGAGCACTGGTGTTTTACAAGATCCTATGGGCCAGTCCCCAGAGAACAAAGTCCCCTACAGAGACATGGGGCTCATCACCATTGGTCATGCGTTGACCCATTGGTATCCGTCAACTTTTTTCATGTTGCTGCCTTTGATTGGCCAAGAGCTGGGACTCAATTACAGCCAGATTGGTTTCATCATGACGTGCCAGTACGCGGCGGGTGCGATTTCCAATGTGCCAGGCGGCATGTTGGTCGACATTTGGGGCAAGAAGGGACAATTGATGGCCTTGTCTCTTTTTTGGGTGGGATTTCCTTATTTCTTGATGGGGTTCACAAGCACGTATTGGATGCTGCTGGTGTGTGCGATGTTGGTTGGGATGGGCAACAATTTGTGGCACCCCACCGCAATTCCTCTTCTTGGGAAAATGTTTCCTGAGCGCAAAGGATTGGCCTTGTCCTTGCACGGCATGGGCGGCAATATGGGGGATGCGTTGGCCCCGCTGGCCGTTGGAGCCTTGCTCAGCGTATTTTCATGGCACCAGATCGTGATATTGAATGTGGTGCCAGGCACCATCATGTCCATGCTCATCTTGTATTTTTTGGGGACCCTTAATTTTGTGTCCAAGGGCAAGAAAGAGAGCCCGGCGCCTTCAGTGACCGACTTGGGTGAAGTCAAGGGGCGCCAACAAAGTTTTCAGAGTTATTTGAGTGGCTTAAAACTTTTGGTTCAAACCCCTGGATTGTTCATGCTCATTCTGAGCTCCTCATTTCGGTCCATGACGCAAGCCACCTTGCTCACCTTTTTACCCCTTTACCTGGCCAAAGAGATGCAATACAACGTCTTTTGGGTGGGGGCTGTGATGGCCATTTTGCAGGTGGCTGGTTTTATCGCCGCACCGATAGCGGGTCATTTGTCGGACAAGCTGGGCAGAAGAACCCTGCTGATGTCGTGTTTTGCGGTAAGTGGCGTCGTGCTCTTGCTCATGACATTCGCTGGGGGATCGACATTGTTCGTGGTTTTGATCGCACTGCTGGGTTTTTTCCTTTACGCGGCCAGACCGGTGATGCAAGCCTGGTTGTTGGAATCTGCGCCTAGCAACATGGGCGGCACCAGCATTGGATTGATGTTTGGCATGCAGTCTGCGGCTCAGGCCTTGGCGCCGATCATTGGGGGTGTGGTGGCCGATGGTTATGGCTTGATGGCGGCATTTTACTTTTTGGCCGCCACCATCCTCTTGGCCAACTTGATGGTCTTTTTTATACCCGCTCCAAAGTTGCAATAAGGCAAGAATAGGAGAGAATTGACGCCATGCGAGACTTCTCGCTGAAGTCTTGTAGAGTCGCGGGACGCTTTACCTTCAACGCATTTTTATTCCCTCTTGGTGCTTACATTGAAAGCCATACAACTTCTCTCTGAGAAAAGCGACAAAGCCCTCTCGCCTGAGCGCAAAAAGTTCAACACCTTGAGCAAGCAGATTGCAAAGGCTCGCAAGCAACACTTGAATTGGCAAACCCAATTGCCTCTTTTTAGAGTGGAATGCACTCATGCACTGGGTCCTACCAGACAGGGCTATGTCAAGGCCAAGCGTGACATCGCATTTGCCATGGGCCGTGTTCTTGACCAGGTCAAGCTCAGTGATGACGTGCGAGAAGATTTAACGGATTGTTTAATCACAAGCATTCAATTCATCACTGAAAACAGTCCAATGGACGAGCAGTTGAAAGCCTTGTTTGACAAGCATTCAAGCATTTCTTTCGATGAGGTCACCCAGGCACAGGCCCACATGGCGCAAGCATTTGTTTCGGAATTCACGGGGCAAACGGTTGATGAGCAAGGTGAAGAGGAGTCAATTGACGACTATTTAGACCGCATACATGCAAACTTGCAAGCAAAAATTGGACTGGAAAAAGAGAAGCACAAAGCTAAAAAATCGAGCAAAAGGAAGACCGAACAAACAAAACCTGCGCCAGTTTCAGAAGAAATCGTTGCACAAAGTTTACTCAAGGACGTGTTCAGGAAATTGGTCAGCGCACTTCACCCTGATCGTGAGCAAAATCCAGAGGCGCGCGCCAGAAAAACGGCGCTGATGCAAGAGGTCAATCAAGCCTATGCAAACAATGAATTGTTGACACTGTTGCAATTGCAACTTGAAATTGAACAGATCGATCAATCTGATCTCCAAGAATTGGCAACTGAAAAATTAAGGGCCTACAACAAATTGTTGGCGTCTCAATTGAAAAATGTTCAGGCAGAGACTCAAATGGAGTTGGATCGATTTTGTGCTGAAAACAACTTGCCACGCCTCAAAGCTCAACTCGTCAAGGTTGAAGACTTAAAGAGCGTTATTGAGCATGTGGGATACGCCTTGGAGGATGAACTTGAAGTGCTTTTGGATGAGCTTGAGTTTTTATATGGGGTGAAGAAGTCAAATCGGCAGTTAAAGGTATGGATTCACGATCAGCTCTTAATGATGGAGCATGATTTTGATGGCCATGATTAGAAAAAAGACTCAGACTGCTTGCATCGTTTAAGCAAATGGGTCTTTCAAGAGCGGCTTCATGTCACCTTCAATCGATGTTGAAATGAATGGGTTTATAGAACCCGGTTAACTAGACGCAAGGGGCAAATTTGTCTGCTTTAAGGCTTGCCATTTAGCACTTCAATGAATTGAAAGAAATAATTGACCAAGGGTTTATAAATCGATGTTGAATTTTAAATTGCATGCCCAATGAAATTTTAAGCTTGCGGTCTGAAGTGAATAAATCAACAAAAAGTGAATTTTAGTTTTTCATGAGCTTTTGTATCTATAAAGGACATAAGAATTGATGTTGTAAGCAAGCGAACTTTGGATCAAGAACTGTGTTTTTTAATATTTCTAGACTTTTTTATTAAACAAAGTATATGGAGGACTGGGGCTCACAATCTGGCAAAAACGCTGTGGCGGGCTTTGATGATCCCTTGTCATGCAGAAATTTGAAAAGGATCTCTCCAGATGTATTGAATGAGCACAACTGCTCTCCCATTACCCAGCCAAAGTGAAGTGCTGCTTCATCCTTTGGCGGAGTAATTTGAAATCAATGCTTACCTGATCTTTGACAGCAGGTTCACATCGGTCACTAGGTTACGTACACCGTGTGCGTGGTCTTCTTTGAATACATTCCCTTTGCACCAACTGCCAACACTTGAGGCGCTGACCTTGATGGTTTTGGGACGCACGCTCCACGACACTTGCAATGTAGAGCCTTTTTCGTTGTAGGCAGGACCAGTGGTGGAGCCTGCATATTGCACTGGACTTCCAGTATCTGCTGGAATATTTAGGGCCTGATGGTAGCCATTGCGCTGACCTACTTCCATAAACTGGTTGAAATCTGCAGCTTTGTTGTTGTTAACCAGAACGAACACTTGAGCTTCCACACGAAGTTGAGGATTGGCCAGGTTCTCATTGAGACAGGCACCCAATGTTGGGCCAGGTGTCACCTGAGCAGAGGAATGAACATAATGCACTTCAATCGTATCACCTGCATTTAGACCACCATGCTCACTCGGACAGACGTCAGCATCTAACTTGGTCTTCTCAACGGTCGACAAATT
>CANBTT010000029.1 GCA_947372465.1 Burkholderiales bacterium | reverse complement strand
GAGTTTGCCGTCCACCCACAGCACCCCACCGCCCTTGGACATTTGCTGCGCCATCAACAAGGTGGCGCTCACCGTTTTGCCCACCCCCGTCATGCCACCCACCATGAAATGCCGGCTCAAGTGCTCGCCAGACAAATGAATGGCTTGCCCCTTGTCCACCGTGTACCCCATCAAATAGGCATGCGGGTTGCTCGCCGAAGGAAATCCAACGGGCGCCTGGGCACTTTGCAGCCCCAATTCCGAATTCAAAAAGGCCGGCCATTTCAAATGCTCAAAAAAATGCTTGGCCGAGCCACTCGCCCCCCACGCGCTCAAAGCCAGAGACATCGCACTGAAGACACCCGCGGGCTCTAGAGCGCCTGCACCACTGAGCGCCAAGCCCAGCCCCATGGTCCCCAAAGCCCGCAAGGACTTGAGATCCACAGGATACTGCGCGAGCAGTCCTCCAAGCCCCTCGGCTCGAATCCAGTCGCGCAACTTGGCTTGGTCGTTTTCCATCATCTCTTGCATGTGCATGTCTGCCCCCTTTGCGTATCAAGCCTCAAAAGCCGCCCCCGGATAGACTTTTTGCTCGACAAAGACAAAAGAGTTCAAACGAGGACCTGGGGGGGGCTTAAGAGGACTTGTTCATGCTAAAGGGGCACGGGCTTGGGTCGTCTTTAAAAAAACCGTCTTTTTGCATCCCCTTTCAAAGCATGCACTTGGGCGTTCAACGGCTGCTTGGTTGAATGTTTTAGAATGCTTCACCGACCTTTGAATCCCCTACACCGACCACCATGCAGCGCAAAACCGTTCGTTATGACTACACCATCAGCTTTGGAGACTGTGACCCTGCGGGCATCGTCTTTTACCCCAATTACTCGCGTTGGATGGACGCCTCCTCTGTGCATTTTTTCAAGAGCTGTGGCTTGCCGCATTGGCGAGAGATGCAAAAAACCAATGGCATCTTGGGCACGCCACTCTTAGAAATTCACACCAAATTCAACCAACCTGCAACCTATGGTCAGACCCTTCAAATCTACACGAGCGTGTCAGAGTGGAGAGCCAAGGTGTTCATCCACAAACATGTGGTGATGAGAGGTGAGGACTTGATTTGCGAGGGCGAGGAGACACGTGTGTTTGGCATCCAACACCCAGAGGACCCCAACAAAATCAAGGCGGTTGCAATTCCCGAAGAGTTCAAAAGATTGTGCGAGTTTGAACGGGTTCAGCCTTGAATTGAAGCGTCGCCTGAGTTGTCTGAAGGCTTGGCAGCCCAGCCTGTGCCAAGCCTATCCCCCTGTGGGCTTGTACAAATAAGGGGCCGCAACGCACTGCGTTGGAAGCCCGCGGTCATGACACGCTGATGCATCCAAGCGCAAAACGCCTCAGGCGTTGCGCTTTGTGCCTCTAGCACTTAAAGCTTGGGAGGCGTCATCGCCTCTGGGTGCATCATGGGCCCAGGGTGCATCAAGTGACCCGCGTGCATCATGCCTCGTTGGTGCTTCAAGGTCACTTGGTCAAAGGTCTTTTGTTGCTCGGCACTGAGTTGCGCATAAAACACGCTCATGCCCTCGATGTGGGACTTGACTTGCACGAGCATGGCGTCGTGTTGCGCCTCATGCAAGGCCAACATTTTTTGTGCCCTTTGAGGCGCCGGCAGTTGAGCGATCTCTCTCATCTGCGCACGATCAAAGGGCGGCTTGACAGGGGCCAAAGGACGCACCGTTTGAATGAACGTCTCCCACAGGGGTTCTTGGGCCGGGGTCAAATTCAATTGTTTTTTCAAGGCCGCTTGCTGCTGGTCAAACTGCACCAAATGCCGCTCGTGCATCTTTTGAACCATCTCCCCCATGGGATGGTGCTCACCGATCCAATTGGTTTCATGTCCCTTGATGACGCCAACTGGGGTTTGAGCAGTGGCTGGGGTCTGCGCGCACAGGCTGCTTGCAAGTCCACCCGCCAAGAGACTTAAAAACAAAGGGTTGAACCGAGCTTTGGCACACGTGGGCATGGGGTTGAATGTTGTTGGGATCATATCGAACTCCTTTGAGGGAAGATTGGGGAACACGCTTGACTATAGGTCTCAATTGCGTAGGAAATGTGTTTAAAGTCAATAGAAGTGTAAAGAGCCTTGTCCCCTCGAGTTTATCTGGCTCTTTGGCGTGCAAAAAACACAGCCCTGCGTCACAAACACTAGTCAAAACCCTTGGTTGAAACCCCTTCGTTTGCAGACACTTCTCCTCTAAAATAAGTGCCAAGGCACTGCAGGTGCTTAGGCTTTACATTGAACCCTTTTGAACCCCCAAAGAGAAAGTGCCGTCCATGACTCAAACGCTCATCAAAAACGCCACCATTTTGACCATGGATCCAGAGTTGGGGGAATTGCAAAATGCGGACCTGCTGTATGAGGCCGACACCATCGTTCAAATTGGACGCAACCTCAAGACCTCCAGCAGCGCATCCAGCAAGGAGATCGATGCCACAGGCAAAATTTTAATTCCAGGACTTGTGAATGCGCACATGCACACTTGGCAAACGGCCTTGCGCGGCGTCACAAGCAACTGGACCATACTGGAGTATTTTGCCAATATGCATGCGGGTTTGGCAACGAATTTCCAACCCGAGGACATCTACATTGCAACCCTCCTGGGGGCTCTGAACCAGATCAACTGCGGCACAACCACGCTTGGCGACTGGTGCCACAACAACCCAACACCTGCACACACGGACCGAGCCATTGATGGCCTGATGGACGCCAACATCAGGGCCGTGTTTTTTCATGGCTCCCCCAAACCAGACCCCAAACCCGGTCAAAAGCACTTCAGCGAAATTCCCCACCCACGCGCTGAGGTTGAGCGGCTCTTAAAAACCCGCTTCAAAGAGCAAGGATTGCTCAGCTTAGGTTTGGCCATTCTTGGCCCCCATTACTCCACCTATGAGGTGGCGGTTCACGACTTCGAGTTGGCCAGAGAATTCAACCTCATTGCCAGCATGCACTGTGCGGGCGCTGCCGCCAAGACACCCGACGGCTGGGAGAGACTGGTCAAAGACGGCTTGATGGGCAAGAACAACAACATTGTGCACGGCAACAACTTGACCGATGCCCAGCTCAAAATGATGATCGATTTGGGCGTGACGTTTTCTCTCACACCAGAGACCGAAATGACGCAAGGTCACGGCATGGCCATCACGGGAAGGCTCTTGCAGCTTGGGGCCGCGCCCTCCTTGGGCGTGGACTTGGAGTCAAGCATCTCGGGCGACATGTTCAGCGTCGCTCGCTTTGCCTTGGGCACGCAACGGGCTTTGGACAATGCGCACTCCAAAGAGCAGCTTCAAAAGTTACCCGACACCTCCACCATTTATTGCAAGCAAGCCCTTGAATGGATCACCATCAAAGGAGCACAAGCCTTGAAGTTGGACGACAAGATTGGAAGCCTAAAAGCGGGCAAACAAGCCGATCTCGTGCTGATCAACGCAGATGACTTGAACATGTCCCCAGTGCACGACCCCATCAACTCGGTGGTGATGCAAACGAGCTTGGCCAACATCGACACCGTCGTCATTGCAGGAGAAACACGCAAAGAAAACGGTCGATTGATTCACCCCAAATTGCCAGAACTCAAAGCCAGCTTGGCCCAATCTGGCATGCGCCTCATCAAAGAACTCCAAAGCCGCGCCCAGCACTGATCGTGCAGCAAGCACTCAAATCGACGCCCAGTTGGGCGACTTGACCTTGTGCGCACCATCTTGGGGCGCGCAAGGCGCTTAAATATTGTCACGCTTCTTGCTTATCAATAGAAACGATAAAAATATTGAGGCAAACAGTGAATCAAGCGCTTGAGCAATGCATCCCCGTCAATCCCATTGAAGCCATGTATGCCTTGGAAGCAATGGGTCGCGGGCCTGAGTTGACGCGTTTGATGGAGTTGGAACTGCCATGCTTGGAAGCCTTGTTCAAGGTCGACGACCCCAATGTGCTCGTCCAGGTCAAGCATCAAATGCTTCGTTTGGGACTGGACTACGTCCTAAGACTGCGGGTCTTCAAAGACGACGATGAACACCTCATCGATGTGTACCTCAACGTGAGCTCATCGGCCTTCATGGTTAAATTTGGCGCCAAACAATTCAGCTTGATCACGGCCAAGAGCATTGGGCAATTGATCTTCCAATTGATACAACATCACGCGCCCAAGCATCCGGAGATGAGCTTGAAAGAAATTTCTCAAAGCAAGGCCAAGCACCTGTCCATGTGATACAAACGCTTCGAATGACTTCAACCCAGCGCTCGGTTGATCGACAAGGGGGGTGCACCTCATGCGCCTTTTACCTGAGCGAGAGAAAGATCAATGGGCGTCCAAAGCCAATCCAAACAGCGAAAGAAGTCTTCCGTTTTTTGTTCTGTAAACCGCGCCGTTCTCACCGCAGCCCAATGCCCACCGCAATGAAAATCCTCCCACAAACTGCGTGACTGCAATTGAACACGCGCGGTTCTTAAGAATCTCTTTTTCTCAAACGCCTTGAAGGCCTCTTGAACATCCAAGGCCGAGTTGCCAAGCAACTCAGCCAAGACCACCGAGTCCTCCATCGCCATGCACGCACCTTGTGCAAAGGACTGCAAGGTGGCGTGGGCACTGTCACCAAGGAGCGTGACGCGCTTGTCGCTCCAGCCGCGAAGGGGTTCTCTGTCAGCAATGGCCCAACGCCTCTTCAAATCCATGTGCCCCATGGCCGCTCTAGCGGGCTCGCTCACCTCGGACTTGATGCGCTCGATGTGATCTGCATAGGCCTGATCGCTCACCGTCTGCACGCCTTGAGGAAGCTGAACGACCAGCACCATGTTTAAAACACTCGAGCCTCTCAATGGGTAATAAATCACATGAAAACCTTTGCCCGTCCACATCGTCACGCCAGCGCGGGACTTGAGGACATCCGGCAACTGCGACATGGGCAGCAAGCAGCGGTGCGCAACATACCCGCTCTCGACAGGTGAATCTTCTGGATGCAATTTGGCCCTCAGTTTAGAGCGCAGTCCATCCGCAGCAATCAAAGCGCGTCCAACAAACACTTGACCCTCAGAGCCCATCGCACGCACCCCATTGTGATCTTGCTCAAAATCGATGACCGTGGTGGATTGATTCAAATGCACGTGAGGTAACTTGGCACACGCTTTGAGCAACACCTCGTGCAAGTCCACACGGTGAATGGCCAAATAGGGCAAACCTTGGTAGCGGTTCAAAAAGGCGGGGGTCTTCAAGGGCAAATGCGTCAAACGCTCACTGGTGTAAGCATCCAGCAGTTCAATGTCTGGCGGCAAATAGGAGGCCTCAACCACCTCCTTCTCAACCCCCAAAGCTCTGAGCATGGGGACCACGTTGGGCCCCATTTGAACGCCGTAACCAATGGCACCAATTTGATCGGCTTGCTCCAAGAGTTGAACCGGCAAGCCTTTCAGTCCAAGGGCCAAGGCCGTGGACAAACCCGCCACACCCCCTCCTACAACAAGGATTGGCTGGGCGCTTGCATGGTTTGTGTTCATAAGAATTTCAATTTAAAAATGCCCCTAAGGGGCCAACGACGCTCAATGGGTCACCCTTGCCACTCAAGGGCCGACACCATCAGTGGGCAACGATCAATTCGGACAAGAGATGCGAGTCGGCAAGCAAGGCCTCACTCTGGCCTTGGTGAATGATTTGCCCACGACTGAGCACAATGACTTGCTCTGTGGCTTGAAGCGCCAATTTGGCCGATTGCTCCACCAACACCACGGTCAAGGACTCTTGGTGAATCAAGCGGCGCAAGACACCAAGCAGCATCTCCACAATCACTGGCGCCAAGCCCTCCATGGGCTCATCCAAGAGCAACAAGGACGGGTCTCCCATCAAGGCTCGCCCAATGGAGAGCATTTGTTGCTCACCCCCTGAGAGTTGGTTGCCCATATTGATCCGCCGCTCGTACAACCTGGGAAAGAGGTCATACACCCGCTCTAAAGGCCATTGGCCCGTGCGAGCAGCAACTTTTAAATTCTCCTCAACGCTCAGCGAGGGGAAGATGTCTCGCGTTTGCGGCACATAGCCAATCCCTAAGCGACTTCTTTCATGAACGGGCAAGCCCTGTATCTCTTGACCACGGTAGAGAATCTTGCCTTGCTGCATTTGGGTATGCCCCATGATGGTTGCCAGCAAGGTCGTCTTGCCCACACCATTGCGTCCCAAGATCGCCAAGGCGCCTTTTTCTGGCACCTCAAAGCTCACCTCTTCAAGCACCAAGGTTTCTCCATACCCCGCCCACACCCCGGAGAGCTTCAACGACTGATGGGGTTCATGCATGCTGCTCTCCTAAATACACTTGGTGCACTCGTGTGTCTTTTGAGATCTCTTGGGGCGTGCCCTCGCACAAGACAGCACCTTGGACCAAGACCGTGATTTTTTTTGCAAATCGAAAGACCAAATCCATGTCGTGTTCGATGATCATGATGGCAATGTCTTTGGGCAAGATATCCAATGCACTCAAGATGCGCTCAGACTCCATCGAAGGCACGCCTGCGGCGGGCTCATCAAGCAGCAGCACTTTGGGCTTGAGTCCCAAGGCAATGGCAATCTCCACCAAGCGCTGCTTGCCATAAGGCAAATCTTTCACAATGTGTTGCGCATCGGCCTGAATGCCTAGCAACTCGAGCATCGACATGGCCTCCTCTGTGACATTGGCGTAGGACTTGGCCGTTCTCCAAAGACCTGAAGACAGGCCCAGTCTCTCAGCAACGCCCAAAGCCACATTGTCCAAAACGCTCATCTTGCCAAACAAGGTGTTGATTTGAAAGGTGCGGCCCAAGCCCTTTTTGACGCGCTCAGATTGCGTCAAGTTTGAGACCTCCTCGCCTGCAAGGAAGACCTGCCCTTTAGAGGGCGTCAATCGCCCAGTGAGCAAATTCACAAAGGTGGTCTTGCCCGCTCCATTGGGACCAATCAAGGCATGGCGCGCACCGACCTCTAACTGAAAATCGATGTTGTCAGCGACCGTCAAGGCACCAAAGCTTTTGAACAAACCACGGGTTTCCAGTGCATGCGTCATGATGTTTCAGATCCTGCTTGTTTGCCTTTTGCTTTTTTTCCCCATTGAGACAAGAATTTATCCATGAGACCCAGAACCCCCCCGCGCGCAAAGAGGACCACCACCACCAGCAAGAGGCCAATGCCAAAATACCAATATTCGGGGAACTGTTTGGCCAAATAGTCCTGTGCAAGCAAAAAAACAAGCGGCCCCACAAAGGCACCATACAAGCGCCCAACGCCGCCCAAAATCAACATCACCAACAACTCTCCTGAGGGCTCGAAACCCAACACATTCAAACCGACAAATTGATTGGTTTGCGCCAACAGTGCGCCCGCCACACCCGCAATCAAGGCAGAGAGGGTGTACACGGTCATCAATTTTTTGTAGACAGGCGCCCCGATCGCGTGCATGCGAGCACTGTTTTCACGCACACCCATCAAAGACACACCAAAAGGAGAATAGATCAGTCGACGAATCACAATCCAAGCAAAAAAGAGCAAAAACAAACAATACAAATAAGCCGTCTTGCCAAAGAGGTCAAATTTAAAAACGCCCAGGATGGGCGCAATCTCCATCCCTGACAAACCATCTGCCCCGCCCGTGATAAAGGTTGCCTTGTTGGCCACTTCCAAACACAGGGCAGAAATCGCCAAGGTCAGCATCAACTGCGTCAGGCCCTTCATCTTCAAAATGACCGCACCCGTTACAAAGCCCAGCAAACCCGCACCTAAAGCACTGGCCAACAATTGCACCAAGGGATCTGTGACGCCCAGCTTGGCTGACAAAATGCCCGTGATGTAAGCGCCTAGACCAAAAAATGAAGCATGCCCCAAGGTGATGATGCCTGCGTACCCAATGATCAAATCCAAAGACAGGGCAAACAATATATAGGTAAGCACCCTCGCCCCCAAAGACAAATAGTCGGGCAAGAAAAAATACACCAACAGCGCCAACACCCATGGCAAATATTCGGTCCACCGAACACGCGTGTCGACCGTGTAACCCACCAGTTGACTCATGATCTCTTCCCCAATAAGCCTTGCGGCCTCCAAAGCAACAATCCAATGGTTGCAATGTAGATAAAAAACGCACCAAACTGCGGCAGCCAATACTTGCACGCCGTGTCGGTCACACCAATCAAAAGCGCCGCCAAAAAGGGCCCCCGCAAACTGCCCAATCCCCCCACCGAGACAACGATCAAAAAGAAGACCAACTGCTCAAAGGGATAGGTGGGCTGAATCGCCACAATTTCCGCGCCCAGGCCTCCACCCAGACCAGCCAAGCCACTGCCCACAGCAAAGGTCATGGTGAACAATCTCTTCGTGTTGATGCCAATCGACTGTGCCATGGCTCGGTTATCAACTGAAGCACGCACTTTGGCACCCCAAATGGTTCTCTCCACACCAAACCAAAGGGCCGCAATGATCACAGAGGTGAACACAATCAAAAAGACACGGTAAGCCGGGAAGTCTCGACCAAGGAGCGAAAATTGTCCCTTCAAGTACTCGGGCAAAATGACGGGCTGCTGCAGTGTGCCGAAAATCAATCTCGCCGCGGCCACCGACATATAAATCAAACCGATGGTGAAAAGCACTTGCTCGAGCTCTGTCTCGCCGTAAAGTCTGGCGTACAAGGTGCGCTCAAGCACCACGCTCACCAAAGCCACCAAGCCAAAACACAGCAACAAGGCCAAAGGAAAGGGAATGTCAAACTTGGACAAGGACACCACCAGCACATAGCCACCCGTCATGGCAAAGACCCCATGCGCCAAATTGGTAAACCCCATCAGCCCCATGGTCACCGACAGGCCTACAGAGATGACGTACAAAATCATGCCATAGGCCAGGCCATGAAAGGCAACGCTCACCAGTGACGACAAAAAAGATTCCATGATTGTTCAGCTCTCATCGAGAAAATAGCCCTTAGGTGCCAAGATGCACTTAAGGGCTATGCATTGCAAGCTTGCTGTTCAAGCTTGGGCCATTTTACTTCTTCTTGTCCGCCTCTTTCATGGGATCTTTCACAGCCGTGCCAATGGTTTCTATCTCCACATTGACCAGTTTACCGCCGACTTTTTTGACTTCCCTTAAATATTCAGGATTGATCACGTCTCGCGTCTCTGGGTCAATTGAGAAGGCGCCTCTGGGGCTTGTCGTGCTTTTCCATTTCTTGAAAAACTCCATCGACTTGTCTGGATCGACTTTGCCGCCTTGCTCACGAATGGCTGCAAAAATAGCGTCCATTGCATCCCAAGCCGCAACCACCATGAAGCCAGGATTCAAGTCAGCACCGTATTCCTTTTTGTAAGCAGCGACAAAGGCTTTGTTGGCTGGGCGATCTGAGGCCGCAGAGTAATGGTGCACAGTGGTCACCCCCAGTGCCACGTCGCCCATGCCTTGGAGTTCCTCGTCGGTCACGATGTCACCCGTTCCGATGAACTTCACGCCAGCCTTTGGCAAGTCCAAATCGGCATAAGACTTCATCATCGCCGTTGCGGCCTTGCCTGCGGGGTTGAACCCAAAGAGCACATCAGGTTTGGCGTCCTTGATTCTTTGCATAAAGGGCACAAAATCTGGGTTGGCCAAGGGGACACGCACGCTGCCCAACACTTCGCCGCCACCCTCTTTGAAGCCTTTGATAAACCCCTCCTCTGCTTCGTGACCAGGTGCAAAGTCACTCACTGCTGTGTAGGCTTTTTTGTATTTCTTTGCCGCCCACTGCCCCAGGGGATAAGCCGATTGCCAAAGCGTGAACGACACACGGGTCATGTAAGGCGCATTGTTCATCACGCGTGCACCCGCCGCATTCATGCTGATGAAAGGCACTTTGGCCTCTGTGGTCAAGGGCGCAATGGCGGCCATATTGGGCGTCCAAACCAAACCCGTCAAAAACTGCACTTTGTCACGAACGATCAACTCTTGCGCAACACGTTTGGCCACATCAGGGTTGGGGCCTGTGTCGTCACGGGTGATCAACTCCACCTTCACACCTGGGGGCAGTTTGTCACCATTGAGCTTCATGTAAAGCTTCACGCCCTTGTCGAGCTGATCCCCTTGCGCTGCAGCGGCGCCGCTGTAAGAGCTGATAAAACCAATTTTGACCGTTTCGGCCAAGACCACTGAACCCAGTCCCAGGTTCAAGACTGAAAAGCCTGCTAAAACAAGGGCTTTAAGGGCAAATTTCATAGTTTCTCCTAGTAGGAATGAAAAAATCTTCATTAACAGCGCCAAATTTTAACAAAAAAGCCCTTCTTTTCTCCTAAGAATTACCCTTGAAAAAGTCTCTTGGACCCCAGAATAACCAAGCTTTTCAAGACCCATGGGCTCGCGCGCATCTTGCACACCAAGGTCACCCCTTTGCAAACGGGGGTCAGCAATCTAGAAAAAACACGCACCCCATGATGCAAAAGAAAAATCAAAGCATGAAAAAAATCCACAGCAATAGCCCATAATAAAACAAAGAAAGCCCATGCGTTTTAATCAGGTGCAAGGGCACATCCGAACAAACCAGGGCGCACCGCGACCCAAGAAGGAGATGAACGCCATGAAAGCCCAACAAAATGCACTGTTGACGCAAGTGGGCCCCCAAAGCGCTTGTGGCCAGTTGCTTCGCCTGTACTGGCAACCGATCGCATTGGTCGACGAATTTGACCCAAGACTTGACCCCAAGATGCAAGAGCGTCCGGTCAAAAGCGTTCGAGTCTTTGGCGAGGATCTGGTTCTGTTTAAAAACCAAGACGGTCAATTTGGACTCCTGGACAAGCATTGTGCGCACCGAGGTGTCGATCTGTCTTTTGCAAGGTACGAGGGCAATGGTTTGAGGTGCCCTTTTCATGGCTGGAAGTTCGATGTCTCAGGGACCTGTTTGGACACACCGGCAGAGCCCACGGGCTCAAGACTCAAAGAGCACGTGACACAACGCCACTATCCTGTCATCGAAAAAGCAGGCGTCATTTTCGCTTGGATGGGGCCGGCGAACCAAACGCCGCCCGACTTTCCAAAGTTCGATTGTTTTGAAGCCCCGTCCAGCCACAGCTTTGCATTCAAGGGACGCTGGAACGCCAATTGGCTGCAAGCATTTGAGGTGGGCATTGACCCAGCTCACCCCTCGTTTTTGCATCGTTTTTTAAACGACGAGGATCTTCAAAACATTGGTGACAACGATGCTGGCAAACAGTTCAGGAGTGCAAGTGCAGGCGAGATCGGTGGGCAAAAGTGGCCCATGACCAAGATCATGCGTGAGTTTTGCCAACCGAGCATCAGCTTTGAGAGCAAGCCCTATGGCATGGAGATCACGTCTCTTCGGAGCATGAACGAGTCCCTAACGCATGTGCGAGTGACCCAATCCATTTTCCCAGCAACGTTTGTGATTCCGCTGTCAGAGCGTTTGACCATCACTCAGTTTCATGTGCCAGTCGATGATGAACACACGTATTGGTATTCTTTTTTCACAAGTTTTGACAAGCCATTGAACAAAGAGGCCATGCGTGAACAACGCTTGCAGTTCATTTCATTGCCAGACTACATTCCAAAATCAGGCGCCCACAACCGTTGGGGCTTCAATGCCAAAGAGCAAGTCGAGCAAACTTATCTTGGGATGGGTGAGGAAGACATCAATGTGCACGACCAATGGGCCGTTGAGAGCATGGGGGCCATCCAAGACAGAACACAAGAGCATTTGGGCACCTCGGACGTGCTCATCATGGCCAACCGACGGGTCCTTCTAAAGGCCATTGAAGACACTCAAAATGGCGCTCCCGCGCCTGGCGTGTCCAGCAGCGCCATCGCCAACATGCGCTTTGGGCCCGACACCGTGGACGGTGTCGCCCCGGCTGAGCAGTGGTCGGATTGGTGGCGAGCACAAGTGCAGCGAAAACAAGAGGCCTGCCAATGGCTTGGCCAAAGCACCGCCGCCTCTTGAGCCGAGACACCCTCGCGCGCCACTGCACTTCGAGTTTGCCCCTTTCATTGACACACCAACCAGCAGGTCCTCCACCATGCACTTCTCAACCCTCTGCGGCTTAGACGACAAGGAGCGTGAAAATGCCCTTCAAGCTTGCTTAAAAAAGATCGATGAATGGGAGGTGGATCAGGTGCGCTTTTCTTGGTGCGACATTCACGGCACGACCCGCACCAAAACCTTGATGCTCGACTTTGCCAAACAAGCCCTCAGATCTGGCGTTGGCATGGTCAGCACTTTGCTGCTCAAAGACAGCTCAGACCGCACCGCCTTTAAAGTCTTCGAGCCTGGGGGCACCCAAGGCTTGGACGGCTTTGGTCAAGGCAACAACGTGACGCTTTTACCAGATCCCAAAAGTCTAAAGCGCCTGCCCTGGTCACCCAAAACCGCTTGGCTTCAATGCCAAGCATGGTTTCAAGACGGGCAACCCGTTCCCATGGACTCAAGGCGGGTGCTGGAGCGTGCATTGAACAGTCTCAAGTCACATGGATTTGGACTCAAATGTGGACTTGAAATTGAGTTCCACATCTACAAAATCACCGACCAAAGCAAGCAACTCAACCCATATTTGGCATCGTGGCCAGGGAATGCGCCAGAAGTGCAATTGATTCACCCAGGTTACAACTTGCTCTCCGAGTCTTGGAGCGACCTGTGTGATGAGCCCATGGCGATTGTGCAACACACC
The DNA here is from genome assembly GCA_947372465.1 of Burkholderiales bacterium. Classification (GTDB taxonomy): domain Bacteria; phylum Pseudomonadota; class Gammaproteobacteria; order Burkholderiales; family Burkholderiaceae_C; genus Limnohabitans. The sequence continues at coordinate 25,785 of CANBTT010000029.1, read as the reverse complement.
GCCCAGGGCCTGGGTATGCCCCTCATCTCCTTGGAAACCGAATTCGGCCCCAGTCAAGTTGAGGCCGTCTTTGCACCCAGCAACGCGTTGGAAGCGGCAGACAACATGGTGCTTTTTAGGAGCGCGGTTCGACAAGCATTGGCTCGCGCTGGTTACCACGCAACCTTCATGTGCCGCCCCCCCTTTGATTGCATCATGTCAAGCGGTTGGCACTTGCACCAATCCTTGGTGGATTTAAAAACCAATGCCAATGCCTTTCAAAGAACGGCCCTCAAGGAGGGTGCAAGCCCCTTGGAGGCGCAGTATTCTTTGTCTGAGGTGGGCGAGCATTATTTGGCTGGTTTGCTCAACAACGCCAAGGACACCACGCTTTTGTGCACGCCAACCCTCAACGGCTACGGTCGCTTTCAGCCCAATGCGCTGGCGCCAGAGTTCATTCTTTGGGGGCGAGACAATCGGGGCGCGATGCTCAGAGTCATTGGTGAGCCGATGGATCCATCCAGTCGAATTGAAAATCGCCTGGGTGAACCCGCCGCCAATCCTTATTTGTACATGGCCTCACAAATTTATGCGGGCCTTGATGGCATCAACAAGACTCAAAAAACGCCCCTTGCTACCCAATCACCGTATGGGGTTGGGGATGAAGAAAAAAGCGTGACACAGCGCATACCCAAGACTTTTCAGTTGGCGCTTGAAGCCTTTGAAAAGAGCGCGCTCATGCAAGAAAGCTTCGGTCCTTCGTTTGTGCGCTACTACAGCACCCTCAAGCACGCAGAACTCAAACGCTTTGAAAGTGCATTGGATCCTAAAAAATTTGATGCGCAAGAGTACTTCAGTCGCATTTAAGTTCCTCTTAGCCTTCATCGACAAGGCCATGCGGGCACACGCTTAAAGCGGTACCGCCAGCATCGTGTCGATCCCAAAGGACTCGACGACGACCGACATGTTTTGAATTTTAAAGTCTCCCGTCCCTTGCAGCAAGACGGCCTCATACCTTGCCACCATGTAGAGAGAAGACACGCCCTCCTCGCTTGATTGGTAAACCACCAAATTGGCCTTGGCTTGGATGCTTGCGTCATCAAGCCTGTGGGCCTGAACATTGCTGACTTGTCTAAGCAACGATGAGCGGCGAAAAGTCAACACGCCTTTGGCCAACATGGCCACGCGGTCTTGGATCATGCCAAACGTAAAACACCCCATGATGGGCAAAGGCAGTCCCAAATCTTTGTTCTCTTTAGAGAGGACCTCGTAGGTGCACGCCTTGGGCTCAAAGAGCGTGAGCCAAAGTGCAAAGTTTTCTTGGTCAAGACTTTGCGCATAGACATTGAAAAATTGTCGTGCTTTCAAATCGAGTTCGAGCGCATTCATCCTTCAACCCCTACATCACAGAGAGAAAGCCAGCCTTTTGTGGGTTCAAAAAAAGGATTCATTGGGTGCGCTCTGTGGGTTCATCATTGGCTTGAAAATCCATGATCTTGTGATAATGCGACCAAAACCCACGAATTGAAATTTCTTGTGACAAATAGTCCGTGTCCTCGATGGGCCCAACGCCGCCCATTTCAAGCACTTCGTGGGTGCCAGGCGCACGAGACTTGATGCCCTCTTGAACCAAGCGCAACGCTTCCCCATCTTCCAAGGAGATGTATCCTGCAGGGCCAATGAAATTGGCGGTTAAAAGTTTGTCATGCGTTTGCTTTTGAGTATCCCCCTCAAAGCCCAAATACGTGATGTGCAACTCCACCATGTCGGGCCCCTTGGGTCGCAAGTGACGAATCGCATAGGTGTTGTCGACTTGAGCGACAATCAGAGTGGGGAAAATTGACAAAATGGTCGTCTTGTAACCATCGGCCAAATCCAAGGGCACTTGCGTGAGGGCTGGATCGGCCATTTTCATATTGGGGTTGTATTTGCCTGTCCCCTCAAAAGCTTTTTCCATCAATTGTTGGTTGTCTTTGTCTGTTTCACTCAAAATTGAATGGTTCCAGGTGTTCTTTAAATCGGCATCCAATTTGATCCCCCCCTTCATGGTGGGTTGTTGCAAACCAAAGGAGACTTGAAACTGGTGCAGCAAGGAGCCGTGGTAAGGATCTCTCACATTTTCGTTGTACAACTTCCAGTTGCCTGGAATTCTTTGCCTCAAATAGCCCAAGACTTTGGGCTTTCTTTGCACAAGCAAACGATCAATTTGAGACAAAGAATGGGGACCCAAAAAACTTTGTAAATTGGGCGGCTGCTTTGAAAAGGTGCCAAAAATCAAGCCCCCATGGGTTTGCACCACAAGCTTTTTCAAGCCATGATCTGCTTTGCTAAAACCACTGGGCATGCCGCCCTTGCCGTTCACCCCTTGGGCCATGGGCACGCCAATCAGATCCCCCTTTAACGAGTAGGCCCACAGATGATAGGGACACGAAACTTTGACCATGTTTCCTCGCACTTGAGTGACCAGTTGTGCGCCTCGGTGAGCACAGGAGTTCTCAAAAGCACTGATGCTTTGATCCTTGTCACGAACCACCACCACTTGCGTGCTGCCGACCCAATTGGTGACGAAATCTCCAGGATGGGGCAGCTCTACCTCATGGGCCAGGTAATTCCAAACCTCGCCTTGAAAAATTTTTTTATTTTCTCTTTCAAAAATTTGCGGATCCGTAAAGACCTCGTAGGGCACCCTTGAAAAGTCTTCTTTTGGCCAAGTCAAGCCTGGCACCTTGCTGTTGAGTGTGTGGGTCATGCCGTTCATGCCTGCTTAGAGTAACTGAAAATGAAACGCATAGAAAAAATGCTGTCGATCTTGATGGGGTTTGAAAGACGCGCGCAAAGACAGGTCAAATTATTGATGGCTTTGTGGAAAAAACGCCCTCGAATGTCAGCTCTTTTACCCCTGAAAACCCTATTGACTCACGGCCGAGTTTGTCCATAATTGAAAAGTCATTTTTGATGCGTTTTTCAAAGCTCTCGCGCTTGTGATGTATTTCTTGCCTTGACTGGCAAGGCCCTACGCATGGACTCTCTTTTTTTACCAACACAAACAAAGGTCTATCGGTGACTTTGCGCAACTCAATTCAATTCAAGCCTTCTGTCTTTATTGGCTTTCTCCTGCCTTGGCTCATGGTGTGCACCCACTCGCTCGCGCAAGAAAACAAAGCCCAAGCACCCTCACTGCTTGAAGGCACAAACACCTATCCGAACAAGACCATCAAACTTGTCGTGCCCTTTATTCCGGGCTCACTGGTTGATGTGATGGGCAGGGCCTTGGCCGAGGAGCTTCAAAATGCTTGGAAAACCTCCGTTGTTGTCGACAACAAAGCAGGCGCTTCCACGCTTCTTGCCGCCAAAATGGTCGCGTCCTCTGCTGCCGATGGCTACACCTTGTTCTTGCCCACGGTGACCACCTTCAGCATGGCGCCTCAATTGATGTCCAAACCAGGCATCGATCCAGCCAAAGAATTGACGCCCATTGCCAAATTGGCGGTCACCAATTTGTACCTGACCATCCACCCCTCTTTTCCCGCCAAGAACATGCGCGAGTGGATTGAAGTCGTGCGTAAAAATCCAGGTAAATTCAGTTACGGCTCTTCAGGCAACGGCTCACCGCAACACATTTTCATGGAGATCTTAAAGAAGCAACTCAATCTTGACATCATCCACATTCCATACAAAGGCTCCAACAGTGGCATGGTTGATCTTTTGTCTGGCCAAGTGGACATGTCCTTCATTGATGGTGCATTGGCCGGCCCCAACATCAAATCAGGCTCTTTGATTGGACTGGGATCTTCCATGTCCAAGAGGTCCACCTTGTTGCCCAATGTTCCGCCCATCTCCGACGCCGTCCCTGGATTTGACTGGTCAGGATGGCTCGCTTTTGCGGGCCCAGCCAACATGCCCGCTCCTGTGGTTGAGATGCTGGCTGACTTCATCAAACGTTATCAAGCCACACCGGCCTACGCAGCGATTCTAGAAAAAGGTGGGATTGAACCCCCAGAGCACATCAAAGTCGCAGACATGCCAAGGTTCATCCAAAATGAAAACAAACGCTGGGCTCCGGCCATCAAAGCCTCTGGCGCGACAGTGGATTGATCCCCCTTGAACACGAGCAAAAAGATCCTTGCCTTTGGCGTTTGAGGCGTTTGAGGCCATCAAGGCCTCGAAAAAAACCCATCCTTTATAATTTCTATACCCACAAACCCAATACATCATGGATCATCGCATCAGAAGAATCGTCACCGGTCACGACGACCAAGGCAAAGCCATTGTTGAAATGGATGGGTTTGCGCCCAACCAAAAAGTGCGACCTGGCACTGGACTGGTGAGCACTTTGATCTGGGTGACCGATGAAACCCCTGCAAAACTCGACACGCGACGCGATCTAGCCGATCGAACCATTGGTGTGCCCCCCCCAAAAGGCGGCTCTGTTTTGCGCGTGGTGGACTTCCCCCCTGTCAGCAAGCAAAGCGCTGCTGTTTCTCAAGAGGACATCTTAAAAGAGATGGGCGTGAAGGACACGGCCAGCACCCCAGCCAGACACGCGTTCATGCACCGAACAGCCAGCGTTGACTACGCGTTTGTATTGTCGGGCGAAATTGATATGCTCCTGGATGATTCTGAGGTCCACATGAAAACTGGCGACATCATGGTGCAGCAAGGCACCAATCACGCCTGGGTGAACAACTCCAACGACATCTGTCGAGTTGCCTTTGTGTTGATCGATGGCATTGATCCACTGAACAAGGAATGAACATGAAATTTGGCGTTTTTGATCACCTTGACCGCGGTCAGGTCTCTATTCAAGACCATTTTGAAAATCGTTTAAAGCTTGCGGAAATTTATGACCGTGCAGGCTTTTATGCTTACCACATTGCCGAACACCATGGCACGCCGCTTGGCATGGCGTCCTCACCCAGCGTGTTTTTGGCCGCCGTCGCTCAAAGAACCAAAAGACTGCGCTTTGGACCTTTGGTGTACACGCTGAGCCTGACACACCCCATCCGCATCATTGAAGAGGTCTGCATGCTTGACCAAATGAGTGGCGGGCGCTTGGAGCTGGGCATCGGTCGCGGGAGTTCACCCTATGAGATGGGCTACTTTGGTGTGAATGCAGAGAACTCAGGCAAACTCTACATCGAGTCCTTTGATGTGGTGATGATGGGACTCAAAGAGCGGCTCATCAATTTTGAAGGCGAGCATTTCAACTTCAAAAATGTGCCCATCGAGCTTGAATGCATACAAAAACCCACTCCGCCCATTTGGTACGGCATGTCTCAGCCCCATGCAGTCCCTTGGGCTGCTCAAAACAATGTCAACATTGTTTGCAACGGACCGGGTGCGCCCGTCAAAGCCATCACGGACCGGTACAGGGAAGTTTGGGCCGAGCAAAATTCTGATCTGCAAGACATGCCCAAGATGGGACTAGGCCGGCACATTGTGATCGCCGAGAGTTATGAAAAAGCCTATGCATTGGGCAAAAAGGGGTTTGACAAATGGTACCAAAGCTTGCAGTATTTGTGGCGAGCCAATGGCAACCCCATGACCAAGTACTCCATCCCTGAAGACTACGACGCAGCCGTCAAAGGTGGCATCGTGTTGGTCGGCACCTCCGCGCAGGTGCGCGAGCAGTTGGAACGGGAAATAGAGATCACAGGCGTGAACTATATCTTGACGCGCTTTGCTTTTGGAGATTTGAGCTTAGAGGAGTCTCGGTACTCTCTTGAAAGCTTTGAATCTGAAGTGATGCCAGCGTTTGAGGACAGCATGGCACTGGCATGACAATCCACCAGCGCAACAAACGTTAAAGCCGCGCTTTAACGTTTGGGGTTTAGAGGTGTGCTCAGTTAAATTTTGCGTCTCTTTTTTCTAAACGCGCGCGGATGCCTTCTGTTTTGTCATCGGTTGCAAACAGCAGCTGAAAAGATTTTCTCTCAAACTCCAAGCCCTGTTCAAGGGGCACATTCATGCTTTGCAAAACAGATTGTTTGATGGATCGAATCGCTTGCTGAGGGCCCTTGGCCAATTGCTTGGCCAACTGCAAGGCCCTGGCATCCACCTCCTCGTCGGGCACCACTTCGCTGACCAGTCCCATGTCAAAGGCTTCCCTGGCCGAGAACAGTGCGCCCGTTAAAAGCCATTTCATGGCCTTGAATTTACCGACCGCGCGCGTGAGGCGTTGGGTGGCGCCTCCTCCAGGCATCAAGCCAATTTGCACCTCAGGCTGCCCCATCTTGGCCAACTCAGAACACACAATGATGTCACCGTGCATGGCCAACTCCAAGCCGCCCCCAAGTGCAAAACCTCTAAGGGCCACGACCACGGGCTTGGAGCACGAACTGATGGCGCTCCACAAGCCACCCATTTGACGAGCAACGATTTCCATGGGCTTTGCATCGACGTATTCATTGAGATCGGCACCCGCGCAAAAGGCCTTGGCCGATCCAGCCAACACAATGGATTTCACCGTGTCATCGCGATCCAAATCAGTGAACACCTGCGCCAATGTGCGACGAAGCTCTAAATTGAGGGCATTGAGCACCTCTGGACGGTTCAAGCGAAGCACAGCAACGCCTTCTACAACGCTTTCTCTGATCAAGACTTGAGGGCTCATGAAACAATGACTTTCTTTAAGTGTGGTCTTGCCAAGCAAAGGCAAAGGCAATCGATCCAAAGCAATGGTCTCAATGTCCAGAAAATTGAGGTTCACGCTTTTCAAAAAAAGCATTCAATGCTTCCATGTGATCTTGTGTTTGATGCGCCAGGCCTTGGAACTCACCCGCGCGCTCCAGCGCCTGGTCCAAAGTGCTGCCCCTGGCTTCTTGCATCAACTGCTTGGTCCAGCGCAAGACTTGAGGCGGGTTCTTGGCAATGCTTTGAGCAACGAGCATCGCCTCTTTCATCAATTCTTCAGGTGCCACCACTTTCGTGACCAGTCCGATCCTCAATGCTTCCTTGGCATCGATGCTGTCACCACTCAGCGCCATCTGGGCCGCATGGGCGTAGCCAATCACCCTGGGCAAAAGCCAACATCCACCGTCTCCAGGGATGATGCCCACCTTTACAAAACTCTCGGCAAACACCGCTTTTTCGCTCGCCAAGCGAATGTCACACATGCAAGCGAGGTCGTTTCCAGCACCGATCGCCGCACCATTGACAGCTGCGATCATGGGCACCGTCAAGGTTTGAAAAGCGCGAGGGATTCGTTGTATGCCTTTTTTGTAATTTTGTGCAATCTCAGTGGGGCCTCCCTTGAACATGCCCTCTTTGTCACGCATTTCAGCAATGTTGCCGCCAGAACAAAAGGCCGTTCCACTGCCAGTCAGTACACTTGCGCGGATTTGGGTGTTTTGGTTCATGTAAGCAAAAATCGACTCGAAAGCAAGAAACATTTCTTCACCACTTAAGGCGTTTCGTGTGGCAGCTCTGTTCAAGGTGAGCACTGCAACATGCCCCTCCAGTGCAAACTGAATGGGTGCATCGGTGCTTTGCTTAGAGGGATCGAAGGCGTTTGACATCTTTGAGTGTATTTCTTTAAAGGTTAAAGTCCAAGAACGCGTTCAGCGTTGCCGTGCATGATTTTCTCCATCACCTCATCTTTGTAACCCAACTCTGACCATTCACGCATGATGCGCTCATAGGGCAAACTGGGATAGTCGCTGCCAAACATGATCTTGTCTTGGAGTCGACCGCGAATATCCACCTTCAAGTTACCAGGAAAGTGCTTGGGCGCCCAGCCCGACATCTCCCAGTAGACGTTGCCTTTGTGCAAGGCGACAGCCGTGGTCTCCTCCACCCAAGGCCAACCGGGGTGTGCCATGATGATTTTTAAATTGGGAAAGTCTGCCGCCAAGTCATCGATGTGCGAGGGGTGGGCATGTCGCACTCTTGCGCCGTTGCCGCCTGGCATGCCGGCCCCCATGCCGGTTGTACCCACGTCCACCATCACTGCGGCACCGAGTTCGTTGATGACTTCAAAGAGGTCGTAGTGGCGCCTGTCGTTGACAGCAAAGTGCTGCATAATGGGATGAAAGTGAAAGCCAATGAAGCCCAACTCTTTGACCGCTTTTTTAGCTTGTTGAATCGCGATCTCACCTTTTGCGGGCTCTACAGCCCCCCAGCACTGAATGACACGGTCTGGGTGGCGTTGCCACATGCCATGAACGTATTCATTCGTGCAAGGTGGTGAGGCGACCGTTGTCTCCAGATCCAACGCCACCAAACAGGCTTGTACTCCAGCCTGGGTGAATTCAGCAATCACATCCTCTTCACTCTTGGCCACCCAGTCTCTTTTCCAGTACCTGGCCAATTCGGCCGGATAAGGGCCTTGTGAGTCAATCCAAGTTTGAGTCCCAGGGTAACAATGCAGGTCAATGATTCGCATGGTTGTTCAGTTCAGTATAAGAGTCTATAAAAATCAAGAGGCCCCAAGGGGCCATCAAGCTCGAAATAAAAATATCAGTGCGCCGCTTCTTTGGACAGTTTTTCAGTGATCAATTCACCCAAAGCCTTTTTGGAGACTTTCCCAAAAGTGGAGACCGGAAAATCGGCCAGAACTTCCAGTCGCTCAGGGAGTTTGAATTTTGCGATTTCCTTGGTCAACAAAAAGTCAACCAAGTCCTTGAGCACCAAGGACGTGGAAGATTTCAAAATGACAAATGCGCACATCTTCTCTCCCATATTGGGATCGGGCATGGGCACACAGGCCACATTTTGAACGCTGGGGTGCATGAGAATCAAATTCTCAACCTCTTCGGCTGAAATCTTCTCACCCCCGCGGTTGATCAAATCTTTTTTGCGTCCTTCAACAACGTAGTTACCTGAGGGGTGCATGCGCATCAAATCTCCCGAACGATAAAACCCATCGCTTGTGAATTGACGCGCGTTGTATTCAGGTACGCCGTAGTAGCCTCTCAAAGTGTAGGGGCCACGAACGGTCAACTCCCCCACTTCCCCAAGTGCCACCTCTCGGTCCTCTTCATCGAGCAACTTGACCTCATCGTCCTCACACACTGGGCGTCCACAGGTCTGCATCTTGACCTCATCAGGATCCGTTGTTCTCACAAACATCAACGTGCCTTCAGACATCCCAAAATTTTCTTGCACAAAAACACCTGGAATCAAAGCACGGGTTTTCAAGCGAACCTCTGGCTGCATGCGCTGACCACCACTTTGAATGAACTTCAAGGACGACAAATCAAATTCTGTCGCACTGGGGTCATTGATCAAGCGAATGAGCAACGCAGGTACCACTTTCAGATGTGTCACTTTGTGCTTTTGGATCAAAGCAAACATTTCCTTTGGACGCGTGTTGTGGTGAACCACCACTTTGGCGCCATTGAACATGAAGCCTTGAATACCAGGACATGCAAGCGGCAAGTTGTGCGCTATCGGCAAGACCAACAAAAGAACAGACTCCGCATTGACCTCGCACACAGAGGCCGCCACTTTTGAGTTGTAGGCATAATCGTTGTTGGTTCTAGGTATCAACTTTGGAATACCCGTCGTGCCACCCGAGAGCTGAAAAATACACGGATCCATGGGGTCGATTTGAATCGACTTTAAGCGCTGTGGGTCCAAGGTGGCCGGGCGATCAATCAAATCTCTTAGCGAGTGCTCGCCGGGTTTGGCCTGACCCAAAACAATTCGAATCTTTAGACTCGGATTTTGCGCTTGAACGCGCTCGATGATGGGTGAGAACTCAAAATCCCCTGATCGATCAGGGTAGACACACGTGGTGGATTGAGACAACTGAGTGAACTGGTTGATCTCAGCAAATCGGTGTGTGACCAATGCAGCGATTGGAATTGCGCCAATCTTTTGCAAAGCGAAGTACAACAAAACAAATTCATGCACATTGGGCAGTGTTGGCACGACTCGGTCCAAGGGCCTTAAACCAATGTCCAACAAGTTCAAAGCCAAGTTGGTCGTGATGCGATCAATTTGCGCGTAAGTGAACTCTTGGTCACCGTCGACAAGGGCCACACGCTCACTGAACGTTTGATAGACAACACCAAACTCATTGGCCAGCGACTTGTCTTGCCAGTATCCCTTTTCACGGTACTTGGCAGCAAACTCTTTTGGAAATGGAACAAAACCTTCTAGCATTTAAATGACTCCAGTAAATGTTGTTGACTTAGGTGGAGCTTGTAAAACCACCATCGATCACAATGATCTCACCCGTCACAAAACGGTTGGATTGGATCAAGTTGAGCATGGTTTCCGCCACATCATCGGCGGTCACACAGCGCTTCAAGGGAGTCGCTCTGGCGCGCTTGCCCATCAAGTCGTCGTACTTCTCACCCAGCATTCTTTGCATCCAGTCGCCCTCCATCCAGCCAGGCGCGACTGCATTGACGCGAATTTCTGGGCCCAAATTCCATGCCAATGTTTTGGTCATGTTCACCACGGCCGCTTTGCTGGCCGCATAGGGAAGCGGTTGGGGCCCTGGGCGCAGACCCACAATGCTTGCGGTGTTCACAATGCTTGGATTGGTCCCTTTTTTCAGCAAAGGGACACATGCCCTGACCACCTGAAAGAGCCCTTTGACATTGACCGCAAAAGTGCGGTCCCATTCATCCATGTCCAAGCTCTCGAGGTCTTTGACCTTCCATTTGGCAGTGGTGCCAGCGTTGGAGATCAAAGCGTCCAAGTGCCCAAAAGACTTCTCCACTTCAGCCACCATCGCTCTGACCGCTTTCTCATCGCTCACATCACACTGAAGCAGCAATGTTTTCGCGCCAAGGGCTTGCGCTTCTTTCTCTGTGTCTTTTGCCGCCTGAGCGCTGGATGCGTAATTGATCGCCACATCGTATCCCGCCCGAGCTAGAGCGAGCACAGCGCTTTTTCCAATTCCCGTTGCGCCACCAGTGACCAGAGCTTTTTTGCGTTCAGACATGACTTTAAGACCTTCAAAAAATAGAATTCAAACAATGTTTTTTTCAAACAACAGGCTCAAACGGACTGCGGTGTGGCACATCAAAAAAAAGGACCCATGAAAACGCAAGGCCTTCATGGGACTTTCAGTTCTTGCTCACCGCTTGCACGGCCCGTGAAACCCACTCGATTTTAGGTTAAAAACCGAGTGAAAATCCAAGCTTTTACTTGGTGGGCGCGTATTTACCGGTCAATTGATCATTGATCACAGACAAGCCTTTTTGCTCACGCTCTAGACGCGTGTCGCGCGTCCATGTGCGGTGCAAGTCATCGTGCACCGTGATCTCCAAACGGCCCATGCCCTCAACTTCCAACTCAACTTTATCGTTGTGTTGGAAAGCATTCAAGCCACGGTGATTGGTTCCAGTGGCCAAAATGTCACCGGGTAACAAGTCGTGGATGTGACTGACCCACTCAATACAGCGAGGGATTTTATGCGCCATGTCATTGGTGTTGAAGTTTTGTCGCAAATTGCCGTTCACCCACAATTGAACCTTCAACTCTTGCGGATCCTTGATCTCATCGGCCGTCACAATGTATGGGCCAATCGGTGCAAAGGTTTGTCTGGACTTCATTTGGTAGAAGACATTGGTATCGGGCTTGACACCGCGGGCCGAACCGTCAATGAAATTGACGTAACCAAAAACATGCTTCATTGCATCGGCTTGAGACACGCGACTTGCACGTTTGCCAATGACCAAAGCCAACTCAGCCTCACCTTCAAAGACAGAGGCAGCCATGTCAGGCAACACCATCTTTTCACCAGGCCCAATGATGGCTGTGGGTGACTTCAAAAATGCATTGATGGGTGCAGGCTCACTTTTGGTACCGTCTTCCATGTAATTGACGGCCATGCAGTCAATCGTTGTGGGCTTAGGCAAAGGGGGACGGATTCTCAGACCCGCGTAAGGTACACCACTCTCTTTGGCCACCAAGGCCTCAATGCGAGGTCTGAAATCGTCAAAATGCTCAATGACACCGTTGATCAAGTCGCCAGGACCTGAGTGGGGGATATTTTCCACCAATGAAGTCACGTCCACCACGTGATCGCCTTTTAAAATACCCAATCTGAAATCGTTGAAATAGAGAATCTTCACATCAGTCCTTTAGTGATAAAAATAAGTGTTAAATCAATCTTTTCTAATTAAACATTAGCAATTAATTCGCCCCGATCTTAATTGAAATTTTCCTTGATGCGTATTGGTAAATCCACTAAAAAACGGGCTCAAAATCGTTAAATAGAGGGCTGTGATGCGAAAAATGAAAGAAATACGCACGCGCAGCCCATGTCAGGGTGCTCGGCCTGGACTTTTGAAGACAGGAATTCTCAAAAAGTCTTAGGGCTTACGATGAGCCAAGCTCACGCATTGGATGACGATAATTGGTCAGGATAGGCGCCTGGCCTTGAACTCTTTTCTACAACCTTTCAATGCTCTTGATGAATCACATTTACCAATCCCTCTTAAGCGCTTTGGCCTTGATCGCTTTCTCACTCGGCGCTTGGGCTCAAACCACGGCCACTGATTTCCCCAATCGCCCCATGCGTTTCGTGGTGGGGTTTGCCGCTGGCAGCAGCACCGATATCGTGAGCCGCATGCTCGCTCAGCGCATGTCTGAGCGTTTCGCTCAACCCGTGGTGGTGGAACAAAAAGTGGGGTTTGGAGGTGCGTTTGCCAATGATTTTGTCGCCAAATCGAATCCCGATGGACTCAACTTGGTCTTGCTCACTGGGGGACATCCCACGTCTGCAGCCATCATCAAAAAATTGCCCTACGATCCTGTCAAGGACTTTGGCATGGTCTCAACCATTGTGACCTACCCAATGGTCATCTCCGTCGTCAAAGAATCAAGCATTAAATCATTGACCGAGTTGATTGCCTTGGCAAAGGCAAAACCTGGGCAAATCAGCTTCTCCTCAACGGGTGCGGGCAGCCTTCATCACCTGCTGGGTGAGTGGATTTGCATTGAAGCGGGGATCAACATGCTGCACGTTCCCTTCAAAGGGGCAGCACCCGCCATGATGGAGTTGCTTGGAGGACGCACCGATGTCATGATTGAAACCGCAACGTTCACCTTTGGTCAACTCAAGGGAGGAAAAATTCGTGCATTGGCCGTCTCCTCCGAAAGTCGCTCCCCCATGTCGCCAGACATTCCAACCGTTTCTGAAACATTGCCAGGCATTGAATTCAGCTCATGGCTGGGCGTTGCAGTGGCGCCCGGTACACCCAGGCCCATCGTTGAGAAGCTCAATCAAGAAATTCGCTTGTTCCTTGACACGCCCGAGGTCAAACAAAAATTCTCCGATTTTGGTGGAACCCCTACGCCCTCAAGCCCTGAGGAGATGCGCGCAAGAATCGACAGAGAAATCACCCGCTGGAAGAAAGTCGTTGAGATCAAACACATTGAAAGACAATGATCAAAACCCAACCGTTGTTCAAACCTTTAAAGGAAAACCTATGAAACGCCCACCTAATGTTCAACTCACACACGTTGGCGTACAAGTACGCGATTTGGATCAGATGATCGCTTTTTATCAAAAAACATTGGGCTTGGTCTTGACCGATCGAGGGGAGTATTACTTGGGCGGTGAGATCGCTTTTATGAGCCGAAACGCCAATGAGCACCATCAATTGGTCGTGGCCTCGGGGCGCAGGGATGATCCTGAAACGTCGCCGATCAACCAAATTTCTTTCCGAGTCGATAGCCTAGAAGATTTGATCGTCTACTACAAGAACTTGCTTGCCGATCAAGTGCCCATCCAGCGCACCATCACCCACGGAAATGCATGGAGCATTTACTTCTTTGATCCAGATGGCAACCGCGTTGAGTTGTACTGCGTGACGCCTTGGTATGTCGAGCAGCCCTATGGCATTCCAATTGATCTGAACGCGCCGATCGCCGAGATCATGAAAATCACAGAAGATTTGATCAAAGACAATCCCACAAAAATCACCCAAGAGCAATGGTCAAATCAATTGAAAGCGAAAATTTTTAATTGATGTGTAGCGCTTCTTTTTTTTGATCCTACTGCAAACCCAACCCGGCATTGTTTGACATGAAACATCCAAGCATTAAAGTCCTCGCATTGTTCAAGCTCATGAGCGCAATGGTTTTGAATCTGTCACTCAGTTTTGAAGCCTGTGCGCAGGAGTTTCCCAGCAAACCAATTCACATCATTGTGGGTCAAGGTGCTGGGGGCGGGGTCGACATGATGACTCGGGTCGTTGCGCAGAAACTATCTGCCAATTTGAATCAGGGCGTGATTGTGGAAAACAAAGTGGGTGCGGGCGGCATCATCGCCTCGGAATATGTCGCCAGATCCAATCCAGATGGATACAACTTGCTGATGGGCCCCTCGGGCAACATGGTCTTTACCCCTATTTTGACGCCTAAACTCAAGTACTCTCCAACAAAAGACTTCACGCCCATCAGCATGGTGACCCATTTTCCACTCATCTTGCTGGTCAATGCCAAACTGCCCATTCATAATGTGCAAGACTTGGTGAACTACATGAAAGCCAACCCCAACAAGTCCAATTACGGCGGATCAGGCCCCTTGTTTCAATTTGCAAGTGAACTGTTCAAGATGAAAACGGGTACACCTGGCGAGTTCATCCAATTTAAAAGCACGACAGAGTCCATCAACGCCATGATGTCTGGAGACTTGCTCATGATCATGTCGGACCCCGGGCCTGCACTGCCCGCACTCGCAACTGGCAATGTGAGAGCCTTGGCAGTGACCGCACCCACGCGTCTAGCAAGCTTGCCCAATGTACCCACGATGGCCGAGGTTGGCCTGTCAGGGGTTGAATTCAAAGTCTGGACGGCTCTTTTTGCTCCCTCTGGCACACCTGCAAACGTTGTCAAACTGCTTGAAACAGAAGTGAACAAAGTTCTCAAGCAAGCCGATGTCATACAAGCCATGAATTCGATGTCTGTTCAAGCTTTAGGCACCACTTCAGAGGAATTCAGCAAACTCCTTAAAGAAGATCTGCAGCGATGGACAAGTGTTGCAGAGACAGCAAAAATATCTACTCAACCCTGATCTTTAAATAATTATAAAATATCTATTTTGCTTTATTTATGTATACTTGAGTATTCATAAATGAGGCAATATCTTGGACCATCATCTTGACGAGGAGCGTCTTGTCTCTCTAGAGACCTACTCCAACAGGCTCCAGGTCTTGGTCACACTCATGTACGAGTGCTTAGAGACCTTGATCGACTTGGATCAACAACTCAACAACTGGCAGCCCGTGCACACGGGACGCATTCGCATTCAGTGGTTCGCCTATCCAAAAGATGAACAGCACTTTACAGGCGAAAGACACCCCCTGTTTGTGCAATGGCGAAGGAATTTTGCAATGGGCCTATGGAGGGCAAGAAGAATCCCGATGGCAAGGCTTTTGATTTTTCAGCACAAAACAAAAGCGTTCAAAGCGCATGCTTCACAAGTCCATGGCGTGCTGATTCAAATGCGGGAATTGATCTTGATTTACAGACAAGCACGTAAAACTTTGGGGCAGCTCAGAGGCCCCTCCCCTAAGTGGTACGACAAAAGCGCCCTTCTCGTTGCAGAAACACAAACGAAGTGGCCCAGGGCATCCGTGGCTGAAGCATCCCAAACCGATTGAAATTGTGACGGCCCATGAGAAAAGCCAAGTCCATTCAAACATTTGTTCGCGCTTTGGCGATGACGAGCGCGACCTGGTGGTTGCTTTTGAATCTGTATGCGGTGCAATTAACAAGCGGCACCTCTACAAGAGAAAACCAACTGAACTGGACCCTGTCCCGCATTGAAGACTCGATGCAACTCTTGCTCCTAGACACGTTGGTTTGTGCCCTTTGCTTTGTCTTGGCTCTTAGACGCCAAACACGCTCAAGGACACAGCAACTGTTGGCTTTAATAGAAGGGGAACGTTTTGGCTTGCATTCGAGCATGGGAGCCGTTGGAGATATTATAAAAAGCCATTTACCAGCGACAACGCTCACAGGCGGTCTACCGGATTGGTTCCTCAAAAGTGTTGAATACGAGCACGCACCTTTGATCTTGAAATTCATTGAATCAACCCGTTTATCCAATCCCCGCATAGCACACGCCATGGCATCTTGCCTGGCTTTGCTTTGTCTCAACAAAGACTGCCCTGCCTCAAGCGTCGCAAACGACACGCCCTCATGGCCACTGCAAGCAGGTGCAAGCAAACAAAGTGGCATACCAACCCATCACCATGGAAACTGCTCGCTTTTGGATCACTCCATTCGCGTTGCCGCTTACGCCCTCATTGAGCGAGAACGCTTCATCTACCAAGGGCTGGAAACAGACCTCTCTTTACTGATTGCCGCTCAAAGTGGATTTGAACTGGATCGGCAAGACGCACTCCTGATTTTGTTGGCCTTGGTGCACGATGTAGGAAAAATTAAAACGTTTCAACTCAACGAACAAAAGGCAGTCGTGGCTGTCAAAGGCCACCATGGACCTGTAGGCGCCGCACTGTTGGCGCAAATGGACTGCATCAAAGAGCTCACTGTGCGGGAACAAAATGTCTTGTTCAAAGCCATTTATCACTACCACAACCCCTATCACTACACCGTCAGCACCATGAACAGCCTCGATGACGAGAGGGTTGTGGCCAGCATGGTGCTTTTGATCAAAGCAGATAAGCGAGCTGGGCAGGCAGAAAGATTGGGATACACCCAAAAAAGCGATGCGTTTGATTTTGCAAAGGCCATGCAAAATCTAAGCGCTCCATAAAAAAAGGAAGCCGCCCCATCAAATCAATGAGAGGCACTACTCATCGAAATCCCACATTTGATGCAAGTCCAAACGGATCAAGGCCAACAACTCTAGAGTCTCTAAATTCATGTGTTCAGCCGCACTCAGATTTTCACTCGCAAAGCGAGTAGTCATCAACACTTGAGACAAGTTGCCCTCCCCTAGCGCGAAGGCTTTTAAAGTCTTCTCTGCAGCTTGAGCTTGCGTTTTCCAAGCCAACTGCAAGCCTTGCGCCGCATCCCTTTTGCTCTGGAATTGAATCCACATGTTGTCAAAGGAGGCACCGAGTTGTTGCTCGGCGAGTCGGACCTTGTCGCTCGCCGCTTGTGCCTCAGCCAGCGCCGCATTCGAATGGGCCTCGCGCGCAGGTCCTGCCAGAGGAAATGAAAATAAAACACCAGAAATTGCTTCTGCTCCAGAGCGCTCACGAGCGGTAAAGACGCCCACGGTTGGATCGGGCATGCGGTCTTTGCTGGCCCGCTCTGCAACCAATTGCAATCGTTTTGCATCAATGCGCATCATATTGAGTTCATGATTTTTCTCTAAAAACTCTTGTCGCATCACCGACATCGACTCATGGAGTGCGGGCAAAATCGAACGTCCACTGGCCCCAAGGGGCTCAGGAAGATCGAGGGGCAATTTCACACTTGGGTATCGATGCGCAAAGACAGACGAGGTGCTCTGCAACTGAGCGCGCACTACCATTCGAGCCGCATTGATGCGCTCATATTCTGCAATTGCGAGTTGTTCATCGAGTAGGGAGATCTCGCCTTGTTTGAACTGAACTTGGGTCAATCGGCGCATCTTGAGCGCCAAGTCCAACTGGGTTTGTGCGATTTTGTCATCCACCAAGGTGCGCAAATAAGAAAACCAATGCCGCATGAGCTCTCGTGTGCCTTCGTGCATCGCGTCAGCGTATTCAATGTCAACAAATGCTTGTGTTTGCTTGGACAATTGGGCATCCAGACCACGCTTGCCCCACATCCGGATGGGGCGCTCAATGCTGAGCATCGATTCGTGCAGTTGAGCGTTCAGGAGCGCATCTTGACGACGTTGAATCGTGCTGCGCAGTGTGAATTCAGCCGCCCCGGCATCAATGCTTTGCGCGCGAGCGGTACCCGCATTTTTTTTCGACCTTGCCATGTCCATCAAAGGGCTGTTGATGACGGCCTCCTTGACCAGGGGCTCAGCGGGCAAATAAATCGATAAAGCAGCGGGCGTTTGAGCATGTACAAACGAAGCGACAAGCACGCTGCTTGCCGCAAAAGACGTCAAGAAACGGCTCACGGGTTTCTCCAAGATAGTATTTTTTTGATGACAGCAAAGTCTTCGCCCTCAAGTGCTCCAAAGCGCTCAAACAACTTGGGCAGCAAGAGCAAGGTGAGCAAAGTAGAGCTGAACAAGCCTCCCGTGACCACAATGGCCAAGGGACGTTGAATTTCAGAACCTGGGCCCGTCGCAAACAGCAAAGGGATCATCCCTAGTGCTGTGATCACAGCGGTCATCAAAACAGGTCTCAAGCGCCGCTCTGAGCCTTTTCGCACAACCTCGTGAATGGGCTCCCCATCAAGCAGCCTTTCATTGAAGTGCGTCACCATCACCAACCCATTGAGCACCGCAATGCCCAGCAAGGCGATGAAGCCCACAGAGGCGGGAACAGACAAGTACTCACCTGAAACGGACAAGGCCACCACGCCCCCAACCAGCGCAAAGGGGATGTTCAAAAAGATAATACCTGCCTGTACAAATGAACCAAATGTCATCACCAAAATGGTGAAAATCAAGACCAGTGCCGCTGGGATGACCAACCCCAATCGAGCAGCCGCGCGCTGTTGATTTTCAAATTGTCCGCCCCAAACCAGATGCACATCAGCGGGCAAGCTCAATGCCAAGACGGCCTTTTGCGCTTCACTGACAAAGCCCGTGAGATCACGACCATCGACCGAGACTTGAATGCTCGTGAAACGAGCACTTTGTTCATGATCGACCCGGATGGGTCCATCCACCAATCGAATATCGGCCAACGCACTGGCCATCCAAATGCGTCCATCAGGTGCAGCCAACTGCAAGTTTTTGAAGGCTTCAGTGCTTTGATTTAAATCCCCATTGCCCTTCAAGGTCAACGGTACCCGAACGCCGTCTTGCAAAACGTAGCCCAAGGACTCCCCTTCAATTTGGTTTTTAAACGCTTGCTGAAGGCCTTCAACGCTGAATCCAGCCTGCCCGATCGTCGATCGATTTAAATTGACAGAGACGTACTGTAAACCTTCTGCTTTGGGCGCGATGACCTCTGAGGCTCCAGGAATGGCCCGCACTGCCGAGGCCACCAACTGAGCGGCTTGATTCAAATGTGTCAAATCAGTGCCAAAAATTTTGATCGCCACGTCCCCGCGAGTTCCCGTGAGCATTTCGGAGACCCTCATTTCGATGGGTTGCGTAAAACCATAGACCAAGCCAGGAAAACCTTCCAGCACAAGCCTTAGGGCGTTGATGATGTCTTCCTTGCTCCCTCGCCATTCTTTCTTGGGCTTGAGGACCAGAAAGGAATCGGTCTCATTGAGCCCCATGGGATCGAGCCCCAACTCATCCGAACCCACCCGAGCCACGATTGACTTCACCTCGGGCACATTGTCCAAAATGGCTTGTTGGACACGGGTGTCTATTTCAAGCGAAGCTTCAAGTGAGATGGAGGGTAACTTTTGCAATTGAACCAAGACATCGCCCTCATCCAATGTGGGCATGAAGGTTTTCCCAATGGAGCCATAAAGCACCGCTGCCACAAGCAAGGATGTGAGTGACAAGCCGTACAACCAGATTGGCTTGGCCCATATGCGTTCGCGTGCACGCACATACATAACATGGATTTTTTCCATCAAAAAAGATGCATGTGCACCTTCTTCTTTCAAAGTCATGGAAGCCAAAGCAGGGATCAGTGTGAAGGCCAGTAACAAAGACGAGACCAAAGCCATGACAATGGTTGCAGCAACTGGGGCAAACAACTTGCCCTCCAAGCCCTCTAGACTTAGCAAGGGCAGAAAGACCACGCAAATGATCAACACCCCTGAGACCACTGGCTTGATCACTTGACGCACGGCTTTGAGCAAAATTTCTGCTTTAGACAATCCGTGTCCTTTGGGGTGCGAGGCAAAGGCTGTCTCAATGTTTTCAACCACCACGACAGCCGCATCCACCAGCATCCCAAGGGCAATGGCCAAGCCACCCAAACTCATTAAATTGGCCGTCAAACCAAATACGCGCATGAGCACAAAGGTGCTCAAGAGCGACAACGGCAGGGCAATGGCCACCACCAAGGAGGCTCTGAGACCGCCTAAAAATAGATACAAAGTGATACACACCAAGACAGCGGCTTCGATCAAGGCGTGGATCACTGTGTCGGCTGCACGGGTGACCAGTTCACCGCGGTTGTAGAAGGTTTTCACCGTCATGCCTTTGGGCAAGCGTGCATCCAACTCCGCCAATTTGGCATCCACAGCACTGACCAACTGCCGGGCATTCACGCCTCGCATGCCTAGCACCAAACCTTCGACCGCTTCCCCCTGACCATCGTGCGTTACGGCACCATAGCGCGTTAAAGCCCCCAAAGTCACTTTGGCAACGTCATCGAGTTGCACAATGGTTTTGTGGGCGCTGTTTAATCTCACGGCGCGCAAGTCATCAAGTGTTTTGACAGCGCCTTGGACGCGCACCACCAAAACTTCGTCACCTGAAGTTAAGCGACCAGCACCGTCGTTGCTGTTGTTGGCCAATAGCGCTTGGCGAAGCTCAGACATGCTGACCCCCATTGCGGCCATTTTTGCTGTGTTGGGGATGACTTCAAAGGTTTGGACCTCTCCGCCTAGAGAGTTCACCTCAGCCACACCGGGGATCGTGCGCAACTCTGGGCGGATGACCCAATCCAATACGCGACGCTTTTCAGCCAAACTGAATGCGTCGCCCTCAAGGGTGAACATGTACACCTCGCTCAAAGGCGTGGCAATGGGCGCCAAGCCACCACTCACACTGCTGGGCAAGTCCCGCACCATGGAGGCCAAGCGCTCAGCAACTTGCTGACGTGCCCAGTACAAGTCCACGCCTTCCTCAAAATCGATCGTGATGTCTGCGATGCCGTACTTGGACGTGGAGCGAACGATGCGTTTTTTTGGAATGCTGAGCAACTCTTGCTCAATGGGTTTGACAATGCGTTGCTCCACCTCTTCGGGGGTCATCCCAGGGATCTTAAGGATCACTTTGGCTTGAACAGGCGAGATGTCGGGAAAAGCGTCAATGGGCAAATTGAGCCAGGCGTAAACGCCAGCCACACACAAAAACGATGCCCCGAGGAGGGTCAAGCCTCGAAAGCGAAGACTCCATCGGACGAGAAACTCAAACATCACTCATCCTTTTGTAACATGGCGCGCAATGAAGCAATGCCTGTTATAGCGACCTTGGCACCTAAAGGCATAGACACCTCAACAATTGACATGTCATCGGTCGATGAAATGACCAAGACACGCTTGGCCTCAAAACCTTGCTCGTTTGCGACAAATACAAAAGGCTGGCCTTTCCACTGGGTCACCGCACGAGTGGGCAGCAACCAGCGATCGCTCCCCTTTGATGCATTTAAAAGTCCTCTGGCTTGAACCATGACCGAGACCAACTCGCCAGCTTGCAAGCTGCCTCGAGTCGTGACCACAGCGCGTGCGCGGGCCAATTGACTGCTGTCAACCGCACGGCTCACACCGATGATTTTGGCTTTGGCACTGCGAGCGACCAAGCTCACCTCATCACCCACTTGGATCTGAGCGGCTTTGTCTGAAGAGAGCTGCAAGTCCAGTTGCAACTGCGAAGCATCGGCCAACTTAAAAAGCACAGTGCCCGCCTCCACTCTTTGGCCCACGGCCGTAAAGGCCTCCAGGACAGTGCCAGAAACGGGCGCTTTCAATGTGCCCGTTGAATAGCCAGATCCCACATCAAAAGAAGTGCCGGAGGCTGACAATTCAGCCTCCCGGGCATGCAACTGCGCCAAAGCCGCTTCTTGTTTGGACCGGGTCAATTGAAGCCGCACCGCTGGAATAATGCCTTCATCAAACATGGCTTGGTCTCGCTCGGTTGCCGCTTTTGCATTTTTATAGTCAATGTTCGCTTCGTTCAATAAGCGCCTCGCGTCTCCCAGCATGGGGCTGGTGAACTGAGCCAAGGGGGCACCGACTTTGAACGAGTCCCCAACGCCTGCAAACAAGCGAGAGATTTGCCCCGCATAGGGTGCGGAGATGGTGAACTCTTTTCCTGGAGGGGTAACGACCGAAGCACTGACCAACAATTGAGCGCCACTGGAGGACTGCAACTGGCTCACTTGTATGCCCAAAATGGCCTGCTGCTTTGGATTGAGGGGCAATAAAACGGAAGCCCCCCCTAAAGCTTGAGATGAGGCCCCCAACGCAATAGCGAGCAAAAGAAGGGCCCCGAGAAAATGATTTTTCATCCCCGTTTGAAGCAATGGACTAACTTTGAACATGAGAGACCTCAAAAAGCAGCAATGGATTGCGGCAGTTTCGGCCGCGTCTATCTCTGAATTATCAATGATCTTATGGGCTGTGACTATGACAAGTGGACGCAATCAGGTGAAATTGACACCCTTCGTGCAGTGAACAGCGTGGATTTGCGCGGACCTGGTTGAATAAATGGCCAATTTGCCATGTACTGGTTCTTGAAGTACCCCCCCTTAATTGCAGATCCGCCAGTATTTCTTAGAATGAAGCCGAGGTCTCATTGAAGAAAAACCCCAGTGAAGGTGTTGAGCTCTGTCCAAGCTCGAAAGCGTTTTACGCCCCCCAGCAAAAGCTGGAAATCATTTGAAAGACCAATGTGCCTGAAAACTCTGTTTCTGCCATTGCCAGGGCATATGTCATTGCGCGCTAAACCGCCCTAAAATTGGCACTTCTCCAAGCTGGCTGTTCCAGCACGACACACCCGAAACTGTAACATGTCCGACAACACGCTCCCCAACGACGCAACCCAAACACTCCCGCAAAGCTCAGTGCTGGAGTTTGCCAACGCCTTGTGGCGGGTGCGTCGGCCCAAGCCCTTTGTTTTGGTGATTGAAGGTGAAGTGGGTCATCAAGAGACCGAGCCCAGTGACTACTTGCACGACAAGCTGCTCTTGCCCGAGTGGCGCGAGGCTTTTTACCAATTGATCGATACCACCGGATTGGTCGTCTGCCTGAATTCGCACACCCAACACCCAACTTATCGCGACGTGCGTGGGCGCTCCAGCAAAGGGCGGCTGAGCCAAGGCGAGTACTACCACCACGACGGCTGCACCGGACCTGTGAAGCCGCGCTTTGTGGAAATTCGCTGCCCCATCCAACCGCAAACACGCGGCGTGGCCACCGCTGTAGCGCCCCACCGCGACGTGGTCAAAGCCATGGTGAAAGTGTTGCCTGTCGAGTTGACCACCAACGCAGCCTTGGCTGGGCAAGACATGAGGACCGAAAACCTGAACACATTGGAGGATGCCGCACTCGACCATTTGCAAGGCCTGATCACCCGCACCGTGCGCAAACAACTCAAGGCCGAAGGCGCACGCAGCTACTTTCGCCAAGTCGATGTTGCTGCGAATGCCTACTTTGAACCTTGGGCCCTGGGCGAGAGCCGCTTCATAGCGAACGCCAACAGCGGCATCACCATGCAACATCGACGCGCCTATCAAGCCCCACACACGGGCGGCGTGGCCAACGGCCACTTGGTCAAGCGCTGGACGAATGAAGAACTGCTCCTACCCGGCCAAGTGGTGGACCAAGCCTTGATTGCCGCCCTGTGCAGTGAAGAAGGTGATGAAGTGGATGGGGAGCGGGTTGAGGGGTGTTACCTAGGGGCACATTGACCACAGACATCTCTTCTTCGCTTTGGGACTTTTGGGGTATGAGGAATCGAGAAATCTAAGACAAGCGCCGCTGATCCAGCACTAACATTGCTGCACTGGAATCAATACCACGTTTTATTAACAGCGCAGGCAGATACTTTCGCGCATCTGCGTATGCAACATCGGGGGCAAAGAATTTGACCGTTGTTACGCTACCAAAAATCAGTTCACGCACCCTCTTTCCCATCACCGCACGAATAAGAATGTTCGCATCAAGAACGATAGCTTTACCATTCATGCCGTTTTGACAGTGAGCTTCTTTGAGGGCATACTGGTTTTCCTACGTGCTGCTTTGAAGTCTGCAACCACGGACTCCACGTCTACGCCCTGCGCCTCAAGCAGCTTGTCCAAGGTCTCACTGGCTTTTTTCAACGCTGCGATGTCTGCTTCAACTTGTCCCTTTGTGGGGATGAAGTACCCAACGGTCTGGCCATGCCGCGTGACTGCAACGGGCGTGCTGGATGCAATGTACTCGGCCAAGTCGGAACGGAACTCGCGTATGCCTACCTTTGTCGTTTCCATGTGGATACCTCTTCGATTGTGAATCTATGTGTACACATTTTACACCAAGATCATCTGCTTGGCAAATGACTTCAGCGGTCAAGCCAAGTAGCGTCTTTGACGTCTTGACGCGGTTGTGTAGGTACAAAATTAGCGTTTCACAGGCACCAGACATTTACCGTGAGCTAACAACATGAAGCCCTAAATTGTCTAGTAGTTGATATGCTATTTGATTTTTTCTCTCCAATTCAGGGCTTTTGATTAAAGAATAAAGCCATACATTTGAGTCTACAAAATCTTTAGCGCTCATTTGCCTCATTCCTAGTAAATGGAGTAAAACCAGTAACTATGAAAGGATTAGTACGGAATATCTTAAGGGGAGAATTTTCTAGATTCGGTATTTTGTCAACGCTTTGAATCTTCTTGGAGGACAGGAACTCCACAAAGTCCATGACCTCAATTTGCTTATCTTTTGGCAGATTCTTAACTTTTTCAATTAGTTCTAAAATACTCATTATTGATCTCCTAGGAACATATCAATCTTATCCATTTGCATGTGAAGTGCAATTGAAAAAAACGATTGCTGCAACTTTTTTAATCCTTATTCTTACTCTTTTGTGGATGGGGATTTACCTGAAATATCATCATGCACCTAATTAATGCATCTCACTACCCCCCAATTATTAGAAAGTGTCACCCTTGAGTCGTTCAAATCTATAGAATTCGATCACCTCTAATTATCTCCATAATCATCTTGACATGGAGATAATTATCTTTAAAATACGTCAAATGAGCTTTAAGTTAACTTGGCATGAATCGAAGCGACAAGCAACATTGGTTGACCGTGGCCTTGATTTTGCGGATGCTGAAGTGATTTTTGACGGTCCAACGTTTGAATTTGAGGATGAAAGACAAAACTATGGTGAAAAACGCATGGTTTGTTTTGGATACTTGTATGGTCGTTTGATGGTGGTTGGCTACGTCCAACGTGGCGATGCTCGCCACATTTATTCAATGAGGAAAGCAAATGAGCGCGAACAATCAAAATTTAGGCAGTAATTTAGCAAAAGTTGATTTGCACGAAGTATCTCCTCAAGAGTACGATGAACTTCCAGAGTTAACAGAACTTGGCCTTGATCGTGGCGTATGGAAGATTGCCGGCAAGGAGGTTACCCCCCCTGAAGGTAAGGTGGCTTTTCGTTCGGAACTTAAAAAGAAAAAAATCAACATTACGCTTGACCCAGACGTACTTGGGTGGTACCGCGCGCAGGCTGGTGGGAGAGGCTATCAGACGTTAATCAATGCCACCCTAAGACAGGCGATGACGATTCATACAATAGAGGAAACTGTGCGCAAAGTTATTCGTGAAGAATTGCACCGTTAAATCTTCAGTGGAAATGAATGAGAGATTCTTTTACGACCGGAATAATTATTATTCCCACTCAATGGTTGCAGGTGGCTTTGAACTCACATCATAAGTGACTCTGTTGATACCTCTGACTTCGTTGATGATCCTAGAGGAGACCTTTTTAAGCAAAGCATAGGGTAATTCAGCCCAGTCAGCGGTCATGAAGTCTGAAGTTTGGACAGCTCGCAAAGCAACCACGTAATCATAGGTCCTCCCATCCCCCATGACCCCAACACTTTTAACCGGCAAAAAAACAGTAAAGGCTTG
>CANBTT010000028.1 GCA_947372465.1 Burkholderiales bacterium | reverse complement strand
GTGGTTCAGTCGAGTCACACAGGGCACATGATTTTCAGCATTGCACAGTTGATCAGTTATTCGTCTGCCATCTTTACCCTAAGTCCCGGCGATGTCATCGCAACGGGCACGCCAGCAGGCGTGGGTTGGAGTCGCAAACCGCCCAAATTCATGAAAGCCGGTGATGTGTGTGAAGTGGAGATCGAAGGCATTGGCACCTTGGTCAACCCCATTGTGAACCAAGCTTAAAAACGACCCATCCTTTGAAGGAGTGCAAAGATGATAAAAGCGATCATTGCGTCGATCATTGGGATGACTTGTTGGGTGTTGAGTTTGAGTGCTTTGGCTCAAACTTATCCTGATCATCCCATTAAAATTTTGCAAGGTTTTGCGCCGGGGGGCAATGCAGACAACATTGCCAGGTCGATTGGGCTTGAAGTCTCCAAGAGTTTGGGCCAAGGGGTGGTGGTTGAGGCCCAAACAGGTGCGGGCGGCACCATCGCGTCGGCCTCGGTTGCCAGAGCCAAGCCCGATGGCTACACCTTGTTGTTGGCCACCGGTGGTCACGCTGTTGCAGGTGCCTTGTACAACAGCTTGCCCTACAAAACCGTGGCCGACTTTGAGATGGTCTCCACCATCACTTATTTCCCCTTCCTGGTGGTGACCTCTGCTGAGTCAAAGTTCAAAACCTTCTCTGATTTGTTGGATGCTGCTCGTGTCAGTGCCAACGGTCTGACCTATGGGTCGGCTGGCATCGGCTCAACACACCATTTGGCAGGGGAATTGCTCGCCAAAATGGGACGCATGAAATTGGTGCACATTCCTTATCGTGGAGACGCGGCGTCCATCACCGCCCTTTTGGCCAACGATGTCGATTTCATCATCGCGCCGCCTACGGCTGTGATCACCAACATCAAATCAGGTAAATTGCGAGCCTTGGCCACCACGGGGCCACAGCGCTGGCCTGGTTTGCCCGAGTTGGCCACTGTTGCAGATCAAGGTGTAGCGAATTATGACGTTCGCTCTTGGGCAGGTTTGCTCGCGCCCGTTGGGACACCCAAGCCGGTCATTGATAAACTCAACACAGAGACCCTCAAGGCCTTGCAAGTTGCATCGGTTAAATCCAGGCTTGAAGAAATGGGTGGAGAGGCCAGAGGCAGCACACCCGAGGAGATGCGTCAAATGGTCAGCTCAGAGCTTCAGCGTTGGACGCAAGTCATCAACGAGGCCAAAATTCCTAAACAGTGAACGCCAAGAGCGCTCGTACATTCCATTGAAAGCAATCGATGAACATCAAAATCCGCAAACGCAGTTTAACCATTGAGACGACCTACCATGAGGGCGGGCCCGTTGCTCAAACGCCCCTGAAACTTGCTGCTGCATGTGCGGTCATTGAGAACCCTTATGCAGGTCGCTATGAACCCGATTTGATGCCCTTCATGGCTGAGTTAAGGAGCTTAGGGACCCTTTTGGCACAAGAGTTGGTGGACACCTTGGGCAAAGAAAACATTGAGGTCTACAGCAAGGCTGCGATTGTGGGGGTGGATGGAGAGATGGAGCACGGTGCTGTGTGGCATGAGGCGGGTGGTTGGGCCATGCGGTCTTTGCTTGGCGAGCCCAAGGCGATCGTGCCAGCATCCAAGGCGGTTGCGCATTGTGGTTACCGTTTGATGGTGCCCCTTCACTACATTCATGCGGCGTATGTCCGCAGTCATTTCAATTCCATGGAAATTGGTATCCAAGATGCACCCAGACCCAAGGAGATCCTCTTTGCCTTGTTGATGGGAACGGGGGGACGTGTTCACTCTCGATTGGGCGGACTTTTGAAAGAGCAGGTGAGTGTGCACGATGGTCAGCGTTGAGCCCAATGCAGCGGGTACCTATATCATATTTTTTCAGATAAGTTATTCACACTTGAGGTGGATAAGTCGCTCTAAAAATAGCGGAAGTCCTTGAATTCATTGGCTTGCTCTAGGGTGCTTAAAAATTAAGCATCCTATAAAAATTATATTTAATTTAAATATTTTTTTAATGTTCAAGCCCTCTTTTCCTTATTTTTTTATGCTAAAGATTTCTTCCCTTGTTGTTTGTCTTTCTTTGCTCTTTGGATGGGCCTGTGGGCCGGCCTTGGCCGATTATCCTGATCGTCCCTTGAGACTCATTGTGCCGTTCGCACCGGCGGGCACGGTGGACGGGATCGCAAGGCTTTTTGCCAGCGAGTTCACCAAGAATCTGGGGCAAACGGTGGTGGTTGAAAACAAGGCGGGCTCTGGTGGTGCGCTTGGTATTTTGGCGGCCATCAATGCGCCTGCGGATGGATACACCTTGCTGCTGGGCAACATTGCCACCGCGTCGGCTCCTGCGCTTTATCCCAAGATGGGCATCAATTTGAAATTGCTGGATCCCTTGACGCTCATTGGTCGCTCGGCCTATGTGTTGGTGCTCAGAAATGATTTCCCCTCGAAGAACTTGAGCGAATTGATCGCGCTTCTTAAAGCCAATCCAGGCAAGTACAACTACTCGTCTGCTGGGGCGGGTTCGGCCATTCATTTGGCCGCCGAGCTCTTTAAGAGCAAAGCCTTGGTCGATGTGCTTCACGTGCCTTACAAGGGGGCTGGGCCGGCCATGAACGCCTTGTACTCTGGGGATGTGGAGATGATGTTTGGGTCGGTCTCAGAACTCAAGCCTCAAATCCTTTCCAAAAAGATGCGACCGCTTGCCGTGACGTCCCTTGCGCGTTCGCTGGTTCTGCCCGAGGTGCCCAGTTTTGCGGAGTCTGGGATCAAAGACTATGATGTTCCTGGTTGGTACGGTGTTTATTTGCCCGTTCGCACACCTGTGGAGGTCTTAAAGCGCTTAAGAGAGGCTGCCGATGTGACTTTAAAATCGCAAGGTCTTCAGCAACTTTTAAAGCGCTACGAGATGGAGCCTGTGTCTGGCGGCCCAAGGGAGGCGGGAGAGCTTTTAGAGGCAGAAGCCAAGCGTTGGAGTGAAGTCATCAGCAAAGCCAACATCACCGCAGAGTAAGGAATTTTTTTCAATGGGTATGCACATCAGGCAAGTGGGGGACGCCACTTATACAGAGGATTTTGCCAAATGCATTGCTGAAGTCCAGTTCAAGGACTTGCCGTCAAAGACCGTTCATGCGGCAAAACGGGGTTTATTGGATTGGCTTGGCTGTGCCTTGGTCGGATCCACGCACCCCACGCCCGCCATTCTCCTTGAGACCTTGCTAGAGAACGGTTTGAGTACGCAAAGCATCGTCCTTGGTAAGAAACAACGCCTCACTTTTTTAGATGCCGCTTTGGTCAATGGACAGATGGGGCATATTTTGGATTTTGATGACACCCACATGGGGGGCGTGGTTTTGCATGCAAGCTCGCCCACCTTGTCTGCATTGATGTCGGAGTCTCAGAGAAAGAAAACCTCGGCCAGCGATTTTTTACTCGCCTACGTTTGTGGTTTTGAGGCGGGTGTGAGGGTTGGACAGTCCTCTCCCGACCACCACGCGGGGGGCTGGCATTTGACGGGCACGCTTGGGCATTTTGCAGCGGGTGTGGCGGTGGGCAAGCTCATTGGCCTGGATGCACAGCAATTGACCCATGCGATGGGGATTGCCGGCACGCAGGCGAGCGGGATGCAACAAAACCGTGGCACGATGTGCAAATCCTTTCATGCGGGCCGAGCCGCCTCCAATGGCCTGTTGGCGGCCAGGTTGGCGCTCAAAGGCTTCAACAGCAGCCAAGAGATCGTGGAAGGCAAGAGGGGCTTTAGTCGCATCTACAGTGCACGTGCTCAGCCAGAAAAAATGGTGGAGCACTTGGGTGCATTGTGGGAGATTGATCGCAACGGCTTTAAGCCCTATGCCTGCGGTGTGGTCTTGCACCCAGCGATAGATGCCATGATTGCGCTTCATCGTCTTCGTGCATGTGCGTTGGATGAGATTGATCAAATTGAGGTGACTGTGCACCCATTGGTCGTGTCCATCACAGGCACTCAAGCACCCACCACGGGTTTGCATTCCAAGTTCAGCATCTACCACAGTGTGGCCATTGCTTTGGTGGATGGTCAAGCGGGGCTTAGGCAGTATTCGGACGAGCGCGTCATGGATCCCGTGGTGGAGCAAGTTCGGCAAAAAATCAAAGTGCGGGTTGATGAGTCGCTCGCGCGTGATCAGGCCAGGGCAAGCATCACGTACAAGGGGCAGCAAAAGGACGTGTTCATTGAGCACGCCACGGGCACGGTGGATCACCCGATGAGCGATGAAGATTTGGAGGGCAAGTTTCTCTCCAATGCACGGGGCACTTTGGGTGAAGTTCAAGCCAAGGAGCTCGCTTGCTTGATTTGGAATTTGGAAGCCCTGCAGGACATGTCTGATTTGTGGCGCTTGTGTCAGTGATTTTTGAGTGGCCTGTCGTTTGACCTGTTGGGGTCCGATCAGTCGCTCGGCGAACATGGCGATGCAATGCGCAGTGTGCAAAGAAAGTTTGAAGCCAAGGGTTAAAGAGAGGAAGCAAGCGATGTTTTTTTTGAATGGATTCAAGCATGTCTGATTTGAATGCAACGGGCTCGGTCATGCCCGTGATCTCTGAGTACATCGCTAAAGCGCTGGGACAAGCCCTGCCAGAGGTGGTTGTAGAAAAAACAAAATTTCACTTTCTCGACACCGTGGCCTCCATGGTGTCGGGTTCGCAGATGTTGGCGGGAGAGCGGGCCCAAGGATTTTTATTGGCTCAAGGCCCAAGTGCGGCTCAAGCCACGGTACTGGGCACGAAGCTCAAAGGCACGGCCATTCATGTGGCGATGGTCAATGGCATGTTTGGCCATGCCGATGAAACGGATGACTCGCACGCTGAGTCGCTGACCCATCCGGGGTGCGGTATCGTGGCGAGCGTGTTGGCGGCAGCGGAGCTTTATCACAAGAGCGGCTCTCAAATGCTCAGAGCCATGGCACTCGGCTACGACGTGTGTTGTCGATTGACCAAATCGTTGCACGCCTATCAATTTCGCGTGGATGGGCATTCCTCACACACCTTTGGTCCCAACTTTGGCGCAGCCGCCGCGGCAGGCGCACTTGCCGGTGTGAATGCGCTGCAGGCCAGGTATTTGTTGTCTTACGCGGCGCAACAAGCCTCAGGTGTTGCGTGCTGGATGCGCGACAAAGATCACATTGAAAAAGCCTTTGATTTTGGTGGCATGCCCGCTCGCAATGGGGTGAGTGCGGCGGTGATGGTGATCAATGGATTTACTGGGGTGGAGGATGTGTTCTCAGGAGAGCGCAATTTTTACGACGCCTACGGTGTCAACCCACTGCGCAATGCTTTGGGGGAGGCCTTGGGCGAGCGCTTTGAAATCATGCGCACAAGCATCAAGCGTTGGACGGTGGGCTCGCCCATTCAAGCGCCTTTGGACAGTCTGGATACCCTGATGCATGAGCACGCAGCATTGACATCCGAACTTGAGCAAATCAAAGCGATTCGTGTGAAGATTCCCCACGAGTCATTGAGCATCGTGAACAACCGTGAGATGCCAGAGATTTGTTTGCAGCACTTGACGGCCTTGATGCTTTTGGAGCGCGAGATGCATTTTGAGTTGGCCCACGCGCGTGAGCGCATGCTGGACCCTGATGTTTTAAAACTGCGCGAACGGGTGAGCTTGGAGGGCAGCGATGAGCTCTCAAAGTACATGCCCACACGTCAAGGCATTGTGGAAATTGAATTTTTATCCGGCCAAGTCATTCAAGCCTACACCAAGGACGTCAAAGGCACACCTGACAATCCGATGAACCGCGCCGAGCTCGAGCGCAAATGCTTGCAGTTGATGACGCCCGTTTTGGGGCTTGCGCGATCACAGGCGGTTTGTTCGCTGATTTGGAACATGGAGCACATGCAAGAGGCCAGTGAACTCACGCAGTTGCTCCAAGCCGTTTGACGTTGCAGCCTTAGCCACTTTACGCAGAACTTGAAAACGTTGGATTGCTTTGGCGTGCCCTTGTCTCCAACGGGCTTACAGTTTGAGGGACGTGTGCTTTACGCCGCTTTCTATGGATTCAATCAAGGATTGCATTTGTGCATTATTTTCCTATAATTGATTCTTATGTGAATCAGCGTTTAACCTATAAAACATCTTTAGAATGAAATCCATGTCAACTTCCCATGCCGCAATTGAATTCATTGGTGTTGATAAACGCTTTGCTGCAAAGGGCAAAAGTGCTGAGGTTTTGGCCGTCACGCGTGTGAATTTGTCCATCCAGCCTGGCGAAGTGGTGTCTTTGATCGGCCCTTCGGGCTGCGGTAAAAGCACGCTGCTCAACATGGGGGCGGGATTGTCAAAGCCCTCAAAGGGTGTGGTCAAGGTCGATGGCGAAGCGGTCACGGGTCCCAATCCCCATGTGGCCTTCATGCTCCAAAAGGATTTGCTCATGCCGTGGAGGACCATTTTGGAGAACATTGAACTCGGTCTTGAATTCAGGCATGTGCCCAAAGCCCAAAGGCGTGAAGTTTCTATGAAACTTTTGAATCAATGTCACTTGAATGGCTTTGGTGACAACTATCCGCACCAACTCTCAGGCGGCATGAGGCAGCGCGCGGCCATGGCCAGAACTTTGGCGGTGGATCCCTTGGTGCTCTTGATGGATGAGCCGTTTTCTGCGTTGGATGCACAAACAAAAATGATTCTTCAGCAAGACTTGGCTCAAAGTGTCAGTCTCCAAGGCAAAACAGTGTTGTTCATCACCCATGATTTGGCCGAAGCGGTGGCGATGTCAGATCGCATACTGGTGATGAGCGAGCGCCCTGGCACGATCGTTCAAGAAATCAAGGTACAGATGGGAGACCGCGACAACCCCATGCACCGCAGGAAGTTGCCTGGCTTGGGTGTCCATGTCACTGAATTGATGGATTTGTTGCGTTTGGATGCCCATGCAGAGATGCACTGAGCTTATTTAAAAAACGGTTTTTGTGTTGGTCAATACTTTTTGGGAGTGCTTCATGATGAATAGATGTCTACCTTCAATGCGTTCAGGCCGAGTTGTGTTGGCTTGTGCTTTGGTCTTGTCCTTTTTCTGCGGCGCTCAAGCGCAAGCACAATCGAATTTAAAGGAGATCACCTACCTCTTGCCCGCGCCAGCGAATTTGCCGGCTTTTGGTCCATGGATGATCGCTCAAGCCAAGGGCTATTATGAAAAAGAGGGCCTGAAGATCAACTTCGTCGCCGGTCGAGGGGGTGTTGATGTGGCCAAACAAGTGGGTGCCGGCAATGCGGTCATTGGGGGCGCCATTGGAGACACGCCGATCATTGCAAGAGCACAAGGCATTCCCGTCAAAGCCGTTGCCGTGCTGGGCTCGGGCTCTTTGACGCAACTGGTCAGCCACAAAGATGAAAAAATTGAAAGTCCTCGTGAACTCAAAGGCAAAACCGTCACGGTGCTTGCATACACAGACACCACCTATTACGCACTTTTAGGCATGTTGAGCAAAGTGGGTCTGACAAAAAACGACGTGAACATTCAAGCGGCTGGCCCTACCGGTGTTTGGCAGCAGTTCACCGATAAAAAAGCCTCTGCCATGGCGGGTGTGCCCGATTGGACCGTGAGCGCCATGGACGCGGGTGCACAAGTTGATATTTTGCCCAGCGACGTGTACTTCAAAAGCATGGCGCAGGCCATTTTGGCCTCAGATGAAACCATTGAGAAAAATCCT
Organism: Burkholderiales bacterium; assembly: GCA_947372465.1. Taxonomy (GTDB): domain Bacteria; phylum Pseudomonadota; class Gammaproteobacteria; order Burkholderiales; family Burkholderiaceae_C; genus Limnohabitans. The sequence continues at coordinate 31,552 of CANBTT010000028.1, read as the reverse complement.
CAATTGATTCAAAAGCTGGTCTCTGCCACCTTAAAAGGCATGAAGGACATCATGCTCGACCCCAAAGCCGCAACAGCCGTCTATGTCACGCAAGTGCCCAGCTACAAAGGCCGAGAGGCTCAAATTCAAAAGACCTTTGAGCTCTACAACAAGTATGTGTATGCCGCACAAAAAGTCCCTGGCATGATGGATGAAGCCAGGTTGTCTGATTTGCAAAAATTTTATGTCACCAATGCGATTGTTCAAAAAGAGGCCCCATTGAAGGATCTTTATACCAATCAATTCGTTGGCAAATGATCCCTTTGTCATGGCGTGCAAAGAAGGCCACTGAAACCGATCCCAAACTCAATCCCAATCCCAATCCCAATCCCAATCCCAATCCCAATCCCAGTTGAAGACTTCTATGATCTTTTTAAAACAGCATGCCACTGCTCTTTGGAGCTTTTTGCTCCTCGTCTTTTGCATGCTCCTTTGGGAGTTCGGCCCCAAAGCCTTGGGCATTCCAGAGTTTGTGTTGCCTAGCCTCTCTAAGGTTTACCTAGAGATGACCCGCATTTGGAGCACGGAGCGTCTCTTGTGGCACAGCGCCATCACGGGCTTTGAGGTCTTGGTGGGCTTTGTATTGGGTTCGCTTTTAGGGGCTTTGATGGGCTATTTGTTGGGCAGTTCGCCTCAACTCGAGGCGGTCTTTTCGCCTTATTTGTTGGCCCTGCAAATTGCCCCCAAAGTGGCCTTTGCACCTCTTTTTGTGATGTGGTTGGGCTATACGATCTACCCCAAAATTTTGGTGGCGGTGTTGATTGTCTTCTTTCCAGTGCTGATCAACGTCTTGTCCTCCATGAGAACCATGGATCAAGATTTGATGAATTTGGCCAGGTCTTTCTCAGGCACGCCATTGCAGCTCTTTAAAAACGTGCAGTTTCCAAGCACCTTGCCCGCTTTGTTTTCTGGCCTGAGAATAGCCAGCACCTTGGCGGTGATTGGTGTGGTTGTCGGTGAGTTGGTTGGGGGCAACATGGGCCTGGGTTATTTGTTGGTCTACTTTGAGGGACAAGGCAACACGGCGGGCGTTTTTGTGGTGATTGGTGCATTGACCGTCATTGGAATCGTTGCTTATTACGCGGTGGTCTGGGCTGAGAAGGAAGTGCTTCATTACTTGCCAAGTTCTGAGAGGGCCTTTTCATGAGCACGGATCAAAGCCTGAGCAAGGAGTTCAACCTATCAGGGCGCAAAGTGTTGGTCACTGGGGGGGCGAGAGGGCTTGGGGAAAGTTTTGCCAAGGCCTTGAGCGATTGCGGCGCAAGTGTCGTGATCACAGATGTGTTGGTTCAAGAGGGTCAAGCCTTGGCGAAAACACTGGGCCCCAAGGTGCACTTTGTTGAGATGAACAACCAAGACCCGCAGAGCATTGAGCTTGGTGTTCAAGAGGCCGCAAGGCTTTTGGGCGGTTTGGACGGCTTGGTCAACAATGCCGCCATCACCAACTCTGGGGGCGTCACGCACGATCAGTTGAGCATCGAGACCTGGGACCGTGTGATGCAAGTCAATGTGCGCGGCACTTGGCTCACCACGGTGGCGGCACGCCCCTTTTTGATCGCGTCCAAAACGGGCCGTGTGGTCAATGTTGCCAGCGACACGGCGCTTTGGGGCGCACCTAAATTGTTGGCCTATGTGGTCAGCAAGGGGGCGGTGATCTCCATGACCAAATCTTTGGCCAGAGAGCTTGGCGAGCATTTGGTGACGGTCAATGCCATCGCACCTGGCTTGACCCTGGTGAAGGCCACAGAATATGTGCCCCAAGACAGGCATGATTTTTACCAGCAAGGACGCGCGATCAAATCGGCACAAGTGCCCAGTGACATCAATGCGGCGGTTTTGTTTTTGCTCAGTGTGAGCAGTGCCTTCATCACCGGTCAAGTGTTGGCGGTGAATGGCGGTTTTGTGATGCATTGAACCCCTTGTGTTTTTTTAAACGTGTTTTTTGTGAAATGAATCAAAGGATCTGACCATGTCAACACCCCATATCGATACAAAAAAAGAGGCGGCCAACTCGCCCGTGTTCAATGACCTTGGACTGATGGATGCAAACATTCCTGCCGAGTCCAGCATTCAGCGCACCATGGTGCGCCCAGCGGATCAGTCGTTTGCCAACTGGATGAAAAGCCGGGTTGCAACTCGCGAGAGCAGACAGTACGACTGGGATGCTTTGAAGTTTCAGGCCGACTTTGACCCCAAGTACAGACGCGCGCAAATGCGCTATGTGGGCACCGGGGGCACGGGTGTTGCCAAGGACCAAAACGCGGTGCCCTCAGGACACTTCACTTTCTCAACCATGCTCATCCCAGCGGGCAACATTGGTCCATCCCATATCCATTACGATGTCGAGGAGATCTTCTTTGTGATGCGCGGGCAGATGAAAGTCATTTGTGAAAAAGATGGAGAACGCTTTGAAGCCCTCCTAGGTGAGCGCGACTTGATTTCTGTGCCCCCTGGTGTCTACCGCGAGGAGCACAACACGGGGGACGAAGACGCTTTGATGTGCGTGATGCTCGGTTCTCCCAAACCCATCACGCCGACCTATCCGCCAGACTCCCCTTTGGCAAACATTAAACGTTAAGGACGCGTGCTTTTTATGAATCCAAGAATCATTCACTCAGAGGGCCAAAGCATTCAGTTCCTGAGTTCAGGCAAATCGCCCACGGTCACTCACGTGCTCTTGCACGGCATTGGTTCTGGCATGATGAGCTGGACGCATCAACTCGAGCGTGTCAAGTCCTCCCCCCAGCACCAACTTGTGGCTTGGAATGCACCCGGTTATGGTGCCAGCACCAAGCTCAGTTCGCCTGAGCCCAAGGCCGAGGAATATGCCGAGCGCGTTTGGCAATGGCTTGAATTTCTGGGTGTTAAAACGCCTGTGACCTTGGTGGGTCATTCTTTGGGCTGTTTGATGGCGGCGGCGGCCACACGTTTGAACGCCTCGCGTGTCAAACAATTGATCTTGCTGTCGCCCGCAAGAGGCTACGGCGCATCCAGCAAAGACCTGAGGGAGAAAAAGCTCAACGATCGATTGGCCAATTTGATCGAACACGGTCCCTTGGGCATGGCCAAACTTCGCGCCCACGCCATGCTCTCGGCCCAAGCGCCAGAGGCCTTGCGCTTGAGAGTTCAAGAGATCATGTCGCAAGTCGATCCCAAAGGGTACACGCAAGCGGCGCACATGTTGGCGAATGCTGATTTGTGTTGGGAGCTCACCCACCCCAAGCCCACTTGTCCTGTGACGGTGGCCAGTGGACATTTGGATGTGATCACCTCGCCTGAGGACTGCTCCCTTGTGGCTCAAGCCTTGGGCCTGCCCTTGATCGATTTGGGTCCCATGGGGCACGCCTGCGCCCTTGAGGGCGCAGATGTCGTGAGCTCACTCATCGGTCTGGATGCGCGGCCATGAAAGCGGCCAAAGGACTTGCCCCCAGTGCGAGCCAAGCGCCCGTGCTTGAGCGCAGCGCAGTCGAGGAGCGTTACATCGTTCCCGCCTTGCTCAGAGGCCTTCAACTTCTCAAACAATTCAATGCGCAAAACAAAGTCCTCACCGGCGCGGAGCTCTCTAGGCGCCTCAAGTTGCCAAGGGCATCGGTTTTTCGAATGCTCCAAACACTCGAGCTCGAGGGCTTTGTCGAGCGGGTTGGGGACTCCGTGGGCTACAAACTCAGCCTTGGGATTTTGAGGTTGGGGTTTGAGTATTTGGCCTCTCTTGAGTTGACCGAACATGGGCGAAGCGTGGTTCAGCGCCTCAGAGATGAGAGTGGTTTCGCCGCCCATTTGGTGGTTCGCGATGCGCGAGAGGTGGTGTTTGTTCACAAGGCGCCTGGTGTGAACGCGTCCTTTCACTCCATACAGGTGGGCGCTCGTTTGCCCGCGCATGCAACCGTGCTCGGTCGCATGCTCTTGGCCGATCTGAGCCTAGAGGCCTTAAAGACGCTTTATCCTGAGACTGAACTCGAGAGCTTTACGATCAAAACGCCCAAAAACACCCAAGAGCTCAAACGCCTGATCGATCAAGAACGGGCCCAAGGCTACAGCTTGAGCCAGGGCGGCTTTGAGAGTGGCATCTCTACGCTTGCCGCGCCAGTTTTTGATGACGATCACCGCGTCATTGCCGCCTTGAGCATCACCATTCCCAGTCCCAAATTGCCAGATCTTGAGACCAAGAAGTTGATTGCCATGGTGCAATCGTGCGCCCAAGAACTCACCTCTCGAATGAGCCGAGTTCACTGACAAGACAAAGAGATGACATGAATTCAAAACCGACACACATCACCGTTGGAGAGCTGCTTGCTCGCTTTTTGGAGTGTGCCGATGTGGCCGCGGCCTTTGGGGTGATCTCGATTCACAACATGCCCATTTTGGATGCCTTTCACAGGCGTCAAAAGTTGCGTTTCGTCTCCTCGCGTGGCGAGGCGGGTGCGTGCAACATGGCAGACGCTTATGCAAGAGCGAGCGGGGGGCTGGGGGTGTTTGTGACCAGCACGGGCACTGGCGCCGGCAACGCGGCGGGCGCCCTCATTGAGGCTTACACGGCGGGCACCCCACTTTTGCATTTGACCGGTCAAATCGAGTCCGAGTTCGTGGACCGAGATCTGGGCTACATCCATGAGGCGCCGGCGCAACTGGCCATGTTGAAAGCTGTGGGGAAGGGGGCCTTTCGCATCAGAGACGCGCAAAGCGCTTTGTCGGTGATCCAAGAGGCGTATCGCTTGGCCATGACAGCTCCTAGAGGGCCGGTGAGCATTGAAATTCCCATCGATGTTCAAGCCTCGGTGCTGGAACTGCCAGCCGATCTCTCCCCGCCACACATTGAGCCCATGCCAGCCGACCCCCATAAACTCGATCAACTCTTTGAGCGACTCAAAGGGGCCAAACGCCCTTTGCTTTGGCTTGGTGGGGGTGCGAGACACGCCAGGGAAGCGGCCAAACGGTTTGTGAAGTTGGGTTTTGGTGTGATCACTTCAGTCCAAGGACGAGGGGTCATAGAGGAGGGGCATCCCAGTACACTGGGTTCTTACAATTTGCAAAAGCCCGTGGAGTCGTTCTATCAAACGTGTGACGCCATGCTGGTGGTGGGATCGAGGCTCAGAAGCAACGAGACCTTGAAGTACCAGCTTAAATTGCCCGCACAACTTTACCGCATCGATGTGGATGCGCTGGCGCAAAACAAAGGCTACAAGAGTGACTTCTTTGTCCAAGGAGATGCAGCCCATTGCTTGAATGCGTTGGCAGATCGGTTGGAGAAAAGTTCGGCCTTGCACATTGATCCGGTTCTGATCCAAGATTTGTCCAGTGCCAAGCTGCAGGCCCAAGCACAGGTAGAAGATGCGCTCGGGCCCTACAGCGTGCTTCAACAAGCGGTTGCAGAACTGGCCAAAAATGACCTCTGGTGGGTGCGAGACATCACCTTGTCCAACACCATGTGGGGCAACCGCTCTCCGGCCTTGAATCACCCCAGAGCGGGGATTCACGCACTGGGTGGCGGCATTGGACAGGGCTTGCCCATGGCCATCGGTGTGAGTGTGGCCAATCAAGAATTGAATTTAAAGAGAACAACGCTTCTTTTGAGCGGGGACGGCGGCTTGGTGCTCAATATGGGAGAATTGGCCTGTGCCGCACAAGAACGCGCGCAAATGGTGATCTTGTTGATGAACGACAAAAGCTATGGGGTCATCCGCAACATCCAAGATGAGCTCTATGGTGCGCGACACTGCTATGTGGATTTGCACAACCCACACTTTGAGACGCTTTGTAAAAGCTTGGGGCTGGGCTTCTATCATGTGCCACATCCAAAAGATGTGCTCGCTGTGCTTGAAAAAGCAGTGAGCACCAGCCAAGAGACACAAGCGCCCGTGGTGGTTGAGGTGGACATGCAGGCCTGGGGTCCCTTCAAGACCAAGTTTGCCGGCCCAATACTAAAGAAAGATTGAGGTGATTCAGGTGTATCAAAAGAGTTTCACGTTGGTGGGTTTTGGTGCCATAGGACAAGCTGTTTTGGAAGGCTTGGGTGCTCGTCAAGATATTGTGGTGTCCCACGTTGTCGTGAGGCCAGAGCGCGTGCGCGACGTTCAAGCCTTGGTCAATGCTTTGAGTGCGCGCCCAGTTGAAGTGTGCGCAGCGGTTCCCCTCCATGCCACATTGGTCTTGGAGTGTGCCGCGCATGGTGCGTTGAAAGAGCACATCATGCCCGCTTTAAAAAGAGGTCAAGTGTGTGCCATTTTGTCGATTGGGGCGCTCTCGGAGCAGGGTTTGATCGAGGACTTGCAAGGGGCAGCTTCTGCAGGCAAGACGCAACTGCATTTGCTGAGCGGCGCCATTGGCGGCATGGATGCCTTGGCCGCGGCCAAATTGGCGGGTCTTCACACGGTGCGTTACACCTCTAGAAAGCCTCCCTTGGGTTGGCAGGGCACCGTGGCCGAGGAGCAGGTCAGCCTCAGCACCCTGACCACCGCCACCGTGATTTTGCAAGACACGGCCCGCCAAGCGGCCAAGCTGTACCCCAAAAATGCAAACGTAGCCGCCACGATTTCTTTGGCCGGCTTGGGGCTTGATCAAACGCAGGTGTGCTTGATGGCAGACCCGCATGTGTCGCAAAACATTCATGAAATTTATGCCGAGGGTGATTTTGGTGAGATGCACATCACGATGAAAGGAAAGCCCTTGGCCAACAACCCCAAGACCTCGGCCTTGACGGTGTTGAGCGCACTGCGGTTTTTGAACAACCAAGTCGCTCACTTGAGCATTTGAGCATTTGAGCACTTGAGCGACAGGTGGATGAGGCCTTGCTTTTTTTACATGGACATGAACCAAACGCAGTTGACTGCTAGAGGATGTGAAGCATGAAGAGAATCGTTGCAGACGTATTGGGGGGGTGTCTTTTGATGGGCTTTCTTTGTCACACGAGTGCACAAAACATCAGCCCCATGAGCTCAGCCGTGGAGAAGGGTTTGGCCGCAGAGCGGTTCACGATTGTGGCGCCATTTCCTGCTGGTGGACCGGTGGATGTGCTCTCCAGGGTGTTGGCAGAAGGGCTGCAAAAGGTGTACTCGCAAGCGGTGGTGGTCGAGAATTTGCCAGGTGCACAGGGCAATCTTGGCATGGAAAAAGTCAAAAGGGCCAAAGCCGATGGGCACACCTTGCTTGTGATTCCAGCTGGCAACCTGACCATCAATCCGGCCTTGATGAAGAATTTTCCTTTTCAAATTGAGCGTGACTTTGCCCCCATCACCATGATTGCCAAGGCGCCCAATGTGCTCGTGGCGGGTGTGCAGTTGCAGGTTAAAAATGCCAAAGAGTTGATCGACTTGGCCAAAGCCAAACCCAACACCTTGTCCTACGCGTCGCCAGGGATTGGCAGTGGCTTGCATTTGGCTGGCGAGCTCTTTAAACAACAAGCGGGCATCGACATGTTGCATGTGCCCTACAAAGGGACTGCACCCGCCTTGAACGACGTTTTGGGTGGCATCGTGCCTTTGATGTTCAGCAATTTGCCCGCAGCCTTGCCGCACATCAGAAGCGGTAAATTGGTGGCGATTGGCATCACCGACAGCGTTCGATCGGCTGTGGCGCCAGATTTGCCGAGCTTGCAAGAGCAAGGGCTCAGGGGTGTGGTTGTGACCTCCTGGTACGGTTTGTTGGCCTCTGCTGGGACACCAACGGAGATCACGCAACAATTGGCCAAGGATGCACAGTTCATCTTTACGCAGCCTCACATCAAAGAGCAACTCAAAGCACAAGGTTTGAGTGAGGTGCTCCTCAAGCCCGAAGAGTTCGCCGCCTACATTGCTCAAGAGACGGCGACATGGGGCAAGATCATTCGCGCCAAACACATCGAGGCTGAATAATGGATTTGGGTTTGGCAGGAAAAAAGGCGCTGGTCTGTGGTGCCTCACAAGGATTGGGTTTTGCCTGCGCGCAGTCCTTGATCAATGAGGGTGTTGAGGTGGTGATCGCAGCGCGCACCCTGTCCGCTTTGGAGCGGGCTCAGCAAACCCTTGGCGATGCGCAACAACGGTGGGCGCAAAAACACCATTCGAAAGCCTTTGGCGTGCACATTGAATGCGCGGATGTGACAAGCCAAGCAGGGCGAGTGCAAATCAAACACAATCATCCCGAGTTTGACATCGTGGTGACCAATGCTGGGGGTCCCCCATCGGGAGACTTCAGGCAGTGGCAAAGACAAGATTGGCTGGATGCACTGGATGCCAACATGCTCAGTCCCATTGAGCTGATCAAAGCCTACATCGACCCGATGATGGCCAAAGGTTACGGTCGCATCATCAACATCACTTCAAGCGCAGTCAAGTCACCCTTGTCGGCCCTGGGGTTGTCCAATGGGGCGAGGGCGGGATTGACTGGATTTGTGGCGGGCTTGGCCAGACAAAGTGTGGCCCGAGGTGTGACGATCAATAATTTGTTGCCCGGCACCTTTGAGACCGATCGGCTGCGTTCGAACTTCATGCACCAGGCCCACCGCCAAGGCCTGTCGGTTGAACAAGTGATCAAGGACAGGCTGGACAAGCACCCGGCCAAGCGATTTGGCTCACCCCATGAGTTGGGGCAAGCCTGCGCATTTCTTTGTGGCCTTCACTCGGGCTACATCAATGGGCAAAATATTTTGCTCGATGGGGGCTCTTTTTTAGGCAGTTGAGCGGCCTGGATTTTTAAAGGTCGAGCTCTAAACGCTCGCTCTTGCAGCCAGAGACACAAACCATCATGACGGTGTTTTTCTCGCGCTCTTGATCACTCAAGACACAGTCCAAGTGCTCGGGCTCACCACTCAAGACACGCGTCTCGCATGCGCCGCAGACCCCTTCCTCGCAGCTCGTGTCGACCTCTATGTCATGGTGCCGAAGGGCTTGCAAAAGCGACATCTCGGGTGTGACCTCAATGGTTTTGTTGGATTTTTTAAGGACCACGGTGTACGCGCGCTTGATCTGTGCGCTGGCAAGTACCTCAACGGGCTTGAAGCGTTCGATGTTGGCATTTTTAAGCGACAAGTCTTTGCATGCGTTTAAAAATGCATTGAGCATCGGTTCAGGTCCACAGGCATAGAGTTGGCACTCATCTCGCGAGCATGCCGCTTTTTGAACCCGCTCTTGGATCAAGGGGTGCAGATCTGGAGGCCCAGACGCTTCATCGTCAAAATGCCAATGAACGGGCACACCAAAACTTGAGATCGCCTCTTGAAAGGGCGCTGAGCGCTTGGATTTTGCGGCGTAAATGATTTCAAACGAGGCCTTCAAGGCCTTGAGTCGATGGGCCATCGCAATGATGGGGGTCACACCTATGCCCCCGGCAATGAGCAGCGTGTGTTTGGCGTTCTCTTGCAGGGGAAAATTGTTGCTCGGCGCTGAGATCTCAAGGTGCATGCCAACTCTCAGTTGTTCGTGCAGCCATTTCGAACCTCCCCGAGACTGGGGGTCTTTTAGAATGCCCAGCACGTAGCGGCCTGACTCTGTCGGGTTGTTCATCAAGGAGTAGCTCTTGGTGAGTCCGTTGGGCAACTTCAAATCAATGTGGTCTCCTGCACCAAAGGGGGGGAGAGGTGAGGCTCCCAAGGGGTTGAGTTCGATGCTGATGACGTCATCGGTTTCAAATCGAATGGTTTTGACCAAAGCAAGCATGGTTGAGCGGCAGAAAAGCTAGGAGTTGGAGAAATAAGCCCGTGGGGCTTAGGCGCTTAATTTGTCCAACTGTTCGTTGGCCAAATTCTTCATGATGCGCCTCATTCTAACAATACCCATGTCGTGCTGATACAAATGCTCTCTCAAGTTGGCATCGGGTTCAAATTGTTCCATGGCCACGCGGTCTTGTTCGAGCACTTGCCAGTGACGGGCCTCTAGGCGGTTCTTATAAAGGAATCGCCAAGTGTCTCTTTGCCAGCCTGAGACCTTCCTGCAGCGCCAAAAGAAGATGCCACTGGCTTGCCTAGAGATGGGCACATAGGCGCCAATGATGGTGAAGCTGCCACCTGGCCCACCCGTTTTCGGATAGGGAATTTCCAGTCGCATCAAGTGAATGCCCGTGTCAATCCATTCCGTCCAATCAAAGTTCACATTGCGCTGGCCCTTTTTTTCAAAAGAAAAGCCAGTCTCAGTGTCTCTGATCTGGAACTCGGCCGTGATGTCTCCATCGGCCATGGTGTGAGATTGTTTGTGCAAGTAAGCGCCGTGCATGGGGTCCATCACATTGTCCATCACATAGCGGTAATCGCAGCCCCATTCCGTATAGCAAAGAAAGGAGGACCACTCCTCTGAGGTCAACTCAGGCGGAAGGTTCAAGGCCGGCGGCGTCTTCAAGTTGGGCTCGGTGGCGTTGAAGGCAAAGATCACGCCATTGCGCTCTTGGACGGGAAAGCTGCGCGTGGCCTTGGAGCCCTCTAATTTACAACCAGGGCTGCCGGGCACTTTGGTGACCACACCATCGTCTCTGATCTCGATGCCGTGGTAAGCACAGGCCAGGCGATCCCCCAGGTTCACACCCATGGACAAGGGGGCACCTCGGTGTGGACAGTGGTCTTCAAGGGCTTTGATCTTGCCGCTCGAGTCCCGCCAAAGCACCAATTTGTAGCCAAGACGCCGAAGAGAAATGGGCGACGCTTTGACAAAGTGTGAGGGGCAAATGGCATACCAAAAGTTCTCAAGCCCACGCGCTAAAACGCTCTCCGTTGGGTCCGGGCTGACTTGGTGCAAAAGGTGGTGGTGGGTGTTGTGGTTCATGTTGGGGACTCCAGTGGTTCATCGACCCAGTTTGGCCATTTCGAGTTGAAAAGAGGCAGGGGTCCAAGCTTGTCCATCTGCGCAAGATGGACCGGCCGAGTTGAGGTATTGGGTCAAACTTTCTAGATCGTGAAAACCCTGAGCAAATGCACGCTCAATGGAGTCTCCTAGCAAATTCTCATAGCTGGTCGGTTCGTGCTCCCGTGTTTGAAGCGCGACGTGATAAAGCGAATGGGAGGTGTTCATTTAGAGCTTCCTTGCAAAGTTGATGCACTCAAAAAAAAGTTTATTTTTTGGGCGTGTCAGTCATGAATTGACCGCTTGGGGCTTGGGCTTCAATTTGTCTGCGGGTGTTGCCATCAATGCCGCCTTTGATGGCCCACTCCGCAAACATGGTGGGTCCTGGGGTGATCTCTCTTGGAACCCAGGAGGGCGTTAACTCATCCTCGTCTGCATAATACTCCACGAGTGCACCCGTTGGGGCGTGAAAGTACCAAAAAATGGCAGACGACACGGGGTGCTTGCCTGGGCCGAGTTCGGTCTTCCAGCCACAGCGCGACATGTGCAAGCCGCCACCAAACACTTCGTGTAAATCTCTCACGGTGAACGCGATGTGGTTCAAGCCCACGCGTTTTTCTGGCAACTCAAGCAAGAACAAATCGTGGTGTCCACCATGCGGTGTGCACCTTAAAAAATGGCCTCGATTGGGGTAAGTGTCAGAGATGGAGAAGCCCAAGTGCTCTTGATAAAAGGCAGAGCATTTGGCCAAGTCGGCAACAAAAAGAACAAGGTGTCCAACTTCAACAGGCCTTGCTCTGTCGTAGATGGGGCTGGGTTGGTTCACGCGCAGTCGACTGTCCCAACTGTTGGTCACTGCGCTTTGGAGTTGGAGCTCTTTTTTATGGCTGATCGTGATGGCCAAACTCAGGCCACTGGGGTCGGTGCATTTGATCACATCGCCGTCCCTGTGAAAACTAGGCAAGCTTGAGAGTTTGATGGCGAAGTGCTCTAAGGTGGCTTGGTCTTTTACACACCAGGTGATTTCTCTAAGCGTTGGGTCTTTCTCCATGCCTGCAGGCAACTGGGTGTCTTCACACGAATGCACGCTGACTTGGCATCCATTTAAAGACTCAAACAACACAGAGCGCTTGTTGTTGGCTTTTTCGCTGAGTCCCCAATCGGTGTAAAACTTGCGCGCATTCTCCAAGTCCAGTGCCGTCAACGTCACTTTCTCGATGCCTTGTAAATGCATGGTGGCCCCTTTTGTTTCTATGGTGAGACGGCGTTTCTAATCTGAAACGGTCTTTGAATTTTAACCCATATTGCTGCGGCGAAGAGGGGGGCAGAGGCTTTGCTAGACCCAAGAAACAAAAAAAGCGTCGAGTGTGAGCTCGACGCTTTTCAGGGCTTCAATCCGCCTTGAGTTCATTCAATTTTGATGTTGCCCGCTTTGATCACTGGGGTCCAGAAATGGATTTCCTTGTTGATGAATTCAGAAAACCTCTCACTCCCCAGGGCCATGGGCGTGAGGCCAATGGCGGGGTCGGACAATTTGGTGAACATCTCAGGCGTAGACAGGATGGAGGTGATTTCCTTCTCCAATCTGGTGGTGATGGATTTGGGGGTATTGGCGGCCACCGAGATGCCAATCCAAGACACGGCTTTCACACCCGGAGCGACCTCTTCCAGGGTAGGAATGTCGGAGAAATAGGACACTCTTTTCTCGGACGTCACAGCCAGAATGCGGACTTTGCCCGCTTTCACCAATTCCGAAGCGCTCGCGGTGAGCACCATGTCCAGTCGACCGCCCAACAAATCTGTGAGTGCAGGCGCAGGTCCCTTGTAGGGGATGTGCGTCATTTGCAGATTCATGTTTTGCTTGAGCAGTTCCGCAGCCAAGTAGCCCGAGGTCCCCACGCCAGCAGACGCGTAATTGATGGTGCCAGGTTTGTCCTTGGCCATGGCCAAAAACTCCTGAATGGTTTTTGCCGGGTGATCAGTGCGAACAATGATGTATTGGGGGTACACGCCAAGCAAAGCCAAGTGATGAAAGTCTTTCACCGGGTCATAAGCAATTTTGTTGTACATCAACGGGCCCGGTGCAATGGAGGAGTTGAAGGTGGCGAGCAAGGTGTAACCGTCTGCAGGCGCTTTGGCCACCAAATCGGTCCCAAGCGTTGAGCCCGCTCCGGGTTTGTTGTCGATCACCACGGACTGCTTCAAGGCAGCACCAAGCTTGTCGGCAAACAGCCGCAAGGCGTTTTCTGCCGCAGTGCCAGGTGCAAAAGGCATGACGAGCTTCAAAGATTGGCTTGGATAGGTTTGCGCATTCAAGCCCGATAGACTCAAAGACAGCACAAAGCCTAGTGTGAGGCAGCGCAGTAGGCTAAAAATTTTCATTGAAGATCCTGTTGAATCAAAATTGATTGATGTAGACGAAGTGAATGGACGCTCGCTTGACGTAAACATTCTATGGGAAATGTTCTTGGGGGCTTTTAAAGTCCTAATTTTTTTGTGGTATCTTGGTGCCTGTCTTAAAAATAAAATGAAACCCATGAAAACGCATATCTTGATCTCTGGCGCCGGCCCCGTGGGGCTGGTCAGCGCTTTGAAGTTGTCACTGGCTGGATTTAAAGTGACCGTTTTTGAAAGTGCACCAACATTGAACATGGATCTTCGCGCTTCAACCTTTCATCCACCCACCTTGGACATGATGGCGGGTTTTGGGCTGACAGATGATTTGATCTCCCAAGGTTTGATTGCGCGCTACACACAGCAACGCGATCGACAAGAGGGCGTGGTTGCCGAGTTTGACATGGCGCTTTTGAAGGGAGAGACACAATTTCCTTTTAGGCTTCAATGTGAGCAATGGAAGTTGACCCAATTGATTAAAAAACAATTGGATAAAAATCCAGATGTTCAAATTCTCTTCAATGCAAAACTCGAATCGGTGAGCCAAGACAGTGGCCAAGTGCAAGCCAAAGTCAGCTTGTCTGATGAAACGCACATCTTTGATGGCGCCTATATGATTGGCGCTGATGGCGCATGGAGCTCTGTCAGGACGAGCCTGGGCATAGAGTTTGAAGGGTTCACTTACCCAGAGCGTTTTTTGGTCATCTCAACCACCTTTCCCTTTGAACACCACCTGCCAAAATTGTCTTATGTCAATTACTGCTCTGATCCAGTCGAGTGGTGTGTGCTGCTCAAGGTCCCCTCCCTTTGGCGTGTGCTCTTTCCCACGAAAGTGGATGAATCCGATGAGGCGGTCATGAGCGATGAGAGTGTGCAGTCCAGACTGCAGCATTTGTTGCCCCAGCCTGAGGCTTACTCGGCCGACCACAGAACGCTTTACAAAATTCACCAACGCGTGGCCAAATCGTTTAGGCAACACCGGGTGTTTTTGGCGGGCGATGCTGCGCACATCAACAATCCCCTGGGCGGCATGGGCATGAATGGCGGTGTGCACGACGCCATGAATCTGTGCGATAAATTAATAGATGTTGTCAATCACCACAAAGACGCAAGCATTTTGGACAGATACGAAAGACAAAGACGAACCATCGCCATTGAATACATCAACGCCAACACGGCAAGAAACAAAAAGATGCTGGAAGAAAGAGACCCAGTGGCAAGACTCAAAAGTCAGCAAGAGTTAAGGGCCATCGCCGATCATCCACACACTGCAAAACAGTATTTGCGTAAAACATCCATGCTCGATGCACTCGAGCGAGCAGAGTCCATCCTATGATTAAACTTGGTCTATCACAACTCACAGGCGCTCAACGACGCGCCATCCTTAGAAATAAAATTCGCCGTGGACACCTGACCGTGGCCCCGGGGGTTTTTGAAATGATTTCGGCAAAAATCGCCGATGAAATGAATTTTGATGCCCTGTACATGACGGGTTACGGCACGGTGGCCTCCTATATGGGCTTGCCCGATGCGGGCCTGGCAAGCTATTCCGACATGGTCAACCGGGTCACTCAATTCGCCCAAATAACAAAAACGCCGATGATTTGCGACGGTGATACGGGTTATGGGGGCTTGCTCAACGTCATGCACACCGTTCGGGGCTACGAAAGTGCAGGTGCTTGCGCAATTCAATTGGAAGACCAAGAATTTCCCAAAAAATGCGGTCACATGATGGGCCGACGCGTCATCCCAACGCAAGACATGGTTGAGAAGATCAAGGTGGCCGTTGAGACCCGGTCAGATCCCAATTTCATGATCATCGCGCGAACAGACGCCAGAACCACATTGGGCCTGGATGAGGCGCTCAGGCGCATGGAGCAGTATGCCAAGGCGGGCGCGGATCTGTTGTTCATAGAGAGCCCTGAGAGCGAAGAGGAAATGAGAACCATCGGACAAGCCTTTGATTTGCCCCTTGTGGCCAACATGGTGGAGGGGGGACGAACACCGATTTTGAGTGCCCAAGACTTGACATCGATTGGTTATGGGCTCGCGATCTTTCCTGCGACGGCTTTTCTGGCGGCGGCCCATGCATTTGAGAGTGTTTATGACACCCTCAAAAAGGATGGTTCAACGAATCAGCTCAAAACGCCACTCTATCCCTTTAGCAAAATGTCGCAAAAAATGGGCTTCGACTGGGTGGCTGAATTTGATCAAGCGCACGCAAAAGATCAGTCATGAACGAGACGAAACGAATCTACGAAAAGCAAGGGTTCGGGGGGCGCTCTGGATTTGGACGGCGAAGTGCTTTGGTGTTGGTTGATTTTGTGAATGGATTTGTGGATCCAGCTATTTTGGGCAGTCCGTCCATTGCGACGGCGGCAAACAACGCGGTCGAGCTGCTGGAGAAATTCAGATCCCTGCACTTGCCAGTTGCACACACGCGGGTGGTCTTTGATGATCACGGCGCCAATCACAATGTGTTCACGCTCAGGGTGCCCGCCTTGAAAAAACTCACCGAGCGTGCATTTGAATCACAAATTGTGCTGCCTTTGACGCCGCGTGAGCAAGAATTGGTCATTAAAAAGCAATCGGCCTCGGCATTTTTCTCAACCGGCTTGTCCGATTGGCTCACCTTTCAAGGTGCAGACACCTGTGTGATTGTGGGATGCACCACGAGTGGTTGTATCAGAGCGACTGTGGTGGATGCCATGCAGCACAACTACAGGACGGTCGTCGTGAGCGACTGTGTGGCCGATCGTGCTCAAGAGCCCCATGAGGCCAATCTTTTTGACATGCAGCAAAAATATGCAGACGTCTTGAGCAAAGAAGACGTTCTTCTTCAACTCAGTCCTTTGGAGTAAATGTGCCATGACCGATCATCTTGGGTATCGTCATCGTTTTGGGACCCTAGGTCCTTCGACCAACACCACGGTTCAACCCGACTTTGATGACTTGCGCCCCGTGGGTGTGACCAATCATTACAGTCGCATTGCCATTCCCAATAACCCAGTGAGCAACGATCAAGATTTTTTAAAGTTGGTCGATGACATCAATCATGCAACATTGGCCGCTGTGGATACGCTCAAGAGTTGTGAGATGAGTTATTTGGTGATGGGAATGTCCGCTGCAACATTTTGGAATGGTCGAAAAGGTGCAAAAGAGTACCTTGATAAAATGCAGGACAAAGCTGGCGTTGGGGTCTCGTGTGGCTCATTCTCGACCGAGGCGGCCTTGAACGTCTACAAAGCCAAGCGAATCGCTTTCTTGTCCCCTTACTTTGATGTTGCCAACGAACAAGTCAGGCGCTTTTATCAAGATTGTGGCTTCACGGTGGTGCGAGACCTTTGCCTCAAAAGGCCCGGTCCTGTCTTGATCGCTCACACCACCGATGAAATGTGCAGAAAAGCAATTCTTGAATTGGATGGGGACGATGTTGACGCCATCGTGCAAGTCGGCACCAATTTGTCAATGATTCGACTCGCAGCAGCGGCAGAGCTTTTTCTTGGAAAGCCCGTGATTGCAATCAACACCGCAACCTATTGGCATGCCCTTAGAGCGTGTGACATCCAAGATAAAAAGGCAGGATTTGGTGCTTTAATGGAACACCATTGAGTTGACTGAGAGAGAAAAAGAAGATTTTGAAATAAAACACCAAAAGGACAATATGAAATTGCATTCAATACCCCAGTTTAAAAAAGTAGCCGTTTGCTGTGCCATGCTCTTGGCACAAGTCTCGTGGTCGCAGACCCAAGTTGTCAAAATGATCGTCGCTTTTCCTCCAGGCGGCCCTGTTGATTTTGTGGCGAGAACACTTGCCGAGCCCCTGGGCCGTGAGTTGAACGCTCAAATTGTTGTTGAAAACAAACCCGGCGGCAATGGTGCCGTGGCGGCAGAGTACATCTCTGCCAATGCAGCGGATGCCAAGACGCTTTGGTTCACAAGTGCGGGCGCTGTGGCCATCAATCCAGGCCTCTACGATAATTTGAGCTACAACCCTTTGAAGGATTTGGCGCCCGTGTCGTTGGTGGTGAACAATGTGGAGTTGCTTGTGGTCAACCCAAGCAGTCCCGCCAACAACGGTGCCGAGTTCATCGCTTTGGCAAAGAGAAAAGATTTGGCGCTTGCCTCCTCTGGCACGGGCAGTGTGCCCCATTTGGCTTTGGAGCAATTGGCCGATTCAACCAAAACAAAGCTCTTGCATGTGCCCTACAAGGGTGCAGCCCCCGCGATCACCGATGTGATGGCCGGGCATGTGGACGGATTTTTTGGTGACATTCCTGGTTTGATTGGACTCATTCATTCGGGTAAATTGAAGCCCATAGGCATTGCGGCGAACAAACGAAGCGTGACATTGCCAGATGTTAAAACATTTGCAGAAATGGGCGTTCCAGGCGTGGACACCAACAATTGGTATGCGGTTTTTGTGAAGGCGGGCACCTCCAAGGCCGACATCGAGCGCTTGAGTGCTGGCATCAAGAAGGCACTTAAATTGGAGGCTGTGAACACGAAATTGGTGCAATCGGGTGCAGAGCCGGTGGGCTCCACGCCAGAGGAGTTGGCTTCCTTGTTGCGAGCCGATATTGCCAAATGGACACAGTTGATCAAGGCCAAGAAGATCACGGCCGATTAAGACACGCCTATTGCCTGATCTTTCTTTTGCCGTGTCGATCGACTCAGTTCAGATGCTCGCCCTCCAAAGCCGTGCGCTTGGGGCGTTAAAAAAAATCTCGAGCGTGTCAATTTTATTGGCGCTTCAGGCCTGTGGCATCGTCACCCAAGCGTCGATCTATGAGGGCGTGAGATCGCATGAGAAAATCAAGGATGCAGGTCAATCTGACTTGCCCCCACCGTTGCCAAGCTACCAAGACTATGAAGCGGAGCGTGAGCGACTGAAAAAGGGTAAGTAGTCGTTTTGCAGTGGCTTGAATTTTTAGGCAATGAGGTGATTGGTAAACGTCTTTGCGCCAAAAGACAAAGAAGCAAACGATTTTGAAAACAGCATCAATTCTCTTCTTGCCCAAGGGTCGGTGAGTCGCACACTTTTATAGCTCCCACTCTTGGCAATCAGGTGCATGGCCCCACTTGGAATCACCCCAATGCCAAGGCCAGACTCCACCATGCGGCACAGTGCACTGAGGCTGGAGACTTTGATTCTTTGACGCAGCACCAGACCATGTTCTTTGGCCGAATTTTCTAAAAGTTGCTGAACCATGCTGCTGCCTTGGATGCCTATGTATTCATAATTCAAGGTGTCGATGAATGCAATCGTTCGTTTTTTTGCAAGTGGGTGTTTGAACGGGGTGATCAACATCAAGGCATCGGTGCGGTAAGTTTTGAAATCTAGGCCCAGCGTTTTTTCATTCACATCGCATATCCCGATGTCGGCCTGATCGTCGCGAACGGCTTGAATGACTTCGCGGCTTGAGAGTTGAGCCAAATCGATGGAGATGTCTGGAAACCTCTTGGCAAACTCTGCTATTTCACTTGCCAAGTATTGCTCAACCACTGAGGCGCTTGCAAAAATCCTGACATATTCATTGCGTCCCAGAGAAAAGTCTTGCAAGTCCACGCGAAGTTGTTCGACCGACAAGACGACCGTCTTGGCATGTTTGAGCAAACAAAGTCCGGCCTCGGTGGGCTCGACACCGCGAGCTTTTCGAATCAGCAGGGGTGTGGCCAACAAAGTTTCGAGTTCCTTGATCCGTTTGCTGATCGAAGAGATGGCCAAATGTGCATTCGCAGATACGGCAGCAAGACTTCCGGATTGGCAAATTTGTACAAAAAGATCGAGTGAACCCAGATCGAGTTTTCGGATAAGTTGATGCTTGGATGCGATGGTGTTCATTGAGCGGCACCTTTCAGAGAGGGCTGAGCATTCGCTTTTTTGCAATGCTCGTGAAGAATTTGCCAATTGTGGCACGACTCGATGCGCAATAGGATGGGTTTTTAGCAGATCAAGAAAGAAAACATGTCCATTCCTTCAGAGCCGACATCAAAGAGCGCGAGCCACATCAGGCTCACATCTCATTCGGGCGGAGACGGGGCCAGCTCGATTGAGTGGGGTGCCGCCAGTGCGCAAGCGCGCGGCCCCATCGTGGGCACGACCACGAGCAGAAACAATCGAAATGTGATTGGCACACATAGTGGCAGTTACAGTATTTACCGTGCTTTGGCGGTCGCCTCTGGGGCCTTGGACAAAGACCACAAGGCGGACTTGACCAACACCTCACCGACAGACCGCATCGGGCCCTATCCGAGTTGGAGCGACCCCAAAAAAATTGCTTCCCTTGATCCGTGGGGAGCTGAGATTGAATTGAATTTCAAGGAGCAGTTGTTGGCTGGGGTGGATATCAAACCCACCATTGCCGTGACCAAGGCCCATATCTTTTTGCCCGAGGTGATGGAGGCCGTAAAAATGGGGCGTTTGAAGGCCGATGGTAAGTTCCTCTTGGACAATGGCTCAGCCTTGGTCACCAAGGTGGCGGTTGAACCCGTTTGGTACTTACCCGAGGTGGCCAAGCGCTTTGGGTGCAGCGAGTCGGAGTTGAGGCGAGTGCTGTTTGAAGAAACAGGTGGCATGTATCCAGAGCTTGTCACGCGCAGTGACTTGGAGGTTTTTTTGCCACCCATTGGAGGCTTGACAGTCTATATTTTTGGAGACAGCAAAGATCTGGCCAATCCAGCCATTGAGTTGACCGCTCGCGTTCACGATGAGTGCAACGGCTCAGACGTGTTTGGCAGTGATATTTGCACTTGCCGACCCTACCTGACGCATGCAATCGAGGAGTGCATTTTGGGTGCTCAAAGGGGTGGGGTGGGCTTGTGTGCTTATTACCGCAAGGAGGGCCGAGCCCTTGGAGAAGTGACAAAGTTTTTGGTCTACAACGCACGCAAGCGCCAAGTCGGAGGGGACACGGCTTTGAATTATTTCGCCAGGACGGAATGCGTTGCGGGTGTCCAAGACATGCGTTTTCAGCAACTCATGCCCGATGTGCTCCATTGGCTTGGCGTACAAAAAATTCACCGCTTGGTCAGCATGAGCAACATGAAATACGATGCCATCGTGGAGTCCGGCATTGAGGTGCTCGAGCGCATCAATATTCCAACAGAATTGATTCCTTTGGATGCCCAAGTTGAGATGGATGCAAAAATGGCCGCTGGCTACTTCACGCCAAATGCCGTGCCCGATGCGCAGGAGTTGGGCAAAGCCAAGGGACGCACACTGGATGAATGAACTTCAAGATCTCTTTCAAACCAGCACCATCAGAGCGAGGGCCAAGCATTTCTTGACTCGCGCAAGACAGGGGCGTTCGACCCATTTTTGGCTTGCAGATGAAAAGATAGGCGCCTGCGCCGAGTTGGTCGCACAGATCACCAAAGAGCGTTACCCTGATCTTGATATTCCCTTTCATAGCCGCTGGCGGCATTTTGAAGCTGGGGGGGTTGACCGAAGGCAGTGGCTCAATGAAGAAGCCAACAACCCCATCGCCTTGATTGACCTGGTCATTGTCAGTGTGTTGCTAGATGCGGGTGCAGGTGCACAGTGGAAGTACTTGGAAAAAGAAACCGGGCAGACCTTCACCCGCTCAGAGGGCTTGGGGGTTGCAAGTTTCAACGCATTCATGAACGGTGAATTTTCTAGCCAAGACGGCTCCAAACGCCAGTGCGATGCAAAAGCCTTGAAGAGCGTCACTGCAGATCAATTGGCCAAGATTTTTCAAGCCAGTCAGACCAATCCATTGGTGGGCTTGGATGGGCGCGCCGATTTACTGAGGCGCTTGGGGCATGCGTTAGAGATGCACCCTGAAATTTTTGGCAAAGAGGGTCGGCCAGGTCAACTGTTTGAACACGCGAGTAAAAGATGGACCCATGTGAGTGCCCATCAGCTTTTATCTCTGATCTTGGAAACCCTGTCGCCCATTTGGCCTTCTGGGCAAACTCTTCAAGGCGTTGCACTGGGAGACTGCTGGCCTCACCCTGGTCTTGGCTCGTCAAGAGAGCTGTCTTCTGGATGGATGCCCTTTCACAAGCTTTCCCAATGGCTCACCTACTCCTTGCTAGAGCCCTTCATGTGGAGTGGTGTGCCTGTGATGGGCTTGCACGAGCTGACGGGCTTGCCCGAGTATAGAAATGGGGGCTTGTTTTTAGACAGTGGGGTCATTGCATTTAAAAATGAATCGACTCAAACGGCATGGCACCATCCGAGTCATGAGTTGATTGTTGAGTGGCGTGCTTTGACCGTCGCTTTATTGGATGAGTTGGCCCCTCGGGTTCGGGATTTGTTGCAGCGGTCTGAGGCACAGATGCCTTTGGCCTGTGTGCTTGAGGGTGGAACATGGGCCGCCGGTCGATCTTTGGCCTCTAAGTTGCGAGACGGCGCACCACCCATTTTGATTCAATCCGACGGAACAGTTTTTTAATTAGGAATTTAAAATGAACGCAAGCGCCCATCAAAATGTATTTGTCATCCATCACCCTTTGGTTCAACACAAGTTGACCTTGATGCGAAACAAGGAAACCTCCACCTCTTCTTTTCGGCGCTTGATGAATGAGGTCTCGATGCTCATGGCTTATGAGGTGACACACGACATGGCCATGCAGGAAATCGAAATTGAAACGCCTCTTGAGCGCATGAAAAGCCGCGTCATTGATGGTAAAAAACTGGTCTTTGTGAGCATTTTACGAGCTGGCAATGGTATTTTAGAGGGCATGCTCAGCGTGATTCCAGGTGCGAGGGTCGGGCACATTGGTTTGTACCGAGACCCTAAAACCTTGGTTGCGGTTGAATACTATTGCAAGATGCCACAAAACATGAATCAACGCGATGTGATTGTCATTGACCCAATGCTTGCAACCGGTCACACTGCAGTGGCTGCCATTGAGCGGATCAAAGAATTCAAGCCCAAGTCGATCAAATTTGTTTGCTTGGTGAGTTGTCCTGAAGGCATCAGCGCCGTGCACCAAATTTATCCCGATGTTGCCATTTACACCGCGTCCATTGATCGACAATTGAATGATCATGCCTATATCGTTCCCGGTCTTGGGGATGCGGGTGACAGAATTTTCGGCACGAAATAAGACGGTCAAAAGTTCTTGACAAGTCCCTTCTTGCTCAATCCAGGCAACTGATTTTTGGCGTCTTGCAGGGGGTGCCAGTTGTTCAGCAAAAGGGCATTGCTCAGAACAAAGAAGCTTGAGAGTGCCATTGCGCTGCCAGCCACCATGGGTGAGAGCAGACCCAAGGCGGCCAGCGGAATGCCAACCGTGTTGAAAACAAAGGCCCAAAATAAATTTTGTCGTATTTTGTTCCAAGTCCTTTTGGAGATGTCAATGGCTGCGAAAACCAAATTGAGATCGCCTCGCATGAGTGTCACACTTGCCGCTTGCATGGCCACAGTGGTACCCGTCCCCATCGCAATGCCCACATCGGCTTGAACGAGAGAGGGTGCGTCGTTCACGCCGTCTCCCACCATTGCAACAATTCGTTTGTTGTTAAGGCCATCCATTTTCAATCGCTCAATCCAGTGGCTTTTTTCTTCTGGCAAGATTTGAGCGTAGATGTGATCCATGCCGATGCTCCCCCCCACAGCATTGGCACTAGAGGTGTTGTCGCCAGAGAGCATGACCGTTTCAATGCCCATGTGTTTAAGGCGCGAAATGACGCCTTTGGCCTCGCTTTTGACCTCATCGCCAAAGACCAAGATCGAGATGGGTGTCAAGGCGCTGTTGGCAGTTTCTAGGACCATAACCGAGATGGTTTGTCCCTTGTGCAGTTGTGAATCAACCTTTGAGAGCAACTCTTTGAAAAAGGGCTCAGAGTCCAAAGAGCTCAGGCTTTGAATCTTCACTTTAACGGCTCCCATGGATGCAAGTGTTGCTTGCCCCTCTATGCCTATGCCAGGTAGATTGGTGATCTTTGTGAAAGCTGTGGGGCCAATGGCGTGCTTTTGTCCATGTTCAAGCACCGCTTTGGCCAAAGGGTGTTCGCTGCCGGCTTGAAGGCCCATGGCGAGTGAAATAGGATCAATGCCATGGATCGATTGCAAATTGTTCACATCGATGCTTTCAAGCAATGTGGGCATGCCCTTTGTGAGCGTGCCCGTTTTGTCAAAAGCGATGACTTGGATGCGATGCGCCAACTCCAAAACTTCAGAAGCTCGAATCAAAATGCCAAATTTTGCAGCCACCCCTGTGCCCGCCATGATGGCTGCAGGTGTTGCCAAGCCGAGTGCACAAGGGCAGGCAATGACCAACACCGAGACTGCTCTGAGCAAGGCCTCTGAAAACGAGTTCAAATAGTAATAGTTGCCAAGCAAAGTCACCATGGAGATCACCACTACAAGCGGGACAAAAACCGCACTGATTTGATCCACCAACTTTTGGATAGGGGCCTTTTGCATTTGAGCGCTTTCAACCAATTGGATCATCTTTGAGAGTGTGCTCTCGAGTCCAATGGCTTGTGCTTTGACGATCAATAGGCCGTCTCCATTGATTGCGCCACCCATCACTTTTTGCTCGACGCCTTTCTCCACTGGACTGCTTTCACCTGTAAGGAGGGACTCATCCACCCAACTAAACCCTTGCACGACAATGCCATCAACGGGGATTCTTTCGCTGGGAAATACTTTGACAAGGTCCCCTGGCAAGATGTGTTCTAAATTGATTTCATGCGTTTTCTGGTGCTGATCGATCACGTGAGCCGATTCGGGCCAAAGTTTTTGCAACGCCCGTATGGCGCCACTTGTTTTGTGTTTTGCATTGACCTCGAGCCATTTGCCCAACAAGACCATGCTGATGACCACGCTGGAGCTCTCAAAGTAAAGTTCATGCGCATGTGCGCTTGCCATGAGATACAGGCTCAAACCGAATGCTGAAGTGGTCCCCAGGCAAACCAGCAAGTCCATGTTGCCAGATCCATTTTTGAGTGCTTTGTAGGCCCCCACATAAAAGCGCGATCCAAGCCACAATTGGACGGGCAGTGCAAGTGCCAATTGCGCAAAGGGATCGATGCTCAAATGCACGCCAAAGGGCATGAAGAGCATGGGTGCGACGAGTGGAGCCGATAGAAAGAAGCCCACCAAAACCCGAGAGAGCCCGCTGGGTCCCCAAAAGTCTATTTCTCGCTCCACAGGTGAGGAACCCAAGGGGCGGCTCAAGGTGGCTGTATAGCCTGAGTGGTCGATGGCTTGAATGATGTTTTCGATGGATTGTGTGTCTTGGCGAAGAAAACGAATTTTCGCTTGCTCTGTGGCCAAGTTGACGCTTGCCGCTTGAACGCCTGGCACCTTGTTGATGGCTTTCTCGACGTGACTGACACAGGATGCACAGGTCATGCCCACAATATCAAGGGTGCAAAATTCGACCTCGGTCGCATTGAGTTGAGGGCTTGTTACTTTGATGGATTGTTCCATGGGCTTTGTTTGTTTGTGACCGGCTAGCGTGTTGTGGCTCAACGCCATGGGCCGATGTGGGCGTTACAAGTTGAGGCATTCATCCTAGGGGATTTTTTACCGAAGTCACTGATTTAAATCATATTTATTCAATAAAAAGGGTCTAGGGCTTCCTTCATCGCATCTTTTTTCTTTTCATTCCAAAGCTTTTCTTAGCGCTAAAAACCAAGCAAAAAGACAAAGCGCTGTACAAAATGATGGGCTGATTCGAGGGTGATAGCGTTTTTTCACTCGGGTGCGGCCAGATGATTTTAGAGAGTTTTTAACAAGCTGGGCTTGACTTGACTAATGTCAACCACAATTGCTTTGACAGGACTAAAGTTGACCTCAAACAACAAGGAAAGACTTTATGAAATCAGACTCACAATTGCAGCACGACGTCGAAGCGGAATTGAAATTTGAGCCATCGGTCAACGCAACCCACATTGGCGTGACGGTCAATGAGGGCATTGTTTCCCTTTTTGGGCACGTAGAGAATTATTTTGAAAAAATGCATGCTGAAAAAGCGACTCAACGCGTGGGTGGGGTCAAAGGCATTGCCATGGAGATCGAGGTGCGTTTGCCGAGTTTGTCCAAGCGCATCGATAGCGATATCGCGCATGCCATTGACAACATCATTGCGTGGTCTACGCTGGTCTCTAAAGAGCACGTTCACGTCAAAGTCGAAGACGGCTGGGTCACGCTGAGTGGGCATGTGAAGTGGAACTATCAAAAGCTGATCTTGACGACTGCGATCTCACATTTGCTTGGGGTGACGGGTGTGAGCGATCAAATCGCCATCAAACACGAATTGGCAAACTCCGTGGTGAAGACCGATATTGTTCAAGCCTTGAACAGGCGTGCGCAGTCAGAGGCCAAAAACATCAGTGTGGCGATCAAAGATGGTGAAGTGACTTTGTCTGGGACCGTGCACAGTTGGAACGAACGCTCTTTGGTCAATCATGCCGCTTGGAGCAATTTGGGCGTCTCCAATGTGATCGATAAGCTTGTGGTCATCGGTTGAAGACGAGCACCATTCACATCGCCTTACACACATGTTCAATCCTATGCAACAAGACGCCATGACTCTGCCGCCCTATGTCTTCAATACCCACATTGAAGCCGAGAATGCAACCAAGTTGCTGAGCAGGAATGGGTTTGATATCAAGAAGCTCTCCATCATTGGCAAAGGTTACCACTGCGAGGAGCACCCTGTAGGGTTTTACACGGCGAGCGACAAAATCAAGCTCTGGGGCACAACGGGTGCCTTTTGGGGGGGGCTTTGGGGGCTGCTGTTTTTGCCGGCGGTTTTTTATCTGCCTGGTTTTGGACTGATTGCCATGGCGGGCCCCTTTGTGAGTGTGTTGATCTCGGCCCTTGAGGGCGCCGTGGTCGTTGGCGGTCTTTCAGCGCTGGGAGCGGCCTTGACGCAAATAGGTGTGCCTGAAGACGAGGTGCTGAAGTACGAGATGGACATCAAGGCCGATAAATTTCTTCTCATCGTTCACGGCGCACTCGAAGACCATGAAAAGGTGAGGGCGGTGCTTGGCACGGCCAAATCCAAAGAAGAATTGGTTTGTTAAATATTTTTGGAGGTTTTATGAACAAGCACCACGCTGTCGTTTGGATCGATCACCATGAGGCCCATGTATTGGTGTTTGACAAAGAGCACATGGAAAAAGAATTGATCAAGTCACGCTCTCACCACCACCACCAAGGCAAATCTCAGGACATGAATGCTTTTTTTGACAATGTTGCGAGCGCCTTGGCCGATGTGCAGCACACCTTGCTCACGGGGCCCAGCTCTGCGAGGGGGGAGTTTCAGGAGTGGTGCAAATTGCACTCGCACGCGGTGTCACACAATATTGTGGACTCCATCAAATGCGACCACCCAAGCGATGGGCAAGTCGTTGCAATGGCGAGAAAGTACTTTCAAAAGTTTAATCTGTTTCATTGATTGTGGCTTATTGAATACTTTTTAATTCTTTTTTAGATGAATTTTGTTTATTTTTCGACTGAATCTAAATGAGAATTATTCTCATCTATAATCATTTCCTAGAACAGGAGTTGATGGATGAGAAATACCAAAGCATGTTTGTTGGCCCTCAGTTTGAGTGGTCTGCCATTGTTGAGCCAAGCCGATGCCAACGACTATGTCATCATGCCAAAAGTCGATGCGGGTGAAAAGGAGTTTGACTTCAAGTCAGGCGTAGAGCGCCACAAAGACGGCAGCTCAGAGGCAGCGCACTCGTTGGGTTTGGGTTATGGTTTTACAAAACAATGGTTTTCTGAGGTGTATGCCAAGTACAAACGCTCAGCCAACGAGTCTCAAGTCTTTGATGCCTGGGAGTGGGAGAACAAGTTTCAGCTGACCAACACGGATGCATTCGCTTTGATTGGTTTCTTGCTCGAAATTGAGCGACCCGTTGAGCGCAGTGAAGGGTTCGAGGTGAGCTACGGACCTCTCATTCAAAAAGACTTTGGCCGTGTTCAGTACAACCTCAACCTCCTTGTACAAAAGCATGTTCAAGCCAGCCAGCCCTTTCAGACCGAGTTGCATTACCAAGCTCAAATCAAGTACAAACAGTCTCCAAGCTTTCAATGGGGCGCTCAGGCCTTTGGAAACTTCGGGCAATACAAACACTGGAGCACGACGGGTCTTCAGGAACAAAAAATAGGTCCAGCTGTTTTTGGTAAGCTCACGCTCGCTCAAAAGCAAGCTGTGAAATGGAATGCCGCTTATCTAAAAGGCACAACGGACACAACACCGAGCGCAACCCTTCGTCTGCAGGTGGAGTACGAGTATTATTGACTCTACAAAGAAATAAAGGTTGAGCAAGTCTTGAACCGCTGGTCTTAATCGCCTTGAATGCCCGCCGCTTTGATGACTTGTGACCATTTGCCGATTTCAGACTTGACGAACGCAGCGAGCTCCTCTTTGAAGATGCTGGAGGGCTGCAAGCCTTGAGATTGAAGGTTTTTTTGAACCTCGGGGTCGTTCAGGGTGGTTTTGAGTGCAGTGGTGATTTTCTCAAGCACAGCGTTGTTCACCCCATGAGGGGTGAAGAGCCCCATCCAAAGCAGTGCCTCGTAACCCGGGTAGCCCGATTCACTCACGGTTGGGAGATCGGGGAAAATTGAAATTCTGGATTTTGAGGTGATCGCCAATGCTCTTAATGAACCCGTTTTCAAGTGGGTCAAGACGGGAGAGATGGAGGAGAACTGCATGCTCACGATGCCCGTCATCGTGTCTGTGACCGACTGAGCAGAGCTCTTGTAGGGAATGTGACTGAGACTTATTTTGGCGGTTTGGGACAAGAGTTGGGCCGATAAGTTGCCCACACTTGTGTTGCCGGCAGAGGCATACGTCACATCCTTGGGTTTGCTCTTGGCCGTGTCAATCAAGTCCTTGAGCGTCTTGATGTTGTTCTTGGACGAGGTGACCAAGATGTAAGGTGAAAACGCAATCAGCCCAACAGGTGCGAAATCCTTGATTGGATCGTAGGCGGTGTTGCCGTTGATGATGGGGCCGACGATTTGAGTCGATGTGGTCCCCCAAAGAATGGTATAGCCGTCATTGGGGGCTTTTGAAACAAACTCCGCACCAATGAAGCCACTTGCGCCAATTTTGTTTTCAATCACGATCGTTTGACCCAATGTGGTCGACATTTTTGATGCAATCACTCGGGCGGCCACGTCGGTGGAGCTGCCCGCTTGAAAGGGAACCACCAGTTTAATGGGATGAGTGGGCCAGATCTCCTCAGCCCAACTCGGACCGATCCCAGTCAGCAAGACCATCAAAGAGACACATGACTGAGCCTGCAAGAGGCGAGAAAGTAAGCGCATAT
Source organism: Burkholderiales bacterium (assembly GCA_947372465.1). GTDB lineage: Bacteria > Pseudomonadota > Gammaproteobacteria > Burkholderiales > Burkholderiaceae_C > Limnohabitans. The sequence continues at coordinate 3,100 of CANBTT010000028.1, read as the reverse complement.
AAGTGCAGTGTTAAGTGTTAAGTGGTTGGTGTGTTAATTGGACATTGCTTTGTCAAGATCATGAATCATCTCTTCAAAATCAGCAATGCCGTTCCATCTCGGGCTGCCCGCCAAGTGAGGGGTCAAGATCACATTGGGGTAAGACAGCAGCTCATCGTCGTCCTCACCTGGTTCTTGCCACAAGGTGTCGAGTGCAAAGCCGCCCAGTTGACCACTTTCAAGCAAGTCCAAAATGGCTTGTCGCTCCATGCATTGTGCTCTAGACACATTGATGATGCCGGCACCCTTTTTCAAGTGCTTTAAGTTTTGAGCGTTCAGCAAATGATGGGTCTCAGGACTTGCAGGCAGCTGCGCAATGACCCAGTCACTTTGAGCCAAGAGCTCGTTCAATCCCAAATACTTGGCGCTCAAAGCCTCTTCAAGCTCTGAGCTGAGTTGACTCCTTTGTGTGTAGAGGACATTCATTTCAAAAGACAAGGCTCTTTTTGCAATTTCTTGGCCGATTTCACCCATCCCGATGATGCCAATGTTTTTGCCGTAGAGTGTTTGAATGTTAGGAATGCGAGCCCAATTGGAGCTTGGGGTGTGCTTTCGGTCGAAGGGTTTGGGGTGAAACCCTCCTTGAATCAGACGTTGCGTGGAGGTCAACTTGTTGACTTCACTCAGGCGCTTGGCCAAGGCCAAAATCATCATCATGGCTTGCTCAGCGCAGGCAATGTTGGCTCTGCGTCGCACGCGCAAGACTTCAATGCCTTTGCTGGCACAGCTGGCGATGTCAATGTTTTTGGTCAGAAATCCATACTTTTGCACGGCCTTTAAATGAGGGGCACGCTCCAAGTCTTTTGCCCCAAGATGAAAGGACTCCACAATGGCCGCGTGCGCGCGGGGCAGCTCAGCCAGGAGTTCCTCTTGAGATCGAACAAACGTGACGGTGCAATCTTTGAGATGCTTGGTTTGGTTTTTTTGCGTTTGTGCCCATTGCAGAAAGTCGGGCATGTCGTGGGCAAAAAAATCAGCGAATGCGCTCTTTCTCTCCTGTGTGCACTCTGGGTTCAATACAACGTCCAAGACGCGGGTGAAGACATCGTCTTCGATGACAATATGCGGTTGTGTCATGGCGTCTTATTTCTCTGCATCAATTCGTAGGGCGCTCATGACACGTGTGTGCATGTTGTAGGCGCCAATCAGGACGCTCAACTCAACCAACTGTCTGTCGGAGAGATGTGCCTTGACGCCAGCAAAGACCTCATCGTCCACGTTTGCTTTGAGGGTCAATTGGTCCACATAGGCGATGACACTGAGTTCCTCAAGGCTGAAGCTGCTTTGAGGAAGCTTTTTTTTCAGCAGTGCGTCGCATTCATCATGGCTCAGGCCATCAGATTCAGTAAAGTTTTTTCGGTGAACATCGATGACGTATTCAGACTTGTTGTGCAGGGCCACTCTCAAAATGACCATTTCCCGCAGTCGAGCGCTTAATTTGATTTTCCATCTGACAGCGTTCAAAAACTGCATCCAAGAAAGCGCCAATTCAGGGCTGTTCAAGAGCAGCCCGTAAACCGGAATGAGCTTGCCGCGTCTTTGGGCGCGAACGGCTTTGATCTCTTCGATCAATTCGGGGTGGGAGGATTCATCAACGTAATTAACGCGGGCCATTTTTATATTTTCTCAAATGAAGTGTTTGGATAAGTATCGCCCACAATTATCCAAAGCATTGCCTCTGCTGGGCTTACAAATCGCCCAATAATCCTTAGTGGAGAGTAGGGATTGGAAAAGCCTCTTTGTTGTGATAGAGAAGTCTTCCTTTGATCACGCACGTGCAGCATGGGCCCCTTGATGTGATGTCAACAGAGAAGGTCTTGTGGTCTGGAGCAAAGAGGACGAGAAGGGCCCAATTGGAAAGCTCATGCTCCCTTGTAAGAGGCTTTGTCTGCGCCCTAGCAAGCCCTTTTGTGGGCGGTCTGCACCCTCGAACCCTGATCGCAAAAATGGCTGGGCTCCCCTGTAGGTGCATAAACCGGCCAGAGATTCTTCAGGGCTGAATTTCAATTTTTCTAGACTGTGCAATGGCCTTGTATTTGACGATGCCTTTCTCTACCAAGGCGTGAAACTCCTCGGGTGAGTTGGCTTGAGGGCGAACGCCGGCCTTTTGCATCTGTGCTTGCAACTCTTTGTTGGACAAAGCGGTGCGAATCGCTGCATTGATTTTTTTAACGATATCTGTGGGCGTTCCTGGGGGAGAGGCATAACCCAACCAAGAGATGACTTCTAGGCCAGGAATGGTTTCTGACAGGGTCGGAACATTGGGAAGGGTTTCGTACCGGTCAGGCGATGTGACCGCAATGGCCCTGAGCTTGTTGGCTCTTACATAGGGGACGATCAAGCCCGGCACATTGATCATCATGTCGATGCGTCCTGCCAGGATGTCGGTGTATCCAAAGCCGCCTCCCGCTGGAAAGGGGATGTGCGTCATTTGAGTATCGGATTGGGCTGCCAGCAACTCGCCCATCAAGTGCAGCGCGCTGCCAACGCCTGAACTGGTGTAGCTCACACTGCCTGGGTTGGTTTTGGCTTTCTTGATCAGATCGGCAACGCTTTGAATACCAGAGTCTTGACTGACCGCAAGCAAAAAGGGATAGACGCCCACAGTGGAGATCCAAGTCAGCCCCTCAACGGGATCGTAGGGCAGGGACTTGAGGGTCGCAGCTTGAGAGGCGTGTGCGCTAGAGATCGAGATCAGGGTGTAGCCATCGGGTGGCGCCTTGGAGGTGAGCTCAGCTGCAATTTGCCCACCAGCCCCGGCCTTGTTCTCAACCACAAAGACTTGCCCCAAGGCTTCACTGACTTTTGTGGCCACGAGCCGGCTCACCGCATCGGTGCCAGAGCCCGCTGGGCTGCCCACCAACAACTTGATGGGTTTACTGGGCCAGGGATTGGTTTGAGCCAGGCTGCCTTGAGCCAGCAGGCACAAGGCGAATGCGATCAAATGCGATGATAAATGTCTAGCGCCCATCATGCCCCTTCAAGGTTGTACGTTCAATGACTCTTCTAGCGCATTGTTCTATTGTGATTGCTGACATTCGCCTAGGACAAACCCGATATG